>JANYCW010000039.1 GCA_025360085.1 Actinomycetes bacterium
GTTGTGGGAGATGAAATTCTCGTACGGCCAGGAGAGAAAATTCCAGTAGATGGAAAAAACGAATCTGGACATTCTTCAGTTGATGAATCCATGGTGACTGGGGAATCAATCCCAATCGAAAAAACCGCAGGTGATAGTGTAATCGGCGCAACTTTCAATGGAATCTGCTTGGACCGGCGCCGACATTCACATATGCACTTGTTGCAGCTGTGACGGTATTAATAATTGCCTGTCCGTGTGCTTTGGGTTTAGCAACTCCTTTATCAGTAATGATTGGAACCCGAAAAGGAGCTACTTCAGGAATTCTAATCAGATCAGCCAAGGCGCTTGAGACTTCTGAGAAAATTACCGCAATTATTCTGGACAAAACCGGCACCATCACACTCGGAAAACCAATACTTACAGATCTCATTGTTTTAGATGGTTTCCTCGAGGATGAGATTTTGTCCCTTGCCGCAAGTGCCGAAGTTCAAAGTGAACATCCATTAGCTTCGGCCATTATCCATGGAGCGAATGAACGTGGACTCTCGCTTTTACTTGTCACAGATTTTGAATCCATCACTGGGCAAGCAGTGCGAACAAAGATTGGTTCGGATGAACTCCTCATTGGCAACGTGCTATTAATGACTTCTAACTCAGTGAGACAAAAGATCTTTCGCAAATCTCTGAAAAACTCTCCAAGGCCGGAAAGACCGCCATATTGATAGATAAAAATGGCCTAGCGACGGGAGTAATCGGTGTGGCAGTTACTCTTCGACCAACAAGCGCCGCTTCAATTGCGGGATTACGAAACCTGGGTCTTCGAACTTTGATGATAACAGGTGATAATCAAGCGAATGCGATTGCCATTGGTAGGCAGATTGGAATCACCGAAACGGATATCCGAGCACAAGTTCTGCCTCACGAAAAAGCACAGGCAGTTATAGAGCTTCAAAAAGAGGGATTCTCAGTTCGACTTCGGGGTTGGAAAAGCTCTAAATAAAAAACTTATACCTGCGCGATCGGCACGGTAAGTGTGAATGTCGAACCCAAATTTCGGCCATCACTGGCTGCCGTGAGGGTACCTCCATGGTTTTCGGCAATACTGCGCGCGATGGTTAATCCCAAGCCAGAACCCGAATCACCAGAGTGTCGAGCGACATCACCTCGATACAGACGATCAAAAATATGTGGCAATTGATGTGCTTGAATCCCCTGTCCCGAATCTTCAACGATGAAGGCAATCGCATCTGTGAATCTTTGAGCACTTAAGTGAATACTTCCTCCAGTGGCTGTAAAACGTAAAGAGTTCTCAAGCAGGTTTGATAAAACTTGACCAATCCTTTGCGAATCGGCATGTAAGAGCGGCAATGACAGCTCAATATCCAATGTAAAGGTGATGCCTTTGTGTTCCATTCTCGGTGCCCACGCTGCAAAAGCGGAGGAAGCGATTACATCTGGGCTTACTTGCGTTGTTATCTTGTTTAAAACCTTCTCAGAATTTTGAGAAACTTCTCGAACATCGCGTGAGAGTCGATTTACTCTCTCTAATTGATCGCGAACAGTTTGCCATGTATGTCCGCTAGGTGTTACAACGTTATCTTCGATTCCATCAACAATGGCTAGAACTGTGGCGATGGGTGTTCGTAATTCGTGGGCCAAATCGCTCAAGATGCGCGACTGCTCCCTTCGACTCTTGGCCAAATCTATAGACATGCCCTCTAGCGCCTCGGTTAAACGATCAAGTTCGGGAATCGAATTTCTGAAGGGAGGTTTAGCATCCAAATCTCCAGAGGCTAGGATTTCAGCAAAACCTGTAACTCTATTGATCGGTTTAACAATTCTGAGCATGAAATACCACGCTAAGCTCCCAGAAATAAAGATTGAAAAAATTGCTGCAATAAAAAGTGAGACATTGAAAGATGAGATATACGCCTTAATTACATGTTTCCGTGCGCCTAATGATGACACTCCTGCATCATGTAAATGTCGATCAAATATAGTTGGTGATATGACATATGCAGTTACTACGAGAATTGCGCCATTGATTAGTATAAGGAGTGATTGTCCAGCTAACATTTGAATCATCAAGCTCTTCTTTTGAAACACTCTCATCCAAGATCCATCCCATATCCGATTCCACGGATGGTTCTGATTAGACCATCTGTACCTCCTGCATCGGAGAGTTTCTTGCGTAAGTGGCCAACATGAACATCTACAACGTGTATTTCGCCGAACCATTCTCCTCCCCAGACTGATTCAAGAAGTGTTCGACGTGAAAAAACGTTCTTCGGGTGTTCCATCATGATTTTAAGGAGATCAAACTCTGTCTTGGTTAACTCAACTAATCTGTCTCCTAGAAATACTGTGCGAGAGTTAGAGTTTAATAAAATCTCTCCAAAGCCAATGACATCAGTACGATCTTCTGTCGAGGCATCAAGGCTTGGGCTTCGATGTCGCCTTAGTATCGCCTTTGATCTGGCAATGAGCTCGCGGGGCGAAAAGGGTTTTACAACATAGTCATCGGCTCCAACGGCAAAGCCCACAATTTTATCAATCTCTTCTTCACGGGCAGTCAACATTAAAATATATGCATCTGAAAAACTCCGAATCTGCCTACAGACTTCAATTCCATCAAAGCCGGGCAACATCACATCTAAAATGACGAGATCGGGTTTGCCAGCGCTCGCTTTTTCTACTGCGCTCGGGCCATCAACGGCACTGTCAACGATATAGCCCTCACGCTCAAAGTAACTTATTATGACAGCGGCAAGTTCAATTTCATCTTCTACGACCAGTACCCGAAGGGCATTATTCACAGCAATCCATCCTTAACCCAATCGAAGGCTGAGTTAAGGTTACTGGACTTTATCTGATTCTATCGAGTGGCCATCTATTAATCGACGGGACTTTGCATAGTCATTGGCATCTATTTCACCTGAAGCTAATCGTAGATCTAAGATTTGGCGAGGAGTCTCTTGTCGAACACCTAATTTTTCTCCACGAGTAAGCCAAGTGACAAGCCATATTCCTAGCCCGATAATTACTATCCAAAAAATAGACATGAATACCATTGAGCTGCCGCTCATCCCATTGTTATCAAACCAATTCATCATTTCCTTTATCTCCTAACTCATTGTCGTTTACACATGAAGAGTACGGTTGGAATCCTCAAAATTACCCCATTAAATAGTAAAGATTTAGTAAAGAGTCTTTCTTTATTTAACCTTCATAGAAAATCTGCCCTTTCTCTATGGGTTTGTGACAACCTCCATCTATGAATCACATCAACAGGAGAGTTTTCCTTTCAGGCATCGTTGGAGCCGGCATCGTTGGCGCATTGGCTGGATGTGGAGTCAGCCAGGAGCGAGGATATTTAGGCACCCCAGCAGTTTTTGCGCGAGAAGCAGCGCGCGTGAAAAGCGGAAAAGTGAGAACATATGACTTAACGGCAAAACTCACTGAGATTGATCTCGGCGGGGTTATTGCTAAAACTTGGACATACGGTGATTCTTTTCCTGGAAAAATCATCAGAGCTGATATCGGCGATCGACTTAAAGTAAATTTTAGCAATCAACTTCCTGATCCAACTAGCGTACATTGGCATGGGCTGGCGATTCGAAATGATATGGATGGTGTTCCGAGTTTAACGTCACCAGAAGTTGCCAGTAACGCGAGTTTCAACTTTGATTTTACACTTCCCGATTCAGGAACATATTGGTTCCATCCGCATAGCGGAACCCAATTAGATAGAGGTCTTTATGCGCCCCTCATCGTGGATGACCCGAATGAAGTGGTCACACACGATCAAGAGTGGATTGTAATTCTTGATGATTGGAGTGATGGCATCGGAAATAATCCTGATGAAATTCTCGCCAGTCTTATTGACGGCTCGGCTATGGGAGGTATGGGAGGTATGCAAGGTATGGGAGGTATGGGAGGCCTGGATGCAGGTGATGTCACATATCCCATGTACCTAATTAATGGGCGGCCCTTAAGCGATCCAGAGGTGTTCACATCAAAGCCTGGGAAACGTATTCGAATTCGCATCATTAACGCTGCCGCCGATACCATTTTTAATGTAGCCCTTTCTCAACACACCATGCGGATAACCCATACCGATGGCTTTCCTGTAAAAAGCTACACAACCAAATCTCTCACAATAGGGATGGGAGAGCGCTATGACGTAGTAGTCACAATGAAGGCTGGCGTATTTGCTTTCGTCGCCGATGCAGTAGGCAAATCTGCAATAGCCAGAGCACTCATACGATCTGCAAGTGGCTTTGCACCAGCAGCCTTATTTAGGCCAGACGAACTCGACACGCAACCAGTGACGGCCGATCTTTTGCAAGCCAAGGATCACGTGAAGCTTCCTGCAAGAAAATCCGATCGAACTCAGGATTTGATTTTGCGAGGAAGTATGCATCCATATAAATGGAGTATAAATGGCCGCACGTATAGTCAAACGAGAGCTTTAATGGTCGGCCTTGATGAGATTGCAACCTTACGAATCAGTAATCGCTCAATGATGTCTCACCCAATCCACTTGCATGGCCATACTTTTCAATTAGGCAGCGCCGGAGGCAATGGTGTTCGAAAAGACACTATTTTAATTCCACCTATGGGTGGAATATATGTTGATTTTGAAGCGACAAACCCTGGTAAATGGATGATTCACTGCCATAACGCCTACCACGCTGAAGCAGGAATGATGACCCGCTTGGAGTACACCGCTTAGATTCAACGGTTCCAGATAAACCCCGCTGGAAAATTATTACTTCACTTGCTGGATCGCGAAAATGTTCAGGAAGCCCTTCAGTGTTCTCGTTCCAGCAGCGCTGTCTCAATGTTGGTATACCCTGACTACATGGATAGCAAAAATACATTGGGTCAATATACGATTTCCGATGATGGAAAAATTGGACCAATAGATTCTTTTAAGTTGCCTCGTTTTGCCGGACCGGCAACTTTTGCTCGCCTTCCTCGTTTGGACGAAGTTGGCTCTTATGACATCGCAGTTGTTGGCGTTCCCTTTGACGCAGGTACTTCATACCGCCCAGGCGCTCGGTTTGGACCCAGTGCAATCCGCGAAGGATCGCGCTTGCTACGACCTTATAACTTTTCTCAAGAAGCAGCTCCTTTTTCTTTGGTACAAGTCGTCGACGCTGGCGATATTGGCGTCAATCCTTTCAATATCACCGCTGCGGTGAAATCTATTGAAGAAGGAATTTCTCATTTATACAAGCATGGTAAATCCGTTGTGACTCTTGGTGGCGATCACACGATTTCACTTCCAATCTTGAGGGCGGTCAATAAAATACACGGCCCTGTAGCTCTGATTCACTTTGATGCACATTTAGATACATGGGACACATACTTCGGTGAACCCTGCACCCACGGAACACCTTTTCGTCGCGCAACTGAAGAGGGTTTACTTATCAAAGAGTCTTCAGTGCATATCGGCCTTCGCGGTCCACTTTATGATCGTCAAGATTTACTTGATGATGTTGCTCTCGGTTTTACTGCAATTACGGCGGCCTCAGTACCTGAAATTGGAACTGCAGGAGTCCTTGAGAGAATCAAGGCGCGCGTCGGAAATTCACCTGTTTACGTTTCCATTGATGTTGATGTCATGGACCCAGCCTTTACACCGGGGACTGGAACCCCTGAAGCAGGTGGACTCTCATCTCGCGAAATGTTAGCGATATTGCGTGGACTCGGTTCAATCAACATTGTCGGTGGTGACATCGTCGAAGTTTCTCCGGCATATGACCATGCTGAGATCACAAGCATTGCGGCAGCGCATATGGCTTATGAGTTAATCACTCTGCTGGCCTTGCAACATAAAAACTAAAAAACTTTTTCTCCATTTATCCAGGTCGCTTCAACTTTCAAAGCGCGAAGTTTTTTAGCATCCAGAGTAAGTGGATTCTGAGAGACGACGACAAAATCTGCCTTTTTGCCAACATCAAGAGAGCCAATGAGATCCTGCTTCCCAAGTGCACGCGCTCCGCCCATAGTGTGAGCGATAAATGCCGTCCGCACATCGATAGCAAGGTTTTCATCACCCATATGATTTCCATGGACAGTGCGACGATCAATAGTTGCAGCTATGGCTTCAAAAGGTCGAGGTTTTGCGACAGGGGCATCCGATGAGAGCGCGAAGGAAACTCCCTCTCGCACGAATTCGCCTAAAGGGTTGAAGCGACCGCCAAGAGTTGCGCCCACAGCTGTAACAACACCATCGCCCCAGTTATGGTGATGGAGAGGTTGACTCACAGAGATGATTCCAAGTTCGGCAAACTCTTTACTTTGTGATGTCAATGGAAGTCCGCAGTGTTCAATTCTGACAATGATCTCACCACCATCGAAGGCTTTGTAATCTAGTGACCTCAAGGCTCGCGTTGCATCAATGACCATTCCTAAGGCAGTTGGGGATTGGGCATGCGTTGCGATATGAAATCCCTTTTTACCTGCCTCTAAAAACAATCGCTGATAATCCTCTTGAGAGTGATAAAGTTGCCCAGTCCTGCTTTTATCTACTTCATAACCTTCTGGAAAATATGCTGTCCAGCCACCTAGCGTGCCATCTACGTAAAGCTTAATTCCGTTAAACGTCATGAAGACATCATCGATAAACGAATCTTCTTTTAAGGAAATAGCCTCATCAAGAAGTGCAGAGGTGAGATAAAAAGAATAACGACATTTAGTTCTCTTCTGTAGATAAGCATTACGATAAACATCAAACTCGCGCTTGCTCACCTGAGCATCGCCGATCGATGTTGTACCGTGGCTAACAAAATCTGTTTCCGCTTGAAGTAATTGTTTCGTTAAGACCTCAAGCGAATCGGGTAAATGGAAATTTGGAGCATGGTTTGAAAGTTTTACACCATCAGCTCCCGTTAGTATGTCGCAGGCCGCATCCCAAATAACTCCGGTAGGAACTCCCTGTTTGTCACGTTCAAATCTTCCGCCAGCTGGGTTAACAGAATTTTCACTTATCTGATTACTTTCAAGAACAAGTGAATTAACGACTCCACCATGACCGCTTGCGTTCATTACATATATTTCACGGACGCTTCCAATTTGATCCAGATCCCAACGCGTTGGGTGGCGGCCTTCACTTAAGTTTCTGTGTTCGTACCCAAAAGCTCGTAAGGGAGCACCAAGTGGTAGTTCGATGTCAGCACGTTTGAGAATCTCGATTATTTGTGGAATGCCATTTGCCTCTTGCGGACCAACATTGATCCAATCCATCATCTGGCCATACATGAGCGGGTGCGCGTGTGGATCTACAAAGCCCGGAAGTACAAACTTTCCACCGAGGTCTATCGTTTCCACAACTTGGTTTTGAAGTTGTTGTTTAAACTCTTCTAGAGTTCCCATAGCGCGGATTTCTCCACTTTCAACAAGTATTGCGGTTGATCCGTCGGCCGAGGATGATGGATCTGTAACAATCAAATTTGTAAATATCTTTGTAGATGTCATTTATCTGCCGGCGATCCAGGTTCGGTTACAACCAAGAAGGTTGGAGTTAAAGATGTAAAACCCTTCTTCAACTCCGAAGCTAATTGATCTGGGGTAGTTATACGCTCAGCAGTGAGTCCAAAGCCGCGAGCAATCGTCACTAAATCGAAAGTTTGAACATCAACACCTTCGCGTAATGCCTTTGCGCGATCAAATGAATCGCGGATTTCGCCATACCCAGCGTTGTCCCAAATAATTATTACGATATTTCCGCCAATATCTCGTGCGGTTGCAAGTTCTTGTACCGTAAATAAGAATCCACCGTCACCAGCGATTACTAAGACAGGCCTGTGTGGTGCTGCGATTTTTGCACCGAGTGCCATCGGCAGTGCTGGCCCAAGTGTCCCTAGTCCATACGGAGCTAACCAAGAACCAGGGTTGGACCAAGGCATGTAATGATGGGCTGTGTAGGCAAGTTGAGTTGAGTCAATCGAAACGATTGCGTCTTCTGGGATAGCAGAGTTAATTGCATCTACCCATGGAAAGTGGCTTCTTGACTGATCGGTCCACGTAACTTGCTCCTTAACCCTGCTTACTTCCTCTGATGCCGAAGCAAAATGCGAAACGAGAGATGCGCGCTGAATTGCATAAGCAAGTGCCACTGCAAAACTCTTAGCATCACTCATTATTCCGAGCCATGCGTTAAATCCGGCGTTGAGCTGAGTTAAGTCAATATCCACTCGGACTAGCTTCTTTGGTTGTGGCAATCTCTTTCCTGTGTAAATAATATCGACATCGCTAAACTCTGTTCCGATGGCGATTACTAGGTCAGATGATTCGATGAGATCTCGGGTCGCACCGAAGGGCAATAAAGTACCGACGTTAAGGCGATGATCATGCGGTATTATTCCACGCGCATTACCTGTGGTTAAAACGGGAGCACTTGTAGCTTCGGCAATTGCCAGAATTTCAGAGGATGCTCGCAAGGCACCTCCCCCAACGATGATTATCGGTCTTTTAGCTTCTTGTAATGCTTCAATCACTTGAGAGATTTGCTCGGCTGACGCGCTTGGGATGGTCACAGGGATTTCAACCTTTTTGATTGGGTCGCACTGCATTTCTAAAATATCCGTGGGTATAGAAATATGAACTGGACGTGGTCGTGATGTCGCCCATGAGTGGAAAGTTTGAGCTATTACTTCTGCGAATTCAGTCGGTGAAGTAACGGTCTTACTTGTGTACGTTAACTGTTCAAAAAAACCAGCCTGATCGGGAACATCATGCAATGGGCCACGATTGCGGCCACGGAGTTCAGAATCAGTGCTTGCGGCGATAATAAGCATTGGAATTGAATCGTGCCAAGCTTGAGCGATAGGAGTAGCTGCATTGAGTACTCCAGGACCAGAAACGAGAACACAAACACCTGGTTTACCGCTAATACGGGTGTATCCATCTGCCATAAATCCAGCTCCTTGCTCGTGTCGAGGTACAACTGTCTTCATACCTGTCTCTGTAATGCCTCTGTAATATTCGATTGTATGGACGCCAGGAATTCCAAAGATGGTATCTACATCGTATTGTGCTAATAATCTAATTGCTTCGCTACCAAAACTCACTTTTTCACCTTTATCCCATTGACACAGTTTTTGACTTCTTTGCCACTAAACCATTGCAAGATATTCTCGGCTTGTACTTCAATATAAGCGCTCATTGAATACTCGGAAAGAAAAGCAACGTGTGGTGTTATTAACACGCGAGAATGCGTAAGCAATGGATCATCGATTGCTGGAGGCTCGGATTCGAGAACATCAAGTCCCGCAGCTGACAATTGGCCAGAGTCGAGGGCTCTGACCAGTGCAGCGGGATCAATTAGACCGCCTCGCGAAACATTGATAATGACAGAACTCTTTTTCATCTTTGCAAAGGTTTTTTCGTTAAATAAATGGTGGGTTTCTGGCAGTAACGGAAGGTGAAGAGAAATCACATCAGAGTCCTCAAGAAGGTTATCCAAACTCTTCGACTCTATGCCATTAATAACCACGCCAAGCATAATCATTGGATCATAGAAAGAAACGGATTCAAAAAGTGGTTGGGCAATCTTTGCAAACTGACTTCCAATATTTCCAAAGCCTACAACACCTATTTTCTTAGTCGATAGTCGCGGTGGAATAAAAGGATAGGGGGTTTTAAACCACTCGCGCCTTGCAGATACTTCGCGATACGTCTCAATTCCCCTAGTAATTGAAAGAGTTAAAGCTAACGCATGAATAGCAACTTCTTCTGCTGAAGTGGCTCCAATATTAGACACACAGATTTCAAGGGCAGTGGCAGCGCTGATATCTATATTGTCATACCCTGTGCTTAGCAATGAGATAATTTGAAGCTTCTCCATCTTGGCAAGCATCCCCGAAGTAATTGGAGCATAACCAAGAAGGAGTGCATCGGCATCGGCAGCCGCAGCCACAATCTCTTCGGCATCATGCGTTTGCAGATATAGAACTTCGAAACCCGCAGCGGTTAATCGCTCGATCCCTGCAGTTGGATCCAAGTCATCGGTATCAGTATAAACAGCTTTAAGCATCATAAGACGTGCTCAAGGAATTTTCGCGTTCTCGGATGCTGGGCATTTGTAAAAATCTCTTCAGGAGTGCCAGTCTCTACGATCTCACCCTCATCAAACATAACAACTTCATTAGCAATTTTTCGAGCAAAACCAACTTCATGGGTCACAATAAGCATCGTCATACCATCAGCAGCGAGCTGCTCGATAACATTGAGAACTTCTCGAACCAACTCTGGGTCAAGTGCGGACGTCGGTTCATCAAAGAGCATTAACTTAGGTTCTAATACGAGCGCTCTCGCAATTGCTACTCGTTGTTGTTGACCACCCGAGAGTTCAGATGGAAAGAAACTCATTCGATCGGATAAACCAACTCTCTTTAACATCTCGGCAGATCTATCAAGAGCATTTCTGTGGTCAATTTTTTTAACCGTAGTGAGGGCTAAGGCGACATTATCTATTGCATTAAGATGAGGAAAGAGATTAAATTTTTGGAAAACCATACCGATTCCTCGGCGCAATATCGCAAGATCTTTTTCATGATGGCGCTTTCGGTGGCCATCTTCATTTCTAGCCAATACTATGCCGTCAACCCTTATACTTCCCTGATCTATAGGCTCAAGTAGTGCGATTAATCGCAGAAGTGTGGATTTTCCAGATCCAGATGGACCGAGAATTGCTTTAACATCACCCATTTTTACATCAAGATTGACACCTTTAAGAATATGGTTTGAACCATAGTGCTTATGGAGTTTGTGTACCTCAACTAGATTCATCGCTTCGCTTTTTGTGATTCTTTACTTGTGATTGAGATCCATGCAAACTTTCGCTCAATTCGGGATTGCACAAACATGAGGATTGATACCATCAATAAATAATAGACGCCCGCTGCGGCGTAATATTCTGAATACCGAAATGTTTTATTAACTCCATTTCCTGCCGTCGTGAGCAATTCTTGAAGTGAAATTACTGTTGCAAGGCTCGTGTACTTGATCATTCCGATGTATTCATTTGCCGTTGGTGGAATTGCAATTCGAATGAGTTGTGGAAGTGTTACTTTCCGCATCACTTGTGAAGGAGTCATGCCAAGGGCGCGCGCTGCAAGTGGCTGTCCTTCATCAACGCTAATGAGGGCCGCACGCAGGATCTCAGCCATATAGGCTGCCTCTAATACTGCAAAACCAAGCATGGCAGCGATGAAAGGGCTGTACCAATGCTGGCGAAAGAGCGGAAATATTTCGGGTATAGAAAACCAAAAGATCATCAAGAGTAGGAGTGCGGGTATCGCCCGGAAGAACCAAATATAAATGCCAGAAATTGCGCTCAAAATTTTATTCTTACTCACACGCATTAAAGTGAGAAAGAAACCTAAAATGACTGCCAATACTTGGCAGAGAGTCGCCAGTGCAACAGATATACCAGCCCCTTTTAGATATGCTACCGAAAAAATAGCATTAAGGAAGATATCCATTTCAAATTTCAATTGCAATTCCCTCTAGGTTCTTTCTTTAACTGGTACTTAAGAATAAGAGGACAAGTGGCATCAAAACTCACTTGTCCTCTTATTTTCCAACTTGGTTTTAGATTGCTGCTTTTTTAACGGATGTCACTTTCTTAGGGTCTAATCCGTACTTAATAGCGATGGCGGCGAGTGTGCCATCATGTATTAGTTTGCGAACTGCAGCTTTTATTACTAAAAGGTTGCTTGAACCCTTCTTTAAGTAAATCGCAAACTGAGTCGTTGCCTTGAATATCTTTTTCTGCTCAACAAGCTTTCCCTCAGATGCGCCCGTAATTTCTGGAACAGCAACATCTGTTTCAATCAAAGCATCTGCTTTACCTGAAAGTACGGCTGCCACTGTCTGGGCTGTCTTGGGATAGGACTGAACAGTAAGCGCTCCCTTTCCAACAGCTTTACATATCTTGCCTTGATCTTGCAGGATCTGCCAGTTAGAGCCTTCTCCCTGTACTGAAACAGTTAGACCGCATAGCGACATTGCGTTCGAAATCTTTTTTGGATTCCCAGTTGGTACAATCAAACCTGCGCCTGTATTCATGTAAACAACTCCGTCGGCCACGGCCAAGCGCTTATTGCTTAAATACAGACCAGACCACAAAATATCGCACTTGCCAGCAGCTAGACTTGGCATGAGGCCATCGAATGAGGTATTGAGTTGATTAATTTTAAGCCCTAGTTCTTTTGCGAGTGCGGCAGCGCCTTCAACATCAAAACCAATTGCATCTCCTGATGTACCGTTAGAAAAATACTCCATCGGAGGATATTCAATATCTACACAATTTGTCAGCGTGCCTGGAACAATTGTTGTGATTCCAGCTGCTTGCGCTCCTGGGACAACTGAAAGCGTTAAAAGACTCGCCATAGCTATGGCCACGATCGACTTTTTGAGTTTCATACTTCTCCGTTCAAACGAGGGTTAAATCAGACTTAGAAATCATACCAGCCAAATCTCTCTGATTTGAATATCCGTCGGAACAGTAATTATGGTTGGGTATTCTGAAATTTTATGAGGTAATCCCTGAATGCTAAGAACTTGCTCAGGGATAATTAGCTAGCGACTCGCAGGGGAGCCTCACTTAAGATTATGTTTGACTAATATCCTATGAAGAGATTTTATCTTTAAGAAAAGCAATGCTTCGTTGCCAAGCAATGTCTGCAGATTTCAAATCGTAGACTTCGCGTCGATCACTATTGAAAAAAGCGTGGCGCGTACCGAGATAATCAAAGATCTCTACGCTTCCATTTCCTGCTTCAATTGCTTGAACCGCCTCTTGGATTCCTGGGGCTAATGAAGTTCCATCACTCTCACTACAATGAATCATGGCGCTTTTCCCGGCGTAGTTTTCCCAGACGGGTTTCATTCTGGCCCAGGGCATTCCAGGGTAGAAAGCTATGGCTGCGGTAATTGCCGGCGCAAGCGTTGCACTCCAGAGTGCTAGTGATCCGCCCATACAAAAACCGATTACTCCCACATTCTTACTCGTCACTTCAGGTCTGCGAAGTAAATATTGCGCCGCACCATCAATATCGAGTGCGGCTTTATCCATGGCAAGCCCCATAAGCAGTTTCATCGCGTGATCTGGCTCTTTGGCAATGGCACCGTGGTATAGATCAGGAGCAAGGGCAATGAAGCCAGCTGCCGCAAAGCGATCTGCTACATCTTTTATATGCTCTACCAATCCCCACCACTCTTGAATCACAATAACCCCCGGCCCGCTACCAGTATCAGGAATGGCCAGATATCCATCGCATGGGGTTCCATTGCTATCGAAAGTGATGAGCTCTCCCATTTTTTTCCAGATACTCCATCCTGTGTATGTAAACAATCAGGTCATTATCGCCTTTCGGGCAGGAAATAGAATCGGAGCAGGCTGAACCTTTCCAAGAATTCTCACGTAACCCTTGACAACTTGATACTTAACAAATAAGTTAAGTGTTGATGAAGGGTTCACTTAAAAAAGGAGAGAAGAATGAAGAAATTTCTATTTATATACAATGCCAGCAACGATGGTGATGGGGGCGATGACGCTTGGATGCAATGGTTTAGCGCGATCGGTGGAAGCATCGCAGATATGGGCAATCCCTTTGATGGTGGGATGCTCGTAAGTCCAAGCGGAGCCACGGAGATAACGGCGTGGTCAGATTTTGTAGGTGGCTACTCGCTCATAAATGCCCCAGATATGACTGCTGCCGTGCTCCTAGCTAAGGGCTGTCCAAATAAGGCTGGAGTTAGGGTCTTTGAAGCAATCCCTATGTAATTAGGTTTGAGAGTCCTTGAACGCACGCGCAATAGTACTTGCCGTAGTTGAAAGTTCGGCTGGAATTATCCAAACTTTACTAGCATTGCCATTGGCAATTACTGCAAGCTGCTCAAGATATTTATAAGCCAGTATTTTTTCATCGGCATCTCCATCATGGATTGCCTTGAAAACTTTTGCTATCGCCGTTGCCTCGCCCTCTGCGCGAATTACAGCCGCTTGGGCCTCACCTTCGGCACGCAAAATATCGGCCTGGCGTGCACCTTCAGCATTTAATATTTGACTCTGCTTTTCGCCCTCTGCCGTAAGGATCGCGGCGCGCTTATCTCGATCAGCGCGCATCTGCTTTTCCATAGACTCCTGAACACTCGGTGGAGGATCGATGGCCTTAATCTCGACTCGATTAACTCGCACCCCCCATTTGCTCGTTGCTTCATCGAGTACTCCGCGCAAGATTGCATTAATGTGATCTCTTGACGTTAGTGCCTTTTCTAAATCCAAGCCACCCACCGAGTTTCGCAAAGTTGTGACGACTAACTGCTCTATACCTTGGATGTAGTTCTCAATCTCATAAACGGCTGACTTTGCGTTTGTAACTTGAAAATAAATCACGGTATCTATATTTACAACTAAGTTATCTTCCGTAATTACAGGTTGCGGTGGAAAAGAGACAACTTTTTCACGCATGTCAACTAACGGCCGCAACCGGTCTATGCCTGGAAAAATTAAGTTAAGTCCGGGCTCAAGGGTACGGTGATATTTTCCAAGCCTTTCAGTGATACCCGCGCTGGCTTGAGGAATAATTTTGATTGCCCCAACAACGACGACTACTGCAATGACAAGCAGTACTGCAAGAACGATATTCGGTAACATATTCTTAACTCCTTAAGAACTTAACGAGGGATTTTTCAGAGCTACCATTGCGACTGCGCCATTTATTGCAACAACTTCGACCATGCTCGCCTCGGGGATCACGGCTCCCATAGATCGCGCGGACCACGTCTCATCATTTAACTTAATGAATCCAGCACTGGTGGTGATTTCAGTAATTGCTGTTGCTGGAGCATGCAGTAGTGCTTCAACACCTGTTCTGGAATCGATTTTGTCTTTAAAGAGATACTTTTTCATAATAGGGCGAATAATTACTAGGGTAAGTACGGCCGCTATCGAAAATCCGATCCATTGAATTGGTGAATTTTCCCAGAGAGCCGAGGTTAATGCGCCGATAAGTGCAGCCAGAGCAAATGATAGAAAAAACAAGCTCATCGTGAGAATTTCAATCACAAGAAATCCTCCAGAAAGTGCGAGCCAAATCCAAAAGTGCATCTCTCTCCTTCGCGAGGTTATTTGCAAAATACCACCAATGGCACCCAAAAGGCAGCATCTGTATCCCTGAATCTGAGTGTAAGGACAGGGTTCACTGGAGATTGACAGAGTATTAACAGAGAATTGGGGCATTAATTCTGCCAAAAAAACGAACGAATCTCTTGATACAGGTCTTCCCTTTAAATGGTAAGGCTACTTGGCCCTACGGTAATTGAATGTCTTAGACTAATAAGAGAATGGGTAATAATGAAAAAAAATACTTCGGTGAGAGGTTTCTCGGCAATTGCTGCTTTAACATTGCTAACAATTATCCTCTACCCAGCAACTACTTCAGCAGCTGGGCCGACAATTCGTCCCGGTACTACGACAACTTTTGCCGTCTTGGCTGCAACAACTATCACTAATACTGGTCCCACCACCATTAGTGGATCTGCCGGTGGAGACGTTGGACTCTATGCTGGTACCTCGTTCACGGGTAGTTCTACTGTGACGATCTCTGGTATTCAGCATATTACGGATGCAGTAGCCAACACTGCGCAAACTGATTTAGTAACTGCCTTTAACGACATTAGCGCGCCAACTGCCACAAATCGTGCAACACCAGAGCTCGCATCGCAAATCGTGACACCAGGTACGTATTCCACAACAGCTGGGACTTTTGCCAACTCAGGAAACCTAGTCCTTGATGCGCAAGGCGATGCAAGTGCAGTCTTCATTTTCCAAGCCGCAACGACACTGATCACCTCTGTCAATAGCACCATGGTTCTGGCCAATGGAGCCCAAGCCTGTAATGTCTACTGGAAAGTTGGAAGTTCAGCTACGTTGGGTGCTAACTCCACATTCATTGGAAAAATAATGGCCTTAACGTCAATCACTGCCGAAACTGGAGCATCAATTCAGGGACAGTTATTGGCACGTACTGGTGCTGTTAATTTAAATGCCAACGTAATCTCTAATTCAAGGTGCGTGACTCCAACTCCAACTCCAACACCAACGGGCACCGTTACTGGTGGAAAGCTTCCTAAGACAAGTTCACCTTGGTACAATCTCCTTGTATTTGGTGCAGGGTTGACTCTTCTAGGTTCTGCTGGATTTGCATTGAGAAAAGTAGTTCGGTAAAGAATCCTTAATGAGAAAACGGTCGATTCTTATTCTTGTTTCGATTATGTTCTTAACAACGGGAATTACAAGTGTCGGGTTTGCACTAACCCAGATACACGATATGAGAGTGAGCTCTAGTGGCGAACTGCCGCCAGAGCTCACCTCTCTTATTAGTTCATCAAACCCAGCTTCACGCTCAGTAGCTTTTATACCTAAGCGTGGCGATTTCATTGGCACTCTTTCTATACCTTTCCTTAAGGCGACTCTTCCAATATTTGAAGGAACCGAGACGAGTCAGTTGAAAAAGGGCGTCGGGCACTTCGAAGGAAGTGTTCTTCCTGGCGTTCTTGATAATTCAGTACTGGCAGGACATCGCGATTCAGTCTTTTCCCAACTAGGTAAGTTAAAAATGGGTGATAAACTCATTGTTGCGACTACTACTGGAAATTACACCTACCAAGTCGCGAGATTTAGGATAGTCAAAGCAGACGATCGAACCGTCATAGTTCCAACAACCAGCGCGGTTTTAACCCTAAGTACGTGCTATCCATTCTCATTTATAGGAAGTGCCCCCTTGCGTTTCATCGTCTCGGCCGACCTCATTCAAACTCCACAGGAGGTTACGGCGCTAAATTCATAAGTTTCAATGACCAAAAAATAGCAATTGCAGGCCGGCATAAGGGATTTTCATTTTTCGGGAATAATTGAAGTTTCAACTATGTTACTGTAGGTGAGTAGTTGAAGTTTCAACTAATTTGAATAATCCAGGCGACCGAGGAGTCCATAATGTCTACAGCAACAGTTTCTTCACTTACCGGCAGTTACACCATCGACCCATCCCACAGTCAGATTGGCTTCGGGGCGCGTCACGCCATGGTCACCAAAGTGCGTGGCCTATTTAAGGAGTTTTCTGGAAGCGGTTACTTTGATTCAGAGAATCCAAGTAACTCCAAGCTTCAGGTAGTCATTGCGGCCGCCAGTATTGACACAGGAAATACCGATCGTGATGCCCACCTTCGCAGTAACGATTTCTTTTCTATGGATGAGTTTCCACAGATTTCTTTTACATCCACCGCTTTCGAAAAGAGTGATACCGATTCGTATCACGTCATCGGTGACTTAACAATGAAAGGCGTATCCAAATCCGTAACTTTAGATCTTGAGTTCACTGGAAATGCCGTCGATCCTTATAACAATGCCCGTATTGGTTTTGAAGGAAAAACTACCGTCAATCGTAAAGACTGGGGGGTCAACTGGAACGCCGCTCTAGAGGCTGGCGGAGTTTTGGTGGGAGAAAAAGTCACCTTAGAGTTTGAAATCTCAGCGATTCGTGCTCAAGAGGCTACATAAGCTCCACGATTTGAAATTCAAAAGCACCGGACTTGGATATCTCTAAAGTTCGGTGCTTTTGATTTTTTAATAAACCAGCCACCAGAATAGCGCTTGCGCACTGAGTGGACACCAATACTACTCACTTAAAGCTTTATCTAACGGTATAGCGTCTCTTTTAGATTTCGTTAAGTAAAAAACCAAAATCGCAATCACTGCAAGAAATATACCGCTGGTAACTGAAGTACCAAGCCCGATTCCCCCATTATTTTTCGTCTGCGACAATAAATCACCAATTGATGCACCTAAAGGTCGGGTCAGAACGTACACTCCCCAAAAGGCAAATACTGGATTCAGGGTCTTCGTCGTCCATCCTGCGCAGAAAATGAGAATCACTCCAGCAAATATGAGAAGCGATACTCCATAACCGAGCCCCAACCTTTCGGCAAAGAGATCTCCAGTGGCAGTTCCTAGTGCGAAAGTAAAGAGAATTGCGCTCCAATAGAACGTCTCTCTTCGAGGAGTGTAAATACTATGGATTGCAAGTGATGCCTCTGTGCTATGCCACGCAATGAAAATTCCGGCAAGGATAATTGAAAATATTACAGATGACACTAAAAGCGAAACACCGAGATTATCGGTCAGATTATCTGTAAATAGTGTTCCGGCGATACTGATCAGAACTACAACGAGCCAATACAACGTTGGTCTATATCTAGTTGATTTGAACTGGAAGAAGAGTGCAACTACGAGCGCCAAAATCGTTGCAGCCGTTGTTCCATTTAACCCAAAGCCGAGAGTGGTATTTAAGTAATCTGCAAAGGTTTCGCCAACGGTTGTGGCAAGGACCTTAATAATCCAGAAGAAGGCAGTTATTTCCGGGGTTTTGACGAGCCAATTCTTGTACTGCTTAGCGTTACCTACATGTGTTAGTGGAGTTTGCATGGGAGCACCATAGAAGAATTAGGTACAAATATGGGCTGTGACGCCTGAGTAAATGCTGAGAGTTATTGGACAAAAGCGCGCTTTGCCCACAACATTACTTATTTTTGCGCAGCTTACGAGGAACTGTTTTCTTCGCGTGATGTTTTACTTTAATTAATAACGATTCAGCCCAAACAAACTCCAGCGAGAGAATCATGAGACCAAAAATCACAAATGGGATGGTGAATGGCCCTGGTAGTACGATTAATAGCGCGCCAAAAAGTATCGAAGTCGAACCAATTACAAGAGCAACGGTTTTACGCAATTTGACTGGGAGCGCTTTCCAAGCCTTCTGGAACTTCATCAGATCTCCCTCAATCCCTCGCGCTTGGGCTTTGTTACTCTTCCCGTAGGTGCTTTTGTATAAGGCTCAATCTTACTCTTTAGCGAACTAGCCACTGCCGAAATAATGAGCATTCTAGGTACCACGACTATCTCGCACCATATGGATGTAAAAACGGCCAAGTTGTCGTTCGCTTGGCTGCTTATGACCAGCGTCGATAAATCCAATTGCCGTGTAGGCCGCAATTGCACGGTAATTATCGGTCCAGACGCCAAGACCTTGTCGATGCCATCCATGTTCAAGCGCGTGCATATCTACAAAATTAAATAAAGCACGAAGTACGCCTTGTCCACGATAGTCGGGATCGCTCCAGCATCCTCCAATCCAGCAGGTGGCACCATGATCACCGATTAATACCTCTACTGACATTGATCCAATATCAACTTTATTAACTGAAGCAATGAGAAAATCTGACTTATCGATTTTATCTCGCCAATCGTTTTCGGTGAATGTACTTTCCATTTCAAACTTTCCACCGAAAGCATCGGGGCTCTCCTTTAATGAGCGCAGGCGAATATCGCGCAAACGTTGCCACTGCTCACTCGTTAGCAGTTCAACGTCTATGTGCCTACCCATATACAGATTCAGCCCAGATGCACAATGATCTAGATATCGAAGCGATCAGAGTTCATAACCTTCACCCACGCTGCGACAAAGTCGTTGACGAATTTGGCCTTGCTATCGTCCTGGGCATATACCTCAACATACGAACGCAAAATTGCATTCGAACCAAAAACCAAATCGACTCGAGTGGCGGTGAACTTAACTTCACCAGTAACACGATTTCGAAGGTTGTAAAGGTTTTCACCACTTGATTCCCAGAGGTAAGTCATATCTGTGAGAGTAGTGAAGAAATCTGTTGAGAGAGCGCCGACATTTTCGGTGAAAACTCCGTGTTTGCTCCCGCCATAATTTGCGCCCAAAACCCGCATGCCTCCTATTAGCACAACCATTTCTGGGGCGGTAAGTCCCATTAATTGAGTGCGATCAAGCATGAGCTCTTCAGAGCTAACGACGTAATTTTCTTTTAACCAGTTTCGGTAACCATCATGGATTGGTTCTAGCGCTTCAAACGAGGCGACATCTGTCGCTTCTACGGTTGCATCTCCGCGCCCAGCTTTAAAAGCAACTTCTATGTCAAAGCCAACTGCTTTGGCCGCTTGTTCAACACCAAGATTTCCAGCAAGAACAATTACGTCAGCAATGCTTGCACCAAAGCGTTCGGCAATTGGCTCTAGCGTTGAAAGAACACGGTTCAAGCGCTCAGGTTCATTGCCCTGCCAATCTCGCTGCGGTGCCAAACGGATACGCGATCCATTAGCCCCACCACGCATATCAGAGCCACGGAAAGTACGGGCGCTATCCCATGCCGTTGAGACCATATCTGAAATAGACAGAGCTGCCGATGCAATTGCTAACTTCACATCCTCTACCTTGTAATCTGTAGCGCCGACCGGAATGGGGTCCTGCCAAATGAGATCTTCGACTGGAACATCGGGTCCGATGTAACGAACCTTAGGTCCCATATCTCTGTGAGTTAATTTAAACCATGCTCGCGCAAAGACATCGTCAAAATAGGCAGGATCTTTATAGAAGCGCTCTGAAATCTGGCGATAAATAGGATCTTTAATCATCGCCATATCGGCATCAGTCATCATCGGGTTGAGGCGAATTGATGGATCTTCAACATCGAGGGGCTTATCAGCTTCGTCTATGTTAATGGGCTCCCATTGAGTTGCACCTGCTGGAGACCTCTTTAACTCCCATTCATACTTAAAGAGAAGATAAAAATACCCGTTATCCCATTGTGTTGGGTGAGTTGTCCACGCGCCTTCAATTCCGCTTGAAAGAGTATCGCGACCAATACCGCGCTGCCCGTGATTATTCCAGCCCAGTCCCTGTTCTACTACATCCGCCGCCTCTGGAGCTGGACCTAGAAGTGATGCATCTCCATTGCCATGAGCTTTACCGACCGTGTGTCCACCGGCAGTAAGTGCAACAGTCTCCTCATCGTTCATAGCCATACGGGCGAAAGTTTCCCGTATCTGTCCTGCAGTCTTTAGAGGATCGGATTTTCCGTTGACGCCCTCAGGATTTACATAAATCAAACCCATCTGCACAGCAGCTAGTGGATTTTCCATAGTTGTCGGATCAACAAGATTTTCATAGCGAGAATCACTCGGTGCAAGCCACTCATTCTCTGAGCCCCAATATGTATCGAGTTCTGGTTGCCAAATGTCCTCGCGACCAAAACCAAAACCAAAAGCTTTTAATCCCATGGATTCATAGGCGATAGTCCCTGCAAGAATAATTAAATCTGCCCAACTTAATTTCTTTCCATACTTCTTTTTAATCGGCCATAGCAAACGCCGTGCCTTATCGACATTCACGTTATCTGGCCAAGAGTTCAGAGGCGCAAAGCGCTGGTTACCATTTCCGCCACCGCCTCGGCCATCTGCTAATCGGTAAGTGCCAGCCGAGTGCCAAGCCATACGGATCATCAATCCGCCATAATGACCCCAGTCCGCTGGCCACCAACTTTGGCTATCGCGCATCAAGTGATGAAGGTCATTTTTCAAAGCGCTGACATCTAACTTCTTTAGCTCATCCTGATAATTAAAATCAGCGCCTAACGGATTGGTTTTTGTATCATGTTGATGCAAAATTTCAAGGTTTAACGCCTTTGGCCACCAATCCCTATTTGATGTTCCTACGGTAGTTACGGCTCCGTGAACCACTGGGCACTGTGCAGAATCGGACATATAAAGCCTTCTCTATTCAAGAGGCTTAATTAGCCCTGCCGTAACAATATATCTTTTTGGTGCATTACCAAAGTATGAAAATGGATAGCATGTCGATAGCGTTAAGGTCGCTTTTGTAGTAGGGATTATAACTGTTCGATCATTTTTGTCCACAATTCTTATTTCATTTACCTTGTACGTAAAAAACCCTTCCTGTACCCGTATATTGATTAAAGCTCCAGTCTTTACCTTTCCCAATTGTGCAAATACCGAATCACGATGGCCGGCAAGAACCGAATTATCAGATTTTGCGTGATGAAAAACCAACTCCGCTGAGCAGAATCAAAACTCCACCAACAAGTATGAAATTACCCAACGGTGTTGACGTCGCTGGAAGTTCTCCACCCGTTGGTGTTGGAGTAGGCGTAGGTGTTGGGGTTGGTGTCGGTTGAGTCTGCACCGCATTATGAATGATCGAAGATGAGGCGCCAATATTGACATCACCGAGACCTAAAACAAAGATGTGAGTCCAGCGCTTGCAAAATCGCTAATGATAGTAGAGCTCGATGAGCCCGGAGAAATCCCACCCTTTATGGGCGCTACCCCAGTAAAAATTGTAATCTCCTTTTTCATGCAGATGTTAACTATTACTTAGTTGTTACATCTTTCTGCGTTACTTCATCGTGAACCTTATCGGCCGCGGCACTCACAGAGGCGGCCATATTCCCGACAACTTCATTCACTCTATCTTTGCTGAAGCAATACTCTCGCTGATGTCTGCTTTGGTTACTTCTAAGACACCCTCAGCCGCATCCTTTAACTCTTTTTTGCGGCATCTAAGTGATTTTGGATTTTATCTTCTTTCTTATCCATTGTGTATTCCTAATAATCATTTATGATCGTCCTTCAATGAGTTATGTGCTCGAACGTCGTAACGAATCTTTTTGAGGTTAGCACCTGTTTAGTTCGAAAAATACAAGTAATTCGTATCGATTTACTAACATTTAATGATTACTAATGACATCTCGTTGAATTTTAACCAATAGCTATACTAGCTAAACCGGCTGAATCAATAGTTTTTGACTCATTCGAAACTTTCTTGGGTCTTGTAAAAATCATCCATGGCTTCCGTGGCCGCAAGATTTAGATTTGGTAATTGCATCTCATCATCTAGATCACCACATTTAATACACTGTACTTGTTGAGTTTTACTATCCAAAGCAAATTCATGCTCACATTGAGTCATTTTGACGGTCTCAATGGTTCGGTAAGAACGTCAGTCGTTGCCTTGCATCGCGCGTTGAGCTCTCTATAAAGGCCATCAAAATCATCGCCAAGATTCACCGGGTGAGACGCACCACCCAAATCTACAATTTTCTTTGTTGTCTCCCGCACTTGTGCACTTCGAAGCATCGCTTTGCTAGGCATACAGGATACGTAGGCACATTCACCCCCCACCCGAAGTTTTTCAATCAATGCAACACTCTTAGTAGCCCGTGCAAGGATGGTCGCTTTCAGTTCTCCAGCTGAACCTGCACCTAATATCACTTCATCGAAGTGTTTCATTTTTTCACAGTACGCCGATAGATACTAAAGAGCAATAGCCAAAAAAATTAATGAAGCGTTGAATGCACTAAACTAGCCGAGCGTATTAACAATTCGAGTAAATACTGAAGGAAGTGTTTTTGCAACCGGGACAATCATCGGGCGAACAAGTCGATTATTTGATGCCCACAGTAGGCCACCCGCGAGAATTCGATATGACCGTGTAATTTTACGCCACTCAGATTCGTATGTGTGTAGATTATTGGTGAGTACAGATTCCACCGCAGCCTTACCTTCTTCAAATCCCATTCGCATTCCTTCACCAGTGAGTGCATCGACATAACCAGCTGCATCACCGGCCAAGAGAGTACGACCCAAAGTCCGAGCTCTGGCCCGCTGACGTAAAGGTCCGGCGCCGCGAAGTTTCGACGCGGGATCTACTGACCGCAATCGTGCTTCTAATTCAGGATATTGCGCGATGATTGTCCAGAAATCCATGGTCTCGGCTCCTAATATCGCGATACCAACCGTTTGATCATCAACAGGAGTGACATACAACTCTGCATCAGGCAGCCAACACACCTCAACAAAATTAGACCACGGAGCGATTGTAAAATGTTGCCTTAATCCATACCGCTGTGGGGTATTTTTCTTTGGCGGGATGTTTAATTTAAGTTGACTACGAACTGTCGAATGTAGGCCATCCGCGCCAATTAAATAACGACATTGAATTCCGGCCGCTTCAACATGCGAGTTTTCTTGGATGATATCCCTTACTTTTCCATCAAGAATTTTAATGTTGAGCTCTAATGCTCGATTTCTCAACTGATCGTGCAAGATTGTTCGACGCACGCCACGGCCAGGGTTTTTAGTAAACTTTGCATCTACACTTTTGTTGCCGGCGATGTAGCGAATTCCAATAAAATCGATACCGGGCGGATTTACTTTAATACCGCACAAATGCTCCAGGGCTTGGGGCATCAGGCCCTCTCCGCATGCCTTATCAATTGTCCCAACGCGAGGGTCAATAACCGCAACATCAAGTCCCGCTAGTGCAGCGTGAATTGCGGTAACTAAACCAACCGGGCCGGCACCGACAACAAGAACATCAATCACGGTGCGATGGGCAACGTTGCAAGCGCAGAATTTTCACTCCTTAGTCTGAACATCAGCACACCTGCATTAAGCATTGTAAAAATTAGCGCCGTACGCCAAGCAAAGCCTACAAGCGGTAGGGCAAAACCTTCGACAACAACTGCGAGGTAATTGGGATGTTTGAACCACCTATACGGGCCATTTGATATTACCGGCAATCCAGGAATGATGACTACGAGCGTGTTCCATCGTTGACCAAGTGTTGAGATGCACCACCAGCGCAATGCCTGTGAACCTACAGCTAAGGCAAACATTCCCCAACTCAACAATGGCTGCAATTCGGGGCGCACTACCCAAACTTCAATCAATGATCCCGCGAGTAGACCGATGTGGATAACGACCATGTATTTATAATGTGAGCGACCGTATTCAATGCCACCTTGATTAAAACTCCATCTGAGATTTCGTTTGGAAATAACTAATTCAGCGATACGTTCGAATGATACAAAGAGCAACAAAATACTAAACGCGATATATCCACTCATTATCTACCACTCCAAGAGAACAAGTTCGGTTGAAAAACCTGGACCCATTGCCAGCAATAATCCGGCAGTTCCGGGCTCGGGTTTTTCGATTCCATAACCATCAATGACATCACTAAGAATATGCAGAACGGCGGCGGAAGAAAGGTTGCCCTTTTCGGCCAAACAGTTCCACGAAAGCGCCAACTCGCCAGCAGTTAATTCGAGTTCAGTTTCAAGAGCTTTTAAAATCTTTGGTCCACCCGGATGAACTACCCAGCGGCTAATATCCGAAATTCTTTGTTGATTAGAGTTAAGAAAACCTTCAATCTCATCGCCTAAATGTGCTGAAATAACATCACTAACGGCGGGAGAAAGGAATATGCGAAATCCAGAACTGCCGATATGCCAACCCATTGCATCTTGGGTCTCTGGATAAAGCCGACTTTTAGAATCAACGACGCGAGGACCCGTTATTCCCATCGTGTCGGCGCGATGTGAACCAATCATGACAATTGCGCCGGCCCCATCGCCAAAAAGACCAGAAGAGACAATGTTAGCCATCGAGACATCATCGGCTTGCAGCGTTAGCGAACAGAGTTCAACAGAGAGCAGAACAGCAATTTCATCGGGATGGCCCACCAAATAATCATGGACGCGAGCAATCCCTGCGGCCCCAGCGGCGCAACCAAGACCAAAGATTGGTATGCGCTTGATGTCGGAACGAAATCCGACTACCGGGACCAACCGAGTTTCAAGTGAGGGGGTCGCAATGCCAGTAATTGATGTTGCCATGATTAAATCAACTTCGTCGGCGCGAACTCCTGCTTTTTTTAGTGCAGCATTTATCGCTTCTGCACCTAATTTCATTGCGATTGTTATGAATGCATTGTTGCTATCGGTAAAGGTTTTTATTTGGAGATAATCATCAGCAGCCAGCGCCAAGCTACGATATTTAACGTGAGTCGCTTGATGAATCCGATTGATAACTCCTGTATGTGTTCCGTTTGGAGCGACAATTTCGGTAAATGAAGAAGTAATCTCTTTTTGGGAATATTTGTGATCACCTACGACCCCGTGAACTGCCGCGATGATTGACATTTGCCCATGTTAGCCACTTTTATTAGGAGTAACCACCTGAAGAGCTATTCGATCCATGGTGGATCAATTCGTGCAAGCCCTCATACCTGAATTTCCTTTTTTATGTCTCCTACTTCAATAGTGTATTAAAAAGTTATCCAATGAAAATAATCCCTAAGCCAACTACAGCGATATACGTAGCCAGTAGTTTTGGGCGAAGCACTCTTCTTAACAAAGTCATTTCGGGAAGGCTCAGTGCAACCACGTCCATTATGACAATCGCGCCGGCCCCATCGGTGCCCATCCATGAATAGCAGCGCCTACAGCAATTCCAACCGATAAACACAGGTACCGCGTTGCAGGAGCAAAAGGGGAGCACTCTGACTAATCTTGAACCTTTATCAACGGACAACTGCTCATGGAAAAGCCAGCTCCAAAATTTTTCATTTCTTTAGTACAAGAAAACCCAGGCAGCAATATTGCTCCATAACGTGACCGGGCTTGGCTGCCTGGGTTCTCTTCTTTTAAAGCTGAGCGATCTTGACATTATTTTCTTTAGCAGCAGGATTCAGATCCATGACATGCTCTCATTATAATTTAGTAAGAATTCCCAATTTTCCTGCGCAAGTTCAGAGTGGCCCATAAGGGCTTGTGCCTCATCAGTGATGGCAAGTGGGCGTAATTTCATCAACTGCAGATCGTTTCGTTAAGAGATACAGTGTTGACGTCAGCGATCATAATCTGCCGAAAAGCGAAGATTCATACTTCCGCCTTTTTAACATTGAGGGTTTGAATCCGAATCGGTGTGATCGGATTAAGTCGGATTTCGCATCTCAGCGATCCGCTTTTCCCTGGAATTTCCCAGATATAGTGCAATGGCGATTCCGATGCACTCGCTACTTCATTAAGTGCTGATGTCGCAGTAAGCCCACCCACCTCAGCAATCAGTATCTCGATTGCAGCTTGGCGTTCTGCATAAGGAATATCCATATCTACATTTTCTTCAAAAACTTCATCTGCAAGAGTTGAACTCCAATTACGGACTAGAGCATCTGCATGCTTGGCAAACTCTAGAGTTTGTGGCCACTTCTTCTCAAGGGGTAACTCATAACCCATTTTCATTAGTGCGTAATCCAAGATTTCAGTGGCAGTTGCCCCTGCACCTGAATACGTGGCATTCTCAAGTACAACAACAGATAGTCCTGTTGAAACATGCCAACGCATATGAGAACTAAAGCCAGGGTAGCCACCAGAGTGTGAAACAAATTGGCCATACTTTGGGTCAAACTCCACAAAGAGGCCCAAGCCATAACCAAATATTCGATGCTCATTTAAGGCAAGGGTAGCTAGGTGAGAAGTAAAAGGCGATGAGGTCACAATTTGCTGCATACTACGACGCGACGAAATAGATAGTGGCCCCGCACTGCTGGCATTTGGCACAAGTGCTGAATGCAACCACCTCGTCCAGGTGCGCAGATCTCGTGCACTGCTAAAAAGTCCGCCGATACATGAAAAAGCGCCGGATTTAGAAAAAGGCAATTCAATCCAGCTATCCCCACTCTTGCGATAACCAACGGCAAGACGATCTTGAGCAAAGAGTTCTTTATCAAAGCCCGAACCACTCAGGCCCAGAGGTTTAAGAATTTCATTGGTAACAAACTCTCTAAAGTCCCTACCTGATGCCCGTTCGATCACCAGGCCAAGGAGCGCAAAGCCTAAATTGGAGTATTGAAATGTAGCCCCTGGAATACTTGTTACATGGACTCCACGACTTACTATGTCGCGTAGCGCCTGGCCGGAAATCGATTCTTGGCGATCAGCCCATGGATCATCAGAAGGCAGACCTGATGACATAGCGGCAAGCTGGCCCACGGTTGGAATAGTTTTACTGCTGCTTATCTGACTGAATCGATACTCATCCACAAAATCTGTAATGGGTTGATTCAAATCAAGGGCGCCCCGATCGCGCAGAATTAACAGCGCTGCAATCGTGAAACTCTTGGTGCAGGATGCAATACGGAAAGAGGTATCAAGCGTAGGTGCGCCGTGGCCAACTTTGTATTGCCCAACTCCCTTTTCCAGAAAAACTTCCTCGTCATTGAAAAGTGTGGCATAAATTCCTGGGCACTTGCCATCAAGAACCGGTTTACTCATCAACTCTTCAATGCCATTTAAGAGATCCTGATCGATCTTGATTCCGATCAATTTTCTGAGGCTATTTCATATGCCCAGAGATCTCGCTCATCTAAATCTACTGGAGCAAAACCCTTCTCCTCTAGTGCGGAAGCTATATGAGCTCGATGCTCGGTTGCATGATGATTCGCCTGCGAAAGATTTGCCCATGCCAAATGCAATAAAAGTCGATCTAGTGAACTTGTCATGGCGCAGTTTAAAGCTTGCTCATTATTGGTGTAAAGAAGAACCGCCCTATAAGCAGGATATTTCAATACCAGGGTCTCCTTACCGCAGCAGAACTGCTTGACTTTATGTTTTATTTGATTTGGATCCAACTGGATGGCATTCTAAGTGAGTGCAATTAACAGAAGATAAAGATTTTTAATTAGTAGAGTTTGATACTCGAGCAAGGGAATTTTTGCGTCTAGAAGTGCATGAGAATCAAAAAAATTTGGTTGCACCTGTTGCAGAGAGCTATGCAGATGCGCTATTTCCGCCTGAAGATGAGAACGGTCCACCTTTAGTCTGGATAAGGGGAATTTTGAGCAAATCGACACCGGTTGGGTTCATCATGTGCGCAGACCCTACCGAGCAACAAAAAGATCCATGGCTTTGGAGATTACTGGTTGATAAATCGCATCAAGGTTCAGGAATTGGTCGCTTTGCTGTCCAGTCAGTTTTAACACGATATCGCCAAATGGGTTGCGCCAGAGTTTTACTTTCCTGGGCACCAGTAAACGGAAATGCATCAAGTTTCTACAAGAAACTGGGATTCTTGGAAACTGGGGAAATCCAGTACGGGGAAGTTGTCGCAGAGTACAAGTTCTGAATAAAGAAGAACCGAACTATAAGCCGAAAAATTGGAAAGGGCCTCGATTTCTCGAGGCTCTTCCATGCATATCCGGCGTGACTTCTTTGATCATTACCAATAGATCAAGTCGAACCAGCTAAGACTGTGGTGGAGACGGCGGGATTCGAACCCGCTCCGATTGCTTGGTAAACATTCAGGCTGCCAATTACAACACGCCCCCATCACGTGGATGAAGATACGAAGTTCTAATTGGCTACCGGGCTCGGAGAATCAATACTGTGCATAACTTCAAGATGTACTAAAGCAAAAAGGACTTGGTCGTTGACCAAGTCCAATTTACTACCAAGCAATCGTTAAGGGGATCATACACAAATCGATAGTTACGCGCAGTAACTTTTGCTAGAAGAAGAGTCGCCCTATAAGCCGGATCCTGTCGTTCTTGCGAACGGATCACCATCCATCTAGATCTGTAATTACTTACAGATTCAAGCAACCTACCCGTTGACTCGAGCGAGCAGCTCTCAAACGCCAACTGCATGGTCTT
>JANYCW010000013.1 GCA_025360085.1 Actinomycetes bacterium
CACCCGTCTTTTAAATCAGGGAATGGTTGTTATGGATGGTGCTGCGATGTCAAAGAGTCGCGGTAATTTAGTGAGATTATCGGATGAGCTGGTACACCATGGAGTCGATGCAATTCGCCTCTCCATGATTTTTGCTGGACCTCCTGAGGATGATGTTGATTGGTCGGATGTTTCACCCTCGGGTTCAGTTAAATTTTTATCCCGTGCCTGGCGTTTATCGGGAGATGTAACAAGTGCACCAGGTGTTGATTTTGCAGATGGTGATACTTCACTTCGCAAAGCTACACACAAGGCAATACATGGCGCCGACTTTGCCGTTGAATCTCTTCGCTTTAACGTCGCCGTTGCGCGCATGATGGAGCTGGTTAATGCAACCCGTAAAGCAATTGACTCTGGATGTGGCCCGGCCGATCCTGCAGTACGGGAGGCCGTTGAAGCTCTTGCAATTATGTTGTCCTTAGTTGCACCTTTCACGGCCGAAGAGATGTGGGAGCGCTTAGGTCATAAACCCTCTGTTGCCCTGGCCGGCTGGCCAATTGTCGATGAACGGCTTTTAGTAGCTGACTCAATCATTGCCGTAATCCAAATTAACGGCAAGATTAAAGAGCGCATAGAGGTCGCACCAACTATCTCTGATGCCGAACTCGAAGCGTTGGCGCTTTCCCATCCCACGATTGCGGGCGAACTATCTGGTCTCATTCCAAAGAAGGTCATTGTGCGCGCGCCAAAATTAGTTAATATCGTCCTCTAACTTAATCTTTGGTGTTCCACATGGTGAGAGGTGATGTATGAAAACTATTTTGGATGCAATTGGAAATACACCATTAATTAACATTGAAGGTATTTGGGTCAAGATGGAGTTCATGAATCCATCAGGTTCCATTAAAGCGCGCATCGCTAAATACATGATTGAGCGGGCCGAAGAAGAGGGACTACTCAACCCGGGCGACACCATCGTTGAAGCCAGCAGCGGAAATACCGGAAATGCAATGAGCATGGTCGCAGCCGTTAAAGGCTACAAAATGCTTGTGATTATGCCCGATGGAATGAGTCCAGAGCGCACCGCAATTTCGCAGGCTTTCGGAGCAGAGGTTCACACAATGGGAGATTTCCATGTGAACGATGCTCTGGCAGAGGCACGTCGTCGTGGAGAATTTCCAGGATACTTTGCGCCGCAACAGTTTGATAATGAATGGAATGTTCAAGAAAACCGTGAATGGCTTGGTAAAGAGATTTTAGATCAAATGCCAGTGGTGCCAGATTTAGTAATCGGTGGCGTCGGTACGGGTGGGACAATTATCGGTGTTGGTCAAGCATTCAAAGCAGCTAATCCAAATTGTAAAGTTATTGCTCTAGAACCATCTGAATCCTGCACAATTTTATGTGGTGAGGTTTCAAGACACTTAATCGAAGGCATTGCCGATGGTTTTGTCCCAGGAATTGTTTCGCGTCATCATCACGAACTCGATGGTGTGATCGATGTGGGCTCGGAGGAATCAATTGATGAGATGCGACGCTTAGCCCGAGTTCATGGTCTGTTTGTCGGGCCATCATCTGGGGCACACATGATCGCCGCCAAGCGCCTAAAAGCACAGTATGAGGTCGAAAATGTCGTAACGTTCTTCTGCGATGAGGGCGAAAAATACATTAATGACTACTGGTTAGAGAAGTAATTATCCACACTCATCTTTAAAGGTTAATCTCCGCACTTATGCATCGCGAATCATTGGCCCATGACTCACTTTACCCAAGCCTTTGAAAGAATTAGTTGCTGGTGGTACGAACTCCACTATTCACCCACACAAAAACGCGCACTTCTGATTCTTGGCGCACTCATTATTGTTTTTTCGTCGCTTCTTGTTTTTCGTGGCAATAGTCACGAAACTCTTGCTCCGCCAATCGTTGCGGTTCAAGTTGCTGTTCCTGAAATATTTGTAGATGTAACCGGCGCGGTTAATAAACCTGGTGTATACACATTGAACGCGAATTCGCGGGTAATCGATGCGATTAAAGCAGCCGGGGACTCTGCCCCGGGTGCTGATCTATCCACGATTAATCTTGCGCGCGTTCTATTTGATGGCGAACAGATTTATGTGGATTCATCGGTAGTAAATAGCGCAGGTGTCCGCACATCCAAGAGCGTGCGCAGAGGTCCAATAAATATCAACCGCGCAACGGCCGCGCAATTTGATTCACTCGATGGAATAGGTCCTGTCATTGCAAGACGAATAGTTGAGTATAGAAAAGTGAACGGCCCATTCGCAACGGTTGAGGATCTTCAAAAGGTAAGTGGAATTGGCGTAGCAAAATTCGCACAGATCAAAAACAAAGTCCGCGTTTAGTCGATTATCGCGCTGTCGCAATCGGCGCGACGATTTGGCTTGGCGCTCTCCTGCAAAGTGCAACTGCGCCATGGCGAATCAGCGTGGCAGCAGTAGCCCTTACTTTCTTTTCAATTCTGAGTCGAAAACTGCGCTTCAGCGTAATTATCTGCGCACTATTGCTTGGTTCAACGGTTATGTCACTTCGCGAAGCTTCTTTGCAAAGCTCAGAAATTGCACGGCATTTCGGTCAATCAGTTGAAGTAATGGCACAAGTCGTTACGGACCCGAATCAAACTGCAACTGGTAACTACAGTTTTCTGGCTAGGGCTATTTATATTCATACCAATCAAACTTCATATTCAATGCGAATACCCATTCGTATTATCACCCCAAAAGCCAGTGTGCTCACGCTGCTTCCCGGCCAAAGCTTTAGCGCAACGGCCCGTATCGTGAAAAGTAAGGAAGGACGTGTTAGCGCACTTGTCTTAATTGATGAAGATGTAAAGGTGATCACCCAAGCAACAAGATGGGCAAAGGCCCTGGCATCAATTCGATATGGATTACGTGAAATATCGGGCGATGGTGACGCTGGCGCCTTAATTCCTGGAATGGTTTTGGGAGACACCTCCAAACAAAGTCCTGAATTCAAATCTGCGATGAAGCGATCAGGATTGATGCACTTGGTTGCGGTGAGTGGTGCTAACTTCGCAATAGTTTCGAGTTTTGTTTTATGGTGCATGCAGTTTCTCTTCACGCGTATGAAACTTCGTTTGAGTGCCACGGCGATTGCGCTGATCTGTTTCATCGCGCTCGTGCGCCCGTCGCCATCGGTTTTGCGCGCTGCGGCCATGGCTGCCGTTATTTTGGTTGCACAAGGCACCCATCGCGGCCGTGATTCTTTGCCTGCGCTGGGCTTTGCAATCGGCGCCGTCGTTATAGGCGATCCATGGCAGGCGCGGGATGCCGGCTTTGCGCTATCGGTTATGGCAACGGGCGGTCTACTTTTGTTTTCTCCACTCGTTGTTGCGAAACTATCACGGTTTATGCCGGAAAAATTGGCACAGGCTTTGGCGCCTCCCATAGCCGCGATAGTTTTTTGTTCGCCAATCCTCGTTGCACTTTCGGGCTACCTGTCACCAATAAGTATCATTGCAAATTTACTGGCCGCGCCTGCAGTTGGCCCGATAACAATTTTAGGTTTTATTGCCGCCCTGATATCGCCAGTGGCGCCTTTCATTAGTGTAATTCTGATATGGGTGATTAGATTTCCAGCCGCCTTCATTGCCAGTGTCGCATTGTGGTCGGCACAGTTTCCCGTACTAACACTTCGAACGGGAAGTATTGGCTTTCTTATCGTTGCCATATTTACTTTAGTGCTGTGGCTATTTAAAAAATATATTAGAAACATTTCCATTATCACCCTCGTCCTTATCTTTGCATTGACTTGGATGCAACGCTGGCCTGCAGGGGAGTGGCAGGTTGCTAACTGTGACGTTGGGCAGGGTGATTCGCTGGTATTAAATCTTGGAAACCACCGCGCAATTGTCATAGATGTTGGCCCTGATCCAGTTCTAGAAGATCGCTGCTTAAAAGCACTTGGCGTTAATGAAATCCCACTTCTGATTCTCTCGCATTTTCACGCTGATCACGTTGGTGGATTAAGTGGTGCAATGAGAAAGCGTGTTGTATCCCAACTCTGGGAGAGCACCAATGCCGAACCCTTGATGGAGAGTGCCCACGTTGCATCCCTCCTAGCGGGCGTAGATGTCGTGACGCCACAAAATGGTTTTGCTGCACAAGTCGCACAGTTCACAATCAATGTCTTATGGCCAGTCAGTGGAAGCCAGGTATTTGCATCTATGCCGGGGGATGGTTCGGCCGTTAATAACTCCAGCATCGCGGTATTGGTCACGTCTCAAGAGTTCACCTTATTTGCCGCAGGAGATATCGAGCCGCCCGTCCAGCACGAACTTATTGGCAAGGTTTCGCACGTAGATATTTATAAGGTTGCCCACCATGGCTCTCGATATCAAGATGCCGCCTTAATGGCAGCGTTACATCCTCAGGTCGCCGTGATAAGTGTCGGTGCCAAGAATACGTATGGACACCCCGCACCGCAGACACTTGAAGCGCTGACTAGACTCGGGGCAGAAGTTGTCCGAACCGATGTCAACGGGTCAATAAGCATCACAGCAAAAGCACATGTGATCAAAGTTCGAACAAGCAAGGGCCGATTTAATCTTTTTCGATTGGGGTAGCGATATGAACGCCTTCTACCTCATCATTGGTTCAGAAAGTGCACTCTCAGATCGTGCAATAAGTAAATTGACAGCGCAGTTTAAGGAAAGCAACTGCGAAATAACCAATCTTTTTGCCGCCGAAATAATCGTTGGAGATATTGCCGATGCACTTGCACCTTCACTATTTTCGGAGAACCGTGCATTAATTCTCCGCGACTTACAGGATTTGCCTGAAGAGAATCGTGACGAGATCACTCGCTATTTAACTTTCCCCGATGAAAGCATGACGGTCGTCTTTGTTCATAAAGGTGGCGTAAAAGGCAAAGCTTTACTCGATGCAATCAAGAAAGTTAAACCTGAAATCATTTTGTGCGAGCCTATAAAGAAAGAGGCCGATAAAGAGTCATATGTGAAGGAACTCTTTTTAGATAGTGGGCGTAAAGCAACTGCGGGTGCGGTTTTAGCACTTGTCGGAGCCCTCGGTAGTGACATGCGCGAACTTCAAGCCGCCGTTTCGCAGATTGCCGCGGATGCACCTGCCGGTATTATTGATGACGAAATGATCGATAAGTTCCATCAAGGGCGTATTGAGACAACTGGATTTGATGTAGCGGATGCGGCGTTGGATGGAAATTTATCGACAGCATTAGTTGCACTTCGTAGCGCACTTGAAACTGGAACCGATCCAGTAATGATTACGAGTGCGATTGCTTCATCACTTCGCGCACTTGCAAAGGTTTCAGGTACCAACCGTGGTGTTAAATCCTTTGAATTATCGGGCCAGTTAGGAATGGCACCGTGGCAAATCGATAAGGCCCGTCGCCAACTTCATCGCTGGTCGCCGGGGGCTTTGGCCGATGCTGTTGGAGCGATTGCCCAGGCCGATGCTGAGGTCAAAGGTGCTGCGAGTGATCCGATCTACGCTCTTGAAAAAGCAGTGCGAAGTATTGCAACGAATCAAAGTGTAAAATAGACGCAGGGATAATAATAAATTTATCGCTTAAAAGAGAATTGAGATGAGTATGCAAAAAGAGAACAAAAAGGTAGCAATCGTTACTGGAGCTGGAGGAGGAATTGGCGCTGGGATTTCGAAAAAACTCGCTGATGATGGATATAGAGTCGTTTGTGTAGATCGAAACTTTGAGGCTGTTTCGCGAGTTGCGGCGGGAATTGAGGATGCAATCGCCTATCAGGTTGATGTAACAATTGAGACAGATATCCTAAATCTTCAAAGTGAGTTATTGAAAACCGTAGGAGCGCCCACTCTCTTAGTAAATGCAGCGGGGATTTTTTTCCTTCATGACGTGGTAACACTTACGGAAGAATCATTTGACAAAATCATTGATGTTAACTTAAAAGGAACCTTCTTCATGTGTAAGATTTTTATTCAAGATTTTTTAGTTGCTGGATCCGGTAACATTATTAATATAGCTTCTACTGCGGGGCTGAAATCTGGAACCAACCGTGCTGTTTATAGTGCGTCAAAGGCGGCAGTTATAGTGTTCACTCGATCGATCTCGGCCGACTATGGCCCAAGGGGAATCCGAGCAAATTGTATTTGCCCTGGATTGATTGATACCCCGATGGCCAATTGGATAAAGGAAGACACAGCGAAGTTTCGCGCTTGGGAAAAAACTATTCCAGCTCAAAGGGTCGGGACCGTGGAAGACGTTGCAAATGCTGTTAGTTTTTTGGCCTCAGATTCATCCTCGTATGTTTACGGTGAGACACTGGTCGTTGATGGAGGCGGAATTTCTTAAGGGTTTGACGCCAAGAAGTTTTCTGAGCCTTAGCTCAACAAGGATGACCCTCCAGAATGAGCCAAAACAGATGATTGGGCCCTGATATTTTTAAGCCGAACCTACCAGCCCTGCTTATCCAGCCACATCAATGCATTGGTGGGAATTTGACCATTTAGGGCGCTCTTCCGTACTCTTATCCTCTGCCCGCCGGCGACATCAGCGGGCTCAATTGAACTGGAGTAACTCGTGTACGCAATCGTTAAAGCTGGCGGCCGCCAGGAAAAAGTCGCAGTTGGCGACACAGTAATCGTCGATCGCATGGACGCAGCTGTTGGTGCAACGGTCTCATTTCCTGCATTGCTCGTTGTAGATGGCGAAACCGTCACCAGCGATGCCGCCGCCCTAGCCGCCGTGAACGTCTCAGGTGAAGTTATGGAAGAGCTCAAGGGTCCAAAGATTGACATCTTGCGTTATAAGAACAAGACAGGTCACCGTCGCCGTCAGGGCTTTCGTGCAAAGCTCACTCGCGTGAAAATTACCGCCATCAACGGCGCGAAGTAAGGGAGAGCGATAAATGGCAAGCAAAAAGGGTGTCTCCTCGACACGAAACGGTCGCGATTCAAATGCACAGTACCTTGGTATCAAGCGCTTTGGCGGTCAAGTCGTAAATGCAGGTGAAATTCTAGTTCGCCAGCGTGGCACACATTTTCACCCAGGCAAGAACGTTGGACGCGGCAAAGATGACACTTTGTTTGCACTAGCAGCAGGGGCAGTCGAGTTCGGTCGCGCGCGCGGTCGTCGCGTTGTGAATGTAGTTGTGGCCGTTTAATTTAGGTTTCTCACAAAGAGAGCGGGCCGCGATTCGTGGCTCGCTTTTTTATTTCAACTTTTGTTTTTTTATTTTATGCGAAGAAGGGAGTACGCGACATGACAACTTTTGTTGATCGTGTGGTTCTCTATGCAACTGCCGGAAAAGGTGGCGACGGTTGTGTCTCGGTTAAGCGCGAAAAATTTAAACCGCTCGGTGGACCAGATGGTGGCAACGGTGGACGAGGGGGAGACATTGTTCTCATTGTCGACCCATCAGTTACAACACTGCTTGATTTTCACCACTCACCGCACCGAAAAGCAACGTCGGGACATCAAGGTTATGGTGATCGTAAAGATGGATACCAGGGCGATGATTTAATTTTAGGTGTTCCAAATGGAACGGTCATCTACGATCGCAATGGCGAACAGATTGCCGACTTAATCGGTAACGGCACAGTATTTATTGCAGCCCAAGGTGGACATGGCGGTCTTGGCAATCTCGCTCTGGCTTCATCTAAGCGGCGCGCACCAGGGTTTGCACTACTTGGTGAACCAGGGGAGGAGCGCACACTTTCACTTGAACTTAAATCCGTTGCAGATATCGCACTCGTTGGTTATCCAAGTGCTGGAAAATCATCGCTCATCGCTGCAATTTCCGCGGCGCGCCCAAAGATTGCTGACTATCCATTTACGACGCTTGTTCCAAACTTAGGTGTAGTCCAAGCTGGCGAGACTCGTTTTACAGTAGCCGATGTGCCGGGTTTAATTCCTGGTGCTAGCCAAGGTAAGGGTCTTGGTCTTGAGTTCTTGCGACATGTCGAGCGTTGTGTCGCCCTCGTTCATGTTCTGGACTGTGGAACGCTGGAGAGTGATCGCAACCCTATGGCCGATCTTGAAATTATTGAAAAAGAACTTGCGCTCTACGGAGGCCTTGAAGATCGAGTGCGAATTATTGCTTTAAATAAAATCGATTTACCTGATGGCCAAGTGATGTCCGACATGGTTGCAGGTGAACTGCGAGATAAAGGCTATGAGGTCTACCCCGTCTCCGCGGCTTCTCGTGCAGGCTTAAGAGAACTTACTTATGCAATGGCGCGTTTGATTCAAAGAGATCGCGCCGCCGCTGTTGTCCAAGAGCGCACACGAATTGTTTTGCGTCCCGTGGCCGTTGATGATTCTGGTTTTGCCGTTAAAGCAAATGCCGATGGCTCATTCACAGTCCGCGGTAAAAAAGTCGAGCGATGGGTGCGCCAAACTAACTTTAAGAACGCTGAAGCTATTGGTTATTTGGCCGATCGTTTGGCCCAACTTGGTGTTGAAAAAGATTTATTTAAAAAAGGCGCAGTTGCCGGAAGCGAAGTTCGAATCGGCGATGGGGCAACCGAAGTTGTCTTTGATTGGGAGCCAACGATTGAGGCGGGGGCTGAACAGTTAGCAGGCCATTTGCACCGTCGAGGCGAAGATTCACGTCTTGAATCAACATGGCAACAAACCGAGCACGTGGAAGATGTATTAAGTGATGATGAAATCGCCAAACAGTGGGAGTACAACGTGATCGACCCACACACACCTAAACTTGTCGAACCAGAAGTTGCAGATAACAAGGATGGATATACCAAGTGAACCGTTCGCAGATTACCTCTGCCAAGCGCATCGTCTTAAAGATTGGCTCATCATCATTAACAGGTAACGCGGGTTCTCAGTTAGATATCACCGCCGTTGAAAAACTCGCCGAGGTTGTAGCTGCAGCTAGAAGTCGTGGGGCTGAAGTTGTTGTCGTTTCATCGGGTGCAATTGCTGCAGGGCTCGGGCCACTTGGCTTAACTTCTCGCCCTAAAGATTTAGCGACCCAGCAAGCTGCGGCATCGGTCGGGCAAGGTTTACTCATTGCACAGTACACACAAAGTTTTGCCAAGCATGCAATCACCGCTTCTCAAGTATTGATTACAACACAAGATATTGTGCGACGTTCGCATTATCAAAACGCTCAACGCACTTTGTATCGCTTACTTGCCTTGGGTGTTGTTCCGGTAATAAATGAAAATGATTCGGTTGGAACGCAAGAGATTCGCTTTGGCGACAACGATCGCTTAGCTGCCCTTGTTGCACTGCTAGTTGCTGCCGATTTATTAGTTCTTATCTCAGATATTGATGCACTCTATGACGCTCCACCAACACACGCTGGCGCAACGGCAATTCATGAGGTTGCCAATATCTCTGACATCGAAGGAATAACTCTGGGAGGCGCCGGTTCTTCAGGAGTCGGTAGCGGGGGAATGGTGACTAAAGTTGACGCTGCACGAATTGCAACATCTGCTGGAATCCCAATGCTATTAACCTCACTGGCCGATGTTGATAAGGCTTTAGTTGGTGCCGAGCTCGGAACGTGTTTTCTGGCACATGAAAGTAAGACAACGTCGAGGCTTTTGTGGTTAGCTCATGCAACGACAACGCAAGGGAGTTTGGTTTTAGATGCTGGGGCAGTCACCGCAGTACTTGAGCGCGGGACCTCTCTCTTGCCAGCAGGCGTGACTGCGGTAGAAGGTGATTTTAAAGCTGGCGATGCTGTTGAATTAGTTGGCCCAGATTTGAAAGTGATTGCCCGAGGCCTAGTCGCTTTTGATAGTGATGAGATTCCGGTGATGCTGGGTCGGTCAACGAAAGAGTTAGCTATCGCAATGGGGCCAGAGTTTGAGCGCGAACTAGTACATCGTGATGATTTAGTTTTGCTCTGAAATTAATTTCAAGACTGGGGCCACTCGCTCGCTGCGACCATCAGAGCTCGTAGGTTCATCACTGAGTTTTACGATTACTGTTTTCCTGGCAGGATCCATCCAGATAAATTGGCCATGTAAACCCATCATTAAATTGATTCCAGGGAAAGGATGCCAGACCTGAGCACCATAGCCCCATCCATAATCAAGGGTTACGGCAGGTGTTGAAATGCGCGCGAGCCAAGCACTGCTGAAGATTGTCGAATCTGGCTTTATTAACTCTGCGCCTACCAGGGCGTAATCTCGCGCCGTTGCATTAAAGCAGCAAAAGGCTTTTTCAGTTCCACCTACACGATCGACGTTCCACGTCGCACTATGTGCAGCACCTACTTTCTGCCAGACATTCTCACTAAAAAAATCCACCAAACTTTTGCCAGTGACTTTCTTAATAATCATTCCCAGCATCTGAGTATCAACGCTGCGATACTCAGCGAAAGTACCGGGAGCTTCGCGCATCTTGCGATTGTGCATCAAGAACCAATCAATGTCAGTAGATGCATACATCTGCGCAATTGCAACACCCCATCCAGATGGACCTGTTGGGTAGTTATCTGAAACTCCAATACCGGCC
>JANYCW010000026.1 GCA_025360085.1 Actinomycetes bacterium
CCCCCCCCCCCCCCCCTCTTTTTTTTTCTCTTTTTCAGTGATATGAGATTACCAGATAATGTCAATAAATGGAGTTTAGTGGTATTACTATAACACTTCCATGCAGCACCCCTCTTCAACGGTCTCTCGCATGACTCCCAATGGTGTTGAGATTTCGTCTGGACTGGCGATACTAAGCGGATGAACCTCAGCGCCTACTAACGAATTCATGCTATTTAGAGCTGGAGCACATCCCTCGACACTTCCAAATCGAGCAACATCTCATTTCTTGGGTTAATACCGCTCTATTTCGGCAAATCATGTGTCCTTGGGCGAAATCCGACAGTTCAACAATGAGATAAGTTCCATAGTTTTGCGTTAACGCATTCGCCCGCCGCTTGCTGAATCTCTTCAATGAGAAGCCCGCCCGCGCATCCATGCCGGCAGCAATCGCCCTTATCCCCTATCAGTTATGGCTGATAACAGCCGCAATACTTAGTTATTCATACATGCGGGGAAATTAGGTGCGAAGGCACCGACTCTTTACTGAAAAGTTCTGGACTGAGAGATTTAGAATCGTGAATCGTTAATTGCAAGTTTCTTTCGAACGACGCTCGCAATATCGACTTCGAGAACATCGGCTAAACGGATCAAATAAATTGCAACGTCTGCAATCTCCAGTTCAATGGCCGATAACTTCTCGGCTGATAAAGCACTACGTCGTGACCCATCTGCGGTCAGCCATTGAAACTCAGAAACTAACTCTCCCGCCTCACCGGCAACTGCCATCGATAAGTTCTTCGGGGTATGGAACTGCTGCCAATTACGGGCATCGGCGAAAGCGCTAATCTCCGCTTTGAGAGTATTTATCTCATTCATTTCATCCCCTTAACATGGAAGCAGTTTTTTAAAGTGTTCGGCGGTTGCTGGATCAACAAAATAGACATAGCAACCTTTCATTCCGCGGCTCATCAATGTTCGGTAAGTATTTCGAATAATCTCATCGGCTTTCAACTCTGCCTTAATTGGGTCAATTTTAAACTCTTTCTTGTATCCAGCCAAAGATTTATCGCTCTTTGCTCGTGCAGATGGATTAGTCCGCAAAATCCCATCAATGGCAATTAAATCCCGACCAATGATGACTCCAATGTAATCAACCTCCAGTCCCTGACAGGTATGTATACACCCAACTTCTTCCACTGATTTCGGACTAATGATCCATGCACTTCCATCAGCCGTCAGATTCCATGTTGCTTTATATCCAAAATCATCAATCGCTATATCCGACAAATTCGGTTTCTTCTTACTAATCCACTCCCAGCAGTAGCCAGCAACTACGCGGGACTTATTATTGACCTTGTTCTTCTCCTTGATGGACTTGTGTAGCTCCACTGGGCTATCAAATATCTGGAAATCAAATTTATCCCTCGAGAAGTAATGCGCTGTGTCGGCGCCAACTCCCAGAGTTTCATCGAGCCAGGCCATGTAATCATCAGATCCCCCACAACGAAACTGCGACGTGAGTTCAAGTCGCTCAACTATCGCCCCAGCAAGTGCTGCCTGCTCTTCAATCAATAGTATCTCGCCGACATCAGACCATGTCACCTTCTGGGCCTCATCAATAAAGAAGACGGAAGTATGGGCCGACTCAATAATCTCCTTGACCTGGTTTTCTCCTAAATTTTTAAACATTCCAGATTTCATCTTCAAACGGTGCGCCTCATCGACAATTAAAGTATCGAAGCTCTCTGCGGAAGTTTCGGTAAATGATCCTGAACCACTAAATAGACTACGAATATCAGCCTTAGCAAATATCTTATTTAACTTTGCCTCAAAGACCGCTCGTGGAGCGGCATTGGGCGTCACATAGCGTGCATTCAATCTCTGCCCCGTTAATCGTGCAAGGGCATTAATTGAAATAACCGACTTACCTGTTCCTGGCCCTCCATTAATAACAATGACTCTCTTTTGCCCAGTTAACGAATCATTGGATGCCTTTACAATCTTTTCCAAAACAGTCTTCTGCTCATCCAGTAACACAAACTCTTCGTGTCCTTTAAGCATTGAGCCAACAGCATCTGCTAACTGTTGCGACGGTCTAATCGCCGCAGAATCAATTCGCTCAAGCAGAGCCGTACCCGTACCCTCTTTAATATTTGCGGTAATCATCGATCGCAATTCAGAACCTTGACCCTTGATAAATACCGGCACCTCCTGCAGTTTTTCTTCATAACGTGAAGAATTAACAACTGATGGATCTTCACAGTTATGAAGATACGCACAAGCCGCCACGGAAACGCCAGTGTCGTAGATGTACTCGTTATACATCTTCAAATGGCTTAAATAACTCCAAGCTTGATACGAAGGATGTGGTGCATCCCGCAACCCCCCACCAAGAAATGTGCGCACATGCTCTGAGAGCTCAGAAAAGGAAATATCGGTCCACTGCTTCAACTCAATTATTACTAGCGACTCTTTACCCAGTGAATTCTTACCCGATAACATAAAGTCGATTCGAAATGCACGTCCATTGACGCGGTACTCAACTGCAACGCCTGCATCCCCCGGGATATCAGTAGTGTTCATCGCGTGATACATGGCATTGCCCAATGAGTTTCGCCAAGACGAATATTCGGCATCCCCCACGCTATGGCCAAGTTTTTGCTTTACCGCGTTTTTTACTTTATCTTCAATAGTGGGAGCATCCAGCAAAAACTGATTCTTTGTAGCTAGATAGGCAAGCAT
>JANYCW010000049.1 GCA_025360085.1 Actinomycetes bacterium
AAGGATTCAATCTCGGCATCGGTAATAGTTGGTGAAACGTCAATGCGCTCTTTAATCTTGCCGTTTATTTGAATCACCGCAGTAATTGAATCGGCCACTAGGAGTTTTTCATCAACGATGGGCCAGCCGGCCAGGGCAACAGAGGGTTTATGACCTAAGCGCTCCCACATTTCTTCGGCAGTAAAGGGAGCAACCAACGACAACATAATTGCTAAAGCCTCTACAGCCTCACGGACTGCCGGATCGGCCGGGCCACATCCAGAGTCAATTGCTTTACGGGTTGCATTAACCAGCTCCATCATGCGCGCAACAGCAACGTTGAAACGAAAAGATTTAACGGCAAAGTCGGCCTCGTGTAAAGCTTTGTGAGTAGCTCTACGAAGAGAGATTTCACCATCAGCAAAACTAATACCAGAAGCACTCGTAACATCTCCCGATAATCGCCAAGCTCTTGATAAAAACTTTACCGAACCCGATGGTGAAACATCCGACCAATCGACATCATCTTCCGGTGGTCCAGCAAAGACCATGGAGAGGCGAATTGCATCGACGCCATGATGCTCGAGCTCATCAGATAAGCGAACTATGTTGCCACGGCTCTTTGACATGGCAGAGCCATCCATAACAACCATTCCTTGATTCAGTAAACGAGTAAAAGGTTCATTGAAGTTGAGCATTCCCATGTCATTAAGAACTTTTGTTAAAAAACGGCTGTAGAGCAGATGCAAAATGGCGTGGGTGACTCCCCCTACATATTGATCAACCGGCAGCCACGTCTCAATATCAAGTTTTGAAAATGGCTCATTGTTGTTAGTAGATGATGGATATCTCAAGTAATACCACGATGAATCCACGAAAGTATCCATTGTGTCGGTATCACGCTTAGCATCACCTTTGCATTTTGGGCAGGGCACATTGACCCAATCAGTGGCCGCTCCTAATGGCGATGTCCCCTTAGGTTTTAAATCGAGACCTTGCGCATCGGGCAATAGAAGTGGAAGTTGATCAAGGGTAAGAGGGACCTCTCCACATGTTGGGCAGTGAATGATCGGAATTGGTGTACCCCAATAGCGTTGACGAGATACCAGCCAATCGCGCAGTCGATAGTTACGAGATCGCTTCCCCAGGCCATCTTTTTCCAACTGCGCAACAATCGCGTCAATTGCATCCTCTTTTTTCAAGCCGTTGAGTGCACCGGAGTTCACTAAAACACCGTCACCTACAGTTGCAACGCCACTTATGTTTGGATCCTCTTCACCAGTATCGACAACAAGTGTTACCGGTAAATCCATGGCACGGGCAAAATCTAAATCGCGTTGATCATGTGCGGGAACGGCCATGATGGCACCTGTTCCATAATCTGCTAACACATAGTCACTTGCCCAAATAGGTAGTTTGGAGCCATTGACGGGATTGATTGCATAACGATGGAGAAATACTCCCGACTTAGGACGATCTGTTGCTAAGCGTTCTATGTCACTATCGGCTTTAAATTTTTCAAGATATGCGTTGAACTCGGTTTCAACCGACGAGCCCTTCGCTAGTTCGGCGGCAAGATCACTATCGGCTGCAACCACCATAAAAGTTGCACCGAATAAAGTATCGGGACGTGTCGTATAAACAGTTACAGGCTCATTACGACCTTCAATCACAAATGAAACATCGGCACCAGTTGATCGACCAATCCAATTGCGCTGCATCATTAATACTTTTTCAGGCCACTTGCCTTCAAGTTGGGACATATCATCGACTAATCGATCGGCGTAATCAGTAATTTTGAAGTACCACTGATTCAATTTTTTCTTAGTAACCGGAGTGTCACATCGCTCGCACAGGCCTGCGACAACTTGTTCGTTGGCTAGAACCGTCTGGCAACTTGGACACCAGTTAACGGCCGAATCCTTGCGATAGGCCAAGCCCCGCTCATAGAGCTGAAGAAAGAGCCATTGATTCCACTTATAAAACTCAGGATCACAGGTGTTAAAGACGCGATCCCAATCAAAGGAGCAAGCAAAGCGACGCATCGAGGCCTTCTGCACAGCTATATTTTCATAGGTCCAATCTCTGGGATTGGCATTTCGCTTAATCGCAGCATTTTCAGCCGGTAAGCCAAATGCATCCCAACCAATCGGGTGCATAACATTGAAACCCTTTTGTACCCAGTAACGGGCTATTACATCACCGAGGGCGTAGGCCTCGGCATGGCCCATGTGTAGATCGCCCGAAGGATAGGGGAACATGTCCAAGATATATTTCTTTGGGCGCATATCGTCGGCCCGACCAGATTTAAAGGGCTGTAATTGGTCCCAAATCGGCAGCCATTTCTCCTGCACATAGGCAAAGTCATATGCCTCATGCACGAAATCAGGTCTGTTATCGATCGGCATGGGCATAGGTTACAGGCAAGTCATGGAGGTGAGTTCTCCACGTTAAGGAAATCAGGCTCGATGACTACGTTAT
>JANYCW010000052.1 GCA_025360085.1 Actinomycetes bacterium
AAATTGGTGTAGCCATCATTGATGAGGCGAAATTTAAAGAATTACTGACAAGTGGGGTAGTAGGATTTCAACTATGACTTACCTTGCCGCTGAATCCCTACGAGAACTTCCAATGCCACCCTATGCCTTTGGTCTAGTTGCTTTTGGTATCTTTTCTCTACTTCTTTACTTAGTACTTCGCTTAGACCGGGGTTAATTTGTCCCGAGTTGGTATTTATGGCGGAACATTTGATCCGATTCATAAAGGTCACCTGCATGTAATTAGGCAGCTCATTGAAAAAAAGATTATCGATCACTTATTTGTTGTTCCAGCAGGTCAGCCTTTGCTGCGGGGTTCAACGCCTAGTGCCACGGGAGCCCAGCGCAGGATTATGTGCGAGCTGGCGATATCGACTCTACCCGAAGCGATTTCATCGCATGTCGAAGTTAATCCCATTGAAATTTTGCGCCAGGGCCCTAGTTATGCAATCGATACCGTAGAGGCAGTGCTCAGTTCATATCCGGGCGATGAGATTTTTCTTATCATGGGCGCCGATGCTTATTCGAAGATCGATCAGTGGCATCGCGCCGAAGAGCTCCATGCACTTACCTCGATAATCTGCATCAATCGCCCCGGTTTTGTACCTCATGGCATTGATATCGCCGCCTTGGATATATCTGCGACCGCAATTCGCCAGGAATTAAGCGCGGATGTGCCGGAAACAGTCGCGGCATTTATACGGGATAATGCTCTCTATGGCAATTAGCGCACGAACACTCGAGATCACACAGGCAGCGGCCGTGGCCGTAATTGAGAAACTCGGAACAGATCTTGTTGCCATAGACCTATCTGATCAACTGGTCTTAAGCGAAGTCTTTCTTATTGCAACAGGTCAAAACGTTGCACAGGTCGATGCAATCGCCGATGAGGTAGAGCGCCAATTAATTGCAATCGGAGAAAAACCTGCCCGCCGCGAAAAAGGTGCTGAGTGGATTCTGCTTGATTACTCAGATTTAGTTGTGCATATTCAAAGTACGGAGCTTCGAAAATATTACATGCTCGATCGTTTATGGAACGACTGTCCAATAATTGCCTTAGATGCCGTGAAAGCCGCCGTTGTAAATGGCAGGTAATCGCGTACTTTTATGGCGCCATGGCCAAACTGATTGGAACATGGCTAACCGTTTCCAAGGCCACTCCGACATTCCATTAAACGATGTCGGTCGATACCAAGCCCAACATGCCGCACAGATTTTGGTAAGCATGAACCCCACTGCGATTATTTCTAGTGACTTAGGACGTGCCTTGGAAACGGCAAAGAGTTTGGCACAGTTAACCGGACTTACGATTAGTACTGATGAAAATCTCCGTGAGACAAATGGCGGTTTATGGGAGGGTAAAACTGGCACAGAAAATCGTGCAGAGGATTTTCAAAACTTTATCCGTTGGATTGATGGTGATGATAATCCGGCAGGAACAACTGGTGAGAAGCGCAGCGAAGTTGCAGCTCGCGCCGTTGGTGTAATTAATAAAGCACTCGAAGGAAAGAGCGAGCAGTTATTAGTTGTTGCAACACATGGCGGCACTGCCCGTTGCGTACTAGGCCATTTATTACAATTACCACTTACGCACTGGGGTGTAATCGGAGGACTCTCAAATGCGTCCTGGTCGATCCTTGAACGCAACCCCCGCCAATGGAATTTAATCGAACACAATGCAGGATCCATTCCAGAGCCTGTCTATGGCGAAGAAAGTGGCGCCCCATCGGTTCAATGACGGCGAAATAAATACGATAAGGTTTGGCACTTCTCAATATATTGGGGCTGTGGCGCAGCTGGTAGCGCACCTGCATGGCATGCAGGGGGTCAGGGGTTCAAATCCCCTCAGCTCCACCAAAAGCGTCTTATTAAAACCCTTGTCACGGTGATACGCCGAATCCCTTGATTCTGCTGGCATCTTGGGGGTCGACCTTCGGGGCATCCCTGATTCTCGCGATTGGCGCGAATCTGCCTCAAATCTCTTTAAGTCTCTGCCAAGAAAAACATCAAACGGCGCACGATGTTGAGCCGTAACTCCAACTTCACCCGGATTTTCGTCGAATTCCATAACGAATACTTT
>JANYCW010000057.1 GCA_025360085.1 Actinomycetes bacterium
ACTGTCGGTGAGTCGTCTTTGGCGTTGCAGTATTGGACCAGTTCGTTCATAATCGACGGGCGTGGCCTCTGATTTTGAGGTCAGATGACGCTTTTCGAGAAGTGTTGACCATTTGTTTGTGTCAGCAGTGGAAAGGGCCACCAAAAGTGTCTTATTAAAACCCTTGTCACGGTGATACGTCGAAGCCCTTGATTCTGCTTGCATTTTGGGAGAAGTCCTTTGGGGCATCTCTGATTCTTGCGATTGATGCGAATCTGCTTCAGCTTTCTTAAGCTCTCTTTCAAGTAAAATATCAAACGGCACTCCACTGCCAGATCCAGGGCGTAATGAAGGTTTTGTTTCACTGTATCGACTTATGTTTTTAGCGTCTTGAATTTCTCGTGCAGTTTGTGAAGGGCTCTTCCGATTCTCTGTTTTTCGAGCTTTAGAAGTTGAACTCGAATGGTGCCCGAAAAGTATCAACAACGTTCTCCTAAGGACGTCGAAAAATGGGGTCTGCGCAGTCACCCATCTTTGTCCTTCGAAAGAAGTCCAATGATTCACTCAGCGACCGAAGACGAGAGAGCGGCGTTTGGAAGAGTTCGATTCGCGACTTTCCCCTAGGGCGATCAGGGCAAACTTGACTTCGACGGTCTTGAGACAATTAGTATTGAAGAAAACGGATGCTCTGATTGGATTTCTGAACGACAGCGACACTTGCGATGTGCCAAAGGCAGAAGTGGCCTTTGAGATCTTTGTTAAGAAATTGGAGGATGGCACGCTTGAGATTCGCAAGACACTAAATGATGAGCATGGCAAGTTCTATCTTGTCTACGGCTGGACATCTCGAGCTACGGTTGTATCAAAGCTTAATAAGTGTTGTAGATATGCCATTCTCGTTAAAAGTACAAAGCCAACGAGAGAGATTTTAAATAACGAAATAACCGTAAGTTGTATTTTTCTATTGTGCATGTATTACTAATACCAGATGGTTAGATGTAATTCAGGGGATGTAACTAAACCGAACCACTCAGCATTGGCTTTCAATTCTAAGATCAGATGACGTTTTTAGAGCAAGTTTTACTTTTAGCCAAATTCAAATTCACGCGAGGCGCACAGTAAGCCTGTGGTAATCAAAGATATGACAATTACTACGCAAGCTAAGTACTACATAAGATTAAGCTTTCTTTACCCAATTTCTGGAGTCACCCCAACATCCTTGATTTGAATTATTACAGGGGAACCAGGTGTGTTCTCTTTGACTTATGACGGGGCCGACAATGAAACTTTGAATGAATCAACTCTTGATGGGCAGTTTTCGCAGGATATTTTCCGTATAATTTTACAAATCACAGGATTTCTTCCATAATTTGTCATCTCAAAACCCAAGGAGATTGTCATGAGGTCATTGGCTCGCATTGTAATTGATGAGTCCCACCGCCAGGCCTGGTCTACCCGACCAGAGGTCGCAGCGCTCATGAACCCTGTGCACCCTGCCGATGCTGGTTACGTGCAGTTGGCCACCTGCACTCGCGATGCGGGTTTCGATTTGAAGGTGCATGCCGAAGGCTTCATTACCGATGAGATGCTAGCTGCATTTGATGTTCTGGTTATTCCCCATGCCGCCGATGATGAATGGGAGAAGACGACGGGAATCGGTTCACCGAAACTGACAATTGAAGAGGTTGATTGTATCGAGAGCTTTGTAATCACCGGTGGCAGTCTCATTATTTTAGCTGAGACAGAGCAACCCAAATATGGAAACAATTTCGCTCAGCTTGCTGAGCGCTTCGGAATTTCGATTCTAAATACAACGGTGCAAGATCCTACGAATTCTTACAAAGATGTGCCCACATGGATTCTTGCCGATCTTTTAGCATCAGAAAAACACGACCTCACCGCCCAAGTAGTTCAAGCATGTTTTTACCGTGCTGGTGCATTGGCCGCACTGCCATCAAAAAAAGTTGAAATTATCGCTCAATCTAGTGCGGATGCGTCTCCTGCGAATGCAGCTTTGATGATGACAACTCAGGCAGGATCTGGTCGCGTGATTGTCGTTGCCGATTCAGATCTTTTCGGTGATGACTCCATTAATGATTTCGATCATCGCCAACTTTGGCTCAACATTTTGACGTGGGCCGCCGGTGCTAGTGCCGCGGCAAAAGTACAAGGCCCGCCTCGCCGTACGTGGGCAAACGATGACAAGGCTTGGTTGTCTTTATCGGATGCAGTAGAAAAACTGCGACCTATGCAGGCCAAAGATGGATCTATTGATACGACGGTTTATGAAGCAGAGGAAGCGAAAGAGCTCGTTGCGCGCATTGTCAGCGCGGTGCACGAACTTAAGCCACGGTTTGCGCATCAGAGCGCGTATTTTACGCAGTTAGAGATTGATTTACAGAAGTGGGTTTCCACGGGCTTTGATATTCCGGACTACTTTGATTCACTTGAACTTTTCCGACCAGATCAACAGCGCAATGATGGTGTTGAACATCTTGCGGTTTTTTCAATGTACACGCAGAACGGCAATCCCAACCGCAATGTCGAAGCGATCATTACTCGAACTTTCTGGCCAGAATGGCTTGCCCAACAAGAAAAGGTTTTTAACAATTCAGCCTTCGTACCCATTGAATTTGTTGCATTCACTAAAGGTTATGACACTCATGCGGCCGTGTTCTTCCCTGAAACGGTCGCAACACGCGAAACGGCAGTGTTTTATTGGGGAGGAATCTTCTGTGACCGTGAAGCGGCGCGGCTTCGATTAGTCGCGAGGTCGGCTGTCAATATACTCAAGCTCGCGCTTCCACCCGATGCCGACCTCCTTTTAAACGATCAAGATTTGGCGAAGGAGAGCTACGTGCTCTGGGATTTAATTCACGACCGTACGCACTCCCATGGCGACCTACCCTTTGATCCATTCATGATTAAGCAACGAATGCCATTTTGGATGTATGCAGTTGAAGAGTTGCGTTGTGATCTCAACACCTATAAGGAGACCCTCGAACTTGATCGTCAGGGGGTATATCTAGGCCGCTACATTCGCTATGCAATTCTCTTTGATCGACTATTCCGCTTTCCAATTACCGGTACGCGGGTGCGCAATTACGATGGTCTTGGCGGGCAGATTATATTTGCTTGGCTGCATAAGAACGGTGTTTTACGCTGGAGCGACAACACTTTAACGTTGAACTGGAAAGAGGTATCAGGCAGCATTGTTGATTTATGTGAGCAAGTCGAAAATCTTTACCGCACTGGTATCGATCGTTCACGATGTGCTCAGTGGCTTGCCTCGTATAAATTTATTACAGATTTGGTGGCGCCACATCCAGCATCGATCTGGGCTAAAGGTGCTGATGCATTGCCACTTCACGGTGAGCTTCGAGAAGTTGTCGATTTAATCTTGCCCGATGAGTTTCCGCTCAATGTTTTTTATGACGCCCTGAGTCGTAAACTCAAACCAATCATTGAATCTGCAGTGGGAATCACAGGATGAGCGAGAAGAGTATGAAAATTACGCGACCCGTTGTCATTGTCGCCGGTGCTGGAATCGCCGGCGCCGTTCTTACTCAACATTTGGCAAAGCGTAATGTGCAAGTGGTTTTACTTGACTCCCATGCAGATACCGCCGCCGCAGTTGCAGAGCCACTGATACAAGAGGGTTTACCCGTGACGTGGCAGGTGATTGATCTGCTTGATGTAGAACAGATTGTGGCGTTGCGCGATCAGTTACATGCTGACTTCGGTCGCATTGATGGCGTTGTTCATCTTGTGGGTGGCTGGCGTGGTTCGCCAATGCTGGACATTGCTTCAGTGAAGAATTGGATTGCATTGAGTCCACCAATAGTTGGCACGTTAGCCACCATCACGGCCGTGTTCAGTGAAGGAATAAGAGCCTCTGATCGAGGGCGCATAGTTATGGTCACCAGTACTGCAGCAAGAAAACCGACTGAAGGTAACATTGCCTATGCCAGTGCAAAGGCGGCAGCCGAAGCTTGGATGCAAGGGGTTTCACATTATTTTCGTGAATCAGATGCGGCGGCCGTCACGGTAGCGGTCAAAGCGTTGCTCACGGATCAGATGATTGCGGTTAATCCAGAGAAAGATTTCTCAGAATTTACGCACGTTACCCATGTGGCAGAGGTGATCACCGAGCTAGTCCTCGGGGATGCTGTTAATGGCAGTCGTATCGATCTCACCGTGACTCATTAACTTTCCTTTATAAGCCACGAGATAGGGAACACTAACGACATGAACTCATCGATATGGCGCGGCTTTGCTAGTGATAACTATTCCGGGATTCATCCTGAAGTTTTGGATGCCATTGCTCGAGTCAATGATGGCCATCAGGTGGCCTACGGTGATGATGAAGTCACGACAAAATTAGGAGAAACATTTCGTCATCACTTTGGCGATCACGCACAGGTCTTTCCAGTTTTCAATGGCACGGGCGCAAATGTGGTTGCCATACAAGCGATGACTAAGTCTTGGGAGGCTGTTATCTGCGCGACGACGGCGCATTTAAATGTTGATGAAGGTGGGGCACCAGAAAAAGTTGGTCGCTTGAAGCTATGGACGATTCCAGCGGGCGATGGCAAGTTAACGCCTGAGTTAATTGATAAGCAGGCATGGGGTTTTGGCGATGTGCATCGCGCGCAGCCCGCTGTTGTCACAATTACTCAGAGCACCGAACTAGGCACGCTCTACACCGTTGATGAGATCAAGGCCATCACACAACATGCGCACGGCCTTGGGATGTTAGTTCACTTAGATGGCGCTCGCATTTCCAATGCCGCAGCCGCGCTCGGCCTTGGTTTTCGTGAGTTCACTACAGATGCCGGTGTTGATGTTGTCTCCTTCGGTGGCACCAAGAATGGCGCAATGGGTAGCGAAGCCGTTGTGATTCTTAACCCCGATCTTGCAACAGCAATCCCTTATCTGCGCAAATCATCTATGCAACTTGCATCGAAAATGCGCTTTGTTAGTGCGCAGTTGGATGCACTACTTACCAATGATTTGTGGCTTCGTAACGCGAGCCATTCAAACTCCATGGCGCGAAAACTTGAACAAGAGGTGCGTCAAATCAGCGGCGTTGACGTCGTTCGCCCCGTTCAAGCAAATGCCGTTTTTGCGATTTTGCCAAGCGCGGTGACAGAGCGCCTTCAGCAGCGTTTTCGCTTTTATACATGGGATCAGGCCACTGGTGAAGTGCGGTGGATGTGTTCATGGGATACGAGCGATGCTGATGTGGATGGTTTTGTTGGCGCGATTCGCGAAGAAATGGCCGCTAACTGATTATTCGCCAGCTATGGCGGCAGGGCGATTTTCAAAGGGAGTTGAGAGCACGATGGTTGTTTCGGTAGAGACATTAGCCAGTGCACGAATCCGCGCAAGCAGCGCCTCGAGATCTATAGGCTCGGCAACCCTTACTTTTAATATGTAAGCCTCTGAGCCCGCTACCGACCAGCAGCCTTCAATCTCTTGAATGGCAACCAATTTCTCTGGAACATCATCGGGTGCGGCCGGGTCAATCGGCGTGAGTGAGATAAATGCAGTTATTGGCAGGCCTGCTTCTCGATAATTAATCTCGGCCCTATAGCCTGTGATGACGCCACGCTGTTCTAAGCGTTTGATGCGCTGATGCAGAGCTGATGTGGAGAGGTCAATCTGAAGGGCAAGATCGGCTAAGGAAGTGCGACAATCAGCAGATAGAAGTTGCACAATGCGACGATCGGTTTCTTCCATATCTGAGCCTGTCAGATATTGGACTTGGTTTCAATTAACCATCGCAATACGAAGAATTTCTGCAGTGGATAGAGCCACCAATGCGATCTCTCGCTCCATGATATGAGGGGTTCCTGAAGGGTTGCGGAGTGTATATTTATATGTATAATCCTACATGTAATCATACAAGGGAGATTTTATGAGTTTTCTGCTTTCGGGAAACGCCTATCAGGTAACTGACCTTCAGCGTGATGCTCGTACTGTGATTGATGAAGCCCGTGACTCACGTGCCCTTATCAGGGACAAAGATGGCTTGATGCTCATAATTCAGCCCGCCGATGTGGCTCAACACATGTCATTCATGTCCGACTTAATGGGCAACGCCATTCGGTTGAGCAAGGCATTGGGTCGTCCAGCTTCTGATCGTGATATTAGTAGCTATGGGGTTTTTGCATGGGTATCCATGCTCGTTGAGGAAGATCAGCGAGAGTTTCTCCACGATCTTCTTGATCAGGTTCTGCTGAGCCAGAGCAGTGGCTCTATCAGCGAATTGGATGACCTGATCGGGGACTGGAAGGCAACTGCGATTGTGCACTCCAACGAGGAACTGCGCGATGAGTTAACAGGGGATTTTGATAGCCCTCTTAAAGACGTTGTGCTTTAAGGGTTTTCAGCAACACTATGAGATGGACGATAAGGCCAGCTTCATCTAAAGCTCGTAAACAGTGGGATGAAGCGCTCAAACAATCACCCGAGGTGATGGCGAAGGAGAAAACGCGGCTTGAGACTAACCCTACGGATAAGACAAATCCTCGCCGAACAAGCAGATTGCAAGGACAGTACAAGAATCGACGGGTGGGTGAGAAAGTACTTGAACAGTGGCAACAAGAAATTACTAGTTCCGGGAGAGTTTGTTATTGCCCTGATCGCAAAACCCGTACGGTGTGGATTACGGCCGTTTCCCTGAATTATCCAAAGGAAACCGACTAGCCAAGGGGTGTTGCGTCAAGCATTAATGGTATGATTATGGTCGTAATAACAACTATAAAGATGAAAAAAGGGGATAAAAGATGGAATTCCGACCATCTCTCCGTTCGACAGAGGAGTGGGAAGTTGAGTTGGGCAGGAGCGTGCGACGCTTACGTATACGG
>JANYCW010000020.1 GCA_025360085.1 Actinomycetes bacterium
GGTGGGGCAACGGGCAGCTCGCTCATCACTGAAGTCTACGCCGATTTAAGCGGTCTATCGACAAATAACCTGCGCGCTGATAGGAATAGCCAATGACATATAGATCAGAAATCTTCGAACTCAGCGACATTTACATTGACCAATCTGCAGCCTTGAGTCCAATGGAGTGCACTTATCTGGGTAAAGATCTCGACCAAGATAAATTGGATGATTTTTCAATTGCCGGAATGGAAAAATCCGCCGAACTCACGCGTATGACTTTGACACAGTTGCAACGGCTAACTCCTATCGATGAGATAGATCGAATTGCACAGACCGTTATGGAAGAACGGTTAATTTCTGGCTTGGCTTTACATGATTCGCTAGAGTCGCATGTCTTATGGAATGTATTCACTTCTCCCCCATCCGATATTCGTTCAATTTTTGAACTCATGCCGCGCTCGGCCGAGAAGGATTTTGACAATATTACAAATCGCTTGCTTGCCATTGAAAATGCGCACAGGCAATGGGTTGGCACAATTAGTGAAGTCGCAAAGAGTGGAAAGACAACGGCGCAACGCCAAGTAAGCGGCGTCATTGAACAACTAGAAAACTATGCCAATGGTGGGTATAGCCAGATGTGTAAAAACTTTGATCCAGATTTAATATATCCAGAAATGCATAAAGCGGCAAAGTCAGCCGAGAAATCATCGGCCGAAACGGCGGCTTATTTGAAAAACGAGTACATGCTGATTGCTAACCCAGAAGATGCGGTGGGAGCAGAGCGTTATGCCGTTTGGTCGCGCTACTTTACAGGCGCTGAATTGGATTTACGGGCAACATATGAGTGGGGAGTGGCTGATCTCAAGGCAATTAATGATCGTATGTGGGTCATTGCTGAACAGATCAAACCCGGCGCAAAGACTCTACGCGAGGTTGCAGATTTTCTTGATAATGATCCTAAATATGTTATCAAAGGCAAAGAGAATGTAATTAAGTTCTTGCAGGACTTCACTGATGCAGCAATAAAGCGCATGGATGGTAAATTCTTTGAAATCGATGATCGAATCAAAATCTGCGAAGCTCGGCTTGCACCAGAGGGCAGTGCATCGGCGCCGTATTACAACCCTCCATCTGAAGATCTATCACGTCCGGGAACGACATGGATTCCAATGCTGGGCAAAGATGAAGTCAGCTATTGGCATTTAGTGTCGACTTGGTATCACGAAGCTGTTCCAGGCCATCACTTGCAATGCGCAACTGTCACAATTGAAAAAGATCGCTTAACACGTTTCCAGCGCACAGCTGCATGGATTAGTGGTTATGACGAAGGCTGGGCGCTCTATGCAGAGCGCTTTATGAATGAGCTCGGAGCATTTGATGAACCCGGAATTGAGATGGGTTACCTATCGGCACAGGCTTTGCGGGCGTCCCGTATCGTTGTCGATATTGGAATGCATCTTGGTTATAGCGATTTTGATGGCAATATGTGGAACGCCGAATCTGCCCGTAAACTCCTTAATGAAGCGGCTTTGCTTGACGAGGATCATTCACGCAGCGAAACCGATCGCTATTTGGGATGGCCAGGACAGGCGATCTCATACAAAGTTGGTGAGCGGGTTTGGATGAAAGCCCGCGAAGATGCACAAGCGCGTCTTGGTGCTAGTTTCAATATGAAAAAGTTTCATACATATGCCTTGAAGATTGGTCCAATGGGTCTAGATCCATTTGCAGTAGAGATGGCACATTGGGATGGCAACTAAGTCCATGTCACCTGTTGAAGAATGGGCCTTCGAAACTCTCCAAATTCATGCAGGGCAAACGCCAGATCCGACTACAGGTTCTCGATCGTTACCGATTTATCAAACGACGGCGTATCAATTTCGCGATACCCAACACGCGGCAAATCTATTTGGAATTGCAGAGGCTGGAAATGTTTATACGCGAATTAACAACCCAACTCAAGATGCTGTAGAAAAACGACTGGCGGCCCTTGAAGGTGGAGTTGCCTCACTTCTAGTTTCATCAGGCATGGCAGCAACGGCACTTGCGATAATGAATGTTGCCGAGGCCGGTGATCATGTTGTTTCAAGCTCTAACGTTTATGGTGGAACTTTCAATCTTTTCAATTACACCCTGCCTAAGTACGGGATAGAAGTCACCTTTGTAAATGACACTGGCAACATGGATGCTTGGCGCAAAGCAATTCGACCAAATACTAAGGCGTTTTTTGGTGAAGGCATTTCAAACCCGCTCGGTGCAGTTTTAGATATAGAGGCAATTAGTGCGGTGGCGCATGAAGCCGGCGTGCCATGGATTGTTGATAACACTATTGCAACCCCCTATGTTACAAAACCTTTTGAGTACGGCGCCGATATTGTTACGCACTCAGCAACAAAGTTTTTATCCGGCCACGGTAATGCCATGGTAGGTGCCATTGTTGATTCAGGAAACTTCGATTTTTCAATAAACCCAGAGAAGTTTCCGGGATTTAATAAACCAGATCCGAGCTATAACAACTTAATCTATGCCCAAACTCTCGGAGTAAATGGGAGTTTCGGTGCGAACTTAGCTTTTATTTTCAAAGCACGCTTACAGTTATTGCGCGATATTGGAGCTTCAGTTTCTCCTTTTAATGCTTGGTTATTGGCGCATGGATTAGAGACGCTTAACTTGCGCATGGATCGACATCTGCACAACGCACAGGAATCAGCCACATGGTTAGAGAAGCAACCGCAGGTCGCACATGTGAGTTACGCAGGGCTGACTTCATCACCTTGGAACTCATTGGCAAATAAGTATGCACCTAAAGGTGCTGGCGCAGTATTTTCTTTTGAGCTTATGGGCGGAGCGCCAGCGGGCCGTAAATTCGTTGAAGGTTTGAAACTTTTTAGCCACGTTGCAAACATTGGTGATGTTCGTTCCCTTGTGATTCATCCAGCATCAACAACGCATTCGCAGTTGAATCAAGAAGAACAGATTAAAGCGGGCATAACACCTGGGATGGTGCGAGTGAGCATTGGATTAGAAAATATCGAAGACATCAAAAACGATATTAAGTTGGGCTTAGCCGCTTCTAAATGAGTGGAGTCAATCACAGCCGCAGGCGTACATGACCTATGAGGCTCATCTCACTGGTTCTTTTTAAATGGCCTTACCAATCAATGGGAGTACTCTTTATCTAACAAAATTCGTTCAAGGCAACTAATGAGGAGAAGCAAATGACTGAAGTAAAGATTGAAGTAATTGAAAGTACATGTGCATGTTCTGCTGATGGTGGCCAGTGCTGTTCAGGCAATGAAGCAAAGGCAGAAGGAAAAGCAGAGGGTTCGTGCTGTTCGTAAGTTAGAGCAAGTAATCATACATAAGGCTTGAAGGGTTGAGAATGCAGATTAATATTGATAAGAAGACTGGAATTCTAAGTGGAATTATCGTGATTCTGCTTGTCATCATTATAAGTATGGGGATGTCGCGCAACGATGAGCGTGGTTTTTTCGGCATGCATGGTTTTGGAATGATGGGTTCAGATCACGGTAATGGTTCATCGGATCTATCCGGTGCCGACATTATGTTTCTTCAAATGATGATTCCACATCATGAACAAGCGGTGGATATTTCAGAGTTGGCTTTAACGGTTTCCAAAGATGTTGAGTTACTTGCATTGGCAACCGATATACGCGATGGTCAAAGCGCAGAGATCATTAAGATGAAGAAATGGTTAACTGATGCGAACTCCGACCACGGCATGGGGGATTCCATGGGGGATTCCATGGGTGGAATGCTCTCCGATTCTGAACTTGCGGATTTAAAAGCAGCTACTGGAAAGAGTTTTGATCTCTTGTGGCTAAAAGGCATGACAGCCCATCATGATGGCGCCCTCCACATGACCACAATGATTCAAGATGCCAATAATTCAGAGATTAAACGCCTTGGGGAAAATATTGTTCGTGACCAGAGCGCTCAAATTGAGCAGATGAAGTTAATGATGGCGCGCCTTAAGTAGTTCTATTTTCTAAAAGTTAAATCAACCTTTTTCATCTCAGAAATTAAAACCCTCAATGCATTTGGACTCATGCCGTTTAGCTCCTTTAGACCTGCAAGTGAAGTTTTGCGAAGATCACTGATATGAAATAAACCATCCTCAATTAACGCTCGCCTTGCAGGAGTAGCTAAGCCAAGCTCTCGCCATACTCCATCAATCCCTTCGTATTCATCTACTGCAGCCTTACTTTCATTTGCCGAGGATTCTCTCTCGGTTTTCTTCTGAGCACGACGTGCGGCACCTGCTCGCTTAGCCTGCGCCGCAAGTTTTTTAAGCTTAGCGGGTGATTGTTTGGCCATGGGTAAAAGCCTAACTGCGGCTCAAAATAATTACTGTGCGGGAGAAGGGACTTGAACCCTCACGTCCGAAGACACAGGTTCCTAAGACCTGCGTGTCTGCCATTTCACCACTCCCGCTAACTCACTTCGGCGCAAAAATCTCGCAGAAATGGATAGGCCCCAAGATTAGAGGTAAGTTAGGGATGTATCAAAACGGCCCAGCCGTTGCCATTGATGTAACCATTGATAAGAAAGGCATGAAGCCATGTCATTAACTCCAACACCTGCAGATAAGTTCACTTTCGGTCTTTGGACCGTTGGTTGGCAGGCGCGTGACCCTTTTGGCGATGCAACGCGCGGCGCCCTAGATCCTGTGCGAACTGTTAATGAACTCGCTGCGCGTGGGGCATATGGTGTGACATTTCATGATGATGATTTGATTCCTTTTGGCAGCGATGAGGGTGCACGCCGTACTCATATCGATCGCTTCAAAAAAGCGCTAGTTGATACGGGCATGAAAGTGCCCATGGCAACAACAAATTTATTTACCCATCCGGTTTTTAAAGATGGTGCGTTCACCTCAAATGATAAGGACATTCGCCGTTTTGCAATCCGCAAAGTAATGAAAAATATCGAACTCGCCGTTGAACTCGGTGCGCAAACATATGTCTGTTGGGGTGGTCGCGAAGGCGCCGAATCCGATGGCGCAAAAGATGCCTATGTTGCACTTGATCGCTTTCGCGAGGCATTTAATACTTTAGGTGAGTTTGTCACAGATAATGGCTACGACATTAAATTCGCAATCGAACCAAAACCAAATGAGCCGCGCGGTGATATTTTCTTGCCCACGATTGGTCATGCCTTAGCATTTATTTATACTTTAGATCGACCAGAACTCGTTGGATTAAATCCTGAAGTGGGTCACGAGCAGATGGCTGGACTTAACTTTGTCCATGGCATTGCGCAAGCGTTGTGGCAAAAGAAACTATTTCACATCGATCTCAATGGCCAGCACGGTCCAAAGTTTGACCAAGATTTAGTCTTTGGCCATGGCGATTTAAAATCTGCGTTTTTCCTCGTTGATTTACTCGAGCGCTATAAGTATGACGGACCAAAACACTTTGATTACAAGCCCGCACGCACCGAGAACGATAAAGGTGTGTGGGAATCTGCTACGGCAAATATGCGCACCTATTTAGCTCTCAAGGAGCGTGCCATTGCTTTTCGCGACGATCCAAAGGTTATTGAAGCGATGGCCGAATCAAATATTCCGGGTCTTACCGAGCCAACGTTGGGCGCATCTGAAACATGGAGAGATCTTGCTAAAGACTCATTTGATGTCGAAGATGCAGGTTTGCGTGGGTATGGCTATGAAGCGATAGATCAATTAGCCCTTGATCACCTCATGGGCATCACGAGCAACTAGTTCAGAAAGCTAGTCGCTCGCGCCTTTGCGAGAGATTGCATCGACACCTGCTGAGATCAGCAGGACAAGTCCGGTAACAATGAATTTGATTCCTGCGGCATAACCTAAGAGACCCATGCCATTATCGATTACGGCAACTACTAAGCCTCCGAGAATGGCATCTCGCATCTTGCCTTTTCCACCAAATAAAGATGTGCCTCCAATGACGGCTGCTCCTACTGCGTACAGAAGAGTTGAACTACCACCAGTTGTTGGAGATATTGAGTTTTGTCGTGATGCAAAGATCATTCCCGCAATCGCTGAAAGTGCTGAACAAATCATGAAAGCTGCGATACGAACGTTCTTCACGTTGATACCTGCGCGTCGTGCCGCTTCGGCGTTGCCACCGACGGCATAAATATGTCGCCCAAAAGCGGTTCGGCCAAGAACAAAAGTTCCGATAACCAATAGCAATAGAATTACAGGGACTACGTAGGGGATTCCCTTCAGGCTTACTAAGTCGGGGTTATTGCTGCGTTCAACATTGAGTGCAAAGACGGCCAAGCCAGTTATGGTTAAAAGACCAAGAGTCTTAATAACCCAGAGATTGATTAACTCGGATTTCAACCCCGCTTTGCGGCGAGCGTTAATTCGGTTAAGTCCGCTCAACACGTAGATGAGCGAGACAACGATAAAAAAGAGCCAGCTCAAGGTAGGTGTGAGGTTTGAGTTTTCAACGGCCAAGATAGTTTTATCTTCAACACGAATCGTTCCACCCTCGCCAGCTAGCAAGAGTAATATTCCTTGGAAAGCTAAGAAAGCTGCCAAAGTAACGACGAAAGATGGGATTCCAAGTCGGGCTACTAAAGTGCCAAGACCAAAGCCCAAGCTCGCGCCCACGACGATACTGACAATGAGCGCGGCATACCAAGGCACGTCATGGTTAGTAATTAAAATAACAAGAACTGCGCCAGTGACACCGGCCGTATAACCAGCAGAGAGATCAATTTCCCCGAGTAAAAGAACAAAAACTAATCCCATGGCAATAACAATGACCGCAGCGGCTTGAGTAAGTAAGTTAGCAAAATTACCTGGAGTCAAAAATACGCTAGAAAGCGATCCAAAGACGATGCACAGAGCGATAAGGCCAAGGACTGCCGGCAGTGAACCGATATCTCCGGCTTTAACACGGGACCAGTAATCTTGCATCGCACCCTTTAATGTGGCTTTCTCAACTGCACTCTCGGTCGCAATAGGAGTACTCATTTTTTAACACCTGTACTTTCCACACCTTCAGATTTACCGGTTGTGATTAACTCAATAACTTGCCGAGGTATAACCTCGTTTTTATCCACTTGAGCTGCCATCTGGCCTAAGTAAAGGGCGGCAATATTGTCGGCGACTTCAAAGACGTCGTTTAAATTGTGGCTGATGAGAACAACGGCCAATCCATTATCGGCCAAGCGGCGCACAAGGTTGAGGACTTGTTCGGTCTGGGCAACACCAAGGGCTGCCGTTGGTTCATCCAAAATAACGATCTTGCTATTCCATAAAACCGCGCGGGCGATTGCAACCGTCTGGCGTTGCCCACCAGAAAGCGATGCAACCGTCTGGCGAATCGATTTAACGGTCCGAACACTCAAACTATCCAAAGTCTTGCGAGCAAGAGACTCCATGACCGTTTCATCTAAAACCGAACCGCGCTTTTTTTCACGACCCAAAAACATATTATGAACGATGTCTAAGTTGTCACAGAGCGCCAAATCTTGGTAAACAATTTCGATTCCGAGTGCGGTGGCATCACGCGGCCCGTGTATTTCAACTCGGTTGCCTTCAAATAGAAAGTCGCCATGATCAGGCGTGTAAATACCTGCAATACATTTTATAAGCGTGCTCTTGCCTGCGCCGTTATCTCCAACAAGAGCGGTTACTTTGCCAGCTGCGATATCAAAATCTACGTCGCGAAGAACATGTACGGGTCCGAAAGATTTGTTAACTCCGCGGAGAGAGAGAATCGGTGTACTCATTAGTTAGCCTTCTTTTCTTTTATTTAGCTGAGTTGAAATCTAAAAGATGTTTTTAAAGAAGTTGCGGCTCAGGGCTTGA
>JANYCW010000017.1 GCA_025360085.1 Actinomycetes bacterium
TCAATGAACTCTTTAATGACTACGGCGTGCAGAGCGCGATTCGGATTGGAACATGCGGGGGTTTATTGGACAAGACAAAGATAGGCGATGTCATCTTGGCAATGACTGCATCGACGGATTCCAATATCAATCGTAGATTTACAAATGACCTGGACTTTGCGCCACATGCAGATTTCAATCTCTTGCTTGCCGCACATGAAGCTTCGAAAAACCTACCTAATGTCCATATCGGCGGCGTTTCATCTATGGATTATTTCTATGACGAAAGCGATGCCGCTCAAAAATTAATTCAACATGGTGTACTTGGTGTTGAAATGGAGGCGAGTCAACTTTATTCAATCGCTGCGCGCAAACAACGACGGGCGCTGGCAATTCTGACCGTTTCAGATCATTTGATTTCGCATGAGTCTATGGATTCGAAATCACGTGAGCAGTCATTAAATACAATGGTAGAAATTGCCTTGACCGCTCTCATCAAAGGATAGATCTCATGAAAACATCAGATTGGTTATTACTTGGCATAGTTTCTTTTGTACTCATTGATTTCGCCGTAGGAATGGTTATTAATTTTCTTAATGAAAAATCAAAGAATGCCCCACTTAGCGCGCAGGCTGCCGAGATCTACAACCCAGATGAATACAAAAAGTCCATGGAGTACGGCACTGATAAGTACAACTTCGAGATGCTAACAACGGTTATCAGCACGGTTGTTATTCTTTCGGCAATCATCTTGGGCTGGTTCGCTTTCCTCGACGCACATATTCGTGAGCGGGTCAGCAATAATTTGCTCGTAACTGTCATCTTTGTTGGGGTTCTTATCGTGATTAGTTCATTGACATCAATTCCTTCGAAGTATTACTCGACTTTTGTTATAGAGGAAAAGTACGGCTTCAATAAGACCACAAAAAAGCTCTTTGTTGCCGATGCATTCAAGCAGCTTTTGCTTAGCCTGGTTATTGGTCTACCTCTTCTCTACCTCATCGCCTGGATCTATCAAGAAATTGCTAGTCTTTTCTGGTTAGTGGGATGGTCCTTAGTAGTCATCATCTCGCTCTTCATGTTTGTATTCGGAACACGTATCTTCTTGCCGATGTTTAACACATTAAAACCGTTGCCAGATGGTGAGCTTCGTGACGAGATTGAAACGTACTGTAAATCTCAAGGTTTTCCACTTTCAAAACTCTATGAGATGGATGCATCCAAGCGCTCTACTAAGTTAAACGCTTTCTTTTCTGGAATGGGAAAGGTCAAAATCATCGGCCTGTTTGATACTTTGATTGAAAAGTTAACGCTTAAGGAAGTTGTAGCAGTATTGGCACACGAAGTTGGCCATTACAAACGCAAACATATCTACACTATGTTCGCCTTTAGTAATTTCCAAACTCTTATCATGTTTTCTTTAATGGGATGGTTACTCAGTAATCCAAGCCTTTCCAAAGCCCTCGGTTCAGATACCCCAAGTTTTCACTTAGCGATTCTGGCTTTCTTCTTGCTTTTCACTCCCCTATCAACACTGCTTGGTTTGATTAATAACTCATTTTCGCGCCATAACGAATACCAGGCCGATCAATACTCACTCGATACCTACCCAGAGGCAAAAGAACATTTACGCTCAGCATTGAAGAAACTTTCGGTTGAGTCATTAAGTAATTTGAATCCTCATCCACTCTACGTCGCCGTTCATTACTCCCACCCGCCGATTCTCGCGCGCTTGGCTAACTTAAAGATGTAGTTTTTCTCAAGAGGTTTGATATAGCTCGGTTGAAAGGTAGCGAAATCCAGAGTCAACGAGGATTGTTGCTACGGTCGCACCTGAGTCCATTTGTTCGGCAACGCGGAGCGCTGCGACAACGTTTGCGCCAGAGGAAGCTCCTGCAAAGAGCCCCTCTTCTTTGGCCAGACGCTGAGCCATTGCTCTTGCCTCCTCGTAAGAGACTTGCACAATCTCATCCACTTGATCTGGTTCCCAGAGCGGCGGAATAAAGCCAATACCAATTCCCTCAATGCGGTTGGATCCCGAGGCACCTCCTGAGAGAACTGGCGATTCGGCCGCTTCGACCGCGATAATTTTCACGGCAGGGTTATGTTTGTGCAGCGCTCTGGCCACACCATGGATGGAGTGAGCAGTACCAACTGCGTGAACAAAGGCAATGACTTCGCCACCGGTCTGGCTCCAGATCTCTTCGCCCAATGGTAAATAGCCGGTAATCGCGTCGTGGTTGTTTAGTTGGTCAAACCACCACCGTCCAGGCTGTGCTGCAACTTCACCTGCCCGCGCGATCATCGCTTTAATGAGCGCTTCGGTAATCTGGCCCTTATCGCTCGAAATATCTTCAACGGTGGCACCAAAGGCCAGCATAGTTTTTCGCTTCTCTTGACTGAAGGCATCAGAGTAAACAATATGGAGACCGTAACCCAGAGCTGCGCATGCAAAGGCTAATGAAATGCCAGTGGTTCCAGCGGTGTACTCAACGACAGTACCTCCCGGCGGTAAGCGTCCATCTCGGACCGCGCTGTCAATGGCAGTTCCCGTCATTCGATCCTTCATGCTGCCTGTCGGATTGGACCATTCGAGTTTTGCCACAACTCTTGCCCCGCTCTTGGGTACCACCCGTCTTAACTCAACTAATGGTGTATTGCCAACGCCTGCGAAGACTCCAATCGATTTATCCATAGCGGGTACCTACTTCCTTTCAGTGAAGGCGGCTCAGTCCGAACAAGTCTGACGGTTTTTCGAGCATTTGGCTACACATGGGTTTATTGGTTAGAAATCACGCTAGCAGTCAATAAACACTTTCGTAGAAGTAGTTATAAATGATGTGGTGGAATGGGAATGCCTTTAGCATTTGATGCCGTTACTGCCGGACCAATGCTTGTCTCTAGTGGCAATATGCCTGCCCAGAGTGGTAATTGGATATCTTCTTCATCATCGGATGGCTCTCCCGCTCGCGCTTTCGCTGAAACTTTGTCCAACATCAGTTCGACAATTAATGTAGCCGCGGCTTCTTTCTTCGTCATTGGACGGCCGTAATCCCAGAGCCCAGGGATCAATTTATTACTGATTTTCTCAAGGGAAAGGAGTTTTTCATCTTCGGAAAGTACTCGTGCTTTTCCAAAAATCATCACCGACTCATAGTTCATCGATGAGTTGAAAGCAGAACGTGCGACCACAATTGCATTTAACTGTGTAACGGTTACGCATAAATCAATTCCCTTTGCTATCGACATCATTATTCGAGAACCAGTTGAGCCATGAATCAGGACTCGATTCCCATCTCGAGCAAAACCCATCGGTATAACGAAGGGCTGATTGATATCGGGATCAATAAAGCCAACGTGAGCCACGTATTGACTATCTAAAAGTCTTTCAATATCTAAACGCTCATGCACTTCGCGGTCTGCATGGCGCTGCACATGGAACTTCTCTTCGTTACTCATTTATT
>JANYCW010000041.1 GCA_025360085.1 Actinomycetes bacterium
GTACCTCCGATAACGCTTATGAGTTGGGCATCAATTTGACCAATTAAGTGACTACGAAGTAAAAACTGTGAAGCCATGCCCGCTCCAACAAAACCGATTGCAGAGAGAACAAGCACGCCAACCGTTAATCGATTACGTAACGACCAGTTACGAAGCGGGGAGTTCATCGTTTATTTTGGCGGCATCCGTAGGCGATATCCAACGCCACGAACAGTATGAATTAGTGGGGGATCAAAAGCATCAATCTTCTTGCGCAAGTAAGAAATATATGTCTCAACAATTCCCGCATCTCCTCGAAAGTCGTACTGCCAAACGTGGTCTAAAATCTGTGACTTCGAAACGACACGATCGGCATTGATTATTAAATAGCGTATTAATGCAAATTCGGTGGGCGATAAATCTAGTAAGTTACCGGCACGGCGTACTTCATGTGTTGCTTCATCTAATTCGAGATCGGCAAAGCGCATTCTCTCATCATTGATTTGAATCTCTGTTACCCCGGTGCGGCGAAGTAATGCGCGCAAACGCGCAACAAGCTCTTCTAATGAGAATGGCTTAGTCATGTAATCATCTCCGCCAAGAGTTAAACCTTTCACTTTATCTTCCATGCCATCTTTTGCAGTTAAGAAAAGTACACCAGTGTCTATTCCCTCATTACGAATTGCCTTACAAACTTCAAAGCCATCCAAATCTGGCAACATAACATCTAAGACCATCGCGTGAGGCTTAAACTCTTCAGCCATGACCAAAGCTTGGGCGCCATTTGCTGCAGTACGAACATCAAAGCCGACAAAACGCAGACTTGTAGAAATTAACTCACTGATACTTGATTCATCGTCAACGACGAGAATGCGTTGCATGGTCTTTTCAGCTGTTTTACTCATACCTTGAGAATGGCCCCCATGCCTGTGAGTTACCTGAGAATTGCCAGATAGCCAGGTCTGGGTTTAACTCTTCCTAAGCCTTAACTGAGCGTAAAAGAACCTGGGCAACATCTAAAACCTCAACATCGGAGGCACGGGCTGTGATTCCATCACTGGTCATCACGCGGCAGAAAGGACAGGCCACGGCTAACTCTTTTGCACCGGTTGCTATCGCTTCATCGACGCGATTGAGGTTGATCTGAGTACCCAGTTTTTCCTCCATCCACATCCGACCACCTCCTGCGCCACAACAAAATGAGCGCTCTTTATTGCGTGGCATCTCTGAAATTTCCGCACCAGTTGCTTCAAGAATTTCTCGCGGCGGTTGGTAAATCTCATTGTGACGACCCAAGTAACACGGATCATGGTAGGTCATTGCAGTATGACTCATTTTAATCGGTATGAGTTTTTTCTCTCTTAGTAACTGATTCAAAAGTTGTGTGTGGTGCACCATCTCCAATTCAAAACCGCTTTGTGCATAGTCGCGACCGATAGTTGTGAAGCAATGAGGACAGGTAACAACAACTTTCTTGGTGCCCTTACTGCGTCCAGCAAAGACTTGGTTAAAAGTTTCAATATTTTCAGCAGCTAAAATTTGATAAAGAAACTCATTGCCAGCGCGACGGGCCGGATCACCAGTACACGTCTCTTTTTTACCAAGAACAGCAAAGTTAACTCCGGCCATGTACAAAAGTTCGGCCACCGCTTTGGTAGTCTTCTTTGCGCGATCATCATATGCGCCTGCACAACCGACCCAAAATAAATATTCAACGTCATCGGGCAGAATTCCTTCAACAACGCGGATTGGAAAATCACACTCTGCAATCCATGCTTCGCGATCACTCTTATTAGCACCCCATGGATTACCTGCTTGCTCGAGGTTGCGGAAAGTTCCACCGAGTTCACTCGGAAAGTTTGATTCAACCAGAACTTGGAAACGGCGCATATTCACAATGTGATCAATGTGTTCGATATCCACGGGACACTCATTAACGCAGGCACCACATGTCGTACAAGACCACAAGACATCAAGGGTAATCGGTGCACCAACACCGGCCATTGCCTCATTTTCAACGCTCTTAGCAAAGGCGTGATCGCGCATTGCCATGATGAGAAGCTTGGGAGATAGCGGTTTTTCAGTGTGCCAGGCCGGGCATTGCGATTGACAACGCCCACACTCAGTACA
>JANYCW010000042.1 GCA_025360085.1 Actinomycetes bacterium
ACAATTGATTGATTTGTCGTAAAGATCATGAAGGCCATGACTATAAATATTGTTCCGCTCCAAGAGAACTCAGGATCAGTTGAAATCCATCTCATCCAAGCGCGAGCTACGATACCCAAAACAAATCCGCCACATAGCGCAGTTACAATTAACCTGCCATTACCCACTCTTATTTCGGCCTTCATCTTTAAACATTACTATTGGAATTCACCATTTTCAATAGATTGAGCTCAAGAGAAGTTGAGTGCTCTACTAGAGGCACTCTTTCAGTGCAAGAATATCCGAGGTTTACCGACAGCAAAGTGGATGAGAGCCATTGATAATTCTGCATACTTTTCAAGTCAATTGACGGGATGCCATTCAAAGTTGAATTCATGCGATACTTAACCATGAGTGAAATTACACGCGTTTCTAAAAAATGGAGCAATCACGATGCAAAGCGTTGCATCATCGTCCCATCGGACCTAGACCATAAGTATTCGCGCGGCACTCTAGGAGTAATTACCGGTTCGGCGCAGTATCCAGGGGCTGCGGTTTTATCCACTTCGGCAGCTGCGGCAACAGGAATTGGAATGATTCGTTTTCACAGTTCATCTGGTTTAGCGCATCTGGTGTTGCATGCAACACCATCGGTCGTGGTCCAACCTGGAAAGGTTTCTGCTTGGTTGATTGGCTCTGGAATCCCCTCGAAAAAGAATTCAGATATCACTACTTGGCTTCGACATCGTTGGTTTAAATCAGTGCGATTGCAAAATGTGCCTACCGTCTTAGATGCCGGTGCCCTATATATGTCGGGTTCTCTTGAACAACCAACACTTATTACCCCACACAGTGGCGAGCTATCAGCACTATTGTCTTCCCGAGGTGTTCCTGTCTCTATTGAAGCCATTGAAGGTGATCCTAAAAAATGGGTACAAGTTGCAGCCAACACACTCGGCGTCACAGTGCTTTTGAAGGGCTCGGTTACCTACGTAGCCAATAACGAAATTTTGATCGAACTTCCGGCGGCAACTACGTGGCTTGCAACTGCTGGTACGGGAGATGTTTTGGCAGGAATCATTGGTGCATTAGTTTCAACTAACTCTATTGAAATTTTAAATGATGCAAATCGCTTGGCAGAAGTTGCAGCAACGGGTGCATTGATTCATGCACACGCCGCAAAAATTGCATCTAGGGGTGGCCCTATTTCTGCTGAGATGCTAGTCACAGAAATCTCTGGTGCCATCTCTCAATTACTCAAATAGGCCACATAACCGTAAGTTTCATTTTTCTTTGTTGCTACCATTTTTTTATGAATGAACGTGTATTAGTAGTTGTAGATGATGGATTCGAACTCTCTACATTAGTCCCAGCCCTAAGATTGCATGAAATGGATATTATTGGTGAGGCGCGGAGTGAAAGCGTGGCTCTAACACTCTTACACAGACTTCAACCTGACGTCGTACTGCTAGATATGCATGTTGCCGGAATCTCTGCGATAAGAATTGCAGTAAATCTTCGAAAATCAAAGCCCAAAGTTGGCATTGTAATTTTGGAGAGTTGCGCGGATGTAAGATTACTGGGCGATCGCCACGTGGATATCCCATCTGGAACTAAGGTAATTCTCAAGCAATCGGCAACCGATCTTTTGGTTTTGTGTTCTGCAATTTCTGAGGCAAAAATTTCGGCGCATGAGAATCATGAGGTTTCTTGGATCAAGGGAAATGTATCAATTAAGGAGAAATCCTTAAATAGTCTGCTCGTACAACTGACCGATGTCCAAGTGCAAACTCTACGCTTAGTTGCCGACGGCTTAACAAATGCCCATATAGGCCGGATGAGGTACGTAAGTGAAAAATCGGTCGAACAGATAATCTCGCGTGTGGCACAAGAGTTCAATATTCAACCCGATCGCAACAAAAATATGCGTGTGCAGTTAGTCAGTGAATACTATAAATGGCTAGGCGCGCCTCACCACTGAAAGCTGATTCACATTAAATCACGGTAAAGTTTCCTGTTATGGAGTTTGAAGAGCTACGCAAGCGTTGGAACGAAGTACTCGATGCTCTTCTTGCCGCCGATAGAGTCGCGTGGTTAGCTTTTTTTGACGCCAGAATTGCCGGATTCGATGGGCAAACTGTGAGGCTAGATTTTTCCGATAGTCAAAAACTTGGAGCCGCTCACGAATTCTCAGAAATGCGTAAAAAGCAAGATGCGCTGTTAATTTCGACGATTAAAGAGATTTTGAATATTGATGTTGAGATTGCCGAACAATGAAAATTCGCGCGGTCATAACTGTCCTTTCGCTATGGCTATTGAGCATAGGTCTGCCAAGCGCGTTTGCTGGCACTGCGCAACTTTCACTCTCAGTACGGCAGACTCCTTCGAATAGTGAAGCGCTTTTAACCTTTTACGGCGTGATTAAACCCGCGAAATCTGGAATTACGGTATCAATCCAAATAGAAGGCGATGGAGTGTGGAAAACGACTCGCTTCAAAAGTAAAACGGTTGCGACGGGCGCTTGGAAAATTACCGCCTTAGCAACGGCCATCGATTCGCGCGTTTCCTATCGTGCAAGCGCACTTATTGGTGGTAAGAAAATTTACTCACCGATTCGCTCCATTGTCATCAAACAAACTCCCACCATGTCTGAAACCGATCCGATTTTAGTAATGGGACAATTCGGTCCTGGCGGACGTATCCATGGCGCCGACATAAGTCGCTGGCAACATCCTAATGAGACGACAATCGATTTTGTAAAAATGTATGAAGCGGGCGTTCGATTTGTGATGATAAAGGCATCGGACACTCGGGACGTCGCCGATGCGCTCTCACTCAAATACTTAACGATGGATCACATCGCTGCACAGGCGGCCGGTATTTACACTGGCTTCTATCACTATGCGATTTTGCCCGACGTAACCGATGATTTTGAAATTATTCGCGATGCGACTGCGCAAGCACAAAAAGCCACTTGGCGGTTGGCATCAATTGGTGGATATACCGAGCGCGACCTTCCTTATGCGCTAGATCTAGAAAATAAATGTGTCCGCCTTTCAACGTCAGGTGCCTGTCAAAAATATGCTTCGCGTGATGAAGTTACCTTGTGGGCAACAACTTTTCTGCGAATTCTGAAGGAAAAAACGGGTAAAACTCCTATTTTGTACTCATACTCTAATTTTCTTGAAGGCTCCATGAATCGAAATGCCGAATTGTCGCAGTATCCACTGTGGTTGGCCCAGTATGCAATTGATCCATCAAATCCCCTTAATCAGCCGGGATTAAAAGCCAGTGGATGTTACGTGCACTCATGGACAGGTGCCAACTGCGATTCTCAGTGGACCATGTGGCAGTACACATCTTGCGGTATCGCACCTAAGTACGGAGTTCCAGGAACCAGACTAGATTTGAATGTATTTAGAGGAAATGCGCAAGCGTTCATGGATTTGGTTCAAGGTAGTTGGATACCCACGATGGTTGATTTAATGCCCAGCAACGAGCCGACACAATTAACTGTAGTCAAACAATCCGCGTCAACGACAAATAAATATGTAACTTTTACAGTAACCGTGGCCCGACCCGATTTATCCCCTGTCGTAACTGGAAGTGTAAAATTAATATTCGACGCGCTCAATCCCCCAAGCGTTAATCCAACGCAGAGTGTTATTCGCTCAACAAGTGGGGAATGGACCTTGGCAATCAAAGGAGTTCCGGCTGGAAATTACATCGGAAAAATTCTATTTACCGATGGATCGCAAACGCATGCCCAAAGTTCTCAACCGGTAAGTTTCACTCTTGAACAAGGCCCAACACCTTCACCAACACCCTCACCGACCAATAAACCAACGCCACGACCTTCAGTTGATGGCTGCGCCAACCAGATTAAGAATTAATTTTTTCACAAGCAATCTTGATTTCACCGAGAGCAATTAATTCTTGCTCGACAATTGACTTGTACTCTGCAATCGATTCCTTTCGATCTTTGTTTGACCAATTAAGTACTGGCGAAATAATTTCAGCAACACTTTCCGCCAAGTCGGCACCATGTCCTTTAGCCTCAAAAGAAATGCGTGTGCGCCGGGATATGACATCGCTAACAGATTGCGCACCTTCATGACTTACCGAATATAGAATTTCGGCTCTAATGTAGGGTAAATCGGGTGATAACTTTTTAGCCAAAGTAGCATTTTCTTTTATCAAAATAAATATTTCATTAATCATGGAGCCGTAACGATTAAGAAGATGTGTAACAGTATCGGGTTCCAAACCACTCTCTTCGGCTATTTGCTCAACTTGCTGCATCAATGCAAAATAGCCATCGGCGCCTACTAATGGCAGCTTCTCGGTTACTGATTCCGACGTTAATTTACGCAGCTCATTTACTGCTAGATCGATGACGTCCTTACTCATGATGCGATAGGTCGTATATTTACCGCCGGCAACACTGACAAAGCCCGGTGCTGGACGATCTACCGTATGTTCGCGCGAGAGCTTAGTGGTTGCCGAATTCTTTTTATTTGCTACCAATGGGCGCAGGCCGGCATAAACTCCAATAATATCTGCAATCTTAAGCTCCGGAGACAGAACACGATTGGCTTGGTCAAGTATGTACTGGACATCGCTGTGTTCGGCCAAAGGTTTTGCGCGATCTCCAATGTAAGGAGTATCAGTTGTGCCGACAATCCATTTATCACCCCAAGGAATGATAAAAAGTACGGATACCGGGGTCTTTAGAATTATTCCCGCCTCAGATTTTATTGCAGAACCTGGCAAGACAATGTGAACGCCTTTACTCATTGTGACGGTGTAGCCGGGCTTAAGGTCGAATTTCTCATGTAACTCATCGCTCCAAATACCCGCGCACATCACCGTCACTGTTGCATTAATCGCAATTGTTTTTCCACTCACTAAATCCTTTGCATTGACACCGACAACCGATTTTCCTTTACGAATAAGTGACTCGGCACTTACCCGCGTTGCAATTATTGCCCCATGGCGGGCAGCGGTTCGGGCAACTGAAAGTGTGTGGCGAGCATCATCTACTTGAGCATCGAAATACTTGATAGCTCCTAAAATAATATCAGGACGAAGTGATGGCGCAATCTCATTAATTTGTTTTTGACTCAAATGTTTGTGCCAAGGAAGCGCCCGTTGAAAACCGCGTAAGGCATCATAGAGAGCGAGCCCTGCGCCTACATAAGTACGTTCTCTAAACTTTTCAGTCAGTGGAAATAGAAAACCTACGGGTTTTACCAAGTGAGGGCACAACGTTGAGACTAAGAGTTCTCGCTCGTGCAGAGCTTCTCGCACTAATTTGAAGTCATACTGCTCTAGGTAGCGCAGCCCACCGTGAATCAACTTGCTTGAACGACTCGAAGTTCCCGCGGCAATATCTTGAGATTCGATGAGTGCGACTTTTAATCCACGTGATGCTGCGTCCAAAGCCGCTCCAACGCCATTGACTCCCCCACCGATAACCAGCACATCAAAATTCTCATTGCCAAGGCATGCAATAGCGTTTTCGCGTTGCTCTGGGTTTAGCTGGGATAAAAACATATGCGTTGCATCTCCATTACGGCCTTTGTAGAGTTAAGCCTAACCGAACAGAGACGGATGTGCCTGACATGAGATACATCGGCAGTTTGGATCAAGGCACAAGCAGCACTCGATTTATGATCTTTGATCATGCTGGAAGAGTTGTAGGCCAACATCAAGTTGAACATCGACAGTTTCTGCCTCAGGCCGGTTGGGTAGAACATGATGCGAGTGAAATTTGGGAGCGAACCCAAGAAGTCATTGTTGCGGCGCTGAAGCAGGCCGATATTTTAGGCTCGGATTTAGTGGCCATTGGAATCACGAATCAGCGAGAAACCACTGTCGCTTGGGATATTACGACGGGTCAACCCCTGTCGCATGCAATTGTCTGGCAAGACGTTCGGACAAGCGAATTCTTGGCAACCCTTTCCGAGGATGTGCAAAAAACCATTCGGTTCAAAACAGGTTTAACGATTGCACCATATTTTTCAGGCAGTAAAATTAACTGGTTACTTGAAAATGTTCCTGAAACTAGAAGTGCTAATGCGCGTTTTGGAACGATTGATTCATGGCTATTATGGAACTTATCTGGGGGCGTACGAGGTGGAGTTCATGCCACTGACGTCACAAATGCTAGTCGCACATTGTTAATGGATCTTGAAACTTTGCAGTGGGATGACGAGCTCCTTCGGATATTTGGTGTCACTAAAGATTCACTGCCAATAATCAAATCCTCATCAACGGTTTATGCACACACTGATCCACACGGAGCATTTGGAAGCGCTATTCCGATTGCTGGAATCGTTGGAGATCAGCAAGCCGCCATGGTCGGACAAGTCTGCTTCGAACGCGGGGAATCCAAGACGACATATGGAACGGGAAATTTCGCACTACTCAATACAGGTACTGAAATCGTTAGATCTACACATGGCCTGCTCACGACTGTCTGTTTTAAATTTGGCGAAGAGCCGGCAAAGTATGCACTAGAGGGCTCGGTTGCAGTAACGGGCTCGGCGATTCAATGGTTGCGCGATCAATTGGGGATTATTTCAAGTGCGGCAGAGACTGAGAATTTAGCTTCGTCGGTACTCGATACGGCAGGAGTGTATTTTGTGCCGGCCTTCTCCGGGCTCTTTGCGCCATATTGGCGCAGTGATGCACGCGGCGTTATTGTCGGTCTAACACGGGCGGCCAATAAGGCTCATCTGGTGCGCGCGGCCCTTGAAGCGATCTGTTATCAAACTCGTGAAGTTATGGATGCCATGGTTGCCGATAGCGGTCTACCAATGAGTGAGATGCGAGTTGATGGAGGAATTACTGCCAACTCACTCTGTATGCAGATGCAGGCCGACATTATGGGAGTTGAAATATCAAAACCTTTAATCGCTGAAACAACGGCATTAGGTGCGGCATATGCCGCAGGTTTAGCTGTTGGATTTTGGACATCGACTGAGGAACTTCGAAAACAATGGCAAGAGTCTCGACGCTGGAAGCCAACGAGCACAGTGGAAGCGCGCAAATCGGGTTATTCGAGATGGAAAAAAGCCGTTGAGAGAAGCCTTAACTGGGTCGATTAGATTTTTGTAATTTCAATGATACATGCGTTAGCGGGAGCAAGAATTGGAGCCGCGACACCAAGATGGGTCAAAGCAGATCCTGAGAGTTTTATTCCTTGCATCCAGTCAGGTGGCTGAATCAACATAAATCGAGGTTTCCCCGCGGGATAAACGGCCTTAATCGAGTAAGTTGCTTTTTCATCGAGCCCAGGAAATTTGAGAACCGCTGGATGGATGGTCACTGTAGGAGTTAACTGCACATAAGCAAAAATTGCACGAGATGTGTCGTAGGCGATTACACCATACAAATAACCGTGGGGATCTGGATAGTCAACACGAATCATTCTCCCGTTATGTAAGAGTGCTCGATTATTTTTGTAGTAATCGGCCCACGACTTTAAAAGCATTCGCTCTTGGAGTGTCGCCTCTGTAATATTCCATTCGATTCCGGCATGACCAAAGAGTGCGGTGATGGCGCGCATTGATAGTTCAAGAGTTCGACCGGTTTGGTGCCCATGTGTTGGCCCAATGTGCGTGCCCAACATTTCTGGTGGAATAACCTGCATTGTCCATCTTTGTATCGTTTGACGCTCTAAGGCGTCATTATTATCGCTTGTCCAAAAACGATCGACGTAATCGATAACGCCTAAATCAATACGCGCACCACCCGATGCGCAGGATTCAATTTCAAGGCCTGGGTGTCGTTTTTTAAGTTCGGTGAATAAGCGATAGATCGCTTGTGTTTGTGTACGCACACCTGCGCGTCCATAGTGGCCAGCATCGACTAACACACGATTGTGGTCCCATTTTATATAAGCAATATTGTGGTCTTTTAGAATCGCCGATGTTTGCTCAAGTACATGTTCATAAGCGCCCTCATGGGCCAGATCCAAGACCAGTTGATGTCGCCATAACGGTGGAATTCGATCATTTTCATGCAAAATCCACTCAGGGTGGGCGCGATAGAGATCGGAATCTTCATTGACCATCTCACCTTCAAACCACAATCCAAATTCAATTCCTTTTGAATTAATGTACGTGATGATTGGTGTTAGTCCATGTGGCCAAACTAATGGATCAATAATCCAATCCCCCAAACCTGCACGATCATTGCGCCGTGAGTGAAACCAGCCATCGTCTAATACAACACGTTCTATTCCGATTTGCGTGGCAACATCAACGAGCTCTCTAATAGCCGCTTCATTATGATTGAAATAGAGAGCCTCCCACATATTTAAGGTCAAAGGGCGTGGACGTTGTGGATGCATGGTGCGCGCACGAATATGTGAATGGAATGCTGCACTTACTCCATCAAGGCCTTCCTTTGAAAATACCGAAACCATGCTTGGTGTCGCATAGCTTTGATTTGGTTGCAAGATAACTTCGCCAGGGAGTAAAAGTTCACCTGCACCGATTGATTGATTTCCTTCAAATCCGCGCTCAATTAAATACTGCGAATTTCCACTCCAAGCCACACTCGTTGCCCAAGCTACGCCACTTTGAAAAGTTGTGTGTGCCGCCAAAGCAATATTTGCGATGGAAAAATTAGCTCCACTTCGGCCTTCCCGCGATTGGCGAACCCAAGTCCCGATTGCGATATCGCGCCGTTGTGGTTGGCGCTCATTGGACCAACGGCCTACAAAATCTAAACTTTGTTGCGCCTCTTGCGGCAAAGGCAGCCAATGAATGTATTCATTAACAATAAAATCACTTGAGCCAATATTTTTAAGTGTTGCATTTTGAGTCACAACGCCGAATTTATCCATTTCAAAAGAGATAAGGATTTCCAGTTCTGCATGAAAATCGCGCAAGGTGACGGCGCATTGATTATCCTTGTGATGAAAATCTGTTACTTCAAACTTTGTCGACCACGCTAGCCCATTTCGATGTCCGCTCAACGTTGGGTGACCCAAACATCCACGAGCGCCCTCACGCATGATTCCCGGGTTTTGTGGTTGATCCCAAAAGCCATGTGCAATCGATTCTCGTAGGGCGATTGTGCTTTCGGCAAACTCTCCGATGAGGGGTGCACCCCAATGACTAATGACCAATGCACCATCAACGACTTCAAGAAGTAAAGAACTGCTATCGCCACGAAGAAGTGCAGATTGTTTACTCACACAGGTAGAGTAACGACACTATGGCACAGAGTAAAAGATTATCTGCAGGCATCGTACGCAATAACCGACAGATGTCGGATGGTCGCACGATTCGCTATTACGACACCACCAATCAATCACGTAACGCCCCAGATTTACGTCCAGTCGAAGCCCAGCCACCGATCGGCGAACTCAGGTTTGATGCACTCGTTAACGAGTGGGTAGCAATGGCGGCGCACCGCCAAGGTCGAATATTCTTACCTCCGAAAGAACTCTGTCCACTCTGCCCCACGAATGGCGAACTCTTAACCGAGATTCCTGAAGCAGATTTCGAGGTCGTTGTGTTTGATAATCGCTCGCCTTCCCTGCGACCACCCGTTGGCGATTGGGCATTGCCAGATGAAGTTGGGCCAGATACAGATTTAGGTACAGCTGCGGGAAAGTGTGAAGTAATTTGTTTTACTGCCAATCACGGAAAGTCTTTTAAGGATTTGACCCCCGATCGAGTTCGGGTTCTATTGGAGGCATGGAAAGATCGTACCGAGGAACTCTCCCTTGAACCTTTCATCGAACATATCGCGCCTTTTGAAAATCGAGGAGAAGAAGTTGGCGTCACGCTATCGCATCCACATGGACAAATTTATGCGTATTCATATCTGCCACCACGCGTTGAGAAGATGTTGGCGGCAGCGAAAACGTATAAACAATCTACGGGTAAAAACTTATTTGATGAAATCCTTGCTCGCGAAATCCGTGATCATGAACGCATCATTGTTCGTAACGATCACTGGATTGCATATGTACCATATGCATCGCGTTATCCTTTTGAAATACATGTCGCTCCACTTAATCCAGTTGCGGATTTAGCTGGCCTCACTGAAGCAGATTGCGACGCCTTTCCAGCGATTGCACTTGAGGTAATGAACCGACTCGATGGAGTCTTTGGGATTGAAATGGCCTACATCGCCACTTGGCACCAAGCCCCCGTGCGCGTTGGTCGTGATCTTCTTCGTCTTCATTGGCAGATCACCAGCGTTCGACGAGCACCAGGAAAATTGAAGTATCTGGCGGGATCTGAATCTGCAATGGGTGCATTTATTATGGATATGCGTCCGGAGCAATCGGCGGCTCAATTACGGGAAGTAAAGTTATAGCCATGAAAATACTTATTACTGGAGGCGCTGGCTATATTGGTGGTACGGCGGTAGAGATTATGCGGGGCCAAGGTCACGAAATCTCCATTTTGGATGATTGCAGTACTGGCCATGTCGATACGATTCCAAAAGATGTTCGATTTGTACAGGGCTCATTATTAAATCCCTCCGAAATTGCAGATGCACTAACGGGTACCGATGCCGTTATTCATTTTGCGGGAAAGTCTCTCGTAGGTGAATCCGTTGATAAGCCCGCTTTATATTACAGTGTAAATGTTGGCGGCACACGAAATCTCCTTGATGAGATGTACAAGGCCGGCGTGAAAAAAATAGTTTTCTCATCATCTGCGGCTACATATGGTGAGCCCTTACAGATTCCGATACCGGAAAGTGCAACGACTTCACCTACAAATCCATATGGCGCGACGAAGTTAGCAGTCGATCAAATGATCACAACAGAATCCCGCACGCGGGGTTTGGCGGCAGCTTCGCTTCGGTATTTCAATGTTGCAGGCGCGCTACATTGCGATCGCGGTTGGTTGAGCGAGCGTCATAACCCCGAAACTCACTTGATCCCAAATATCTTGTGCAGCTCCGTTGAAAATCCCGTAAAGATCTTCGGGAGTGACTGGCCTACGGCTGATGGGACATGCATCCGCGACTATGTCCATGTCATAGATCTCATCGATGCCCATATTAAGGCGCTCGATTCACTTCAAAACGAATTACATGAGATTTATAATCTAGGAAGTGGTGATGGTTATTCTGTTCGCCAAGTCGTGGCCGCAGCGTGCGAGGCTTTTGGCCATTCAATAGCAACAATTGATTCACCACGACGGCCTGGAGATCCCGCAGTTTTAATTGCAGATATCGGAAAGGCACGTACTGGTCTTGATTGGGCGCCAACACGTGGCATCCAGGCAATGGTTGCCGACACACTGGCTTCTTTTAATTAGCCACACATATGTCCACAATCGAACGGAATTTTGTACTTACTTTTGGACAACCTCCCGACATTATTGCCGCGGCCCCTGGGCGGGTTAATTTAATAGGGGAACATATCGATTACAGCGATGGTTACGTTCTCCCCTTTGCCATTGCAGATAGAACCTATTGTGCAATTGGAAAGCGTTCTGACCGACGTGTTCACATCGCCTCTGCTCAACGCAGAAATAGAGTTATTTCAATCAAACTAGATGATATTAAACCTTCAAGAGCGGGCAAGTGGGAGCGCTACGTCTTAGGTGTTATTTGGTCGTTAGGGATTAATCAAGGCTTGGATATTATGATTGATGGACAAGTTCCCTTAGGTGCGGGTCTTTCATCATCGGCGGCCCTTGAATGCAGTGTTGCAACCGCACTCAATGATTTATTTTCACTTGGTATTGACTTGGAATCTCTAGCTCGCCTGACACAAAAAGCTGAAAACGATTACGTCGGTGTCCCTTGTGGAATCATGGACCAATCAGTTTCGCTCATGGCAAATCGCGGTTCGGCGCTTTTACTTGACTGCCGCGATTTGAGTTCTCGTAACGTTTCATTTGATGTCGCCGCGAGCGGTCTTGAACTTCTCATTATTGATACCCAAGCCCATCACTCGCTGACCGATGGTGGATATGCCCAGCGCAGAGCATCATGCGAATCAGTCGTTGCCAAGCTATCAATTAGGTCGATGCGCGAACTAACTTTAGAAAAACTTGAAGCCTCGAAAGATCTCATTAGTGGAATTGAGTTTATGAGAGCTCGACATGCGGTCACCGAGATTCGACGTGTTTTAGATGCGGTGGTTGCACTAGAAAAAGAGGATTTTGTAGATTTAGGCAGATTATTAAACGCCTCACACGCCTCTCTTCGCGATGATTACGACGTTTCATGTCCTGAACTCAACACGGCCGTTGCTGCATCTATTTCTGCCGGCGCCCTCGGTGCCCGAATGGTTGGCGGAGGTTTTGGGGGCAGCGCAATCGCTCTTATAAAAGCAAGTCACACACAAGAGACCATTAAAAATATTGAAACGCAATTTAGAAAAAATAGATTTAAGGCGCCAAGATTTTTTACTTCACTTCCCAGCCAAGGCGCGCAGATTATTCAACGGGGTTAATGGATATTACTTCTACACCGCCGATTGAGTTAAGAAGATTTATAAGATCGGTTGGGTCACTTCCTGGCACTGCAACGGTGATGTCATCGAAGCCACGACCGCCTTCAGATTTCAACACTATAAGTTCGCGAATATCGCCTCCAGCCGAGCCAATTGCCGAAGCAAGCAGACCAAGCGAGCCGGGTAGATCTGGAATTGCTACATTGAGACGAAATAGGGCCATGGGTAAATCTTAACCCTACAGTGTTTCGGTTGAGTTACGCGAGTATTACCCAAGCACCCTCTATAGCTACTTTGAGTTTAGGAAGTGGAGTTGTAGCTGGCCCAACTGTGGCAGCACCTGACTTAAACGGATCAAATTTGGAGCCATGGCAAGGACAAATTAAAGACAAACTCACCACGTCATATGCCACAGTGCACCCTAAATGCGTGCAGATTGCAGAATAAGCAAATACACCAGTCTTAGTTCTAAACAGGATCGCAGGTGCTCCATTTGCTAGTACGAAATTTTTCGTTGCTCCGACTTTGAGTGCCGCAAGTTTTACAATCTTAGTTTTAGTGGCTGCAGAGGCATTATCTTGCAGATTTTTTGGTGTAAATATCCTGCCAGCCCCAGCAAAGGCAACCGCCATTGCACCGATTATCCCAACACGCATGACTCCCCGACGCTCTAGCGACATTGTAAAACCCTTTCGATTATTTTTAATGAGTAGCAAGTAAGACAACCATAGGACTGCATACGCGGTATCGCTCGCTAGAAAATAAGGATTGACATGAAAACTACTTGCTAACCACAACCCCACGGACATTGAGAATCCCCCGAAAGCGGCAAGTGATGGAACAACCCACAAAATTGTAGCTAGCCCAATAGCAAATTCAGTAATCATTACAACAATACCGACTTGAATAGAGTGCTCAATCAATTTATTAAAGGCAAAGCCAACGGGAGATTGAGCTGAATACGCACTCAACTGTGTGCCGATAAAAGTTGAAGAACCTCGAGTTAAGAAGCCAGGATCTGTGGCCTTATCCCACGCGGCATATATCCACGTAAAGCCAAGCCAAAAGCGCATGATGCGTAAAGGTAGCCCTTGATTTCGCCAAGATTGTGCGGCAACTCGAAAAATTCCTGAATTCATGATTGAAATAGTAGAGGTAAGGCCGTCGCTTCGCCATGAATAAAGCTCCCTGACTTGGATTCGAACCAAGAACCTGCCGGTTAACAGCCGGCTGCTCTGCCATTGAGCTATCAGGGATCACTGCGTACGAGCGCAAACTCTAGCGCACACCAGCGAGGTTCGAAAATTGAGGGTTTAAAGGCTTCCGAGGGCTAAGTCATGCAATGTCCGGCGCGTACTTTCGAGAGTGACTAAGGCACTAAAGGCTGAGTTATATTCAATTTCATTGTCAAGGGGATTAAGCCGTTGCAAACTTGATTTTAATTCGGCGATTGATCGGGAAATTGCAACCTCTCGCAGTCGAGCGACAATACTCTCCACATAGAGCGCAGTTGCTTTTCCATCGGCGCGAATTGGTTCAACAGTGAGTTCGGTAAATAATGTTTTAATGCGCTCATCTGTAATTGTTTCCATTGTGAGAACCTCTTTCTCACCTATTGTCTTTCGCATTTCACGGTATGCCGGATGGGTAAATGCTGCCACTTCGATATTTGACCAAAGAGAACCAGCAAATAATTGCGGCTCCTGCAACCGGGACTTAAGCACTTCACGCTCTAAAATCAAACGTGCATCGTTAGCATCTGGTCTCCAACTTGTATCATCGGCTAACACTTCCACCAACGCTTGACTGCGGGGTCGGCTTTTATGACCTTGAGACACGGCTGCAGAAACTATTTCAACTTCAACCCCAAGCCATCCTGCAAGCAAACGAGTGTATTCAGGGCGCAGAGACTTGTCCCGAATTTGTGCAACTAAAGGCGCCGCTGCATTGAGGGCGTTGATGCGCCCTTCTGCTGAATCTAATTTGTGATGTGCTATCTCGCTACGGATAGCGAACTCAAATAATGGTACGCGTCGTGCGATTAAATCGCGAAGAGCTAAATCCCCCTTGTGTTGACGTACATCGCATGGATCTAAACCATCAGGTTCAACTGCGACAAAAGTCTGCGTAACAAACTTTTGATCTTCACTAAATGCACGCAGCGCCGCCTTTTGTCCAGCCGCATCGCCATCAAAGGTAAAGATGACCTCACCACGAAATGCATCGTCATCCATCAATAATCTCCGCAAAATACGGATATGTTCGCTTCCAAAAGCCGTTCCGCATGTTGCAACTGCTGTTGTTATTCCAGCTAGATGAGCGGCCATGACATCGGTATAACCTTCAACTATGACGGCTTGGCGCTTTTTTGCAATCTCTTTTTTGGCCACATCTAAGCCATATAAAACCTGACTTTTCTTATAAATCGGTGTCTCCGGTGTATTCAAATATTTTGGGCCTTGATCTTGTTCATCGCTTGCCAACTTGCGCGCACCAAATCCGACAACATCACCTGAAATATCTCTAATAGGCCAGATGAGGCGGTTTCGAAATCTATCGATTGGCCCACGCTGTCCCATTTTTGAAAGACCAGCAATCTCTAACTCATCAAAGGTATAACTCATGGCGCGCAAATGTTTAGTGAGCCCATCCCATTCATCGGGCGCGAACCCGACACCAAATTGCATACAGGCCGCTTTATCAAATCCGCGCTTGGCCAATAGATCGCGACCATGTTGAGCGTCGGGACCATTGAGTTGCTCTTGATAAAACTTTGCAGCAACTAAATTTGCCGCAATTAAGCGAGAACGTGCCCCGGCTGAAAAAGTTGGAGAATTACTGCCGCCATCTTCATATCGAAGCGAGTATCCCAAACGATCAGCTAGTCGTTCAAGGGTTTCAGTAAATGTTAAGTGATCAATCTTCATGAGAAATGCAATGACATCTCCACCACTCTGGCAACCAAAGCAGTGAAAATAGCCTTTACTAGGCGTGACATGAAAAGAAGGTGATTTTTCATCGTGAAAAGGGCAAAGCCCTTTTTTTGCTCCACCGCCAGCGTTTTTTAGCGCAACGTAGTCTCCGACGATTTCATCAATAGGGGCATGATCACGTATGTAGGCTACGTCTTCTTCCCTTATACGCCCGCTCATATGCTCACTTTAGCAATTAGCCAGCAGGCGCGTATGTAATACATAAGCACCGGGATCAGTGAGCGCGGCAACTTGGTCGATTATTACGCGCATACGCTCGCGCTCATTAGAGGCTTCATTCCACGCTTTGATGAAAATCGAATCTAACTCACGCGGAGCGCATGAGATCAACATCTCCACCAACTCGCCGATAATGACTTGTTGCTTTGCATAACGATCTTGCGAATGGGCGGCGTTAATCAAATAAAAACCCGCGATCGCTTTTAGAAAATCAACTTCCACGACTTGCTCACGGGGAATCTCTAGATCTGCACTATATCGTGAAAGTGGACCTTCGCCATGTACTTTGCGCGTTTGAACTTCGGCGGCCAAAACAAATCGTCCAATGAGTTGCGAGGTTGAATCTTTCAATCTTGCAAGCGACCTGTGCGTACCGTCAAAATAATGTGGCCAAGCAGAAAGCTTTGCTAACCTATCGTGAGCATTTATTGCTTCTTGTTCAGTTGCATCACTGCCGTAATCACTTTTCATCACACGATGGATTTCGCTCAAGTCTTGTTTGAAGTTTTTTACTGAGATTTGTTGTACAAAAATTGCATCCTCTAAATCATGAACTGAGTAAGCACAGTCATCGGACCAGTCCATTATTTGTGCTTCGATACATCTTTTACCTATTGGCGCATTCATGCGCATCCAGTTAAAGATTTCCAAGTCATCGTCGTAGACACCAAATTTGCGCACGTTGTGGGTAGATGGCCATGGATACTTTGTCGCACCATCGAGTGAAGCGCGGGTTAAGTTAAGACCAACGCTATTTCCTTGTGCATCAACGGTCTTGGCCTCAAGGCGCACTAACAATCTAAAACTTTGTGCATTGCCTTCAAAACCCCCAAAGTCCTTAGCAATATTGGCCAAGGCCTCTTCGCCATTGTGGCCAAACGGCGGGTGGCCGAGATCATGAGCCAAACATGCAGTGTCCTGCAAATCTGGATCAGCTCCTAGCGATTCACCGAGTTCACGACCGATTTGAGCGCACTCAAGTGAATGGGAAAGGCGTGTACGTTGGAAATCATTTTCCCAAGGCACAGCAACTTGGGTCTTTGCCGCCAATCGGCGAAGGGCTGCAGAGTGAATAACCCGTGCACGATCGCGCATGAACTCAGTTCGGCCTGGACGTTTAGCTGGCTCATCAAAGAAACGTTGTCTATCACCTTCGCTATACGTCACGGAATAATCTTAGTGATGATGTCTGTACCCGGTAAATGATCGCTGACTTGAATGCCCCGACGCCCCAGTGTGATGTAAACAAGGTAGGCACCCGCTTCACGAAAAAGGTACCTATATCCAGATTTTGAAATCGTATTTGGGCCGGTTCGTACGGGCGAACATGTACTAACGATACCTTGGTCGTTGGCCATCGTCATCGCGCGCAGGCAATGAAATGGATCGGTCACAATAATCACATCACTTACTAAGCGCTTTTTCATTAACACCGTAAATGCTTTTGTGCTAACTAAAGTATCGCGACCTTCTTCAATTGCGGTAATTTTCTTCGCTGGAATGCCGTGAGAGATCAGCCATTTTTTTCCAGATGCAGCTTCGGTTGTGCGATCACCCGGTGCGCCCGCACCAACAGTAATTATTGTTGGTGCTAAACCTCCATCAAAGATTCGCTTGGCCTCGATCAAACGCGCCTCAAGAGCTTGCCCCGGTCTGCCATTTAACTGAGTGGTACCTAACACGACAATAACATCGGCACTTCGCACTATGGGATTATGCGCAGCTCGCCATACTTTTGACACTGCGTAGCCAGGTGCGATTAATGCAATGATAATTAATATCGTTAATGTGCGTCGAACCCAACGAAAGATAAACATCTATCCGCCCGAAAACGCATCTTCTAGTTCGATATGGACAAGTTCATCGGGATCATTGAGCCAACCATCGGGCAAAGTTGGGGGGCGGCTATGACTCGTGCGGCCACGTGGTTTGTCGCCAACCTCTTTAGGATACGGCTGTTCTTCTAATGTATCGAGAAGAGTCCGCATTTCACGCAGAGAACTGACCATTCCCAAATCTCGGCGAATTTCACGGGGAACACTAAATCCTTTTAAGTACCAAGCCATATGTTTGCGCATATCGCGCATTCCTCGGTCTTCGGATTCCAAATACTCGACAATTAAGTGTGCGTGACGAAACATTATTTCCCGAACTTCGTGCAACGTCGGAGTTAATTCTCCTTCATCTCCTTTAAAAGATGAAACTAAATCGGCAAATAGCCAAGGTCGACCTAAACATCCACGACCAACGACCACCCCAGCACATCCCGTTTCACTCACCATTTCGAGTGCATCACGACCAGACCAAATATCTCCATTGCCTAAAACTGGTGTTCCAGTGGGCTTTAAATGCTCAACAAGTTGAGTAATCGCCGACCAATCGGATTTGCCTTCATACATTTGAGCTGCAGTGCGTGCGTGAAGTGCGACCCAAGCAACACCTAATTCTGCCGCTGATTGCGCCGCCTCTAAATAAGTATGGTGATCGCTATCAATACCGATGCGCATTTTTACGGTCACTGGAATTCCATATGATCTTGCCGCTTCAACTGCAGCCTGCACAATGTGCGAAAAAAGTCGGCGCTTATAAGGAAGGGCTGCGCCGCCTCCTTTGCGCGTAACTTTTGGTACGGGGCAACCAAAATTCATATCGATGTGATCGGCTAAATTCTCTTTTCCAATCATCGTGACCGCTGCACGCATCGTCGTTGGATCAACGCTATATAACTGGACTGATCGTGGCCACTCATCTTTACCAGGCACAATCATTCGAAGTGTTTCAGGTCGACGCTCAATGAGGGCTCGGGCTGTCACCATTTCAGAGACAAAGAGACCTGCGCCTTGCTCGCGGCACAATGTGCGAAAAGGTGCGTTAGTTATTCCAGCCATGGGTGCAAGCACAATTGCTGGATCAATAAAATACTCACCGCTTGAAAGCGGCAATAACAGCGGTTTTAGCAACCCAGTAAGCGTGGTGCCAACCACGCTTGAACCTGATCTAAAGCGATGCGCTCTTGCGCCATTGTGTCGCGATCGCGAATTGTTATGGCATTATCCTCTAGGGTCTCGAAGTCAATTGTGATGCAATACGGGGTACCAATCTCATCTTGACGTCGATAACGACGACCAATTGCACCTGCATCATCAAAATCTATACTCCAGTTTTTGCGCAACTGCGCGGCCAAGTCGCGAGCCTTAGGTGATAAATCTGCATTACGCGAAAGTGGCAAAACGGCAACTTTTATCGGCGCTAATCGATAATCGAGTTTTAAAACAGCTCGCTTTTCCATTTCACCTTTGCTATTTGGTGCCTCATCTTCGGTGAAAGCATCCATTAAAAATGTCAGCATGGCGCGATCGACACCTGCGGCAGGTTCAATGACAAAAGGCGTCCAACGCTCGCCCTTTTCTTGGTCAAAGTACGTCAAATCTTTTCCAGAGGCAGCTGAGTGCGCTTTTAGATCAAAGTCGGTACGGTTTGCAATTCCTTCTAACTCCCCCCACTCAGTTCCTGCAAACTCAAACTTATATTCAATATCTGCGGTTCGCTTTGAATAATGAGAGAGTTTTTCTTTTGGATGTTCGAAAAGTCGCAGGCGGTCTGGATTAATTCCTAAATCTACATACCAAGCCATGCGCGTATCAATCCAGTACTGATGCCAGTCCTCATCGCTTCCTGGTACAACAAAAAACTCCATCTCCATTTGCTCAAATTCACGCGTGCGAAAAATAAAATTTCCTGGAGTAATTTCGTTACGGAATGACTTACCAATCTGCCCTATACCAAAAGGAGGTTTTTTGCGAGAAGTCGTCATCACTTGATCAAAATTTATAAAGATTCCCTGCGCAGTTTCCGGACGCAAATAAGCAATTCCTGATTCATCTTCAACTGGACCAAGATAGGTCTTTAACATTCCACTGAACTGTTTTGGCTGTGTAAATTGACCTTTGTTGCCGCACGCTGGACAGTTAATGTCGGCTAACGACGCCGCCCCTTTTTTATGTTTAGCCTCATAGGCCTCCATTAAATGATCGGCACGGTAGCGCTTATGACATGAAGTGCATTCGGTAAGTGGGTCGCTAAAAGTTTCAAGGTGACCCGAGGCCTCCCACACCTCTTTCGATAAAATCACACATGAATCAAGGCCAACGACATCTTCACGTCCGGTGACCATAGATCTCCACCATTGGCGCTTTACATTATTTTTAAGTTCAATGCCCAAGGGACCGTAATCCCACGAAGCTCGAAGTCCGCCATAGATTTCAGAAGATGGATAAACAAAACCTCGGCGTTTGGCCAGGCTCACAATATTTTCTAAACGATCTGTTGCCATTTTTTAAGCTCCGTCCGGCTGGATGTCGGCGAAAAGCAACAAACGTTACTTTGCGTGTCGAGAATTTTACTCTCTAAATGGGCTCTCATATGCACCAGGCTCGTCAAGTGCTTGGGCTAATGTTGAAATTGCATACATCTTCACGGTGGTATTGCTCAGCGCTCTTCGATATGAACCGATATTCTGCCAATGAGTAACCAAGGACCACAACGTCGAGTCATCGAGATTTTGGCCATACTCGCCCTTTAGATATCCCGGGCAGACCTCCAAGACCGAGATGGCTAGCATTAATCGCTCCTGAAATTCTGCGGCTTCGGCAAGCGGGATTTTGAAGCGGGCAGTTGCGAACATGAGACGTAGCCTAATCGCGGTACTCTAAAACAATGAACTTGGCCATCACCTTTGCCACTCTTACTGTTTTGGCAACAACTGCAGGTGGAGTTTTGGCCTTTAAATCGCGTGATCGTTTTCATCTTGTTTTAGGCCTATCCGCTGGGTTGCTTCTTGGATTGGTTGGATTTGATTTACTTCCTGAGGTATTTTCGATGAACAAGGATTTGTTTGCCGGTGTTCCTATCGTTTCAGTCGCTATTTTGAGTGGGTTCCTAATTCTTCATGTTCTCGAGAGAATCTTTGGCTCTCATGAACCAGTGGAATCAGATTACGGTCATGATCACGAACACCATACGATTTCAGGAGCCATTGGCGCGGTAGCGATGGGCGGCCACGTATTCCTTGACGGCGTTGGTTTAGGAGTTGCCTTTCGTGTCAGTACATCTCTCGGAATCGCAGTTTTTTTAGCGGTCCTAGTCCACGCTTTTAGCGATGGACTAAACACAGTTTCGATGCTCGTCAAAAGTGGGCATTGGACGAAGACGAGTAAATATCTACTAGGGGTAGATGCAGTGGCTCGTATTGGTGGAGCAACTTTAGGTACTTACTTAGTTCTCAATAATAAATATCTCGCGCTCTATCTCGCTCTATTTTCTGGTTTTGTAATCTATGTTGCAACTGCCCACATTTTACCTGAAGCTCATTCACGCCACGAATCGCGATGGACTTTGGTAATGACTGCCATAGGTGTTTTAATTATGTGGGCGGTAGTAGCGGCTTCTTAAGCTTTGCCGCTAGCTACATTCTCGGCAAAGACTAAGCTTTGCCGAAACGTCGTTCTCGCTTTGAATACTCTTGGATCGCTTTCCACAAAGTTTTTCGCGTGACATCGGGCCATAAGACATCCATAAAAACGAATTCGGCATAAACTGACTGCCATGGTAGAAAGTTGCTGGTGCGCTGTTCGCCAGAAGAGCGCAAAAAAAGATCAACATCGCTCATCGTTGGTGAATCAAGATACTTAGCAAATGTTTTTTCAGTAATAGCATCGACTTTAACTTTTCCACTTTTAACATCACCGGCAAGAGCAGCTGCAGCATCAACGATTTCAGAGCGGCCACCATAATTAACGCACATATTCAGAGTTAATACCTTGTTTTTCTTCGTTAACTCTTCGGCCGCCTCAAGCTCATGAATAACGCTGCTCCACAATCGTTTAGGTCGACCAACCCAGCGCACGCGTACACCCATCTCATTCATCTCATCGCGACGGCGGCGAATAACATCGCGATTAAAACCCATCAAAAACTTTACCTCTTCCGGAGATCTTCGCCAGTTTTCTGTAGAAAAAGCATATGCACTTATCTCCTTCACGCCGAATTCAATTGCACCGCCAACCACATCAAAGAGTGCGGCTTCTCCAGCTTCATGGCCTGCCGTACGTGGCAAAGATTTAGCTTTAGCCCAACGACCATTGCCATCCATCACTATCGCTACGTGATGGGGAATATGAATCGTCATACCCGTTCAACCATTGGTAAACTTCTTAAACCTCGCTCAAGATGCCACTGCAAATATGCGGCGATTAAACCACTTGCTTCTCGGCGAAATTTGATTTCACTTGCCGAAGCGATTTCCCAATCACTTCTCAGTAGCGCATCCATTAAAACCAGAGTTTCTGGCGCCGGTGTTGCACAGGCCGATGGCCTGCAATCAAGACAAACTGAACCCCCACCCACCAATGAAAAGTAGCGGTGTGGACCAGGTTTTTCACAGTTTGAACAAATCGTCATCGAAGGTGCGTACCCTGCAACATCTAGAGATCGCAAAAGAAAAGCATCGAGAATCAACAGCGGTTCATGACGATTTTGCGCCAACACCCTCATCGCCCCAACAACCAAATTAAACTCTTTAGTGGCCGGCTCGTGTTCATTAGGGCTAAACCGTTCCGTTGCTTCTAAAATCGCCGAAGCCACAGTCCAGCGCTGGTAATCATCGGTAAGTGCTTGACCATAATTCATAATCGCTTCAACCTGCGTGATGGTGTCAAAGATTTTTCCAGCATAGAGTTGAATATCGATATAACTGCCGGGTTCAAGACGAGCCCCAAATTTCGAAAGTGTGCGGCGCACCCCTTTTGCTACACCACGGATTCTGCCGTGATCTCGCGTTAATAATGTAATGATGCGATCTGCTTCACCGAGTTTCTGGGTCCGCAACACGATTGCTTCATCCCTGTATAAACTCATACAGAGAAAGGTAGTGGCAAAGGGTTACGAATTTGTGTCAGCGAATCGCGCGATTAATGGCAGAGACGACAGCTTTCAGCGATGCTGTGGTGGTGTTTGGATCAATTCCAACACCCCAAAATACATTGCCGTCAATTCTACATTCAAGATAAGCCGCCGCCGAAGCATCTCCGCCAGCCGAGAGCGCATGCTCAAAATAATCTAGAACAAATACATCAACACCGTGGGTCTGTAAAATATTTGAAAATGCCGCAATTGGCCCATTCCCTTGACCCTTGAGTTCGTGAATCTCGCCACGATCGGTAATAGAAACGGTTAAGTGAACATCTTCATCAAGAATTGATGTTTGACTCAAACCTTTAAGACGAAAACGTCCCCATGGAGCGCTCTGCGTCGGAAGGTACTCATCTTCAAATATTGACCATAACTCTTGTGTAGTGATTTCCCCACCTTGAGCGTCGGTTCTGGCTTGCACAATCTTTGAAAATTCAATTTGTAAGCGTCGTGGCAGATCAAGGTGATGCTCGCTCTTTAATAAGTACGCAACCCCTCCTTTTCCTGACTGAGAATTTACACGGATTACGGCTTCGTACGTTCGGCCAATATCTAGCGGATCAATCGGTAGGTAAGGTACAGCCCATTCTTGATTGCGAACATCTTTGCCGGCTTCATCTGCATCAATTTCCATATGATCCAAACCTTTCTTTATTGCATCTTGGTGAGATCCAGAAAAAGCGGTAAAGACTAAGTCGCCACCATACGGGTGTCGCTCGGGAACGCGAAGTTGGTTGGCATACTCAACGATTCGCCGGACAGTTTCAATGTTTGAGAAATCAATGTGGGGGTCGATTCCATGGGTTACTAAGTTAATGCCCAAAGTAACAAGACAGACATTTCCAGTGCGCTCACCATTTCCAAAAAGCGTGCCTTCGATACGATCAGCGCCAGCGAGGTAGCCCAACTCTGCGGCGGCAACACCTGTTCCTCGGTCATTGTGTGGGTGCAAGGAGACGATAACATTTTCTCGATTTTCTAAGTTTCGACACATCCACTCAATCGAATCGGCGTAGACATTTGGCGTTGCCATTTCAACAGTTGCAGGCAAGTTCATAATCGTCTTCCACGTTGGAGTAGGCTTCCAAATGGCGTTCACTGCGTTACAGACTTCAACGGCGAACTCAAGTTCGGTTCCGGTATATGACTCAGGTGAGTATTCGAAGGAGATTTTTGTCTCGGGTACAGTTGGTACTAAATCAAGACAAATCTGCGCGGCATCGGTGGCAATCTTTTTGATACCTTCTTTGTCTAAGCCAAACACCACTCGACGTTGCAGCGTCGAGGTTGAGTTGTACAAGTGAACTATGGCGGTTTTGGCCCCACGAATGGATTCAAACGTGCGACGAATTAGGGGTTCGCGCGCCTGCGTCAAGACTTGAATGATTACATCATCAGGAATTAACTCCTCCTCGATAATCTTGCGTACAAAATCAAAATCAGTCTGTGATGCGCTCGGAAAACCAACCTCAATTTCTTTGTAACCCATCTCAACAAGAAGTTTGAAGAGCGCCAACTTGCGTGGAGTATCCATTGGATCGATAAGGGCTTGATTGCCATCGCGAAGATCAACTGAACACCATTTCGGCGCACGCGTGATTTTTTTGCTAGGCCAGGTCCGATCAGGCAAGTCAATGGGATGAAAGGCACTGTATCGATGGATTGGCATCGAAGATGGTGATTGCTGTGGAAAATTCATGTACTGCTCCTTATCTGCTCAGGTTCATCGGGTGTGGACCGATACGACAAACCCCGCGACGAGGGGATCGGTTAAGTGACCCCGCCACGGCACGTAAGAAGGAGATTTTGCAACACGACTTAAGCCTAACAAGGGGGCGCACCCGAATCAACTTTCTTGTCTTTAAGGTTTAGACTCGAACTATGTCTTCCTTCGACAATCAATTAGACGCCCTTGCCGATTCAACGCAATCCTTGTGCCAAAACGCCTCAGAATGCGATTTTAAAGGTGAGGGTTGGGCACCTGCGATAACCCTCGGGCATATCGTTGATGTTGATGCTGAGGTGTGGATGGCTCGATTTGAGTTAATGGTAAGTGCGGTGCGGAATAGTCAATCACCTCCCCAACTTGCTACTTGGGAGCCTGATGGCGAAAAAACTGCCGAAAAGTACTTAGGTTACGCGCTAACTCAGTCAATTGATCTTCTAAAGAAAAGTCGAAGTTTAATGCGCAATTACTTAAAATCACTGACAATCGACGAACGTCGAGCCCCCGCAATTCATATGAGCTTTGGAAATATAACTATTGAATCAATGATTGCCGTAATTTTGAATCACGACGAAGAACACCGCGCCACTTTAATTTGATTTAAAGAACGGGCAAATATCTATCTAGCTCATATGTGCTTACTTGACGATTGTAATCAAGCCATTCGGCACGTTTATTGCGCAGAACATATTCAAAAACATGTTCACCCAAAGTTTCACGGACTAATTCGCTTTTCTCCATTTGTCCGATGGCATCATTGAGGTCGCTCGGTAAGTTGATCAGATTATCTGAATCACTTAATTCATACTTTTCTTCCACACCTTTTAATCCTGCCGATAACATCACGGCATAGGCAAGATATGGGTTGCATGATGTGTCCGGAGATCTAAATTCGATACGGGTTGAATTTTCTTTACCCGGCTTATACATTGGCAATCGAACGAGTGCGCCACGATTACTTGGCCCCCAATTAATAACTGCAGGAGCTTCACCTCCACCATGTAAGCGTTTATACGAATTTACCCATTGATTTGTTATAGCCGTTATCTCAGGTGCGTGTATTAAAATCCCAGCGATAAATGAGCGACCTACTTCAGAGAGATTATATTGAGCGTTAGCATCATAAAAAGCATTTTCCTCGCCTTTAAATAGCGAAACGTGTGTATGCATTCCACTTCCAGGATGATCGGTGAATGGCTTCGGCATGAAAGATGCATGAAAACCTTGGTCCAGGGCAACTTCCTTAATCACATGGCGAAACGTCATAATGTTGTCGGCCGTTGTTAGCGCATCGGCATCTCGCAAATCAATTTCTTGTTGGCCAGGACCGCCTTCGTGATGGGAAAACTCAACAGAGATTCCCATAGCCTCTAAAATGGTTATCGCCTGACGACGAAAATCATGCCCAACAACTGCCGGTGTGTGATCAAAATATCCACCTTGGTCAACTGGAACAGGTAACTGGCCGCGCTCGGGCAAAGCTTTAAAAAGAAAGAATTCAATTTCAGGGTGGGTGTAACAGGTATAACCCATCGCTGCGGCTTTATCTAATGTACGACGAAGCACATTGCGCGGATCTGCAAGAGATGGAGTTCCATCTGGCATCGTGATGTCACAAAACATTCGCGCAGCACCTGGAGCTTCTGTGCGCCACGGTAAAATTGAAAACGTAGTGGGATCGGGCTTTGCCAACATATCTGATTCGGTCACACGGGCAAAGCCTTCAATTGCTGAACCATCAAAACCAATACCTTCTTCAAAAGCATTTTCGAGTTCGGCGGGTGCGATTGCAACTGATTTTAAAAAGCCCAAAACATCGGTAAACCATAATCGTATAAAGCGAATATTGCGCTCTTCAATGGTACGCAGAACAAATTGCTGTTGTTTAGCCGTATCAGGTGACATGTCCGCCATTATCCCGAATACAGGTTACGCGCGTGTTAACTCATTAAATTACGAAAAATTCACTGCTTTCCAACGTGCTTTGAGCGGGAATGCTCTTGGTGACGACCACATTGGCGTTAATTCGAGCTTCGTGGCCAATGGTGATATCTCCAAATATTTTTGCTCCAGCTCCAATTACTACGTTATTTTCAATGGTTGGGTGGCGCTTACCTTTTGAGTAGGTTCGAGCCCCCAAAGTTACGTCGTGATACATCATGACATCTTCGCCAATGATTGCCGTTGCACCAATAACGACCCCCATACCGTGATCAATAAAGAAGCGGCGGCCAATAGTTGCAGCCGGGTGAATTTCAACACCCGTGGAAGTTCGTATCCAGTTCGAAACAACTCTGGCAATGAGTTTAAAGTTATGTCGCCATAAGAAATTCGTCACTCTAAAACCCCAAACGGCATGAATGCCAGGGTATGCCAGCAATACCTCAAGACGATTTCGCGCAGCTGGATCCTTTACAAGTGCGTTATCAAGATCTTCAAGAAATCTAGAAATCATCGACAACCTAGTCAGCTAAATCTTCATACAAAATGGTTGAAAGATAGCGCTCGCCAAACGATGGAATTATGACGACAATGTTTTTTCCTGCAAACTCAGGTCGATGTGCGATGACCGATGCCGCCCACAACGCGGCCCCTGATGAAATACCCGCTAAAATTCCCTCTTCAGCACCACATCGCCGAGCATATTTAATGGCATCGGCAGCGGTCGCATCCAAAACCTCGTCATAAACCGTTCTATCTAAAATCTCTGGAATAAAGTTTGCACCGATTCCTTGAATTGGATGCGGGCCAGGAGGACCGCCATTCAAAATTGGAGATGCAGCTGGCTCAACACCAAATACTTTTATTAATGGATTACGCTCTTTAAGTAATCGGCCCGTACCTGTGATAGTTCCACCAGTGCCGATACCAGCGATAAGTACGTCGACCGTGCCATCGGTATCACGCCAGATTTCCTCCCCCGTGGTTGCGTGGTGAATGGCTGGACCTGCCTCATTTTCAAATTGTCGCACTAATACTGCACCGGTAGCGGCCAGCTCTTCAGAAGCGGCAACCGCACCTTTCATTCCCAGAGCCGCAGGTGTCAAAATGAGTTCGGCTCCAAAGGCTTTAATTAATTTGCGACGCTCTTTAGAAACCGATTCAGGCATCGTCAATATCGCCTTATAACCTCGGGCTGCGGCGACCATCGCAACTGCAATTCCAGTATTACCAGAGGTGGCTTCAACAATTGTTCCACCAGGTTTTAATGCTCCGCTTTTCTCAGCGGCATCGACCATCGCTATGCCTAGTCGATCTTTAACACTTGATGTTGGATTGTAAAACTCTAGCTTTGCAAAGACATTGGCCGGTGCACCATCCATAATTTTATTTATCCGAACAAGGGGGGTATTACCAAACACTTCAGTGATGTTGTTATAAATCTTCATTATTCTCCTTATACTTAAAATGAAAGGGGTTTTCGGACTTAAAAAGATTTAAGACTAAAGGATGATTAGCAGCTACAGGAAGTCGAGCGGCAGAAATCTACGATCCGATTTCGGGTAAAGAACCAGGTAATAATCGATTTCATGAGCGTAAGTTTACCGACAATGCAGAATGTAAGCGAGTTGCAAACCGTTTGCAGTTTAAGACTCCCTCCAGTGAGAAGTCATGGGTAGTCGACGATCCTTTCCAAAGGCACGGGCTGAAATCTTGGTACCAGGTGGATACTGGCGTCGTTTGTATTCAGCATTATCAACGAGAGAAATCACACGGGTAATAAGTGCAGGATCAAAACCATCTTTAAGCAAAACTTCATAGCCATGATCTTGGTCAACATACAACCGAAGAATCTGATCTAATAATTCGTAGTCAGGAAGTGAGTCAGAGTCCTTTTGATCTGGTTTCAGTTCTGCGCTGGGCTCTTTGGTTATTGAGCGCTCCGGAATGGGAGGCACAGATCCCGCGCTTTCTGCCTGCGTATTTCGCCACCGAGCCAATCTCCAGACATCAGTTTTGTAAATATCTTTTATTGGGGCAAAGCCACCGACGGCATCACCGTAAAGAGTTGAATACCCAACTGCGAGTTCGCTCTTATTTCCCGTCGCTAAAACAATATGTCCTTCAGAATTTGAAATTCCCATCAATGTTGTACCGCGCACGCGGGCTTGCAAATTTTCTTCGGCTAAGCCTTTTAAATCAAGGATTTCCATAAAGCTAGCGACCATTGGGGCAATGGATTCTGTGCGAAAATTAATTCCAGTGGCATCGGCCAAAGCATGGGCATCTTCCATTGAGTGATTTGATGAGTATTTACTGGGCATGGCAACGCCATAAACATTATGTGCACCGAGAGCATCGATGGCAATTGCGGCGACTACTGCCGAATCAATTCCGCCAGATAGTCCAAGAACCACCGAACGAAATCCATTTTTGACAATGTAATCACGCAGGCCAAAAACTAGGCCTTGCCACATTTCGGCGTTATCACTTAAACGGTCGGCGATTACTGGACGGAGGTCATCAGTAAGGGTGGTTGGCTCGCTTGAAATCACGACATCTGGAATTGACGTCTCAGTACTGCACTCAATGTCTGTTACTAAAACTACATCCTCAAACTGGGTGGCACGAGAAATCAACGCCCCGTTTTTATCGACAACTATGGAGTCACCATCAAAAACTAAATCATCTTGACCACCCGTCATATTGACATAGACCAGTGGGGCTCCGACCTCTCGTGCACGTTTTTGAACTAATGCCAATCGCACGTCATCTTTATTTCGCTCGTAAGGTGAGCCATTTGGAACGAGGACTAAACCAGGGTTGCCTATGGCAACATCATCGAGTGCGTGCCATATATCTTCACAAATTGCGATTGCGACATCGACACCGTGAATTCGAACCACAAGGGTTTGATCACCGGCGGTAAAATTTCTAAACTCATCAAAAACACCATAATTTGGTAAGTGGCGTTTAACATAGCGGGCGACAATCTTGCGTTCAAAAATTATAGCTACCGCATTTTCAGGTGAACCCTGTGGCGATGTATCTAAATAACCAATGACGGCGACAATATCTCCGCTTATATCCTTGGCGATTTTGCCAATGCTGACCTTGCTTGCAGCTTGAAAAGATTGTCGCAGAGCTAAATCCTCTACCGGATATCCGGTCACCATCATCTCTGGAAAAACCACTATGTGTGCGCCCGAACTCTTAGCCGATGCAATGCTGGATGCAATCAGATTGCGATTGCCTCCAAGATCTCCTACTGTCGGATTTACTTGGGCTAGCGCCACTCGCAGCTTCATTTTTCAAGAGTAACAGGGGTACCCTTGTGCAGGTACCCGGGGACTTGCAGAAAGCGAGCGTCGAGGAGAGGGCAATATGGAGAGCTTGTATGGCGGTGCAATGCACCGACGCGTAACAATTCTGGATTTAGCCGCGGCCAAAACCCGAGGCGAAAAATGGGCGATGTTGACTTCCTATGAACAAATGAGCGCCGAGATTTTCGATGAGGCCGGAATCCCAGTTTTGCTGGTTGGCGATAGTGCAGGAAATAATTTTCTGGGCATGGAAAATACAATTCCCGTAACGGTCGATGAATTAATTCCACTTACTCGCGCCGTTGTGCGTGCTTCAAAACGCGCGTTGGTCGTTGCCGATCTCCCATTCGGCTCATATGAAAGCTCCCCTGATGTGGCTTTAGCCACAAGTACACGATTTTTCAAAGAGTCAGGCGCGATGGCAGTAAAGATTGAAGGTGCACACTTAAAAACAATCGAAAAACTAAGCGGATCTGGAATACCTGTCATGGGTCACGTTGGTCTGACCCCACAATCGCTCCATCAATTAGGTGGATATCGAGTTCAAGGTCGCATTGATGGTGACAACATTCTGGAGGCCGCGATAGCTATTGAAAAAGCCGGAGCGTTTGCCATTGTGTTAGAGTTGATGTCGGCAGATTTAGCGGGGAAGATAACCTCAGCCCTTTCTATTCCCACAATCGGAATTGGAGCGGGGGTTAACTGCGATGCTCAGGTTTTGGTGTGGACGGATTTGATGGGTTTAACTAAAAATCCTCCCAAACTAGCTAAGGCCTATCGCAATATGCGCGGAGAAATGCTGGCCGCCGCCGCTGAGTTTGCCTTAGATGTGAAGACTGGTGAATTCCCCGGACCTGCCCAGACATACAACTAAACTTTCGAGCATGGCCCGAATCGCGATAGATATTTCGCCCTTGAAAAAGTCGGCAGATTTTAGAAACTTATGGGCGGCAGGGCTCATTACTTATATGGGTTCTATGATCACCTATGTTGCCGTGCCATTTCAGATAAAAGAGATGACCAACTCTTACGTGGCAGTTGCGCTAAGCGCTGCTATAGAGATTATCCCACTGATAATTTTCGGCCTTTATGGTGGAACCTTGGCCGATTACGTGGATCGCAAGAAGATGGTCTGGGCAACCGAGGCCGCCTCTCTCATCTTGACCTCAATTCTTTTAATTAATGCTTTGCTTCCAGAGCCCAATCTCATTTTAATTTATGTGGTCTCTGGATTATTTGCAGCAGTAAATGGACTGCAAAGACCGAGCATGGATGCCGCACTACCTCGACTGGTGGAGCATAAAGATTTACCCGCCGCTAGTGCATTGATGAGTCTTCGTTGGCAACTTGGGGTAATCGTTGGTCCAACAATTGGTGGAATTCTAATCTCTACTTTTTCAATCTCAGTGGGTTTTGCCGCCGATGTTTTTACATTCCTAGTCTCATTAATTTTTCTCTCTCGCGTGCGCTCAATTCCTGCATCCAAAGGAGCAGGAAAGCCATCTCTGGCTGGTTTATTAGATGGCATCCGATATGCATTTAGACGACAGGATCTGCTCGGTACTTATCTAATAGATTTAGCTGCAATGTTTTTTGCAATGCCAACGGCATTGATTCCTTTTTGGGCCGATCAGCTTGGAACACCATGGGCCTTAGGTCTGCTCTACGCTGCAGGTACGGCTGGATCGCTTATCGTTACTTTGACATCGGGATGGACTAAAAACTACTCACGTCATGGTCGGGCAATCATGTGGGCGGCGATGGGTTGGGGTACGGCAATTGCCTTGGCTGGCATATGGAACTCACTCATCCTAGTGCTGCTCTTTCTGACCCTTGCCGGCGCATCTGACATGGTCAGTGCAATATTTCGATCAACAATGTGGAACCAAACAATTCCAGATAATTTACGAGGTCGCTTGGCTGGAATCGAACTTCTCTCTTACTCAATTGGGCCTTTAGCAGGACAGATGCGCGCGGCCACAATGGCGGCTGCTACAAGTTTGGCCTTTTCAGTAACATTCGGAGGGGTTGTCTGTGTGATTGCTGTCGGATTACTCGCGATTTTTATGCCTAAATTTCGCCGATATGACGCTAAAACCAATGAGTATGCGCTAGCAAAACTTCGTGAGAATGAAAAGTTAGAAAATAATTGACCATCTCTCTTTCAAATTTTTCCATGAATGCATAAAAAAATAGAAAAAAGAAACTGCGACACGCACTCAATTATTTTCTCGACAATGTGGCATTTTCTCCCAATTAGTGTCACGCTTGTCCACGAAAAGGTTTGGGTGACGGATCCGAACCATTCCGATAGGAGAAGTACGTGGCCGCAGCAAAGAAAGCAGCACCTAAGAAGCGCAAGAAGGCAGCTGTGAAAGCAGCAGCTCCAAAGAAGCGCAAGAAGGCAGCTGTGAAAGCAGCAGCACCAAAGAAGCGCAAAAAGGCAGTAGCTAAGAAAGCTGCTCCAAAGAAGCGCAAGAAGGCAGCTGTGAAAGCAGCTGCTCCAAAGAAGCGCAAGAAGGCAGCTGTTAAGAAAGCTGCTCCAAAGAAGCGCAAGAAGGCAGCTGTTAAGAAAGCTGCTCCAAAGAAGCGCAAGAAGGCAGCAGCTAAGAAAGTAGTAGCTGCAGCTGCAGCACCAAAGAAGCGCAAGAAGGCAGCAGCTAAGTAATTAGCAATTAAAAAAACCCGCCACTTACATGTGGCGGGTTTTTTTATGGAGTTTTTATTTCTCGGCACTCTCTTTACGAAGTGACTCTTGAATTCGAGAGAAAATTTTGAAGAGGTTCTCTTGATCTTCTCTGCTTAAGTGGTTTACGAATCTCTCGCGAACACTCTCAACATGATCTGGTGCCGCGGCAACAATTGCTTTCCAACCTTTAGGTGTCATTACTGCGAAATATCCACGCTTATCCGATGGGCATGCCTCACGCCTTACCCAACCGGCTTTCTCCATAACTTTCATTCGATGCGATAGCCGCGAGCGCGAGAGCAGACCAATCTCTGCAAGTTCACTCATACGCATCTTTCGATCAGGGGCATCACTTAACGCGGCTAAAATCTCATAATCAGGCATTGACAAATCGTGACCAACTAAATCATTATCTAAAGCCTCTAATAATCGACGACTAGCGATGATGTAACTGCGCCAGGCCTTCATTTCGGCTGGGCTAAGCCACTGCGGTGCGATAACGTTTTGCTCTGGCATAAGGAGAGTCTACGCTAAGACGTTGAACCTTCAACTACTTTTGCCTAAGGGAGTTCACACATGCCAATCAGCCCTATTACCCCTCTTAGCCCTAGTGGTTTAGATTTTAGCCACATCGACCCAACGGTTCGTATTCAAGATGATCTCTATCGCCACTTCAACGGAGGGTGGCTAAAAACCGCGGTTATCCCGCCGGATCGAGCCAGCGACGGCGCATTTGCAACTCTTCGCGACTTATCTGAACAACAGGTACGAGCCATTATCGAAAGCGCCACCGGATCAGGCGATGCCACAAAGATCGGGAATCTATACGCATCATTTATGGCAGCCGATGCAATTGAGTCAAAAGGCTATACACCGATTCTCAACAATCTTGCACGTGCCGATTCGATTCAAACTCTGTCGGATTTTATTTCGGCTATGTCATGGCTTGAAGCACGCGGCCTCGGTGGTGTTTTTGGATCTTTTATTTACGCCGACCAGATGGATGCATCGAGAAATATTCTCTACTTAACACAAGGTGGAATCTCCCTTCCCGACGAGTCGTACTATCGCGAAGAAAAGTACGCCGACATTCGAAGCGCATTTCTGACCCACGTTGAGGCCATGTTTTCACTCGTTGGAATTGCAAATGGAGCGGATCTGGCTTCCAAAATACTTAACCTTGAAACACACATCGCAAGCTTCCACTTTGATGCAGTCAAAAATCGCGATGCAACATTGACGTATAACAAGTTGAGTCGAGCCGAAATCGTTGCCCTGATGCCCGCTTTCGACTTCGAAATTTACTTATCAGCTGGAGAGATACCGGGCGTGGTTTTAGCCTCTCTCATTGTTCAGCAACCTTCATTTTTTACGGGCCTCTCAGAAATTCTCTCTCACTTCGATCGTGATTCATGGGTTGCCTGGCTTAAGTGGAACATCATCAGTGGATCAGCGAGTTATCTTTCTAGTGATTTAGTAAATCAAAACTTCGCTTTCTACGGCAAAACTCTCTCGGGTACCCCTGAACTTCGCGAGCGCTGGAAGCGTGCTGTTTCTATGGTTGAAGGATCACTCGGTGAAGCGGTCGGTAAAACCTATGTAGAGCGGCATTTTCCACCGGAGGCCAAGATGGCAATGGAGCAACTTGTCGCCAACTTAATCCAGGCTTATCGCATAAGCATAAATGAGCTGGATTGGATGAGTGATGATACAAAACTTAAGGCGCTAGAAAAACTTAATAAATTTACGCCAAAAATCGGCTATCCCCATAAGTGGCGCGATTATTCGGGGCTTCAGAGTGAACCACATGATCTCTTTGCAAATATCGGCCACGTTAACAAATTCCAACGTGATTTTGAGTTAGCCAAGATTGGCCAGCCCGTAGATCGCGATGAGTGGCATATGACGCCACAGACCGTCAATGCCTATTACAACCCCGTCATGAACGAGATTGTCTTTCCTGCAGCTATTTTGCAATCTCCATTTTTTTCACTCGATGCAGATGATGCCATGAACTACGGCTCAATTGGAGCGGTCATTGGCCATGAAATCGGCCATGGTTTTGATGATCAAGGCTCAAAGTATGATGGAGATGGAGCACTCAACAACTGGTGGAGTGAAACCGATCGCACCGCATTTGAACTTCGATCTAATGCCCTCATCGAGCAGTACAACAAACTACGCCCCGAAGAAACGCCTGACATCACCGTTAATGGTGCACTTACTGTTGGCGAGAATATCGGTGACCTGGGGGGCTTAACCATTGCCTACAAGGCCTATCAAATTTCATTAGCTGGAAAACGATCTCCAGTAATCGATGGCTTCACAGGCGAGCAACGTCTATTTTTTGGCTGGGCACAAGCCTGGCGAGGAAAAGTGCGGTCTGAAGAACAACGTCGCCGGATTGCAACCGATCCGCACTCCCCTAATGAGTTCCGTTGCAACGTGATTGTCAGTAACTTCACTCCCTTTTATGATGCTTTTGAGGTTACGGAAAAAGATGCGTTATGGCGGGATGAAAAATCCCGCATTCAGATTTGGTAGCGCGTGGATTTCTCTTTTGATATCAGGCACGCCTCAAGTGATTCCTTAGCGCGCGTTGGCACAATTACAACGCCTCATGGGCAGATTCAAACACCCGCATTTATTCCGGTTGGCACTAAAGCCACGGTTAAATCAGTACTTCCAGAGGCCATGGCCGATCTTGGCGCGCAAGCTTTGCTTGCTAATGCCTATCACTTGTACTTACAACCTGGCACCGACATCATCGATGAGGCTGGTGGGCTAAGCGAATTCATGAACTGGCCCGGCCCAACTTTCACAGATTCAGGTGGCTTTCAAGTTTTATCATTGGGAGTTGGTTTCAAAAAAGTTTTGGCGATGGATAGTAAGACTTTTCGAGCAGATGATGTTATTGCCGATAACAAAGCGCGGCTGGCCCATGTCGATGACGAAGGTGTCACCTTTAAATCTCACTTGGATGGATCCATTCATCGTTTTACTCCAGAGATATCAATGCAGGTCCAACACCAAATAGGTGCCGACATAATTTTTGCCTTTGATGAGTGCACCACGTTGCATAACACTCGCGGCTACCAAGAGCAGGCCATCGATCGCACTCACGCATGGGCGCTTAGATGTTTAGATGAACATAGAAAATTGAGCGAGGAGCGAAAGATCAATCCATACCAAGCCCTCTTCGGTGTAATCCAGGGAGCCCAGTACGAAGATCTACGAAAAAAGGCGGCCAGTGATTTGGGCCAGATGCAATCATCAGGAATTAAATTCGATGGCTTTGGAATCGGCGGTGCGATGGACAAAGAGGCCCTTGGCACAATCATCACATGGGTCAATGAAGTACTTCCTGAAGATAAACCTAAACATTTATTAGGTATCGGTGCGCCAGAGGACTTGTTTGTTGGAGTTGAAAACGGAATCGACACCTTTGACTGCGTTTTGGCATCCCGAATCGCACGCACAAGCGCCGTGTACACGATGGAAGGGCGTTTTAACCTATCTAACAGCCGTTTTAAGCGCGATTTCACCGCCATAGACGATGAATGTGACTGTTATACGTGTACGCACTACACGCGGGCATATATGCACCATGTTTTTCGTAGTAAAGAAATCATCGCAGCAACTCTTGCAACGATTCACAACGAGCGTTTTATTGTGCGACTAGTCGATCAGATGCGCCAAGCCTTATTAGATGGAAATTTTATCGACATGAAGGCCGACTTTCTGGGCCGCTACAAACACCGAAGTGGACAGTCAAGAGATTAACTGCTTTTCTCCGCCGCGGTTCCAACATCCATCCACCCGCCAGGAACTAACTCCATCGCCTCTTGCGGACCCCAGGTCGCGCCAAAATATGGATGCAGAGTCGAAGGCGCGAGCACAATATTCTCCAAAATCTCCCATGACTTTAAGACCGCATCAATTCTTGTAAATCGAAAATGGTCACCCAGAATGGCCGCATCGAGAAGGCGTTCATAAGCCTCTTTTCGCGCACCAAGGGCGGCGGCAAACTCAACGGTTAAGTCGACGGTATTTGTGATCAATTGCGAGCCTGGAGCTTTAGCTTGAAGGGAGAGATCTACTCCATCTTGGCGACCCAACCTGAACCTCACAATATTAGGTTCAGGCGCAGGTTGACCTTGGGTTGCAAATAATTGACGCGGCGGCTGATTAAATTCAACGACGGCCTCCATAGTTGTCTCTGCTAATTTTTTACCGGTGCGCAGATAAATTGGAACACCTGCCCAGCGCCAATTATCGATGAATAAACGCATGGCAACAAAAGTCTCAATCGGTGATTGAGCACTTACCCCTTCTTCTTGCAAATAACCTACATACTGTCCGCGAACAACATCACTTGGTAAAACCTTACGCACGGCAGATAAGACTTTTACTTTTTCATCTTGCAGTGCACTTGAACTCATATCGATGGGGGGTTCCATTGTTAACATGGTGAGAACCTGCAATAGGTGATTTTGCACAACATCACGAAGCGCGCCAACTTCATCGTAAAACTTGCCTCGACCATCAATTCCGAAATCCTCTGACATAGTTATTTGAATATTTGAAATATAGTTTCGGTTCCAAACCGGCTCAAACAGCGTATTTGCAAAACGAAAGACCAAAAGATCTTCTACCGACTCTTTACCTAAGTAGTGATCGATACGATAAATTTGATCTTCTGGTAAGAGTTTTTTGAGAGCTTCATCTAATGCAATAGCACTTGCTAGATCACGTCCAAAGGGCTTTTCGACGACAACGCGCGCAATAGCCGTCAGATTAACTTTAGCAAGACCTTGCGTAACATCTGTAAACATGCCTGGTGCGATTGCTAAATAGATTACGGGAAGTTTAAACTCCAATAATGCCTCTCGCAGTTTAATAAATGTTTGTGGATCTTGATAGTCGCCGACGACTAAAAACAATTTATCTAATAGTTTATTTAAAGCGCTTTCATTGATCACTTCATCTAATGAGGCTTTTCGTTCACGTATTGATGCTTCAGCACGAATTTTAAACTCGTCCTGAGTCCACTTTGAGGAGGCGACTGCAAAGACAGGAATCTCTAACTCACCGGCCTCCTCCATCTCATACAGGGCTGGAAACAGCTTCTTTTTAGCTAAATCTCCGGTTGCCCCAAAGAGAACTAAAACATCGGCACGTGCCAATTAGTGCCCACCAAATTTGCGACGCATTGCACTCAGCACACGATTTGCGAAGTCATCATTGCCTCGAGAGGCAAAACGAGAAAATAGAGATGCACTCAATACATGCGCCGGCGTTCCAGCTTCAACTGCGGCCTGCACAGTCCATCGCCCTTCTCCACTATCGCTTACGGCCGTTGAATATTCGGCTAAATCTTTATTTTCATGCAAGGCTTGCGCAGTCAAATCTAGTAGCCACGATGAAACCACGCTTCCTCGGCGCCATGTCTCAGTAATTTCAGGGATATCTAACGTGTAGGCAGGTGTCATTTCACCGGCAGCTTCGAAAATGGCTAAACCCTCGGCAAGCGCGGCCATCATTCCGTACTCAATTCCATTGTGAATCATCTTTACAAAGTGACCAGATCCGTGTGGGCCGCAGTGCAAATAGCCGAACTCGCTCTGTGCGGGCTCACCCTCACGCCCAGGTGTGCGATCGGCGCTAGCGACGCCGGGTGCGAGAGCCTTAAAAATCGGATCAAGAGATGCAACAACATCGCTCTCTCCGCCAATCATCAAAGAATATCCGCGCTCTAATCCATAGATACCCCCGCTCGTGCCCACATCGACAAAGTTAATGTTTTTTGCCGCTAGCAAACTGGCATTAGAAATATCATTTTTATAATAAGAGTTTCCACCATCGATGATGGTGTCACCGGGTGATAAGTGTGTGGCAACGGCGGCAATCGTTGAATCCGTCACGCTGGCCGGAACCATCACCCACACTGTGCGAGGGGCGGCAAGTGCTTGGACTAAAATTTCTAAATCATAGGCTGGAGTGAAACCCTCATTACCTAATGCTGTAACTGCTTCGAGATTGAGATCGTAAACCACCGAGCTGATACCAGCGTGTCCCAAACGGCGAACAATATTAGCGCCCATGCGTCCAAGGCCGACCATTGCGAAATTAATGCTGCTCTCCATGTTCCAACTCTACCTGAGGCTCAAAGCTCGATGAAGAGGGCTGAATTATCGATGATTAATCGCGTAATTTTGCGAGCTCTAATGTGGCCTGCTGGTATTTCATCGCTACCTTCAAGTAGTTGCGTGACTGCATGCGCTTTTGCCTCTCCGACTGCAATTATCCAGACTTGGTCAGATGCGTTGATGTAATTCATGGAAAATGTAACGCGCTCTGCTGGTGGCTTGGGCGAATTTAGAATTGCAATTGCCCGAGCTTTTTCTTGTGGATCAAAGTGGTCGGGAAAAAGTGAGGCAACATGACCATCAGGACCAAGGCCCAGCACGCAGATATCCATAATTATTTCACAAAGTTCGGCATCATATGAAGCCGCAGCTTCAATGACCGATAATGCGCTTTCGGTGGATTTAACTTCATGAACAATAACCGATACATTCTCCAATCCGATGCGAACCTCCTTGGCATTGCGCAGTGGACTTTCGATTGAATCAAAGCGCTCATCACTAAACCAAATATGTAAACCAACGAAATCTTTCGGCCGAGAATTTAGCAATTCAATGAGGCGGCGTGAAAACGCTTCACCTAAGGACCCGCCCGTCAAAGCGATATGGCAGACGCCAATATCAATTAATTGTTTACCAACTACTTCCAGCGTCTGGCGTGCAGTCGCGTTTACGAGTTCACTACTATCCTCATAGAGAGTTAAGTCGAGATTTTCGTTCACACTCTGCACTATTTCTTGAGAGCTAGGCGTGCCTCACGACGGATTCGTTGCTCGGCAGGATCGGGTACTGGAACGGCTGAGATTAAGCGACGCGTGTAATCATTTTTTGGATGTAGCAAAATCGCGTCTCGGTCGCCTTCTTCAACTAGTAATCCGTTCTGCATCACGGCAATACGATGCGCCAAAATATCAACGACGGCTAAATCGTGACTGATGAATAAACAAGCAAATTTCAACTTCTCTTGCAACTCCGTCAATAGATCTAAAAAGCGTGCCTGTACCGAAACATCCAACGCTGAGGTCGGTTCGTCGGCAATCAATAAATCTGGTGTTAATGCCAATGCGCGCGCAATTCCTACGCGTTGGCGCTGTCCCCCAGAGAGCTCGTGCGGATAACGGTTACGGTAACTTCGAGGGAGCTCTACTTGATCCAGTAAATTCTCAATCATGTGCGCTAAATCTGCGCCTTTTGCAATTTTTGCTAAGAAAATAGGTTCGCCGATTGATTCTCCAATGGGCAGTCGAGGATTTAACGACGATGCTGGATCTTGAAAAACAATTCCGGTATGGCGGCGGATTGAGAATAAGTCTTTTTGAGTTGCATGGCTTATATCTTTGCCAACAATTTCAATCCTTCCCGATTTAATTGGCAGTAAGCCAATTGCTGCACGCCCGACCGTTGTTTTGCCTGAGCCAGACTCACCTACCAGACCCACAATTTCCCCTGGATAAATCTCAAGGTTGAAGTTTTTAACTGCAACAAATGCCGGAATCCGGCCACGTTTTGGGTATTCAATAGTTACATCGGAAAGTTTTAGAACAGCTTGGGGTTTGTCGCTCTCCGAATATGGTAAAACACGTTTCTTACTGGAACCAAGTTTTGGAACCGCAGCCAGAAGTTGCTGTGTATATGGATGCTGAGGTCGATTAAAAATCTGATCTGCGCTTCCATGCTCGACCGTGATTCCATCTTTCATTACCAGAATCTCATCGGCCATATCGGCAACGACGCCCATATCGTGTGTAATAAGCAGAATCGCTGAGTTAAGTTTATCTTTGAGCCCGCGCATCAAATCTAGGATTTCAGCTTGAACCGTAACATCGAGCGCAGTTGTTGGCTCATCGGCAACTAATAGGCCAGGATCACAGGCGAGAGCTTGCGCAATCATTGCACGCTGGCGCTGTCCCCCCGATAATTGGTGAGGATATTTATTAATTGATTTCTCTGGCTCTGGAATGTCAACCATGGTGATTAACTCGAGCGCCCGAGCATGCGCTTGGTGTGGACCCATATCAAAGTGATTGCGTAAGGTCTCCATAATTTGGAATCCAATTGTGTAGACCGGATTCAACGCAGTCATTGGCTCCTGAAAAATATAGGCAACTTCACGGCCCCGATATTTACGCAAAGTTGAGGCTGCGGCATTGAGCATCTCCTCTTGCTTTACTTGAACGCTGCCGCTCATACGGGCATTGGATGCAAGAAGTGACATTAAACCAAGTGCGGTTGTTGATTTGCCCGAGCCAGATTCACCAACAATTGCAGTTACTTTTCCCGCATTGAGTTCGAGATTCATGTCGATGACAGCTGGGTACCAAACTCCATCAACCCAAAAGTCGACGTTAAACTCGCTGATTTTTAGGACTTGCTCAGACATGTGTGGCCCCACTCTTCTGTGACAAGATTGCTTCGTGAACAACATTGATTGCTTTCGGCCGCGCAGCAGCGTTTTCGCAGCGCTGACCCTTTACTTTGTTATTCTGGTATTGGCCATTCAGAGTTTTGCTAGCGATAGTTGGAACGAGCCTCTGACGAGCGTAATCTGGAGTAGTTTTGCGGCAACTCTGGTTTATGTGATTTTGCATCGACCAAAGATCGAACTCTTTGATGAGGGCATTCGAATCACTAATCCATTCAATCAAATCACTGTGGGTTGGCAGCGCGTAGAAAGCATCGATGCCAAATACACCATGAGCATTCAGGTTGGAGATAAAACTATTTACGCTTGGGCCGCTCCCGCTCCAGGGCGCTACCATGGTCGCACCATTCATGCCAGTGAAATTAAAGGTATGGATATTGGCGCTGCTGGATTTATTCGCCCGGGTGATAGCCCCAGAACGCACAGTGGTACTGCGGCCTATCTTGCCATCCTTAGATTGAAGGCTTTTAGAGATTCGGGAAGTACTAATGGTTGTGAGAGTAGCGTCGACATCAATAGTTTCGCTATCTCTCTGTTGGTCATAACCTCTTTGGCGGGCTTGGCCTTGAATATCTTTCACTTTTGAACTCCGGTTTTGTGCATAACTCTGGCAGTGTGGCGCTCTTTTTTTGATATGCGACGTCGTTGACGTGGGTCGAAGGCATCTCGCAGGCCATCGCCAATAAAGTTAATGCTCAGTGCAATGGTGATGATGAAAAGACCTGGATACCAAAATAGCCAAGGTCTTGTAGTAAATGAATCCTGATATTGGCTAATTAAAAGGCCTAACGAAACATCTGGAGCAACAACACCAAAACCAAGATACGAAAGGGCGGTCTCTAGAAGAATTGCACCCGACATCAGCAAAGTCACTGAAACGATAATGACACCGACGGCGTTAGGTAAAATGTGCTTAAAAATAATACGTTTATTACTTGCTCCCGCGACTCGGGCCGCATCAACAAATTCGCGCTCGCGAAGGGTTAAAAACTCCCCGCGGACAAGGCGAGATAACCCCGTCCAAGCAAATAAACCAAGATAAAAAGCTAAAAAGCCAACGCCGAGGTTTCCATAGTGATAGCCAACAACTGAACCGATAATAATTGCGGGAATAGTAATAATGAAGTCGGTAAAGCGCATCAAAACTGCATCCACCCAGCCGCGATAAAAGCCGGCGATAGAGCCAACAATTGTTCCGAGAGTTCCACCAATGGCGCCAATAACAAACATAACCATCATTGAACGTTGGGCACCGCGCATGACGAGTGCAAAGTAATCGCGGCCGATATCGTCTTGTCCAAATGGATGCTCGCCTAGTCCAATTCCCTGCCCGCCAAGAATAGATGGCCGTAGCGAAATTGTTGGGCAGCCCACTAAGCCTTCTTTGCATCCTATCGAGCGCAATTCAGGCAAATCCTCCGTGTTGTAATGCCACCAACCAGGAATCTTAAAAGGACCGATTTTCTGATCGAGCGCGCTAAAAACAAAGATCATCAAGATCGCAATAACGAAAAGCGAGCCCATGGCACCGCGGTGTCGAATAAATCGCTTGAGGACAATCTGACCTTGACTTAGCCCCTCAGTCTCTTTATTAAAGATTGCATTTTCGCCACCATCTTGACCGGCGATTTCGACGACATTCTTTCGCTTAAACATTTCTTATCCCTTTCCGGTACGAATTCGGGGGTCAAGGGCTGAATACAGTAAATCGGCAACTAGGTTCGCTAGTACGGTAAGGGATCCTGTGATAAAAAAAACGGCCATCAAAAGATTAAGATCAAAGGTCGTGATTGCTCTGTTAAATAACGTTCCCATTCCAATCCAACCAAAGACTCGCTCGGTAATAATTGCACCACCGATAATCCCAGCAAAATCCACGACCATAATGGTAGTTAAAGGAATCATCGTATTACGGAAAGCATGTCGCATAATTACGGTGCGTTCGGTCAAACCTTTGGCACGGGCAGTTCGAATATAGTCTTGATTTAATACATCAAGTAAAGTTCCGCGTGAATATCTAATGTAGCCGGCAAAAGAGATTAAAGTCAGGGCAATCGTTGGCAAGAACATGTGGACCAAAATATCCAGCGATGAAAACCAGAAATTACCGGGTTCAAGCAATGGATTGACCTGGCCCGTTGTCGGTACCGGGCGAAAATTAACGGCATCAGTAGACATATATGGATTCCACGTATGCATAAAGCGATCTACGACAGTAATTACCCCAATGAGAAATCCAGCAATCATGGCAGTACGAATAGTTGGTGCCCGATCCGTCTTTGCGAAGTACAGACCAACGGCTGCAGCAATTGCAAAAGTTGTAACTAACTGTCCCAAAATTAGAAGTCCGCTGGCATAGTGGTCAAATAAGTACTGGTTTGGATAGTACAGAATGAGGGAAATTACGGCCATGGTCTGCGCGGATCGAAGCGCGGCTTGATTCTTTAATCCAGTAGAAAGCTGTGTCACGCCGTAGGCAATCCCAATAGATAATCCAAAGGTTACGATTGGACCTAGGCCTGGCTTTGCAAACCACGAGGTAATACTGAGGTAGCTCAATAGTCCGCCGGTGGCTAGAGCAACGCCGACAAAGACCTGCCACACACGCTTTCGATCTCCACTTATTATTGCCGACCAAATGACACCGTTAGCCACGCTGAGGCCAATGATCCAACCATTGGGAATCTGGGGGTTGGCTAAAAAGTTATTGAATTGAATCGCCAAAAACTCTTTCAATAAAACTGCCACCCAGAAAATTGGAAGTGAAAACATTAAAAAAGCAACAAAAGTCATCGCATAATCAAATCGTGAGTATTGGCGAAGGGCGGTGACTATGCCGATTGTAATTCCAAGAATAATCGCGGTAATCGTTGCAAAAAATACTAAACGAACCGTTGTTGGAACCGCCGTGACTATCGCCGAACTCACTAACTGTGCATCGCGAGTCATTCCAAAGTCAATATGGCCAACAAATAGACCTAAAATACCCCGTAGCCAAATAAAATATCTAAGTGGCGGAGGTACATCAAGTTTAAGTTCATTGGTCAAAACCGCCATCTGTCGTGCCGCATTCGGATCGGTTGAAGTCCGTAAACCTTCAAGCGGATCGCCAGAAATGGCGGCCATGTTGTAAAGGATAAAACTAGAGCCAAAGAGAATGACGGCCAGCATTCCGAGCCGTCTAAAGATGAAGGCGACCATTTGGCTGATAACTCCCTTGTTAAAAAATCCTAATGCGTACTGGTCAATAGTAAAGGCAAGTGGCGCTCGGATTGGCTCCAAGCACCACTTGCCGTCTACCTTTTAAGCTAAAGCTAAAAAACTAGATCGCACGATCTAACTTTTTAGTAGTGCCACTCCCAGTAGTTCCAGACCAAGTTAGGTGTCAACGGTGCTGGCTTGATACCTATTAGATCTGAGTTAACTGCGGTTGCAGCAGGGTGAGCGAAGATAGGTAGTGATACTGCATCTGCCATCAGCAAACGCTCTGCCTGAATGTACTTCGCAGTGATTTGCGCCTCAGGCAACTTGATTTCAAGTGAGTGCAAGATGGAATCGAGAGCTGGGTTGTCATAACCAAGGAAGTTGTTTCCACCATCGCTCTGGAAGTTTGCATTGTTACCAGTCTGCGTAACAGCGTTTTGGACCCATGCAAAGAACTGCGCATCAAATGAGTTGTCATCTAAGAAGCCTGACCAGCCAGATGTACCTGTCGTAGTCACATCGAAGCCAGCTTTTGCTAAAGCTGCCTTTACAAGAGCGGCCTCAGAGGCACGGCGCTGATTAGATGGCTGACCCCAAAGGAGTTTGACCTTGACCGAACCGCTGCCATCTTTTGCATTAGGGAAGTACTTCTTCACCAGCGCAAGAGCCTTTGCAGTACGAAGTTCCTGTGTTCCAGCGGTGTACTTAGTCGAACCGTTTGGACCCACAATCTTTGAGTAGGCAGCCTCACCTGGAAGAGTGAAGAGTGAGTTCACGAGCACTGCATTTGCGTTAATTGGCTTAATTAACTTAGCGATGATCTCTTCACGTGGGTAGGCCAGCAAGAAGGCTGTACGAAGATCCTTACCCTGTTGTCCGCTTGATGCGGCAAATGGGCCATTGTAAGTAGTCGTCGTTCCAGATGCTGGACCTTGACGAAGATCTACGTGCTCGTAGCAGGCATTTGTTCCACCAATGACCGTCACGCCTGGGATCTTCTTGAGTTGGGCAACAGCATCGGCAGTTGGTTGACCTTGATAGACGTCGATCTCTTTG
>JANYCW010000005.1 GCA_025360085.1 Actinomycetes bacterium
TGGTGGTGCGCCAAAACCATTGCACCTAAAGCGGCAGTAATAAGAAGAGCAGAAACAACTTCAAAGGGCCAGACAAACGTTGAAAACAAAAGCTGTGCAATTCCTTGCACGTTCCCTTGCGAATTTGCACTTTCAACTCCAACTGCGCCTCGGCCAAGTGTTGCTCGACCAAGCAAAGAGACCATCAGAGCGCCAAAGCCAACAGCTGCGGTAATTGCAATCGGGCGAAGACCACGAATCGTTTCGGTCAGTGAATCAGATGAATCAACACCCACCAACATAAGAATAAAAAGAAAAAGCATCATGACGGCGCCTGTATAGACAACAATCTGTACTATTCCAAGAAATGGTGCACCTTGAGCAATGTAGAAAATAGCAAGTGAAATCATTACAAAGGCCATCAAGATTGCGGAGTGAACCGCTTTCTTAACTAATAACATCCCAAGTGCACCGGCAAGCGCCAATGGGGCAAGAATCCAAAAGAGCATCGCTTCAGGCGCTGCGGTCTGACCTACTTGCAGTGCTAACTCCGTCATTTAGGCACATCCTGCGAAGGGTGGGCTTGAAGAACATCGCCTTTGTAATAATTACTTTCGTCCATATCTGGATACATCGGATGCGGCGGCATCAGCATTCCCGCGCGTAATGGTCCGAGCAGGTCATCCTTTTCAAAGATCAGTTTTTCTCGCGAGTCATCGGCTAACTCATATTCATTTGTCATCGTCAGTGCGCGAGTTGGACAGGCTTCAATACAAAGGCCACAAAAGACACACCTAAGATAGTTAATCTGATAGACCTTGCCATAGCGCTCTCCAGGAGAGATTCGATGCTCTTCGGTATTATCTGCACCCTCAACATAAATGGCATCTGCCGGACAGGCCCAAGCACAGAGTTCGCAGCCAATACATTTTTCTAGTCCATCTGGGTGACGATTGAGTTGATGGCGGCCATGGAACCTCTCTTGGGTTGGCGCCTTTACTTCAGGATATTCAACGGTTTCGGGCTTCTTAAAAATCGTTGAAAAGGTTACCCAAAAGCCTTTTAAGTGCCCAAATATTCCGACGGAGCCATCTTGCTGAACGGGAGAGTACTCAACTCCATTGAGATCCAACCCTTGATTCTTTAATGGCTCTAATTGATCAGACATCATCGCCTCCCATCGTGGTGTGCGAAACATTTATCGCTGAAATATGAATTGGAAGCTCCGGCACTGCAAAGTTTGGAACGAGCACATCCTCAACAATGGCTTTGCTTTTCTTTACCTTAGCGTTTTCAAAACCAATGTTCACTAGCATGACTACTAAAACTACAAAGCTGGCAAAACCAACCACTACTAATCGCGGTGCACCTTGAAGTGATAAAACGCGAAGCGTGGCTACCACTAAAATCCATACAATCGAAACTGGAATTAAAATCTTCCAACCGAACTGCATGAACTGGTCGTATCGAAGTCGTGGGAGCGTTCCGCGCAACCAAACGAAAACAAAGAAAAAGACCAATACTTTTGAGAAGAACCAGAGTGCAGTGAACCAGCCACCAAGCCAGCTTTCAGTAAATCCAAGGAACGGTGGTGCATGGTATCCGCCTAGGAAAAGCGTTGTTGCAAGCGCGGACACTGCAATAATATTGACATATTCGGCTAAGAAGAAAAGTGCGAACTTGAGAGATGAATACTCAGTGTGAAAGCCGCCCACAAGTTCGCCTTCAGCTTCAGCTAAATCAAAAGGCGCACGATTTGTTTCACCGACCATAGATATTGCGTAGATAACAAAGGAGGGAAACAGTACAACTGCATACCAAGTCGATGACTGTGCAGCGACAATATCCGACGTTGACATTGAGCCCGCGTAGATAAATACGGCGACAAGCGAGAGTCCCATCGCGATTTCATAGGAAATAACCTGTGCGCTAGAGCGCAGACCACCCAGCAATGGATATGTCGAACCCGATGACCAACCTGCCAAGATAATTCCGTAGACGCCAACCGAAGCTATGGCCAAGACGTAAAGAACACCAACGGGAAGATCGGTTAACTGCATCGCTGTTTTATGGCCAAACAAAGTGACGGGTCCAGTTATTGGAATGACCGCAAAAGCCATGAAGCAGGTGGTCGCACTGATTATTGGAGCTATGACAAAGACAATTTTGTCGGCCGCGGCAGGAATTATGTCCTCTTTTAATGCAAGTTTTACCCCATCGGCCAGCGCTTGAATCAAACCAAATGGACCAACACGGTTAGGTCCTGGTCTCTGCTGCATGCGCGCCACTAAGCGACGTTCGCCCCATACGGATAAAAGTGTCAGAATTACACAAAAAATAAAGACGAGTAGCGCCTTGACCGTGATGAGCCAACCTGGATCTGCTCCTATTAAATCTGCAGTTGTCATAACTTCACCACCGTAACAACTTCGCCATGTGAAGCATCTAGGTTTACAAGTAACTGCGAGTCGAGAGAGTTACGAGGCGCCCAAATTGCATCATCATGAATCTCTTCAATAAGTGTCGCCAAAGTTACAGAGCCGACGCTCGTTGAAATTTTTAAAATATCACCGTCGATGACGCCTAAGGTCTGTGCGCGATTTGGCGAAATAACGGCAACGCTCTCCCGTGCTGTACCCGCTAAGTTTTCTTCACCTTTTTGTAAAGTGCCAAGGTCAAGTAGTCGTCGCCAAGAGTTTAAAATAAATTGATCGGGCGCTAAAACTGGAGCCTTTACTACGCTCACGGCTTTCATAGAGGCACGCGTCCCCTCCCAGGCACCCAGAGTTGCGATTTCCTTTGCCGCTGCAGTGACCGTACCAAGATTTAGCGAGGTGTCCATTGCTTCGGCAATCATTGAAAGGATTCGAAGATCGCTGCGATTAAGTGAATCTTGAACGGCTGAATCAAATGAACGTGCACGGCCTTCCCAGTTTAAAAAAGAACCGTTTTTTTCAGTTATTGCGGCCACAGGTAGAACCACATCTGCACGCTTGGTCACTTCACTTGGAGCAATTTCAAGAGATACAACAAATGCCCGCTCAAGGGCAGCTAGAGCTTCTGAACTATTAGCGCCATCAAGGGGATCGAGACCACCCACAACAAGGGCACCGATCACGCCAGAGTTAACGGCAGAGTAGATCTCTTGGCTACTTCGCCCAATTGATGTAGGAAGTGACTCTGTGCCCCAAAACGCGCACAAATCTATCCGGGCTGCAGAATCAGTAACTAGGCGACCCCCTGGCAATAAGTTTCCAATTGCGCCAGCCTCTAGAGCGCCACGTTCGCCTGCACGCCGCGGAATCCAGGCAATCTTGGCACCGCTTGAATCCGCCAAAGCCGCCACTGCAGTTAATACTCCAGCACTTTCTGAGGCGCGCTCTCCAACAAGTATTATCGATTTCACGGTCAATGTTTGCTTGGCGATTGCCAATGCTTCTTGGCCAGGCGCCACCTTTACAAACTCGCCTTTAAGTTTTTCTACGCCAATGGAGAGTTTGCTTGCAATTGCAGTGACTTTCAATGCCCGCTTTCGACGCTGCTTATTTAAGCGTAGGAAAACAATTGGTGACTCTTCTTCAGGCTCAAAGCCAACCAACAGAACATGGTCGGCGCGATCGATGTCGAAATAAGTCGTTGTTGAGCCAACGATATGTGCGGCTAAGAATTCGCGTTCTTCCTCAGATGAACGACGTGAACGAAAATCAATATCATTTGTTCCAAGAGCAACACGAGCAAACTTGCTATAACCATATGCGTCTTCATGAGTTGCGCGGCCACCAACTAATACCGCAGAAGTATGCGTTTTTAATCCTTTCGCGGCGGCGGCAAGTGCTTCAGGCCATGAAGCTTGAACTAACTCGCCGAATTCATTACGCACCATCGGATGGGTTAAGCGATCAACTGCGGTGACATATTTAAAGGCCCAGCGTCCCTTATCGCAGTTCCACTCTTCATTAACCGATGCATCATTTCCGGCGAGGCGACGAAGAGTTTTACCTCGACGAACATCGGTTCGCATATCGCAACCTGAAGCACAATGCTCACATGCAGATGGTGTCGAAACTAAATCAAATGGACGGGCACGAAAACGGTAAGAAGCCCCGGTTAATGCACCCACTGGACAAATCTGCACGGTATTTCCAGAGAAGTAAGATTTAAATGGTTGCTTTTCGTAAATACCAACTTGCTGAAGAGCCCCGCGCTCATTGAGCGTAATAAATGGATCACTCGCAATCTGTTCTGAAAAACGAGTACAACGCGCGCACAAAATACAGCGTTCACGATCAAGTAAAACTTGAGAAGAGATATTGATTGGTTTTTCAAAGGTTCGCTTAACGCCTTGGAAGCGCGTTTGTCCTTGACCGTTGCTCATCGCTTGGTTTTGTAACGGACACTCGCCACCTTTATCGCAAACGGGGCAGTCAAGTGGATGGTTAATGAGCAAGAACTCCATCACTCCTTTTTGTGCTTTGTCGGCAACGGCTGAAGTAAGTTGAGTTTTTACAATCATTCCAGACTCCACCGGAATTGTGCACGATGCTTGAGGTTTTGGAAATGCGCGACCATTAATTTCGATGTCAACTAAACATTGTCGACAAGCACCAACAGGATCCAACAATGGGTGATCACAAAAACGAGGAATTTGAATTCCAAGTTGCTCGGCTGCACGAATTACTAATGTTCCCTTTGGAACGCTTACTTCAAAGCCATCGATGACAACCGTAATCATGTCTACAATCTCAGTGGTTGTCATCTAGACACCAACCCCAACAAAGAGAGTTGAAGCAACTGGATCAAATGGGCAACCTTGATTCTTTGTGTGAGCAATATATTCGTCACGGAAATATTGAATCGATGACGTAATCGGGCTTGTCGCTCCGTCACCTAGGGCACAAAATGATCGACCTAAAATATTGTCACAGAGATCTAGCAACTTAGCCAAATCGGCTTCGGTTCCCTTGCCCGCTTCTAAATCACGCAGAATCTGAACTAACCACCAAGTACCTTCTCGACATGGTGTGCACTTACCGCAGGATTCGTGTTTGTAAAACTCGGTCCAACGCAAAACTGCGCGGACTACGCATGTCGTTTCATCAAATATTTGTAAAGCTTTAGTTCCAAGCATTGAACCCGCCGCAGCGACGCCCTCATAATCAAGCGGAGTGTCTAAATGCGCCGAAGTAAAAATCGGAGTGGATGAACCCCCGGGTGTCCAGAACTTTAAAGAATGACCTGTGCGAATCCCGCCAGAGAGTTCAAGTATTTCGCGAAGAGTTATTCCAAGAGGTGCCTCAAACTGCCCCGGATTATTGACGTGACCTGATAATGAATACAGCGTCGTTCCCTTACTTTTTTCTGTACCCATACTTTGATACCAATCGGCACCATTCATAATAATCGCCGGAACTGAAGCAATAGATTCAACATTATTTACTACAGTAGGACGAGCATAAAGACCTGCGATGGCTGGAAATGGTGGGCGTAACCGTGGCTGCCCACGGAAACCTTCGAGTGAATCAAGAAGCGCGGTTTCTTCACCACAGATGTATGCACCAGCACCAACGTGTAGAACTAAATCAACTCCATCTCCAAGATGCCCGGCTTTATACGCATCTTCAATTGCTTGATTGAGGCGACGGACAACGTGCGTTACTTCACCGCGAATATAAATAAATGCATTTTTTGCACGAATTGCATGACAAGCAATAATGCAACCTTCAATTAACACATGCGGATTAGCCATAAGCAATGGCGTGTCTTTGCAAGTGCCGGGTTCGGACTCATCTGCGTTAACAACTAAGTAATGATCCTTATTATCGCCCTGTGGAATAAATCCCCACTTCATTCCAGTTGGGAAGCCCGCGCCGCCTCGGCCACGTAAACCTGAATCTTTAACAACTTGAATAACTGCATCCGGATCCATCGATAAAGCTTTTTGAGAAGCCGTGTATCCACCATGACGCGTATACGCTTGAATTGTAAATGAGTCTTTCTCATCCCAATGTGCCGAAAGGACGGGCACTAGTTTCGTCATTATTTGACCTCTTTCGAAATCTTTAAGCCAAGTAGGGTTGGTTGGCCTGCTTGAACACCCTCGTGAGCTTTTCCATCATTGATACCAGCAAGAACGGCGGAAGCTTGCTTCCATGTACCTAAAGTATGTGGGCCGCGCGTGGGTGGTTTTGGATTTCCACTTCGCATTGAATCAACTAAATCAATCGATGACTGGACCGTTTGATTGTCGTAGAACTCCCAATTAGCCATAACGACTGGTGCATAGTCACACGCGGCATTACATTCAATATGTTCAAGAGAGACTTTGCCATCTGCAGTCACCTCGTCATTTTCTACACCTAAGTGAGCTTTCAGACCTGCAAAAATTGCATCCCCACCCATAACCGCACATAACGTGTTAGTGCAGACCCCTACGTGATACTCACCGACCGGTTTGCGCTTGTACTGAGTATAAAAGGTGGCAACGGCAGAGACTTCTGCAGCTTCTAAAGTCAAGATCTTAGCTACGAGTTCAATGCCTTCGCCATCAACAAAACCAATTCGGGATTGCACAAAGTGCAACAAAGGCATGATGGCAGAGCGAGATCGTGGATAGCGTTTGATAATCGAATCCATAACTGCAAGATCTTCAATTGAATAAGTCATTAGCGGTCAACGCCTCCCATAACTGGGTCGATTGATGCAACTGCACCAATTATGTCGGCAATCATTCCGCCCTCGCTCATTGCAGCGGTCGCCTGTAAGTTATTAAAAGATGGATCACGGAAGTGAACACGATAAGGGCGTGTTCCTCCATCAGATACAACGTGGGCTCCGAGCTCTCCCCGTGGAGATTCAACTGCTTGATAAACCTGGCCGGCGGGAACACGAAAACCTTCGGTGACTAATTTGAAGTGGTGAATTAATGACTCCATCGATGTACCCATAATCTCGCGAATATGGTTGAGTGAATTTCCAAGCCCATCACTTCCAAGGGCCAACTGTGCAGGCCATGCAATCTTTTTATCGGCAACCATTACCGGAGCGCCTTCGAGTTTTTCTAATTTGTCTAGCGCTTGTTCGATGATACGTAATGACTGCTCAAGTTCGTTCATACGAATTAAGAAACGCCCATACACATCACATGTATCGGCAGTAATGACATCAAAGTTATAACCTTCGTATCCGCAATATGGTTGAACTTTACGGAGATCCCACGGCAATCCAGTTGAACGAAGTACGGGTCCTGTTATTCCAAGTGTTGTTGCCCCAGCTAAATCTAAATAACCGATTCCTTGGGTCCGCTTTAACCAGATCGAGTTTCCGATCAAAAGCGTTGAGTTATCTTTGAAATTCTTACGCATGAGTTTTACCGCATCACGGATTTTAGGAATTGCACCTTCAGGTAGATCTTGTTGGACTCCCCCAGGACGGATATATGCCATATTCATGCGTAAACCAGAGATCATTTCGAAAAGATCTAGAACGATTTCACGTTCGCGAAAGGCGAAGAACATTGGAGTGATCGCTCCGAGCTCTAACGCGCCCGTTCCAAGGGCCACCATATGAGAGGAGATTCGATTGAGCTCCATCATCATTACACGAATAACACTGGCACGTTCGGGCACATCACTTGTGATGCCTAAAAGTTTTTCAATCGCTAAACAGTATGCAGTCTCGTTGAAAAGAGGGGACAAGTAGTCCATGCGTGTGACAAATGTCGTACCTTGGGTCCAGTTACGGTACTCAATATTCTTTTCAATACCAGTGTGTAAATATCCAATTCCACAACGGACTTCAGTGACGGTTTCGCCTTCGAGTTCTAAAACTAAACGAAGTACTCCGTGCGTAGAGGGATGTTGTGGTCCCATATTAACAACAACACGTTCTTCTTTGGTTGATCCAATTTCTTGAATGAGTGAATCCCAATCACCGCCAGTAACTGAAAATACGGTCCCCTCAGTTGTTTCGCGTGATGGTGCGTATGGATCAAAAATTGTCATTTATACGTCCTGCGATTACTGGGAGCCGGAATTGTCGCACCTTTATACTCAACTGGAATCCCACCAAGTGCATAATCTTTACGCTGTGGGTGACCCTGCCAATCATCTGGCATCAAAATACGGGTTAAACCTGGGTGGCCATCAAAGATGATTCCAAACATGTCGAAAGTTTCGCGCTCATGCCAATTGTTTCCAGCCCAAACATCTACCAGTGATGGAATGTGTGCATCCGAATCAGAAAGGGAAACTTCAAGGCGTATACGGCGATTATTAGTCATCGACAACAGTGGATAAACTGCAACGAGTTCGCGACCAAGATTTTCAGGGTAGTGAATACCAGAAACACCCATACAAGATTCAAACTTCAAGTTATCGCGCAAGATCATGGCAACTTCTAATAATTTTTCGCGTTTAACATGAAGGGTAAGTTCACCGCGATCAACAATTACGCGCTCAATTGCTTGGGAAAACTCAGGGTAGGCACGCTCTAAGTCATCCACAACAGCATCAAAGTAGCCACCATAAGGGCGCTCTGTTGAGCCCGTAGTTGAAGTGGTTTGAACAAGGCCGCCATATCCAGACGTATCCCCGCTATCGCTCGCACCAAACATTCCGTTTTCAGTCATTTAAGCGAGTAAACCCTTCATCTGATGGGTTGGCGTCGCATTCATAGCTGCACGTTCAACTTCTTTAATAATCTGTGCACGGTTTGAACCCAGCTTCTCATCATAAATCTTTTCGTGAAGTTTCAAGATTGCATCCATTAACATTTCTGGACGCGGCGGGCAGCCCGGAAGGTAAATATCCACTGGAACTACATGGTCTACACCTTGAACAATTGCATAGTTATTAAACATTCCGCCCGATGATGCACATGCTCCCATTGCGATGACCCACTTGGGAGCCGACATTTGATCATAAATCTGACGCAGGACCGGAGCCATTTTATTTGACACACGTCCAGCAACAATCATTAAATCGGCTTGACGTGGAGAGGCACGGAATACTTCCATACCAAAACGAGAAATGTCATACTTTGCGGCAGAACCAACTGCCATCATTTCAATTGCGCAACATGCTAGACCAAAAGTTGCTGGCCACAATGAGTTCTTTCGCATATAGCCCGCGAGTTTTTCAACGCTTGTTAAAAGGAAACCACTTGGAATCTTTTCTTCTAGACCCATTTATTAATCCCATTCCAATCCACCACGACGCCATACATATGCGTAGGCTACGAAAACAGTTCCGATGAATATTGCCATCTCAACTAAGCCAAACACTCCAAGTTGATCAAAAGTTACTGCCCATGGATAGAGAAATACAATTTCAATATCAAAGATAATAAAAAGCATCGCAGTTAAGAAATATTTAACTGGAAAACGACCACCTTCTGCGGCTTGGGGTGAAGGTTCAATCCCGCATTCGTAGGCTTCGAGTTTTGCTCGGTTGTATCGCGCTGGACCTGTTAGCGCGCCAGCTACTACTGAGATTAAAGCGAAACCAAATCCAATTGCCCCTAGCACCAAAATGGGCACATATAGATTAGATGTGGATATCACGAGTGGAATCTTAGAACTGTTGGGCTACACCCGATGACCGTCAACGCTTTATCCCACTGTGAACTGCAACAATCCCAAAAGTCAGATTTTTCCACGTGACCCCACTCCATCCAGCAGCCTCCATCGCCTGGGCTAAACCAGTTTGGTCAGGCCAGGCTTTAATCGACTCGGCCAAGTAGATATATGCATCGGGATTTGATGCGGTTTTGCGAGCTATTGCGGGCAGGGCCCCCATCAAATAGCGCATATAGATCGAGTGAAAAACGCGCCACGTCGGGTGCGAGAACTCAACAATGACGATTCGACCACCAACTTTTGTCACCCGCAGGGCTTCGGCTAGCGCTTTGCGATAGTTCACAGTATTTCGAAGGCCAAATGAGATCGTTGTGACATCGAAACTCTCAGACTCAAAAGGCAGGTTGAGTGCATCGGCCATAGAAAAGTTGAGATAAGGCCGGGCTTTTCGACCTTGCGCCAACATTCCCTCTGAAAAATCGGTAGAAAAGACGGTCGCTCCGGCTTCATGAAAGGGCTGCGACGATGAGCCAGGTCCAGCTGCAATATCAAGAATCCGCATTCCCGGGGCTGGCGCGATAATCTTTGTCGCTACCCGACGCCATGCTCTAGTTCGACCCAGTGAGAGCAGATCATTGACGAGGTCGTAGCGCTTGGCCACCCCGTCAAACATCGCGGCGACTTCTTCGGGATCTTTACCAAGATTGGCACGAGACATAGCGTTATTCTCCCTTGAAGTAGGCTCATCCACAACTTAATCGTCGAAGGGGTTCACACATGTCATTTCCTGATATCTCTCTGCGGGCCAGCATATTTCCTCGTAGTTCAGCGTTTTCCATTTCTGCCCTTATTGCAGGTGGAGTTCTCTTTATTGCCGCTTTGGCGCAAATCTCAATTCCTATCCCTGGCTCGCCTGTACCTGTTACTGGCCAAACCCTCGGAGTTCTTTTAATTGGAACTACATATGGAGGTGGATTGGGTTTAACTACGTTCGCAGTGTATTTACTTGCAGGAATTGCAGGTGCTCCAGTTTTTGCTGGCTCCAGTTTTGGAATTGAGAAAATCACCGGTGCAACAGGTGGATATTTAATGGGAATGTTCGTTGCAACATATGTCCTTGGTTTTTTTGCAAGCCGAAGGTTGGATCAAAGATTTTTAACCGCGCTTCCATCAATGCTGTTCGGTAACGTTGTTATTTTTTCATTCGGACTTTTCTGGTTGCATCACTTCACAGGCAAGGATTGGTCCTGGACAATTGGCGCAGGATTGACACCATTTATTTTTGGAGAAATCCTCAAAATTGCAGTTGCCGGCTCATCTCTTCCTTTTTTATGGCGATACGTCAACACTAGATCCCGTTAATTAACAAATGCCCGCGCTCACACCTGTAACAACTACGCACCTTGGAGAACACTTACCTCTTCTCGATTTATTGCCCGATTCAAATCCCGTCTGCTGGGTACGTGGAGGCCAAGGCTTAGTTGGTTGGGGCGTTCATGCAACTACGACCGTAAGCGGACCACATAGATTCGCCGATGCACGTAACTGGTGGCAGAAACAACTTCAAGGCTTTGCCGTTACCAACTCTGTTCATGGAATTGGAACTGGACCGATTCTGTTTGCTTCGTTTTCTTTTTCACCCGACGACATTTCGGTTTTAATAATTCCAGAGGTTATTGTCGGGATGAAGGGTGAAAAATCATGGATCACTTGGACAGGTCCATTGCAACAACCCACACTAAACTCAACTGCACCGAAGTTATTAGATAACTCAATCATGTGGGAAAACCCTAAAGATGCCGACGATTCGTGGAAAAAACGGGTATCCGAAGCGGTAAATCGCATTCAAGTGGACGAACTCGATAAAGTCGTTCTGGCACGAGATTTCACCGGCAAATCACTTAAAAATATTGAACCTCGTACTATTTTAAAGAAATTAGCGGCCGAATACCCATCGACGTGGAACTTTGCCGTAGCCGGACTTATAGGGGCAACCCCTGAGCTTTTGCTTCGGTTAACGCGCAAAATGGTTATGTCACGCGTGCTTGCGGGCACAATTAGTAAGACTGGTGATGACGAGCGTGACTTAGCCCTTGCTGCATCCCTTGCGCGATCTTCTAAAGATTTAGAAGAGCATGAGTACGCAGTGCGCTCAGTTGCAGAGGCTCTTGAACCATTATGTACTTCAACAAATGTTCCTGAATCACCATTTGTTTTGCACTTAGCAAATGTCATGCACTTGGCCACAGATGTAACCGGAGCATTGGCTGAAAAAATGTTGCATGTTGATGCTTTTACAATTCTTGAGGCGCTTCATCCGTCAGCGGCAGTGTGTGGAACCCCTCGCACACAAGCTTTCACACTCATCTCTGAGATTGAAGGAATATCGCGCGGGCGTTATGCCGGCCCAGTCGGCTGGATAGATGCCGCAGGTGATGGGGAGCTCGGGATTGCTCTGCGTTGCGGACAGATAAATGCCGATTCAATTCGCATTTTTGCTGGGTGCGGAATCGTTGCAGGATCCGATCCTTCTAAAGAATTAGCCGAAAGTGAAGCTAAATTCATTCCGATGCGCAGTGCACTAACTTAAATAGAGTTCATTTTTTCGTAAATTGATTTTAAATTATCAGCATTGGCTTCTCGGGACCCAACTTTTGCCACAACTACTGATATTCCGACAACAGGTATAGATAGTGCAGTCTTGAGTTCTGAGATGGAAGTAATCGTTGAAGTTGAAATACCAAAGGCAGCGGCAACTACGGCTGGGTCCAATCCATGTGGAGTACCAAAAACGGTTTCAAAACCATCGACACCACGTTGTGGCAAAGTCGAAAAGATTCCTCCACCATTATTATTTATTACAATAAACCTACAGTTGATATCTTCCTTTTGAATTAATCCCGTTATGTCATGTAAAAAAGCTAAATCACCCAGAACTGCAAAAGTCTGGGAATGGCCTGTTGCTATACCAAGAGCCGTTGAAATATTTCCATCAATTCCCGCCAAACCTCGGTTGGCGTAAGTCTTTAGCCCACTTCGAGGTGTCGCAAATCCTTCGAGATCACGAATTGGGCGCGATGATGAAACAAACAGGGCAGATCCATTGGGAATTCCGGCCCCAATTTCTTTAGCAATTGAGGCCTCGTGCCAACCAACTTCTTCGCCAACTAAAGTGGCACAACCGCTTGAGTATTTTTGCCACAATGCAATCCATTCATCAGATGGAACCGAAACAGATAACGCAGGAAGTTGAGTAAAGCATTTATCTGCAGAGCGATCGCTGTCGACCGTTGCAATACGTGGATCAACTACGTAACTAATTGGCGCCAATCCGATAAGTGCATTTACTGACCTAGAAAGCGTCGTACGTCCTATAACAATGCAGGCTTGAGGAAGTAAAATACTGCGAATTTGAGGTGAAGTTAGAAAAATTGAAGCATGTGCCATGGCATGTGGAAATGAAAGTGGATCTTCAGCAATGACCGGCCAACCTAGTTCTTGAGAAAATGTCGTGACTTCTTCAACCGACAAGCCACCACGATCATGCCCAATCACTAAAACTCCACGGGTTGCTTGAATTTTCAATTTCAATGCAGGTTTACGAAAATCAGATTTAGTTTGAATTACTTTTATATCACTCAACCATTGGTTTGATTCATCAGGTAACAAAGGCTCGGTGAACTGCACATTTAAATGGACGGGTCCAAATCGCAGACTGTCTAACGGCAGATCCATTGGAAAAACAGGTCCATCTATATCTGCAAAATATCGAACGGCTTTTCCGAAGATGCGAGCCTGCTCAGTAGTTTGGTTTGCTCCAGTTCGTCTAAGCATGGCTGGGCGATCCGCAGTTAAAACAAGAAGGGCGGCGTTAGTGTGATGTGCCTCTAAAACCGCGGGATGAAAATTGGCAACAGCAGTCCCGCTAGTACAGACGATAGGTACTGGACGTCCAGTTGATTTAATAAGCCCCAGTGCAAAGAAAGCTGCAGTGCGTTCATCGATTCGAATATGAAGCTTGATCAAACCTTGTTTGGCCGCGGCATAAAATGCTAACAAAAGGGGGGCATTTCGTGAGCCAGGAGAAACCACTACGTCGGTTATTCCAGACTCAATAATCTGTCGCACAACCGAACGCGCCAAAGACGTTGAGGTATTCATATGCTCCATCCTTTGGCTTCAACATGCATCGCCACTCCAGCGTTCCACGTCATGCGAATCCGATTCTTCCACCAATTTAGCCGCTCATTGGAAACCGCTATCTTATTAAGTACCGCACTCTCGGGCCTCACCTCACTTAACTTCATTTTTCCATCCAGAATGGGGAGATTTGCCACATCAACTGCAAGTAATGCGCCGGTACCTAAACCACATGCAAAATCCAAGTGAGGTAACGCGGCGGCAAGCTTGAGACCATAAGAAATTCCAATTGCACTTTCAAGTGCACTTGAAACTGCAACTGGAAGACTATAGTGATGAGCTATTTCCATCGCTCGCAATATTCCACCTAACGGCGCAACCTTGAGCATCACAATATCGACGGCACCTTCGAGATTGAGCTCTAAAGGGTTTTTTGCTTTTCTAATTATCTCATCCCCTGCAACTTTCACCGAAGAACGTTTTTTAAGTTCACGTAATTCTTGCAGAGTCGCACAAGGTTGTTCAATGTATTCTATTTCTCCAACTTGAGATAGAAAGTGGCTCGCCTGGTCGACACTCCATAAGCCATTGACATCAACTCGAATTTTTGCCTTCGGGCGTAAATCACGAACGCAAGCAATGCGATCTAAGTCAAGTTGAAGGTCACCTCCAACTTTAATTTTTACGACCGTGATTCCGTGAAAGGAGTCAAGAAGTTGCGCAATTTCAATAGGGCTATCAATTGCCGGCAAAGTGGCATTCACAATGATCTCGTTTCGAAGCGGTGCCGGTGGTTGCACAAAAGCAGCTTCGATTGCACTTATTAACCACGGAATTGACTCTTCATAACTATATTCAAGGAATGGAGAAAACTCCCCCCAACCCATCGCTCCCTCAAAGATTGCCACTTCGCGCGATGTCACAGAGCGAAAATCAGTCTTCGTTGCAAGGGCAACGACACGCAAGGAGCCTAGAATTGAATCGAGCATTATTTATGGGCGCTTAGGAAATTTCTGAAACTCCGGCGTGCGTTTTTCCTTATAAGCATCGCGCCCTTCTTGACCTTCTTCGCTCATATAAAACAATAGCGTTGCATCACCAGCTAGTTGTTGAATGCCTGCTAATCCATCATCGGCGGCATTCAAACTAGATTTCAGTAAGCGAAGAGCCAGTGGTGAGTTGCGCAGCATTTCTCGACTCCATGAAACAGTCTCTGCCTCCAACTCTGATAATGGAACGACAGTGTTAACAAGACCCATATTTAGAGCTTCTTGTGCGTCATATGAACGCGTCATAAACCAAATCTCGCGTGCCTTTTTCTGACCGACATGGGCCGCTAACAAACCTGCACCATAACCGCCATCAAAGGAACCAACCATTGGGCCAGTCTGTCCAAACTTGGCATTATCGGCGGCGATGGTTAAATCACAAACAACATGCAAGACATGTCCTCCACCGATCGCCCATCCTGCAACCATCGCAACAACTGGTTTAGGCGTGCGTCGAATCTGCACCTGAAGATCAAGAACATTTAATCGACCGATACCTTTTTTTGCCAACTTGTCGTCACCTAAATATCCATCATCCCCACGAACGTTTATGTCACCGCCCGAACAAAAGGCTTTTGTTCCTTCGCCAGTCAGGATAATGACGCCGATATCTTCATTATCGCGCGCCAAGGAAAACGCCTCCATTAATTCAATAATCGTTTGTGGCCGAAAGGCGTTGTGCAGTGACGGGCGGTTAATGGTGATTTTGGCCATGCCCTCAGCACATTCATATCTAATGTCACCGAAATTCTCACCACCTGGCGCGGCAATCCAACGGGGAATCTCTCGACTACCAAACTCGCGATTAATCGGCTTGCTCACTTTTCCTCATTTCAATCGTTGCTAGCGATAGCCTACGGCTGCAATGGAGATATCGTCGCAACGAGAAATACTTCGAGCCAGCCCTAAGAGTGCCCTCCCCGAATTAACGCGGGATATCGCATTGGCCCTTGAGGGATCCGGGCCTGCCCGAAGTTTTGGCGAAGTCCGAACCAAATTCGCTAGAGCTGAAGTTGCCATCGTTGTTGGAACAAGCGGGAGCACTGGATTAGTGAAGGAGGTTGCATTCGCGCGACCTTCACTACTTGCTTCAGCTAGAGCATCGAACTCATTTATCGGAGCGGTTGCAGGGTCTACATGGTCGCTACTTTTACCTTTAACCCATATTGCCGCAGTGAATGTAATCATTCGTTCATTAGAGCTCGGGACAATACCCGTAGATCTTCGAGATTTCGAGGGTGAATATCCTTCAGTTGATTTCACGTCTATCGTCCCAACGCAGCTTTACCGCGCAGTACATTCTGATAAAAGATTACTTCGACATCTTCAAGGGACTAAGGCCGTCCTTGTTGGAGGTGCAGCACTTAATAGTGGCCTTCGCATTCAAGCGCAATCTCTTGGGATTAAAATAGTTAAAACGTATGGAATGACTGAAACCTGTGGTGGATGCATTTACGATGGATTGCCACTCAATGGTGTCGAATTTGCAATTGGTGAGAACCGTTTAATAAAGATACGTGGATCAGTTTTAGCTTTTGATTATTTAAACTCTTCTGCTCGCTTTGTGCTCCAAGATGGCTGGTTTATAACCAATGATCTTGGAGAAATTGTCGATGGAAGACTCCATGTAAGTGGCCGTGCCGATGATGTAATTATTACTGGTGGAGAAAATCTTTCGCTCATCGCCATTGAGGCAACGCTTTCTATTCGTTTTCCAGATTTGGAATGTGCCGCGTTTGCTGTTATTGACCAGCAGTGGGGTCAAGCCTTACACATTGCCGTTGTCGGTGAGGTGAGTGAGACTGAAATTTCACACTACCTAGAAGCCGCATTTGGTGAGATAGCAAAGCCTAAAGGAATCCATTCGATTAACTCACTCCCGCTATTGGGTATAGGTAAAGTTGACCGTATGGCACTTGCAAAGTTAATACGTCATGAATAAATGGATTCTGGGTGCACGTCCTCGAACGTTGCCTGCATCGATTGCACCTGTACTTGTTGCAACTGCCTTGGCCGGACCGGATTTAGATTGGTTTCGCGCAACCCTTGCTTTACAAGTAAGCATATGGCTCCAAATTGGCGTGAACTACGCTAATGATTACTCTGACGGCATCAAAGGAACCGATACGCACCGCATCGGCCCTACCCGACTTGTTGCAACTGGTTTAGCCAGCGCTGATGCCGTTAAATATGCCGCCTTAATTTCTTTTGGAATCGCCTCGATGTGTGGTCTATGGCTTTCGATTTTGACCTCGCCGATTTTGATTGCCGTGGGTTTTGTATCAATTGCTGCAGCCTGGAGTTATACCGGGGGGCGCAAACCCTATGGCTACAGCGGCTTTGGAGAAGTATCAGTCTTTGTTTTCTTTGGTCTGGTTGCAACAGTGGGAAGTTTCTACGTTCAAACTCAGAGAATTACCTTAATGAGTGTCATTGTTGCGGTTCCAATAGGTGCACTCTCTTGCGCAATTCTTGCAATAAATAACTTAAGAGACCTACATCAAGACGCATTAGTTGGTAAGAAGACTCTGGCAGTGCGTATGGGCGACACCGCTGCACGGCGTTCATTCGCTTCCCTACTCCTCATTGCCCATGTCGCTGCAATCGCGACATTCAGGCCGATGACGATTTTAACCCTTTTAGTGGCGCCTTTCACATTCAAAATCGCTCGTCAAGTGATGCATGGTGCCAGTGGTCTTGACCTAATTCCACTGCTCGGTAAAACAGGAAAACTACAACTTATTTTCGCCGCCGTCTTCGCACTGTCCTTAGCGATATAATAAAACTATGTCCCGTGTGATCCCATTACTGATTATTTTTGGCTTAACCATCTATGCACTGGTTGATTGCGCTCGAGCAGATGAGTCTCAAATAAGAAATTTACCAAAGTGGGGGTGGCTTCTACTAATTATTCTTCTTGGACCGCAAGCCGTTGCAATTGGACCTATTGCCTATTTAATTGCGGGTAGAAATAAACCTAAAGGCTTTAGAGCGCCAAAGCGACGCATTTTGCCACCAGATGATGATCCGGATTTCTTAAGAAAGCTTTAAAGCCCTGAGTATGTGTGTTTACCGGTACCCCATATATTGATATATACGTAATTAAATAAAAATGTGGAACCTGCAAATAAACAGAGCCACGCCGCACGCCTGCCGCGCCAACCAGCTGTTACGCGAGCATGTAAGTATGCCGCATATGCAACCCAAGTAATAAAAGCCCAAGTTTCTTTTGGATCCCAGCCCCAGTAACGACCCCATGCACTCTCTGCCCAGATTGCTCCGGCGATAACTGCGAAGGTCCATAAAGGAAATACAAAAGCGACCAATCGATAAGAAAGTTGATCTAAATACTCAAGTGACGGAAGCCGCTTTGCCCATGCGGTGCGTTCTCCTTTTTGCTCCATCGAATCCAAATAAAGATAGGCGCCAGCAATTGCATTGGCAAGCAAAAATACTCCGCCAGAAATAATAGCCGCCGAAACATGGATTACTAACCACGTTGATTTAAGTGCGGGCACAAGTGGAGCACTAGGTCTATACAAGACCGCTACCGCAGTACCCAGGGTTAAGAGAACAGATATTGATACAAAAAGACCTAACCAACGTAAATCGTACTTACGCAACGCCACTAAATACGCTCCCGAAAATGCGAGGGCACCTGTAATCGAAAACTCATACATATTTCCCCAAGGCACACGCCCTGCTGAAAAGCCACGAGCTATGACGCCAGCAAATAGAAGAAAGAAGCCAAGAATCATCATCGCTGTTGCGATCCGCGCAACCTTTTCGGTGCGTTTGTAATCCAATACTTTTGCAGAGTTCACATCAGGAATTTTGACCGCCCAAGCTGTTTCAAAGGCATGGGCGAAAAATGAAAGCGTATAAACGGCCATTGAAGAGTAAATTAAATAATTAGAGAGATAGGCCCACGTGCGCGACATCTATTTCTCTCCTTTTAATTGCGTTATAAAGATGGCTAACTCCTGCTCTAAGCCGGGCGTTGCATTCTTTGCAAGACCCGCTACTTCCACAACATCACCTACACGAATCCAGATTCTGCGCCGGCGGGTAAATAAAGATGCCAAGAGCCCCAGAATAGCAACAATAGCCCCTAGTAGTGCAAAGTTCTTGCCAGGATCATCGACGATTGCAAGATTAACCCACGGTACAAGGCCTTCAAAAGTTATCGAGCCACCAGGGTACGTGAAAACCTCCCCCGGCTTTAATGCCTTTAATCCAATTTGCTTCATTGCAGTTGTATCAATGCGGTAAAACGATTGTGGAACTCCTGAATCTAAACCTAAATCACCGCTGTAGGCCGATAGTAATAATCGTGGATCAAGAGCTTTAGGAAAAACACTAATGGCACCACCACCAACACTTCGTTGATAAGTAGGGACAAATGATCCAACAAAACCGACTGGCGGGTCGGCATCGGGAACTTTTATAGCTCCTATGGATCGCAGATTTGCATCTTGTGGCAAAAATGGAATTGGTCCCTGCATCGCAACGTTACCCTTTGAATCTCGCACAGTCACAATCGGAGAAAATCCATTGGCTTGTAAATATATTTTTGTATTTCCAATAGTGAGAGGTGAATTCACCTTAATCACTCGTCGCTGCCCATTTGGCCAGTCTTTCGACTTCAAAGCAACGTTCAAAATATAATCTTGTGGTGCATTTGTTTCCAAATTATACGAAGCCGCAAAACTATTAATTTTTAAAGTAAAGTCAACTAACTTGCCTTCTTTAAAAAGTTTGCCATATGCGAGCGAATCATAACTAGTTGGTGTGTTAACAAAACGCTCACCAACATTTAGGATTGCTTCACCACGCATTCCAAAAAGAGAAGAGAATGAAATCCCTAAAAGTATAAGAATTAACGCAAGATGAAAAAAAAGGTTTCCTGTTTCGCGAGTAAATCCCTTTTCTGCCGATATTGAACCATCAATTTCACGAATTCTAAAGTGCTTTGATTTAAACCAAGCTCGCGCAAGTTTTAGCTCTTCTCCATTTCCAAGCCATGTCGAGTAAAACTCCATACGATCAAGGTTTTTTGGTGTTACTGGTGGAATTGCACGAATAGCGTAGAAGTGCTCAAAAGTGCGGGGTAGAACACAACCGATAAGTGAAATAAATAAAAGAATATAGATTGCGCTAAACCAAGCAGATCCGTAAACATCAAAAAGAGAGAACTGATCCATCCAACGCGAGAGCCCGGGTGCACTCTTAAATGATGCGCTTACCGCCATTGGATTTTGGGTGCGTTGAGGAATAAGTGAACCCGGAACTGCCGCTATTCCTAATAACATTAATAAAATCAGCGCAGTCCGCATGCTGGTCAGTTGGCGCCATCCATAACGTAAAAAGCCAACACTACCTAATTCTGGGAGTTGAATTCTATCGTTCATCTATACGACCGGAATGAAATTTGAAATTAGTCCACGAAGTGAATTCATTAATTGGCCCCAAGTACCCGTAACTTGTAAAAGGCCTATTGCAATGAGAAATACACCACCTATTTTTGAAATCAGATCTCCGCGCCTTACTAAAAATTCGCGCAGCTTTTGTGAACGATCTAGAAATAGCCCCGAAGCAATAAATGGAAGACCCAAACCAAAGCAATATCCAAATGAAAGAACGGCACCACGCATGGCACTTGACTCTTGAAAAGCTAAAGTTTGAACGGCGGCAAGTGCCGGTCCAATACATGGTGTCCAACCAACTCCGAAAAGAAATCCGAGTAACGGAGCGCCTATCAGGCCACCAGTTGTTTTCATCCGGGGATGAAAGGAGAAAGCCATTGGAAATTTGCCAAGAAATAGAAGGCCTAAAAAGATTGTCAGAACACCTAGAAATCTTGAGATTATTTTTTCATGTGCGGCCAATTGATTTCCTAAACCTCCGAAGATTGCGCCGTAAGAAATAAAAACTGCACTAAATCCGGCCACAAAAAGGATTGAGCCTAAGAAAACTTTGCCACGATTTGCCGAGAATCCGGCGGCAAATGACAGGTAGCCAGGAACAAGCGGCAATACACACGGCGAAAGAAACGAAATCAGGCCAGCAATGATGGCAAATGGAAAAGCTGCAATTAAATAGCCGTTAAAAATCTGCTCTACAAAAAAATCTTTCACTCGCTGTTCACTCGCTCAATTAGCTTAGAAAGCGAGGCATAAGTGACCTGACCTGATATCCGCCCTGCAACTCTTCCAGTTCTATCGATTACTACCGTTGAAGGAATTGCATTTGCAGGCAGTGATCCCTTGAAACCAATTAATAGTGAGTCATCAATCAGCGTCGGATAAGGAATCGCAAATCTGCGTTGGAAAGCTTCAGCAGTCGCAAGATTGTCACGAGTCAGAATTCCAATAAATACTACTTCACTATATTTCTTAGAAAGCGAAATTAGAGTAGGTATTTCAGCGCGGCATGGTGCGCACCATGATGCCCAAACATTTACAACCGTAACCTTTCCACTCTCATGCAAATAATCTGTCCCAGAAAGCGTCATGCCTGCTAACGATGGAGCCTTAATACGTTCGGCCTTTTGAATAAAAGTGACTGAGCCATTACCTGAGATAAAACTCTTCTGCGCACTAGAAGAAGCTCCACCTGCACAACTACTCAAGATCACTGTAATCACAGCAATTCCTACATATTTGCGCGCCCTTGCCATTACTTCTTACCTGGTAACAAATGTCTTACAGGCTCTGAGTAAGTAAGCCCGCTTATAAAATCTTCATCATCAAAATGAACACTGGTGACAGATGCCAATGAACATTCACGTTTTCGAGGATCATGTATCAATCGGCGACTCTCGATTGCACTGCGTAAAATCCAAATTGGAAGTTGATGTGAAATGCAGATTGCATCTTTGCCTTGTGCCGCATCACGCGCCGAAAAAATGGCTCCAAACATGCGATTTATTTGTTCCTCATAAGGTTCGCCCCACGAGGGCCTCCATGGATTCCATAAATATTTCCAAGCGGATGGATGGCGTAAGACACCGTCACCAACACCGAAAGCTTTTCCTTCAAATATATTTGAAGCCTCAATTAATCGTTCATCAGTTGTAATTGCAATATTGTGAGCAAGAGCAATCGGGGCAGCCGTTTCCTGTGCCCGCTGTAACGGAGATACATAAAGTGCGCCAAGGTCTATTGAGTTAGACCAATCACCAATGCTCAATGCCATCTCTCGACCTCTATCAGAGAGTCTCCATCCAGGCTGACGTCCATAAAGAATCTTGTCTGGATTCTCGACTTCGCCGTGACGAATAACATGCACCGTAGAACTCATTGGGCAAGCATAAAGCGTCCCACAAGAGCCAAGTTCGTTAGGCTAGTGACATGGCACTCACGGCGAAAAGAGCAGCCTTTTTTGATGTCGATAACACGCTCATTCGTGGCTCAACGATCTATCTTCTGGGCCGTGGCATGTATCAGCGTGGCTATTTCACAAAGAAGGATATTTCGCGTTTCGTACTTGCCAATCTGAGATTTCGCTTAACGGGTAAGGAAAATAAGGAAGAGATTGCGCGTTTTCAGAAATCTGCAACTGACTTTATTGGTGGACATAGCGTAAAAGAAATCGAAGCAATTGCACAGGAAATTTATGATGAGTTTGTATCTCCGGCAATTTGGCAAGGCACGATAGAGATAGCTAAGAAACATCTTTCAAATAATGAAGAGGTCTGGTTAGTGACTGCGGCACCTGAAGATATGGCCGTGCTCATTGCCAATCGTTTAGGTTTTACCGGAGCTCTTGGAAGTAGAGCCGAGATTAAGGATGGTGCGTACACCGGTGCAATTTCTGGAGCTTTATTACATGGCAAAGAAAAAGTAAGAGCAGTTACTGAATTAGCCCTTCGTTCTGGATTAAATCTTGAGGACTGCTTTGCTTATTCTGATAGCCATAATGATCTTCCTCTTCTTCAATGCGTTGGGCACCCGTCTGCCATTAACCCAGATGCCATTTTAGGGCTTCGCGCAATGGCCGAAGGTTGGCCAATTCATGATTTTCGTAGGGCTCGCTTTATAGGTCGAGCGATATCTCCCATTGTTGTGCGTTTGGCAGCGTTAGCAACATGGCTTACTCCGCGTCGGAAGCCTCGTTGATTACGCAATAAGTACCAAAGCCCAGTAATGTTAGCAAGTTATGGAAATACGATCCTTCTCCGACTACTTACGTAGTGTTGATGACGCTGCATTCTTAAATCTTTTTTCTTCGCGTCCTGATCTTGTGATTCCGGTTCCCCCAGATATCGCTTCACTTGCGGTTCGTGCGTGTTCGCCGCCAAGTCTTGCGCGTGCGATTGATTCACTTAATAAATGGCAGTTTCAAGTACTTGAAGCTGCCTGCGTGCTCAATGAACCTTTCACTGCAAAAAGACTGATAGCTATTACCGATAAGGCCGCAGATGGCGCACTCACTCATTTAATTTCGATTGGACTTGTTTATCCATCAGAGGATGGAATGCGACTTCCAACGCCACTTCGGGACGTGTTGGGAAGTGAACCTGCTGGACTTGGGCCAGAATCCCTAGCCAAACTCACACTCACAGAGTTAGAGAACGCCCCGACCGATGCCAAGAAAGTATTAGAGCGCTTGATTTGGGGACCACCAAGGGGAAGCGTTGGTGATATCAAGAACCCTGGATCCGGAGTTGCCTGGTTACTCGAGCGAAAGTTTTTAGTTCCACTCGATCAACGCACCGTGATTTTGCCGCGCGAAGTCGGTCTTTTTCTGCGCGGTGGGAAAACACACAGAGAGAGTTTTACCAATCCTCCTGAGCTCATTGGAGTGAAGCGAGAAATACGTCAAATTAATCTGGCCGCGATCGCAAATATTTCAACTGTGCTGCGCTGGATTGAAGAGTTATTGAATTTCTGGGCTGAAGAACCTGCCGATGCACTTCGAGCAGGCGGACTAGGTGTTCGTGACTTGAAAATTCTTGCGACTCACCTTGGTGTTGATGAAGCGTGCGCAGCATTCATTACTGAACTTGCATATTTGACTTCACTTATAAGTATTGATGCCAATGATCGCATCATGCCAAGTAATAAATTCGACGTCTGGTTAATGCAAACTCCTGCCGATCGCTGGCAAGTTTTAACCTCCGCATGGTTAACGACTTCACGTGTCAGTGGCCTAGTCGGTCGAGCAGATACTCGAAATGTTGCAGCTTTAGGTCCCGAACTTGACCGTGTTAATGCCGCACGCGTTCGGGCTTTGACGCTTTCAATTCTCAATGAGAATCCCGAATTGGCACCAAATATTAAATCCTTCATCGAATTTCTAACTTGGCGTGCGCCGGTTCGTCGAAACTCGTTACTTCAAGACGAGTTAGCCACATGGACTCTGCGCGAAGCTGAATGGTTGGGATTAACAGGTCAAGGCGCATTCTCCAAATATGGCATCGATTTTCTATCGGGGGGTGATTTAAATTTAATTAATAGCGACCTCCCTAAGACCGTTGACCATATTCTTATTCAAAGTGATAACACTGCCATTGCCCCAGGACCTCTCGAACATGAAATTTCGCAGCAGTTAGCAATAATGGCTGAAATTGAAAGCAGGGGTGGCGCAACCGTCTACCGCTTTAGTGAGGCGACAATCCGTCGAGCCCTTGATCACGGCAAAACTGGTGACGAGATTCGAGCATTTCTACTTAAAACATCTAAAACTCCAATGCCACAACCCCTTGATTATTTAATTTCAGATGTCGCAAAAAAGCATGGCAAGTTACGCATAGGAAATACCGCTTCGTTCATTCGCTGTGAAGATACCTCGCTCATCACTCAGATTATGAATGATAAAAAATTAGAGGTTCTTTCACTTCGGCGCATAGCACCTGAAGTCGTTATCTGCGAGCGCGAAGCTACAGATGCAATGCGTATATTGCGCGATGCTGGATATCTTCCCGCAGCTGAATCACAACATGGAATGCTGTTAAGTGGCCCTCAATCAAAGCGCGCACAAACGAAACCGCGACCTCCGCGAATCATCGGCGAAATCGAAACCCCTGATGAAGATCAATTGAACTCGGCAATTCGCGCAATTCGTACTGGCGAAAAATCGCGCCATAAACAGACACATCTGCGACAAATCGCAAGTGAGGCCCTCGGCGCACTTCCTCGAAACTCTGCAAACGAAACGATGGATTTAATTAATAGATTTATTCAAGAGGAGAAATCTCTCTCCATTGGATATGCCGATAACAATGGCGCTGTCACCCACAGAATTATCGATCCAATCCGTGTGAGTGCTGGGGCGCTCATTGCCCGCGATCACGCGACGGGTGAAGTTCAATCCTTCCGAATTCCGCGCATCACCGGCGTAGCACCGCTATAGACTTTGCCTATGCTCTCAGAATTGGAAAAACTCGTGAGGTTGGAATCTCCAACGCAAGATCTAGATGCTTGCCGCGCTGTTATTGAACTTGCAAGTGAGATTGCGGGTGATGTTCTCGGTTCGCCTGCGCAGATTCTGGAAGTAAACGGACGCCCAGTTTTTTGGTGGGGCACGAAGACCCCCAAAGTTGTTCTTCTTGCACACTTAGATACCGTTTGGCCCATTGGTGGCTTCCAGCCGGTTTGGAAAGTTGAAGGCAATGCCGCCATTGGTCCTGGAGTATTTGATATGAAAGCCGGCTTTATACAGGCGCTTTTTGCTTTGCAAGGTATTGAAGGATCTGTCGCTTTAATCGCCACGAGCGATGAAGAGACCGGAAGTTCAACAAGTAAAGCCTTTATTAAAGAGATCTCCGCACAGGCAAAGGCGGTTCTAGTGCTCGAAGCGAGCCTAAATGGCAAAGTTAAAACTGGTCGCAAAGGCACCTCCATGTATCAAATTTCAATTCATGGGAAGGCATCGCACGCAGGACTTGAGCCAGAAAAAGGTGTTAATGCCACCGTTGAAATGGGACATGCGATTCTTGCGCTCGTTAACCTTGAAAACCAAGAGTCAGGTACGACGGTGGTTCCAACAATGGCGCGCGCAGGCAATACAACAAATACGGTTCCGGATTTAGCCGAGCTCGATGTTGATATCCGCTCTTATTCAATGGCTGAACTTCAACGCGTTGATGCTGCAATCCAAAATTTGCAACCGGTTAATTCAGAAGCACGCTACGTAATTTCTGGCGGGTTTAATCGACCGCCTCTCGAAACAACATCAACGATGGAACTTTACGAGCGTGCTGAACGAGTTGCTAAAAATTTAGGTATGCCGGCCCTTGGTCATGCCTCGGTTGGCGGAGCAAGTGATGGAAATTTTGCTGCTGCGGCTGGAGCAGCGGTACTAGATGGATTAGGCGCAGTCGGAGATGGCGCGCATGCGGCACACGAATGGGTCGACATCACAACTCTTAAAAGTCGAAGCGCACTTTTACATGCCTTGATTAAGGACATCCTTAATGACTGATGGACCATTAATCGTTCAAAGCGATAAAACTCTCCTTTTGGATATTGACCATCCGCTTTCTACTGAGTGCCGCCGTGCAATAGCGCCATTCGCCGAACTCGAACGTTCGCCAGAGCACATCCACACATATCGATTGACGCCACTTGGACTTTGGAATGCGCGAGCTGCCGGCCATGATGCTGAACAAGTCATTGACACTCTCATTAAATATTCGCGCTATTCAGTTCCGCATTCAATTTTGATTGATGTTGCTGAAACGATGTCACGTTACGGTCGGTTGCGATTAGAAGCCGACCCTGTGCATGGTTTAATTCTGGTCACAACGGACACGGCGGTTTTAGAGGAAGTAATTAGGGCTCGCAAAATTGCCCCTCTCCTTGGTGCACGAATCGATGCCGAAACGATTGCGGTATTGCCAAGTCAACGCGGTCACATTAAGCAATCACTTTTGCGCTTAGGTTGGCCTGCTGAAGATTTTGCAGGCTACGTCGATGGGCAGGCTCACCCTATTGAGTTAGTCCAAAAGGACTGGCAAATCCGCCCTTATCAAGAGTTAGCGGCAGAGGGATTTTGGCACGGAGGATCAGGTGTTGTAGTCCTTCCATGTGGCGCCGGCAAGACAATCGTTGGTGCTGCAGCCATGGCGCACGCCAAGGCGACAACATTAATTTTGGTCACAAATACCATCGCGGCTCGTCAATGGCGTGAAGAGTTGTTAAAGCGCACAACCCTCAATGAGGATGAGATTGGTGAGTACTCGGGGGCTAAAAAAGAGATTCGTCCCGTCACCATTGCCACCTATCAAGTGATGACCAAAAAGAAAAATGGTGTGTATGCGCATTTAGATCTTTTTGACACTCATGACTGGGGCTTGATTATCTACGACGAAGTTCACTTGTTGCCTGCGCCAATCTTTCGCTTTACGGCAGATATTCAATCTCGTCGTCGTTTAGGCCTGACTGCGACCTTGGTTCGTGAAGATGGCATGGAAGGTGAGGTTTTTTCGCTCATCGGGCCAAAGCGTTATGACGTTCCTTGGAAAGAGATTGAAGCTCAAGGTTATATCGCTCCTGCAGAATGCATTGAAGTTCGAGTTAATTTAACAGAGGGTGAGCGGCTGTTGTATGCAACGGCAGAGCCAGAAAATCGCTACAGAACATGCGCAACAACTCGCACTAAGCGCAATGTTGTTGAAACTCTAGTCAAGAAACATGCTGGAGAGCAGATATTAGTCATTGGCCAGTACATCACTCAATTGGATGAGCTCGCCGAAGTTCTCGGAGTTCCGCTGATTAAAGGTGACACACCTATAAAAGAGCGCGAGATTCTCTTTAACAAATTTAGAACCGGGGAAATAACCTGCTTAGTAGTTTCGAAAGTCGCTAACTTTTCCATTGATTTACCTGACGCAACAATTGCAATACAAGTATCTGGAGCATTTGGAAGTCGACAAGAAGAAGCCCAACGATTGGGAAGAATTCTTAGGCCAAAATCGGACGGTCGAAGTGCAAAGTTTTATTCTGTCATTTCTCGAGATACAATTGACCAAGATTTTGCTCAAAATCGTCAACGCTTCTTAGCTGAGCAAGGCTATTCGTACAAGATTATTGACGCTGACGATGTCTATCTAGACAAGATTTAAAACGTTCGGGGTCTACTCGCCAAAATCCATGGTGTTCGCCATCAATGTGTATAACAGGGACTTGATCGCTATATAGCTTCTCTAGCTTCTCATCGCCCTCTATAAATATCTTCTCGATATCAAAATTTAATTCATTGCGCAACGACTCAAGAACTTCAATGGCTTCATCGCAAAGATGGCAACCATGACGACTATAAACCGTAATAACTGTCAACTCACTACCCCAACCCTGTCAATTTGCTTAGAAAATTCCATTTCTCACGCCCTGGTCATGAGGGAATCATCTCACCTTGGTAGTGTTTGCGCTTATGTGGGGCATCCTTTGTAAGAAACTGCGGGTCGTAACCATAGTTGTTGCGCTCTTAGGTTCGGTATTAAATGCTCCCTCGGCCGAAGCGCTATTTAATAAATCCTCAGTTATACGGTGGGGCCATATTTATGCCGGAACAAATCCAGTTATTACAACTACTCCCCGTACAAAATATGCTGTAGGTGTTTTCAAGTCTAAGTTTAATGTTACTTACAACAATTTTCCCGAATGGGCCAAGAACGATGTCCAAGGAGCTGTGGATATCTGGTCTGCAAATTTCACTTCGACGGTACCAATAAATATTGTTGCTTCATGGGGACGTTCGAGCTCGTGGGGAGTTCTAGGAAGCGCTCGACCCGTGAATTTCTTCTCATCATTTGCGGGAGCACCCGATCCATCACTCTGGTACACATCGGCGCTTGCAAATGCACTTTCCGGCAAGGATTTAGATAAAGCCAACCCCGATATTATTATTCAAGTTAATTCAAATGGTGGTTGGAATTCTCGTGGTGATGGACTTCCTACAAGAACTGAATACGACCTAGAATCCGTTATCTTGCATGAGATTGCGCATGGCCTTGGATTCTTGTCTAACGAGTCATATGACTCTAATTTTGGTATCGCTAGTCTAGATCAACCAACTCCTTTCGATGCATTTGCACAAACGCAAGATGGTCGACGGTTAGCTGATTTACCAACTCCATCTCGCGATTTGGCGCAAGCACTAACAACTTCACTGGTGTGGTCGGGTGAAAATGCAATAAAGGCCAACGGTGGGATTAAGCCCAAGTTATATACCCCTGCTATCTATGAGCCGGGCTCATCGACTAGCCACTTAGATGATGCGACATTTTCAAGTATGGGGCTTGACTCGGTTATGACCCCAAATTTAGATCCAGGTGAGATATTTAGAGAACCTGGACCTCTCTTATTAGCCATGATTGATGATATGCGCACAAAACCACCTGCTGGTATTGCTAGTGGCTTGCCAGAATCTCCACGAAATGTGCAAGCCTTTATTTCTGAGGCTTCGGCGCTCATTTCATTTGACCCACCAGTAAATTTGAGAACCGCACAGATTACTGAGTACGTAGTGAAAAACCTAAAGACGGGCGTTGAGAAGAAGACACTTTCAAGTCCACTCCTTTTTGCGGGATTGAAAAATGGCACTTCATATTCATTCTCTATTGTTGCTAAAAACTCCATCGGAGCTTCAGAGCCGGCAATCACTAAACCAGTAACTCCCCAAACTGGCTGGAAAAGTACGGTGCTAGACGCAAGTGCAGATGGAAAGTCTGTCTCAAGCACGGTTTTCAATGGAGAACCGACAATCGTTTATACCGATACCAAAAGTGGAGACTTAAAATTGGCTACTTTTGACGGCAAAACGTGGAAAAAATCAATTGTCGATGGTGCTGGTGGAGGTAGTGGGCGAACGTCAAACCCAATAAATACTCCAATTTCATTGTGTGTTAATGGAAGTGGAGTTAAACAAACTCTGCATATTTTCTATAGCGATACCACCGATAAAGATTTACGCTATGCAACTTTTAACGGCAAGGGTTTTACTTTTGAAATTGTTGATGGGAATGGTACATCAATCAACAATTATGACGATCCCGTCCGTGTGCGCACTTCTAGCGATGTGAGCATCACAAATACTTGTGTAACGACAGCGAATTCCATAGAAGTTTTTTATCGTGATGAGAGTCAAGGTGTTTTACTTGGGGCAGTCAAAACAAAGTCCTCACCGTGGGTCTATGAAATTGTCGATGGCGATCGTAAAACTGATGACCGTTCTACGGGAGATGTTGGGTTTCACTTACAAGCTATCTCTGATGGCAGTAAAACCTACGTTCTTTACGATTCAGTTATAAGTATGAATCAAAAAAAGGAAATCTCTGCTGGCGGTGTCCGTCTTGCGACTCGGATAGGAGTCAGTCCATCTGCGTGGACCTATCGAACGCTTGATATATCCACCGATGATGCATCAATTTTCGGTTACGCGGTCGCTCTTTCAAAAGTGGGCGAGGATGTCTTAGCCACTTGGCTTGCTGCATCATTTGGCTCATTTCCAAATCCCGACCAAATCCGTTGGGCACTTTTGAGCGCTCCACAAAATATTTCAAAAATTACGACTGAGAACTTTGGCATACCAGGAGAATTCCTGACTGTTGATCGAAATACCATTATCTTTAACTGCCAAGATCGCCTTTGTGCTCTCGACACATCAAAAAAAGCGACAGGTCAGGCCGCAATTCGCTTAGTAAGAAGTAAGCAAGGTACTGAGCCAACACAGAGTGCTTGGGTAAGCGTTAATAAGGTGAAGTACCTTCTCGCGACTGTGAGTGGCAAGTTGGCCCTGTTCAAACCATAATTAAGGCAGAACAAAAATCGAAGTGGTCTCAGCGTTTGACGTTAAACATAAAGTCCCCAGCTCTTTACTTTCTACTAGAGCAACAACCTCTTGTTGATCTGAGGGAGCACTAAATGCCCCAATAATTGCGCCTTTGTCATCAAAAGCGATAAGAATCGGCTGCGATTTCTTAGGCGCCCAGTTGCGCAGTTGAAAGATAACCGCCGTCGAGGAAAAAAAGGCGAATTTTCGACTCGATGTGAAGGTTGGTCCGGTAGATGCAAATCTATACGTCCACGTCGGGGAAAATACCTTAGAGAATTTAGTAACAGCACTCTCCGTCTTTGCATTTATTGTAACTTCTCCCCCGAGTAAAAGTGAAGATGTTGCACTACTCCAATTGCGCATCGCCTTAGGCGCTGAACTTCGAACAACGGTTATGATCGAACCTGACTTTGAAATTTTAATAATTACACCATCGAGCAAACCAAGTCGTTTTTTCCCCGCTAGAGTTTCTGCACTCGCGCCGACAACTGTTAATGTCCCATCACTATTGCGCACTATTGACTCGAGGGTTGTTGATGCTTCCCCAACAATAATTGCTTGAGCAAACTCGCCTTGCAGGCTGGCATTCATCACAAAGCCTGAACTTCCTTTTCTAGATTGTGTTATTCCAGACAATGAAAGTCCGTTCTTATCTACTGCAATCGAAGTCACTAAAACTGGAGAGTTTTGTTGGGCGTTATAAAGCGTGGCTTTCGATGTTCCAGCCTCGATTTTCCAAAGAGCAATGATGTTAAGGTCGGCATTAAATACCTCGGGCGGGTTAACTACATTATCAGGATTGAGTGCGGATACTGAAGGCGATGGAGCCGCCGTTGCTCGAAGCAAGGACATCGAACCTGCGATCCATATATTTCCAGAGCTATCAACGACACCGGCGGTCGCAATAGATGTGGACGGTGAATCCAAAAGAATATTCCATAACTCTTGTCCACTCGCATTTATCGCCCTCGCATATGCCTTGCCCGCACGTGTTCCGTAAGTAATAATTGTTACGCCGGTAACCACGATTCCTGAAAAGTCATCGGAGTTTGAAATGGTCGTCAATAGCTTTAGAGATTTGACAGGGATTTTCTTAGTGGCTGCAAAACCTGCAGGTACGGTAATAAGCGTGGCGACTAATACAAAAGAAAGTAGGCGTTTCACGCCAATTCCTGCGAGCGATCGTGAGCTGCTTTCATAGCAATGGTCACAATATGTTGAAGTTCATTGGCATCCAATGATGCTAGGGCGGCAGCAGTTGTTCCATTTGGACTTGTTACATTTTCTCGCAATGTTGCAGCAGAGCTTCCAGAAACTTCAAGAAGTTTAGCTGCTCCTATTATTGTCTGCACTGTTAATTGTGTTGCCATTTCGAAAGTGAGACCAAGGCTTTGAGCCCCAACAATCATCGCTTCAACAAAACTGAAGAAGTATGCCGGTCCCGATCCACTGGTTGCAGTAACTGCATCTTGTAAATCTTCTGGAACTTCAACAACTCTTCCTGTCGCACTTAAAAATCCTAGGACAAACGTCGACTTTTCCGGACTAACACCAACTCCCAAAGAAACTGCCGACATTCCTGCACCGACAAGTGTGGCCGTATTTGGCATGACCCTGACTATTGGATTAGCAGTACCAAGGCCTGTGGAAATAAACGAAATCTTTTTGCCGGCCGCAAAAGTGATTACAACAGTTTCGGGTTTTAGTGAAACCTTTATCTCATTTAGTACTCCAGCCATATCTTGTGGCTTCACAACTAGCAAAAGTACTTCGGCGCAAGATACAGTCTTGTCAATATCTGCGATATTTATTGCGTATTTTTCGACTAATTCATCTCCACGTTCAGTTCGCTTTTCCGAAATTGTAATTAGCGCTGGTTTGACACCGTATGAAATTAGCGCAGCTATAAGTGCTTCGCCCATTACTCCTGCACCAATTACACCAACTGTGAATTGTTGACTCATTGTGCAAGCCTACCCGTTAAGCGTGTAGGCTCTGCGACTATGTCCGAAGTGAAGCCAGGTTTTGCACGCGATTGGGTTGAGTTTTCAGACGCAAGCGATCCAGAACAAATTTATAAGTGTGACCTTACTTGGTTAACCTCATACTGGACTTGTATTTATGGGGACGGGTGTCAAGGTGTTTTTAAGAGTCAACCAAATGCCGGTTGTTGCACTGAAGGTGCAATGTATACCGATGCCGATGATGAAGCGCGAACTGACAAAGTAGCGGCTTACTTAACACCTGAGATGTGGCAGTTTTATTCTGAGGCAAAACCAAAGAAAGCTGGTGCCAAACTTCGTATCTCTGAAAAAGACGAGGATGGTGAGCGCAAGACACGTCGTGTTGAGGATGGTTGTATTTTTCTAAACCGTAAAGGTTACGAAGCCGAAGGTTTTACTGGATCTTTTGGGTGCGTACTCCACCACCTAGCGATAAAAGAGAATAAACATTTCGTCGATACCAAACCCGATGTCTGCTGGCAGTTACCGCTGCGCCGTAGTTTTGAAACTCGTGAAGTTGGTGAGCGCGAATACTCAGTTACAGTAATTGGAGAATACGAACGACTCGCATGGGGCGATGGTGGAGATGACTTTGACTGGTACTGCACTAGTAATTCGGAGGCCCATGTTGGTACAGAACCCGTTTATATTTCTAATAAGTACGAACTGCAAAAATTAATGGGAGAAGCGCCTTACGCCGAACTCGCACTTCGCTGTGATGCACGAATGGCAGGAATACGAGCTTCCCAAGCTCACTTGTTGCCACTGTTCATTATTCAACATCCAGCAACCTTAGCTGCCGCTAAGAAATAGTCAGTCCTGCGTTCTAGGCTCTACCTATGGCCAAAATTGAAAGAGATCCATTCCGTTGCAGTGAATGCGGCTGGAGCTCGCAAAAGTGGGTTGGCCGTTGCGGTGAGTGCCAAGCATGGGGCTGTGTTGAAGAAGTTGCCGCTCCCAAAAAACTCTCACTTATTCCAGGGAAAATAACCCACAAAGCAATTCCTATCGGTGAGGTCGATTTATCTGCCGCGCATGTACGGCCCACTGGTGTTTCCGAACTCGATCGAGTTTTAGGTGGTGGATTAGTTCCAGGTGCTGCGATTTTATTAGCTGGCGAACCCGGAGTTGGTAAGTCGACACTTTTACTTTCGGTCGCTTCACAAACCGCATCTGCAGGTATTCGCGCGCTATATATAAGTGGCGAAGAGTCAGCCTCTCAAGTACGACTCCGAGCTGAGCGCATTAAAGCGATCAACCCGGATTTATTTTTAGCATCTGAAACCGATTTAGGCGCCGTTATTTCACACATAGATGCCGTCAATCCACAGTTAGTAATTATCGATTCAATACAAACAATTGGAAGTTCAGCTGCCGATGGCTCACCCGGAGGCGTTACCCAAGTACGCGAAGTCGCAGGCGCACTCATTCGTATCTGTAAAGACCGTAACATAACGCTACTTTTAGTTGGTCATGTAACTAAAGATGGCTCGATTGCAGGTCCGCGTTTGCTCGAACATATAGTCGATGTTGTTCTGCAGTTCGAGGGCGAGCGCCACTCACGGCTTCGATTAATTCGAGCAATTAAAAATCGCTTTGGTGCCTCTGATGAAGTTGGTTGTTTTGATTTGACTGATATCGGAATCGAATCGGTTTTAGATCCCACTGGTTTATTTACATCTCGTCACACTGAACCTGTACCGGGTACATGTGTGACAGTTACTCTTGAGGGCCGACGTCCTTTACTTGCTGAAATTCAAGCCCTAGTTAGTCAAGGGCGTGAAAATGATTTTGGAAACGCTCGCCGAGTTGTTTCTGGATTAGATTCACCGCGTACTTCAATGGTTTTGGCAGTCCTAGAACTTCGCGCAGGTATCCGAGTTGGTGGTCGGGATGTGTATGCCGCAACAGTTGGTGGAATGAAGATGACGGAACCCGCCGCCGATTTAGCTTTAGCCCTTGCTGTGGCTTCGGCAGCTAACGCTTTAGCCTTGCCTTCTGATTTAGTTGCCATTGGTGAAGTGGGCTTGGCTGGGGAAATCCGTAAGGTCAGCGGGGTAAATCGTCGATTACAAGAGGCATACCGCCTTGGCTTCAAACGTGCATTGGTTCCCACTGGCTCAGAGAGCGTCATTGAAGGTATGGAGATTGTTGAAGTTTCCCGCCTTGATCACGCACTCTCTCGGGTAAAAATCTCGGGCGAATGAACCCGCTTGAAAGACCGATAGTTAATTGGTTTAAAGAAAACAGACGAGATTTACCGTGGCGCTCTACATCGCCATGGGGTGTCATGATCAGCGAGTACATGTTGCAACAGACTCCAGTAAATCGCGTTTTGCCAATCTGGATTGATTGGATGGAGCGTTGGCCCTCACCTTCTGATTTAGCTAAAGCGACACCAGCACAAGTCATTACAGCGTGGGGACGTCTTGGTTATCCGCGTCGTGCTTTGCGCCTACTTTCTGCCGCACACATTATTTCGAAAGAGTTCAACAACGAAGTTCCTCGCGATGTTCACACTCTCCAAAAGCTTCCCGGGATTGGTGAATACACTGCCGCTGCAATCGCAGCTTTTGCTTTTCAAGCACGCACACTGGTCTTAGATATAAACATCCGTAGAGTTTTCGCGCGAGCAATCGATGGTGTCGAGCATCCAAAACTAACTCCAACTTCGGCTGAGAAAACTGCTCGACTCACTTTAGTTCCAGAAGAAAGCGCCCACATGTGGGCGGCGGCTACGATGGAGCTAGGTGCCCTTGTTTGTACATCAAAGAACCCACTCTGTGATCTCTGTCCGGTTATCACCCAGTGCAACTGGCGTATTAAGGGATATCCAAAAATGCAGTCGACTCGAAAGACTCAAGCTTGGCATGGCAGCGATCGTAAATGTCGAGGCACTATTCTTCAAGCCTTACGTGAAAGTGAATCACTCACTGAGCGTGCACTCAAGAATCTCTGGCCCGATCAATCTCAAGTTGAAAAGGCGCTTAAGACATTACTTGAAGATCAATTAATCCAATCAATATCGCGCAATCTATATAGACTTCCGCAATGATTCGTTATGCTCGCAAAGAGGACTCCCCCCGCATACTTGAGCTAATCAAGGATCTTGCCGAGTATGAAAAGGCGCCATTGGCCGCGATTGCCACACTTGAACAAATTGAAGAATCTCTTTTTTCAGCCAACCCTCACGCCTTTTGCCATGTTGTCGACATTGATGGAACGGTTGTAGGAATCTCAATCTGGTTTCTTAACTATTCTACGTGGCTAGGTAAGCCGGGTATCTACCTTGAAGATCTCTATATCGACCCGCACTATCGCGCAAAAGGATATGGATTATCACTCCTCAAAGCGCTGGCAGAAATCTGCGTGACACGCAATTATGAACGGTTGCAGTGGTGGGTCCTTGATTGGAATGCACCGTCGATCGAATTTTACACATCCCTCGGCGCAGTGCCGATGGATGAGTGGACCGTGTACCGACTAAGCGGTGATGCGCTTAAGAATTTGGCCGCCATCGCACCGACAGGAATAACTATTGACGTTGAAATAGACACACCCACCGCTGACGGACCAAGTTAAGACAACCTAAGAGTGAACTTTGACTAGGACTCGAAATCCCCGCCTCTCCCGTGATCTTCTTATGTGATGTGCCAGGCTTCTCGTACGCAATCAAAAAAACCGCCACCGCTGCAAGAAATAGCCCGATGCTCACTGCTTTTTCCATGAACTTAGCCTAGAACAGCCCAGACAATGAGTGCGAATAACCTGTGAACGCTTGGTATTGCATAATTGTAATAAATTTTTTTTCATCCATCGGTTTTCTCCTTTGTCTAAGTCCCTTATTCAAGGAACAGTTCAAACCCAAATTCAAATAAATGAAATTCGCATGGCCAACCAAAAAACATTCGCCTACAATTAGGGTACGTCACGCATAGCTAAAGCTAAAAATGGGCAAGGCTCATTGAAGAATTAGTTTCATACTGATGCTCTGCCGCGTTCAGCCTCAAGAAGGAGGCTTATGCTTCATCTCTTCACTCTACTGTTCGGAAGTGATGAACGTACTCCTCTTCATTTCCTAACGGTATTAGAGAATTTAAGCTGTTGGTGCCTCTTGAGCTAGATCTTCGGGAGTATCAGGGGTCTGAACTTTTGGGGCACCTTTGAAAGTAAAGATTGCTTCGGTGCCTTCACCTTCAACATCGACAACAATAATTTCACCAGCCTTAAGTTCGCCGAACAAGATGCGCTCAGAGAGCGAATCTTCAATCTCACGCTGAATGGTGCGGCGAAGTGGTCGCGCTCCAAGAAGTGGATCATAACCACGCAGCGCAAGGAGGTCCTTAGCTGCTTGAGTTAGTTCAATTCCCATGTCCTTTGCCTGTAAGCGATCATCAAGATTTTTTATCATGAGATCAACTATCTGAATTATCTGATCCTTGGTCAACTGGTGGAAGACGATGACGTCATCGATGCGGTTGAGGAACTCAGGTCGGAAGTGAGTTTTAAGTTCGTCGTTTACTTTGCCCTTCATGCGATCATAATTAGTTTGTTCATCATCACTATTAGCAAAGCCAAGTCCAAGGCTCTTGGAGATATCGCGAGTACCGAGGTTGGTGGTCATGATGATTACGGTGTTCTTGAAATCAACAGTACGACCCTGAGAATCTGTAAGTCGACCATCTTCTAGAACCTGTAACAACGAGTTAAAGATATCTGGGTGCGCTTTTTCAATCTCATCAAAGAGAACGACGGAGAATGGGCGGCGGCGAACTTTTTCGGTCAACTGTCCGCCTTCGTCATATCCAACATAGCCTGGAGGAGCACCGAATAAGCGTGAGGCAGTGTGACGCTCTGAGTACTCGGACATATCTAATTGGATTAATGCATCTTGATCGCCAAATAAAAATGCTGCAAGAGTACGTGAAAGTTCGGTTTTACCTACACCAGAAGGGCCGGCAAAGATAAATGATCCACCAGGACGGCGAGGATCTTTTAACCCTGCGCGTGTACGGCGAATCGCTTGAGATAGCGCCTTGATTGCTTGGTCTTGTCCGATGACGCGGTTATGGAGCTCGTCTTCCATTCGCAAAAGTCGAGCGGTCTCCTCTTCGGTCAATTTAAAGACTGGGATACCGGTTGAGATTGAAAGAACTTGCGCGATAAGCTCCTCATCAACTTCAGTTACCTTATCTAAATCAGTTGCTTTCCAATTCTTTTCAGCCTCATGCTTTTCGGCGATTAAAGCCTTTTCTGTATCGCGAAGCGAGGCCGCTTTTTCAAAGTCTTGACCGTCAATTGCAGACTCTTTTTCTTTGCGTGCAGCGGCAATCTTGTCATCGAATGCGCGAAGCTCTGGCGGTGCGGTCATACGCTTAATACGAAGGCGCGAACCTGCCTCATCGATTAGATCAATGGCTTTATCTGGCAAAAAACGATCTGACACATATCGATCGGCAAGGTTTGCCGCTGCAGCAAGAGCTCCATCGGTAATTGAAACGCGGTGATGCGTTTCGTAACGATCGCGAAGACCCTTCAATATTTCAATCGTGTGCGCAACCGTTGGCTCTTTAACTTGAATTGGTTGAAAGCGGCGCTCTAAAGCGGCATCTTTTTCAACATGCTTGCGATACTCATCGAGTGTCGTTGCACCAATTGTCTGGAGTTCGCCGCGGGCAAGCATCGGTTTTAAAATACTTGCAGCATCGATTGCGCCTTCAGCAGCACCTGCTCCGACTAGAGTATGAATCTCGTCAATAAATAGAATGATGTCACCGCGAGTTTTAATCTCCTTGAGAACCTTCTTTAGCCGCTCTTCGAAATCTCCTCGGTAGCGGCTACCCGCGACAAGTGCACCTAAATCAAGTGAGTACAACTGCTTGTCTTTCAAAGTTTCGGGGACATCATTTTTATAAATTGCTTGCGCAAGACCTTCAACAACTGCAGTCTTACCAACACCTGGTTCGCCAATTAGAACTGGATTATTTTTTGTGCGGCGAGATAAAACCTGCATGACTCGTTCGATCTCATTTTCGCGACCAATAACTGGATCTAGCTTTCCTTCACGCGCGGCTTGAGTGAGGTTTCGACCAAATTGATCGAGAACCAATGAGGTCGATGGCGTGCCTTCTGCAGGTCCACCTTGCGTGACGGCCTCTTTGCCTTGATAGCCTGAAAGAAGTTGAATTACTTGCTGGCGAACTCGATTTAAATCGGCGCCAAGCTTTACAAGCACCTGAGCGGCAACGCCTTCACCCTCGCGGATTAAACCGAGCAAAATGTGTTCGGTGCCAATGTAGTTATGGCCAAGTTGTAGCGCCTCACGTAAGGAGAGTTCAAGAACTTTTTTCGCCCTAGGTGTAAATGGGATGTGACCACTGGGTGCTTGTTGGCCTTGTCCGATGATCTCTTCCACTTGTGCCCGAACGCCTTCAAGTGAGATTCCTAGCGATTCAAGTGCCTTAGCGGCAACGCCCTCACCCTCATGTATGAGCCCAAGCAGTATGTGCTCTGTGCCGATGTAGTTGTGATTGAGCATGCGTGCCTCTTCTTGGGCAAGCACAACAACTCGGCGAGCTCGATCTGTAAAGCGCTCAAACATCGGTCTTCTCCTTTGTAGTCAATTCATTAAGCCTAATACCTCGTATGCCAAGCCCGCGAGGTGGATTGGCTTTGCTCTCTATAACCCTAGGAATGGGTCATTTATGCCTGATGGCACCTAGATTTAGGTGAGAATTTTCAGCATTCGCGTATTTCCCAGAGTATTGGGTTTGGCTGATTCAAGGTCTAAGAACTCGGCAACTCCGGCATCATAAGAGCGCAGAAGTTCAACGTATACATCGGGTTGTACCGGGGTGCCTTCGAGAACTTCAAAACCGTGATGACCAAAGAAATCAGTCTGGAAAGTTAGACAGAATATTTTCTCAACACCGACTTCGCGCGCCCGTTGAATCACTGCCTCAAGAATCTGGTGGCCGACTCCCTGCCTTTGTAGATTCTCCAAAACGGCAACTGTTCGAACCTCAGCCAAGTCCTCCCAAAGAATATGCAGCGCTCCACAACCGACTAATACGCCATCTAGCTCAGCGACAATAAACTCTTGGACACTTTCATACAAAGTCACCGTCTCCTTTGAAAGCATTTGTCCCGGAGCGGCATATGAGTCGACAAGCGTGCGGATTGACTTCACATCACTGGTTTTAGCAGGGCGAATTACAAGCATCTCTAATCAATCTCCGGCTTAACAAGAGGGAACAAAATAGTTTCGCGAATCCCAAGACCCGTCAATGCCATAAGCAATCTATCAACTCCCATTCCCATTCCGCCCATCGGTGGCATCCCAAACTCCATGGCTCGTAAGAAATCTTCATCGACCTGCATTGCCTCTAAATCGCCTTTGGTGCCCAGCGAAGATTGCTCTACTAAACGCTCGCGCTGGATGACGGGATCAATTAACTCGGAATAGCCGGTTGCTAATTCAAAGCCATCGATATACAAATCCCACTTTTCGGCAACACCAGGTATTTCACGATGCGCACGAACAAGTGGAGATGTATCAATTGGAAATCCCATAACAAAAGTTGGCTCAATCAACTGATCTTTTGCTACATACTCGAAAATCTCTTCAGCTAACTTTCCAGTAATCCATCTGGGATCTACTTTAATTCCAAGCTCGAGCGCAATGGTTTTTAAATCCACCATCGTAGTTAATGCAGTGACACTTTGGCCGACGCTCTCAGAAATAGCATCGTATAAGGATATTTCTCGCCAACTACCTCCGAGATTTACTTGACGACCATCGTGATAAGTAACAGTGTGAGAGCCAGCAACTGCCATCGCTGCATTTTGTACAAGTAAGCGTGTGAGCTCGGCAATCGATTTCCAGTCACCATAGGCTTGATAACTTTCAATCATTGCGAATTCGGGTGAGTGCGATGAATCGGCACCTTCATTTCGAAAGTTACGGTTAATTTCAAATACCCTTTCGAGTCCACCAACCACACATCGCTTTAAAAATAGTTCAGGTGCGATTCGAAGGTAGAGATCCATATCATAAGCATTTGAAAAAGATTTGAATGGTCTAGCCGTGGCACCTCCATGCATAACCTGCAACATAGGTGTTTCGACCTCGATAAAATCCTCTTTTGCAAAAGTATTTCGTAAAGAACTCATTACTGCCGGACGCAAGCGTGCATTAGTCCGTGCTTCTGGGCGAACTATTAAGTCGACGTATCTCATTCGGACACGCGTTTCTTCCGACATTGGCTTGTGATCATTTGGCAATGGACGCAAGGACTTAGAGGCTAATTTCCACGATATAGCAAGAATAGAAAGCTCGCCCCGTTTCGAAGTAATAATTTCGCCGGTCACTGAAACGATGTCACCTAAATCAATGTTGGACTTCCAAGAATCAATTGAGGCTTGACCAATTTTATCTAATGAAAACATAGCTTGAAGCTCGGTTCCATCGCCTTCGCGCAGCGTTGCAAAAGCAAGTTTTCCAGTATCGCGCTTGAAAATTATTCGACCAGTAAGGCTTTCAATCACGCCTGTTGAAACATCAACTTCAAGACCAACATGTTGTGCTCGTACTTGGAGAAGTGATTTTGTACGTGGCACAGAAACCGGATATGGATCGACACCATTATCAATTAAGGCTGCCCTTTTTTCGCGTCGAATCCGCAACTGCTCAGGAAGATCCTCATCTTCTGCCAATTTTTGAATACTCATAATAGAGGCGAGTCTAACGGTTCAAGCATTTCGTTCGTGAATTAAACGAAGACCAATCAACGTCAAATCTGGTTCGTGATCGGTAATTGTTTCTGATACCCCGATTATTAATGGTGCTAATCCGCCTGTCGCAATTACTTTTGGCGCTCCCGAATACGACTCTGCAAGTTCGGCAGTAATTCGATCTACAAGCCCGTCGACTTGTCCGGCAAAGCCAAAAATTGTGCCTGATTGCAACGCCTCCACCGTATTTTTCCCAATTACATTTTTCGGCCTAATCAACTCAACTTTGCGTAACTGCGCCGCACGAGCTGCCAAAGCATCTACTGAAATCTCAATTCCTGGTGCTAGTGCACCACCTAAAAACTCACCTTTAGGAGATACAACATCAAGATTGGTTGATGTACCAAAATCTACAACAATGGCGGGTCCGCCAAATAATGTATGCGCCGCTAAGGTATTCACAATTCGATCGGCCCCAATTTCCTTGGGATTATCAACTAACAGTGGGACGCCAGTTCTAATACCGGGCTCGACAATTGTTGTCCGTACATGGGCAAAATAATCCTTAATCATACTTCGCAGTTCGCGAAGCGTCGCAGGTACCGTTGAACAGATCGATAATCCAGTTACTGTGAAATCCTCAACTAAAGATCGGTACTGCAGCCAAAGCTCATCAGATGTACTACGTGGATCGGTCTTTACTCGCCATGATCGAACTAAATCATCGCCGTCAAAAACTCCTAAAACAGTGTTCGTATTGCCTACATCGATTGTTAGCAGCATTAGGCACCCATTCGCATATTATCAATTAAACGAACACCATCTATCCATCCAGCGATAATTGCGCGCTTATGGTTGGTTGAATCTGTAGCCAAGGAAAAATCATTTTCATCGACAATAGCTGCATAGTCACACTTGAATCCCGAATCGGTTGAAATCGTCGTATTAATTATTTCTTGAGCAATTGCCACTGTTGGAGCCAATCGCGCTGCGGCCATGGCACGATAAATAACATTTGCAGATGCCCGACCATTTTCACTCAAGCGAACATTACGAGAAGATAGAGCTAAGCCATCGAATTCGCGGACAGTTGAAACACCAATAATTTCAACTGCACTCTTCATTGCACGAATGACCTGCAGTTGTTGAAAATCCTTTTCTCCAAAGATTGCAATTTCTGGTTTAACAATCTCAAATAAGCGATTCACGACTGTGACAACACCATCAAAATGCCCTGGACGCGATGCTCCTTCAAATACATCTCCAATAGCGACGGCGTGTAATTTCTTTATTTCCCCCGGATAAATCTCATCATAATCCGGCATCCAAATCTCGGTCGCTCCTGCCAGAGTCGCTAATTCAATATCCCGCTCGGGGGTTCGTGGGTAGTTAGCAGCATCGGCAGAGTTTTCAAATTGAAGAGGATTAACAAAGATACTGACAACCACCTCTTTACTCAATATGCGCGCGCGCTTAATCAAGGCTTGGTGGCCCTTATGCAGGGCTCCCATCGTCGGAATCAATACGCTCATACAGCTCCAGTCCTCTCAGGTACCGGGCGAGATGTCCATGAGTTTACGGGTTTGTAGGTAATTGCGCCAAAATTTCATCAATTCGCCCATGATTGAGCAGAATCGCGTCCGGATCTATTTCATGCCATGGCTCCAAAACAAATCTGCGCTCATGAGCGCGCGGGTGTGGAAGTTGCACATCAACGTTCTCACTTACGAGGTCACCATATTGAATCAAATCTAAATCAAGAGTGCGAGGACCCCAGTGTTCGAGCCGTTGGCGCCCTAAACTTTTTTCAATTCCATGTAAAAGTGAAAGTAATTCGATTGCTGGAAGTTCACTCTCAATCACGCACACTGCATTAATGAAATCGGGTTGGGTCGGTCCACCTACTGGGGTGCTCTCATAGAAAGTAGATACTGATATAACGTCCGTAGATTCTCGCAGAAGCGCAATTGCGGTATCGAGATTTGCTGTGGGGTTTCCAAGATTTGAGCCGAGCGAGATTACAGCCCTCATCGTGTTCGAGTTATCTGTACCGCAATATCCTTTAATGATTGCGCAACAGGTGCCTGCGGTTTATGTACCGTGACTTTCACCGCATGTACCTTCAAATAAGTGTTTAGAATTTTTTCGGCAATGCGGCCAGCAAGTTTTTCAATAAGTAAGACTGGATCAGTCACAATTTGCGTCACAACCAGATCCGTAATCTCGGCATAATTAACAGTGTCCTCGATCGAATCACTTATGGATGCCGCGCTTAGGTCAATGTTCAAAGCTACATCCACATAAAAGTCTTGGCCATTAATGCGTTCGTGCTCGAAAAGGCCGTGATAACCGAAGCCGTGAATGCCAGTCAATAAAATCTGGTCACTCATGCTCGTAGGACATCCTTATGTGGCTTCACAGAATGAACTCTAACTGCCCAAATGCCACTTGTGGAGAGTCGACTTGTGAGTGCGACACTGGCAGATTCGCGCTCCTCAAGCGTCGGGGCACCTAAAAAACGTTTGCGAGAGGCACCAATTAATACAGGATAACCAAGCGCAACGAATTCATGAATATGATTAATTATTTCCCAGTTGTGATTTGCAGTTTTAGCAAAACCAATTCCTGGATCGATTATCAAGTTATCTTTAGTGATTCCAGCATCCAAGGCCGCCGAAATGCGCGCTTGGAGTTCGGAAATAACATCTTTGACAACGTCATCATAGTTTGCCATTGAATTCATATCCTTGGACTGACCCCGCCAATGCATTGCGATAAAAGGTACTTTAAGTTGCGCGGCCGTAGTAAGCATTTCTGGATCTGCCAATCCCCCACTGACGTCATTGATTATCTGTGCGCCCGCTTGAATCGCAGCTCGTGCTGTACTAGCCCGCATGGTATCAATGCTCATCCGTATACCGTCTTTTGCTAACTCGGTGATCACTGGAATCACACGGGAAATTTCTTCATCTTCACTCACCCGATCTGCCCCGGGTCGAGTTGATTCACCACCTATATCAATTATGTCTACTTCCTCTGCAATCATTTCTCGAGCGTGTTTTACGGCGCTATCGAATGAGTTGAATTGCCCACCATCGGCAAACGAATCCGGTGTGATGTTTAGTATCCCCATGACTAACATGGATTTACCGATGTGTAATAAGGCTAATTGCTTCGGCGCGAGTTGCGGCATTTAATAAAGCACCGCGTACTGCACTAGTAGTTGTACGAGCTTGTGATTTCTTAACTCCGCGCATCGACATACACAAATGCTCACAATCGATGATGACAATTACTCCTAATGGGTCAAGAATCTCAACGAGAGCATCCGCAATCTGCGTTGTTAAACGCTCTTGCACTTGTGGCCGTTTGGCATAGACATCCACAAGCCGTGCTAACTTTGAAAGTCCAGTTATTTTGCCACGAGGTATATATCCAATATGCGCAACTCCATGGAAGGGAGTTAAGTGGTGTTCGCAATGGGAGAACACCTCGATATCTCGCACAATGACCAACTCTTCATGTCCGATATCAAATGTGGTGGTTAATACATCTTCGGGCCGCTGCCACAGACCGCCATAGTTTTCTCTCATTGCACGGGCAACTCGTGCTGGTGTCTGCCTTAAACCCTCTCGGTCTGGATCTTCACCTAGTGCAAGTAAAAGTTCGCGCACCGCATTTTCAGCGCGCACTTGATCAAATGGGGTTGTTACGCCGTTGTTTGCGACAGTAATTTTATTTATCGTCACTAGATGCCTTTTTACGACGTGTGGGTTTTTTAACTTCTTCAATAGCTAAACGCTCAGGGACTTCAACTGGTGGTTGATCAGATGGAATTCTAGTAATTGATCCCGTCCACGCAGGACGAGCAGTAACCGATTTAACTTTCTTAAAAATTGTGGCAATCTCTTCTTTATTAATGCTCTCTTTTTCAAGGAGAACTAGGACCATCTCATCCAAAATTTTTCGATTTGCAACCAAAATATCAAACGCCTCTTGATGGGCGTTTTCAATAAGATTGCGAATCTCGCCATCAACTATGCCTGCGATACTTTCCGAGTAATCACGTTGGTGACCATAATCGCGCCCCATAAATGGAGTATCGCTATTTGTGCCAAGCTTTATTGCCCCAATAGCCTCTGTCATTCCATACTGTGTAACCATTGCACGCGCTAACGCCGTTGCCTTTTCAATATCATTTGATGCACCGGTAGATGGATCATGGAAAATTAACTCCTCAGCCGCACGCCCGCCAAGAGAGTATGCCAACTGATCCAATAATTGATTTCGCGTCGTTGAATATCGATCCTCATCGGGAAGAATCATCGTGTAACCAAGTGCGCGCCCTCTTGGCATAATCGTGATCTTATGAACTGGATCAGTGTGCGGAAGCGCGTGCGCGACAAGGGCATGCCCAGCCTCGTGATAAGCCGTTACTCGCCGTTCAGCATCGCTCATAATCCGAGACTTACGTTGTGGGCCAGCCATTACTCGATCAATGGCTTCATCAAGTTCGCTATTTGAAATTAACTTCTTTCCTTCTCGCGCGGTCAAAAGTGCCGCCTCGTTTAATACATTTGCAAGATCGGCGCCAGTAAAGCCCGGTGTGCGACGGGCATAATCAATGAGCTTTACATCGTCACTCAAGGGTTTGTTCTTTGCATGAACTGCCAGAATTGCTTCTCGCCCTTTAAGGTCGGGGCGGTCCACCGCGATTTGTCGATCAAAGCGACCTGGGCGCAACAACGCTGGATCTAAAACATCAGGACGATTAGTCGCGGCAATTAGAATGACTTTTGTATTTTCCTCGAAGCCATCCATTTCCACTAACAACTGGTTCAGGGTTTGTTCACGTTCATCATGGCCGCCCCCCATGCCTGCACCACGTTGGCGCCCGACGGCATCTATCTCATCTACAAAAACAATGGATGGCGAATTCTCTTTGGCTTGATTAAATAAATCACGTACTCGCGCGGCACCGACGCCAACAAACATTTCAACAAAATCTGATCCCGAGATTGAATAGAAGGGAACCCCCGCTTCACCGGCAACTGCGCGGGCAAGGAGAGTTTTACCAGTTCCGGGAGGGCCAAAGAGCAGAACACCTTTGGGAATCTTCGCGCCTAAAACTCCGTATTTATCGGGATTGGCTAAGAAGTCTTTAATCTCTTCAAGTTCGGCAATTGCTTCCTCTGCTCCGGCGACATCCTTAAAAGTCGTCTTAGGAACATCGTTGCTCTGAAGTTTTGCTCGTGATTTACCAAATTGGAATACCTTGTTACCGCCTTGGGCTTGACTCATCATCCAGAAGAAAAGGAAGCCAATCAATAAGAATGGAATGATTGAAAATAGAAATGAAACAAGAAGTGATTGTGAGGGCACTCGAACATTCCAACCCTTTACTGGTGGATTGGAGGTAAGCGCGTCGACAATCGTCGGTTCTTGCCGTGCGACATATGAAGCCTCGACTTTAGTTGAACCCTTTATTGTCGATCCTGGTTTTAGAATTAAACGAATCTTCTGATCTTTATCTACAACTTCAGCGGATTCAACCTTTGACTGAGAAATCGCATCTAATGCCTGAGATGTTTCAATCTGCGTATATCTTTTTCCGGCAGATGTAATTTGACCAAAAATAGAGACGACAAAAATAGCTACAAGAATCCAAAACAGAGGTCCGCGAAAGATTCGACTAGCGCGAGTTGCTGGCTTTTTTGGCGCCGAATTTCCAGCAAAACTTTTTTTGAGCGGACTCTTCTTTGCCGATTTCTTTACGGGCTTTTTTATATCTGACATCTTTGAGATTTCTCGTTTCTTGGGGTCTATGAATACATGTGCTTGGCAAGCACGCCGATGAATGGAAGATTACGATATTTTTCGTCAAAATCGAGCCCATATCCAACCACGAATTCCGGTGAAATCTCGAAGCCTACGTATTTCACATCAACGGCCACCTTAGCCGCATCTGGTTTACGAAGAATTGAAAGAATCTCAACATTTTGCGCACCGCGTGATTCAAGATTTGCTTTGAGCCATGAGAGTGTTAAACCCGAATCGATAATGTCTTCGACGATGAGAACATTACGCCCCGTGATATCTCGATCTAAATCTTTAAGAATTCGGACGACTCCACTTGATTTGGTCCCTGAGCCATACGATGAAACGGCCATCCAATCCATTTCTACGTGGCGTTGCAGCGCACGAGACAGATCGGCCATCGCCATAATTGCGCCTTTTAATACGCCGATTAAAATGAGATCTTTACCTTCATAATCTTTATCGATGCGTGCGGCAAGCTCTTTAATCTTTGCCTGCAAATCCTCTTGCGTTACTACAACGCGTTCGATCTCATCTTCAATGTGCATTAAATCCACGAAGGCTCCCTCTGGGTCAGTTACGTAAGAGCGAAAGTCTGCCCGAAAAACGCTCTACCTTGACACCACCTGGCAGGTGAGCGGCCCCCTGTCCCCTCCACGATGTGATTAATGCCTCAACTGCCAGTACATGGTCGGCTGAAATTGAGCCTGTTGGAGCCCCAGCGGCGTAAATTGCTCTACGGATAACCCTGCTTCGAATCGCTGGCGGCAGAGAGGCAAGATGCCCACACTCCAAATCAGCCAGATTTAATGGTGTCATTTCTCGCTCTGCCCAAGCATCGAGAGCATCGGCGTCTTGGCGCAAAAGTTCGGCGCTACGAGCTAGCGCCTCGGAAATTCCCGGACCAATAGCGTTTTCAAGGGCTGGAATCGCATCAAGCCGGACGCGCACGCGTGCAAAACTTCTATCTTTATTGTGCGGATCATGCCAAACATTTAATCCAACTTCTTTGCAAAGCTCCTGCGTCTGTTCCCGTGTAATTGAGAGAAGTGGGCGCAGATATTTCTCATTAACACTTGCCATACCCGAAAGCGAGCGCGTTCCCGAACCACGCGCTAAACCCAGTAAGACCGTTTCGGCTTGATCATCACGCGTATGACCTAAAAATATTGCAACGGCATTTAATTTTTTCGCCACTACATTCAATGCCTCATATCGTGCCTTGCGCGCAGATGCCTCTAAGCCCTCAGTGACTTCAACAGTAACTTTTTCAATCGTAGTTTCGATTCCTAACGATTTCATCGCTTCAACAACGTTCGCAGCTTGACTTGATGATGCTAGTTGGAGTTGATGGTCAACAGTCACAGCGTGAAGACTTATCGCAAATTTTGGAGCTTCGCGTGATAGGGCATAGGCGAGCGCCAATGAATCAGCGCCACCAGAGACGGCAACGAGAACAAGGTCACCGGCTTCAAAACTTTCCAGTTGCATACGTACTGCGCTTCTAATTGCCAACGCATTCGAATTCATATGCTCAGACTAGACCCGACCACCAAATGGCATAAGACCTTTAACGCTGTATATGCTCGAGAAGAGCAGGCCTGCATTCTTAGAATTTGCCTCCCACATCATGCCGTTTCCTGCATAAATCGACATGTGATGGATAGTTGAGATTGTGCCTTTATATGAATAGAACAAAAGATCGCCTGGTACAAGATCATTGAGTGAAACATGCTTGGTATAACCCGAATACAGCGCAGAGTTTAGTCGATCCCAATTCGGCCAGTTCAGACCAGCGAAACGATACGCTGCATAGACAAGCCCAGAGCAATCATAAGTATTTGGTCCCTGTGTTCCCCATACATATGGTTTGCGCGCTAAAACCTGTTTCTTGGCAAACTCAACGGCTTTTAAACGTTGAGTCTCAGTAGTTCTGATTGTCGAGCGGCCTTTAAAACCAATATCTGGCCATATCTTGGACTGTCCTTGAGTTTGTTCGGCTTGATTTGCTTGAGCCTCTTCTAAGAGTGCGAGTTGGCGCTGTTGCTCAAGCGTGACTCTGAATTTTTGCGCGCTTAATAACTCTCTCATAAGCTGATCTTGAATTGCTTGTAACTTTGCTACTTCCTGCTCTTGCTGGACCTTTGCATCATCGGCAATTTTCTTTGCTGCGGCAACTTTGTCAGTGGCTTTTTGTTGCGCAAGTTTTGTCGCAATAGCTTCTCTTTTTGCGGCCATTGCAATGACTTCGGCCGCCTTGAATCTATCAAGTGCAACCGCATTCTTAGATCCCAATGTACTTAAAGTACTGATTTGATCAATTAAATCTTGTGGGCCATTTGCATTGAGTAAAGGTTCAATGTCACTCATACTGCCACCTAAAATATATGCACTAGATGCAAGTTTGCCTATTACTCGATGCGCCTCATTTACAGCCGCTGCCGTTTCGGCGGCATACTTTGCGGCTTCACGAGTCGCAATTTCAGCCATCGTTAACTCTCTTTGTGCCTTTACATAGAGAGCCTTGGCAATAACTGCTTTTGCGGTAAGTGCGCGCAAGCTTTGATTTGCTGCAGCTAACTTTGCCGCTTGGGCCTCGGCCACTATTTTCTTGGCCGCTTCAATTTTCTTCGCTGTCTCAATTTGAGCCAACGTTGGTTTCGGAGTCTTTGCCATAGCAGGCACAGTCGTGAGCGCCAAAGCAAAAGTGAGAGCAAGAGAAATCGCTCTAGATTTTTTCAATTCAAAACCTCCGGTAGAAGGCTCCAAGAATAATTGAAGGCTCCAAAAAAAATGCAAATTAGCCTTGAGTGTCTTTAATTAGATACATCACGGCGCACAAATAGGAATGATGCAACTACTGCCCCAACAGCGACATATATTCCACCCACCAATAGGGCATGGGAGTATTCAATTCCTGTTGTCATACCACGTGGTTTTCCCCCAGAGGCAATGGCTGCAAGTTGCGCTCCGGGCATCCAGTCTTGTAACGAGTTCTTGACGGCAATTAATAGATTCTCAACAATCAATAGCCACAAAACGCCAAACGAGATTGCACTGATTGGAGAGCGCAATAGTAGACCTAAAACCATTCCGATTGTTCCAAAACCAATAACAGAAATAATTATGTTAATAAAAGTTGTAAGCAATGCATGACGGCCGTCGGCTCCAAACCATAAATCAGTGGAAACTTTTGCCCTAGGTGCTAGGAGTATTGATGCAGTTACGCTTATAATGCCTGAAAGAATAATCATCACAAGCGCGAATAATTTCATTGCAATAAATTTTCCAGCCAGAACTCGCATTCGTCCCGGTTGGCGAACTAAAATGTTGCGCAAGGTTCCATAGGTGTATTCCTGCGCGGTTTGTGCAGCAAATACGCAGAGCGCGATTATCCCGAGAAATCCTCCCACACTGCTGAATCCTTGAACCCCACCAGTTGCTAGGCCGAGGACATCGCGACCAACCACGCGACCACGATCAGAGTTTCCATCGGGAGAATCAATCAGTAAAAAAAGAAGTGAAGAGAAAAGTGCGCTAAAAAAAACTACAGCTCCCATGGTTCCAAAAAAAAGTGTTGGCCTGCGTAATTTACGCAGCTCAGAAAACGCGACGTTCCACATTATTTTTCACCTGTCATTTCAAAGAAGGTCTCTTCAAGATTTGGAAGTTGTGGCGTCAACTGGGATAACGTGATTCCAGCTTCAAATGCGGCGCGGTTTAGATCAAGCGCCCATCTAGCCGGACCTTCAACATGCACGGCGCCACCTCGAATCATTGCACGATGCCCCGCCGCCTGAGCAATTGCCAATAATGTTTCTAACTCTCCATCATGTGCGCCTTTGGCAATAATGACGGGTTGTTGATCCAGCATTAAGTCACTCATCTTGCCGGTGAATACAACTTCACCTTTACGCAACATCACTAAGTAGTCACTAATAAGTTCGAGTTCGGATAGAAGGTGAGAGGAGACAAAGACTGAAGTACCTTCATTAGCTAACGCGCGCAGAAGTGTACGAACCTCTTGAATACCCTCTGGATCTAAACCATTTGTCGGTTCGTCCAACATTAATAGTTTTGGATCAGGCAGGAGAGCAGCTGCGATTCCTAGCCGCTGCTTCATTCCAAATGAATAGGTCTTGTACTTTGACTTAGCGCGATCGCCCAGACCAACTTGTTCAAGCAATCCTTGAACCCGATTTGTTGAAAATCCCCCAAGTATTGCTAAATAATTTAAATTCTCTTTTCCGCTCAACGCGGGATAAAACGCTGGACCTTCAATCATCGCTCCTACCCTTGGCAGGTATTTCTCGGGGTGCTTGATTGATTCACCTAAAATTTCACCGCTACCCCCGGTGGGAGTAATTAATCCTAAAAGCATCCGCATGGTGGTGGTCTTACCTGAACCATTAGGTCCAACGAAACCACAAATAGTCCCAAGTGGCACTTCAAAAGTTGCATGGGATACGGCCATGCGCTCACCGTATTTTTTACTTAGATTAGAAACAGAAATTGCCGTCTTAGACATAGGTCTAACTCTGCCACAATTGAGTGGTGAGTACACCATGGGGCTATCGCCCACTTAACGCGCGCGAGGCACCTACATGGCAGCTCCACCCACAAACACATGCCGTACGTGCAGGGCTTGCGCGCTCAGGTTTTGGCGAGACTTCCGAGGCTCTTTATTTAAATAGCGGTTTTACTTATTCAACTGCTGAAGAGGCCTTTGATTCTTTTGCGGATGAAACCGACCACTTTCTATATAGCCGTTTTCATAACCCCACGATTGCAATGTTCGAGCAACGCTTAGCCGCCATTGAAGGCGCGGATTATTGCGTAGCTACGGGATCCGGAATGTCGGCAATGTTTTCCTCCCTCGCCTGCCTTGTAGAGCAAGGTGACCATGTTGTTGCATCTGCGTCAATGTTTTCTTCATGTCATGTGGTAATCACCGAGTTCTTGCCTAAGTGGGGCGTAACTTTCGAACTAGTAAAAGGCAATGACCCTTCAGTATGGGCGAGGGCGTTGAGTAAACCAACGAAAGCCGTCTTTATCGAGACACCAAGTAATCCCCTCATGGATATTGTTGATATTGCAATGGTGAGCGATTTGGCGCATAAAGTAGGTGCCACAGTAATCGTCGATAACGTAATGGCATCTCCAGTCCTTCAAAAACCTTTGCAACTCGGTGCTGATGTTGTGATGTATTCGGCGACAAAACATATTGATGGGCAAGGTCGAGTTCTAGCCGGTGCGATTCTCGGTTCATCTTCTTATATTCATGAAAAGTTAATACCTTTTACTCGACACAGCGGACCATCACTTAGTCCCTTCAATGCGTGGGTGTTGGTTAAATCCCTCGAAACAATGCATTTGCGCGTCGAACGAATGGTGGCAAATGCCCAGCTGATTGCTGAATACCTAGAGGCCCGTTCTGAAATTAAAGCAGTCCGTTTTCCAGGCCTTAAATCCCATCCCGATTACGAACTCGCCATGAAGCAGATGAGTGGTGGCGGAACCACAATTGGAATTGAATTTATTGGCGATCAAAGTGCTGTTTTTACCTTTATGAATCGGTTGAGAATTATTGATATCTCTAACAATTTAGGTGATAGTAAATCACTCATCACTCATCCTGCTACATCTACGCACCGGCGGTTGACTCCAGAAGTTCAAGCTGAAATGGGAATCACGCCTTCAGTTTTGCGCTTATCTGTTGGACTAGAGCATTCAAGTGACTTGATAAAAGATTTAGATCAAGCGCTCAACTGAGCAACAACGAGTACCACAGAAAGAAGACTTAAATAAGTAATTGACCAATTAAAAATCTTTCCTGCCGTTTTCCCATAATCGGGAGAGCTCTCCTTGAGGGAAAGAAGTTCACGGGCAAAGACCAGACCTAGCAAGACTGTGACGACAAGTGACCAGATTGGCAACGTTGCCGCAAGAATTAACCATATTGAAGATGCAATCATCAAAATCGTGTGAAACCACATCGCGCGATGCACCACAGCTTTAGTCGCAACGACTGGAAGCATTGGGATTCCAGCAGCTAGGTAGTCATCTTTATATCTAATTGCTAGCGCCCAAAAGTGTGGAGGGGTCCAAAAGAAAATGACCATAAAAAATGCCAGTGCAGTCAATGAGAGTGAGTTAGTAACTGCCGCCCAGCCGATAAAGACTGGCATACACCCCGCTGCACCCCCCCAAACAATATTTTGGGATGATCGCCGCTTAAGCCCAATCGTATACACCAGTACATAAAAAGTAATCGCAAGAAATGCAAAAAATGTTGCTAAAGGAGTTGTAAAAATCCAGAAAATAATGAGAGATAAAATTCCAATTAACCTAGCAAATATTGTCGCATTTTTTTTGCTAATGGCGCCTGTTGCAGTTGGCCGCTTTGACGTGCGCGCCATTAACTTATCGCTCTCACATTCAATTGCCATGTTGAAAGCATTCGCACTTCCAGCAGAAAGCGCCCCTGCAAAAATAGTTACGGCGACCAGCGAGAAGGAGGGCAAACCCTTTGCCGCTAAAATCATGGCTGGTAAAGTAGTAACTAAAAGGAGTTCGACGACCCTAAGCTTCATCAACTCTATGTAGCCGCGCAGAACACTCATCACGGCCCAAGTTTACACACCCTATTACCCATGGATTCACAGCACTTTCTCAAAGAGAATCACTATTTTCTCGCTAACGAAAGGAGCTTCCCATGAAGTCCGTACAGAAGCCCGAATGGATAGCACTAGCCGATTCAGATAAATCAATGACTTCTCGCCGTCTATCGAGAGGTTTACCGATTCTAGCTATTGCGATAACTGCAGCAATCATTGGAGCTGGGAGTATCTTTGCTCAGCCTCAAGAGTTATCAGTGGCAAACGCCGAACCGATTTCAGTTGCAACAACGCAAAACTCACCGAACGTTGAATCACCGGATTCTGATGTGTCAGATAGTGTGTCAGACACAACACAGAGTGCTGTCGATACAGACATTGCAACTTTGCCTACAAAAAGTCAGAGCGATGAGGGCGCCGATGACGAAAGCATGGACGACAATAATGCGAGCGACGAAGGTACTGACGACAATGGTACTGATGACGAAGGTATCGACGACTGATTTCTAACCATTACAGTTAGAAGATGCGTCGCATTTCGGCAAATTTTCTACTTATAACATCACTCTGCGCCATTTCTATACCTGCGCAGAGTGATGTTATTTCAAGTGAAACAAAGATGTCCTTAGTAAAAACAATTACTGGATCAATTTCCCCGAAGTCGGTGCGCTCATCTGGAACCGGTCTAGTTAGCGCTCATAACATGATGTACAACCACAGCGTAACAATCTATAACGCAGATACTTTTGAGTTAATCAAAACAATTACTGACTCGGTGCAACTATCTAAGTTTGGCTATTCAGAGTATTCATCTATATTCAAAGGCGCACCTGTCGAAGGTTCGTACTCGCCCGACGGGAAATAGCTATATGTTACTAACTATGCAATGTATGGCAGAGGGTATAACCGAGAAGGTCACGACACGTGCTCTCCAGCGTCCCATTACGATACGAGCTTTCTCTACCGAATTAATTTGAATAGTTACGATATCGATTCCATTTATCCCGTTGGCTCAGTTCCAAAAGTTGTTGAAGTCACACCTGACAATAAATATGTTCTTGTTTCTAACTGGTGTTCATATGATTTAAAGATAATTTCAATCGAAGATCAAAAGACGATTAAAACCATAAAAATCGGTCGCTACCCCAGAGGAATTGCTATCAGTAATGATAGTAGGACCGCATATGTCGCTGAAATGGGGAGGTCTCGCATACACGTCATCAATTTAGAAGACTTCTCGGTTTCCTACATACCCATCGGATTTAACCCACGCGCAATAGTTCTTTCCCCCGATAACTCCATGATGTACGTGACTATGAATCTTTCAGGCAAGGTCGCATCTTGGAATTTGTTGGAAAACAAAGCCGGCAAATCAGTCGCAACCGGGAAAGCGGCACGATCAATAGCAATTTCAAGTGATGGAACTGCTCTATTTGTTGTTAACTTTTCCAGCGGTACGGTGTCAAAGTTGCGCACCCGTGATATGAAAATTTTGCAAAATATTAAAGTTTGTAATGAGCCCATTGGCATTACATTTGACACACAAACACAACGTACGTGGGTAGCTTGTTATGGTGGATCTATCAAGGTTTTTGATAACAAGTAGTTAAGGTTGCGGAACGGCCTCTGATATTTCTGCCTTCACATTTGGTACGGCAATCCGCCCAAGTATGCGGTCGATAGCTGCTCGGGCTTTGTTTTCAGCGCGAGATCCATGTGGAATCTCATCTGCTAACGTAACAAAAACGTACTCTCGATCTCCGGATTCCACATAACCAGCCAAAGTGACCGTGCCGTTCAAAGTGCCGGTTTTTGCATGCACGAGCCCGATGGCATTCGGAGCAGTCGTGATAAATCGATCTTTAAGAGTTCCCGAGACTCCACCAACCGGGAGGGAGTTATACAGTAAGGCAAACTTTTCCTCCTTGCGAGTTCTTAATAAAAGCTTACCGATAATCTGCGCAGTAACTCGATTTTCCTTTGACAACCCACTCGCATCGGCAATAACCAATTTTGAAGAATCAATATTTAAGCGATTTAAAAGTTCCTTATACGTTGTTGCTACTCCCTGATCATTTAAACCATGCCCGGCCGCCTTTGATGCTAAGCGGGCTAATCGTTCGGCCAATAAGTTATCACTCCATAAAAGTGTGAATTTAAGGATTTCTGAAATTGAAGGGGAGGTTGAAGTCAGAACTCGCTCTCCTTCTGCGGATGCGAGAACATCAGAACTCACCGAATTCATAGTCGGCCTAAACCCTCGTTTTGCCCAAAAAGCTTTTAAGTTTGCGACATCTTGTGAATATAATCCAAAATACTGAACTTTAATATTTCGTAGCGAACCCTGGTTTGCCGCTTTTAACATACTCATTGAATTGAAGGCCAACCGAGGTAAAGAAGTTCGCTGCATTTTCTTAGCAACGGCATCATTAGAGCTTAACCATGGATCAAATGAACCCTGAATTACAAGCGACTTTGGTTTTAGTCCAAGAAATATATTAGTTTCAAAACTACTATTTGGATTTAAATATTCTAGAGTTGCGACCCCTGAAAGTATCTTCATAATTGATGCCGGTTTGCGTTGAGAATTTGCATTTCTTTCGTAAACAACTTCGCCAGTGGTTCCATCAATTAATATCATGGCGGGATTGGAAAGGGCTGGTGATTTCAATAGCTCGTCAAAAACTGCAGGGATTGATGCGATAGAGAGCGCGGCTCTTGCTGGGACAACGCTTAGAAGAGTTGCGAGAGCAAAAAAAATATAAGTTAATTTGTGGCGCATGAACCGATCAAACCCAGATTAGCGCGATAAGAATATTGGTGACAGTTAAACCAATTAAGACCAGCCAGGTCTTTTTTGCGAGGGATAATTTCTTAACATTACGATAACTAATTATCAGGATAGTTACTAATACAAGAAGTTTTATCGTGTACTTCAAATAATTAATTGTCTCATCGGGGTTAAGCGTTGAAGACATTCCCATTAATGCTAAACCAGCAACTAGGGCGGTTAAGCCTGCGTGCACAATACCTGGATTCAATTTTCGAGGATTCTTATTCCATTGCAGTAATAACAGCGAAAGAATTGCTATAACGCTGAGAATGTGAATGATAAGAAGGCCCGTATTGATTGTGGTCATGCAATCAGTTTAGAGTGCCCATATGTCTTCTCCAAGAACCCCAGCCACGATTGGTCCTGGAGAGTTTTTCCCAGTAATTGGGGTTGGACCGCACGTTTATCCTTGGCCAGAGGGCAATCAGTATGAATCTGAGTTATTGCTGAATGGTGATCGCAGAAATGTCTTAGATCATTATCGATACTGGAGCGTAGGCGCAATTGTTGCCGATTTAGATACTAAACGGCACAAATTACAGATTGCAATCGAAAACTGGCAGCATGATTTGAACATTGGTTCAGTTGTCCGTACGGCAAATGCATTTAATGTTGCGGGCGTACATATCGTTGGAAAACGTGACTGGAACAAACGAGGCGCAATGGTAACCGACCGATATTTAACAATTCATCATCACTCTACAATCGAAGAGTTCGCAACTTGGTGCAAAGCAAACGATTTGCCAATTATCGGTATTGACAATGTTCCGGGATCACAGCAGTTGGAAAGCGCGCACTTGCCTGAGAGTTGCGTACTATTATTTGGGCAAGAGGGGGCCGGGATGTCGGACGAGGGTATTGCGGTCTGTGAAGTTCTGTATGAGATTAATCAATATGGTTCGACGCGTTCAATGAACGCATCGGCTGCCGGAGCAATCGCTATGTACCACTGGGCATTGCAGCACCTACCGAAATGATGAAATCTTGGTTAACACGTAACTTATTTCTCTTGACTCTAGTCTCGCTTGCGCAAGATGCCGCTAGCGAACTCTTGTATCCACTCTTGCCAATATTGCTGACCGGCGTTATTGGAGCAGCACCTTTAGCGCTAGGGCTCATTGAAGGATGCGCTGAAGCCGCGGCCGGTTTTACCAAATTAATTAGCGGACGATCAAGTGATCGCTTAGGCCGCAAACCCTTTGTTATCTCGGGTTATTCATTAGCTGGTATTGGTAAAGCACTCGTTGTTGTTGCAACTAGTTGGCCACTAGTTTTCTTAGGCCGCGTTACTGACCGAATTGGAAAAGGATTGCGAAGTGCCCCGCGAGATGCACTTATTTCCGACTCGGTCGATAAAGCACATTTAGGTCGTGCGTTTGGTTTTCATCGAACTGGTGACAACATTGGGGCGGTTATTGGGCCTGGAATTGCTCTCATGGGCTTAGCAATGCTTGACGGAGATGTGCGTGCAGTAGCCAGGTGGGCACTCATACCAGCAATTATTTCAGGCTTGTTAACTCTATTAATCAAGGATAATTTTGTTAGAGCCCCAAAAGTTAAAGTGGAGAAAAAACCACATCCACAACTTCCGACGACTTTGAAGCGTGCTATTGCGATTTTAGTTTTGATTCAATTAACAAATATTCCTGATGTCCTTTTGTTGCTGCGGCTGCATGACATTGGTTTTTCTACTCAGGGAGTTGTGCTCTCTTATATGCTTTTTAGTGGCGTAACCGTTCTTGCAGCTTTTCCGGGCGGCTATATCGCCGACAAACTCTCCCCTCGTATCGTCTATGCCGTTGGTTTGGTTGCCTTTGCAATTGCATACGCAACGTTAGGGTTAACTCAAAATCACACGTTCGCGCTTATCGCACTTGCGTTGTATGGATTATTTCCAGCGCTTACCGATGGCGTAGGTAAAGCGTGGATTGCGGGTTTAAGTGAGAGTAATCATCGTGGCCGAGCTCAAGGTGTTTACCAAGCTTCAATGAACTTTGCCGTACTCGGTGCTGGAATTTGGGGTGGCGCCATGTGGAGTAAAGGTGATATTCAGTGGCCTCTAATTTTCGCGGCGGTTGGGGCGATTATTGGCGCAATATTTCTTGCAACAAGCCATCTACGGCGCGTTCAATCATAATTAAAGTCTCTTCGTAAGCTTCGACAGATTGATTGTAGGGATCTGGAACTTCTAACTCCGAAAACTGCACTGAGGTCGGATTGATTAAAGCAAGTGATGGATCAAAGCTACGCAAGTAAAAAACCTTTTTACGAGAATCGTCGTCGATAGCTAAATTAATGACATTATTGAAGTTGCTCGAATCCATAACTAAGATCAAGTCAGTGGTAAAGAAATCACTTGGTTGAAACTGTCGTGCGACATGAGAGTGTTGATAACCCGCCGCCTCCCACACCTTTTGAGAAGTGGCATGAGCGTTATGGCCAACGTGCCATGGACCAGTGCCTGAACTATCAACAATTATCTTCGGGGAGTTCCAATCTGCTGTTCGGTTAGAAAGGACTGCTGCGGCCATGGGCGATCGACAAATATTGCCCATACAGACCATCGTGATTCGAATCTCGGGTAGTGATTTTAAACGTTGAATCAAGCCTCAGGCTCTACTTCTAACGCCTCTTGTACCGACTTTAAACGACGTTCAATCTCATCAGCCTCTTCAATGCGACCCTGCATCCGAACGATTTTTGCAATGCGGGATTCTACGTCGATGATGAACTCAAAATCCTTAGGTTCATCCTCGCTTACAACCGAGAGGACCTGCTCAAGAGTTGCGAGACCATCATCGAATTTTTCAAGCAAAATTTGAGCTTTACCTAACTCAAAGAGTGCAAATGTTTCGCGGCGGTGGTCGTGCCCCGTTTCAAATACATCGATTGCTCGTCGAGCGGTCTCTAGTGCGAGCTCACCATCATTCAATTCAATAAGACATGAGGCTATTTTTTGATCACACCGTGCAACATGGATAACTTCCTTATTTCGTTTAAAAAGTATTCGAGCTTCCTTAAAGGAATCGATGGCTTTTTCAAAGTTTTTTAACTCGCGCTCGGCACAACCAATTAAGTGAAGATCATTCGCGGCACCAATTTCATTGCCATCGACAAGGTGCTCTTGTGCACACTCACCCATTGTGAGTACTACTTTGTCGAATTGCTTAGATGTGTACCACCATTCGCCCAAGGTGCAGGCGAGTTCAAGGGCAATTGGCGATTTGTTCTCGCGTAAGATCTCAACAGCTTTGCTCATTGCACTCGCAGCTTCATCCATGCGCTTTAACTGGTTGAGGTTGTAACCAATCGCCGAATACGCCTGAGCCAAACCTTCGCTAGGTGCACTAGCGCCAAGTGTTGAGTAAATATCGCGCGCAGTTTCAGCAAGAGCTAAAGCTTCGTCATATTGACCACGAGCATAGATTCGAGCACTAAGTTCGTAGTACGTGCTAGCGCGTTCTTCGCCATCGACTTCTGGAATTCGATCCCACAGCATTTCCTCAGTGATAATTTCTTCCATGTCATCGTCTTCGCTCACGCAGTCCACCTCTCCGCTGAACACTCTTTACGCGACTCTATACGCAAATACTTAAGAACGAGTGGGAATATCAATCTGAGCCACCCTCCATTTCCCCAACAGGGGCCGTTTGGATGCTTTCAAAATTGCCGATGTCACGAGTCGCAACTGAGTCTGTGTTTGCTCATCAAAGCGATGTCCCCATGGACAATGGTCGATAAGACCACATACCCAGCCATTTGTGCCGATATTTAGTACTCCGGCACCACTGGGGGCTGAGTAATAGGTGCTCATGGCTACGAAGCCTTTCTCGGTTGGGCTAATTGATGCCCGGGCTAGAATCTCAACACCCGGTCCTTTAGTGCCCATTGCCGTGTCGGCTTCGTAGCCATAAATACCTTTAATAACCGTATTTTTTCCCAATACATTAAAAGGCCATTTATCTACCGCTTGAACTTCCAGATCTTTATGAATACCCAATGCGAAAAACTGTGAACCTATAATCAGGGATTCTGGCATTCCTAAATCCCTAAACGGATTTCGCCCGATAAGAGTTCGCTCTTTGAGAACTGTTTGTGCATACGAGGTATTTCCGCCAAGGATAATTAGATTTACCCCAGAGTCAATTGAATTTTGAATAGTGGTACGCATCGAATCTGTCCAAAACTCACTATGGCCACCAAAAACTATGGATGCCGAAGTAATTGTAGGGCGACTATCTAAATCAATATCGGTTAAGTAATTAGTATCAACTCCCAACTGCTCTATCATCGAAACGAGGGGTTGCTCCATATATCTAAACTGACCTGCACCGTCGCCGTCGTATGGCCGATTAAAAGTAACCGAGGTTGAACGTGTTTCGTGTCCTCCATCGGCTCCTTTATAAAGGGATGCACCGCCCCACTGGTTATAAGCCTGCCAAGTCATAACCGATGAAATAAAAGTAATATCACTCTTGTGCATCTTTGAACGTACGACTAATGGAATGAAGCTCGAGGTCCGTCCTTTTGATGTCAATTTAATGAGATACTCACCTGGAGGTGTTTTTAAAGTAGGAGTAAAACTTCTCGCCGATTTTATTGTCATAACGTGGCGAGCGCCCGCGCCTTGGTAATATCCGATTCGATAAATTGAAATATCGGCGCTTTGTGCACCGACGATTGTGAGATGAGTTTTTTCACCACACGTGACACTCGTGGCATCGAAATAGCCTTCAACTCGGGGTTGGATTGTTCTCCGTGAAAAGTCAGCACTAAATCGCATCGGCACACCATCGGCCCAATTTCCGTCTCCAGTCTTGGCATTTTCGCGCCCGACCCAACCAGAGTTTTGATCCCAACCACACGGTTGAGCCATCGCTTGTGGTGCCCCTAATAAGGTAGTAATCATGCTCAGCGCCAGCACAATTTTCATGAGCCCACTCTAGGTTGATTTCACATAGACAGATTGGGGGGGCTGCCTTAGGCTTTCTACTTGCAAACGATTTGCATCTAGAACGGAGTGGGTATGAATATCGTTGTAAATCCCGCTCCAACTCTTCGTGAACGCTTGAGCCCTGATGAGTGGCGTCGAATAGCCGCCATGTTTGGCTTCATTCTCTTTCTTCACCTCGCCGGAGCTATTTTGATGTGGAAGGCAACGACCGGTAATTACATTCTAAGTGATGGATCTCTATTTGGCTGGGGAACGGCCGCACTGGCATACACGTTAGGCATGCGTCATGCCTTCGATGCCGATCACATTAGCGCCATCGATAACACAACGAGAAAGTTAATGTCTGAGGGTCAGCGTCCATTGGCCGTTGGTTTTTTCTTCTCACTAGGGCACTCATCTGTTGTCTTTGCCCTTGCGATGCTCCTTAACTTCGGAATTAAAGCCCTTGGCTCGCAACTCAAAGATGATCAATCAACTCTGCACCATTACACCGGTCTGATTGGTACCACTGTTAGTGGAGTTTTCTTGATGCTTATTGCAATTTTGAACTTAATTATTTTACTTTCAATCGTTAATGTTTTCATCAAAATGCGCCAAGGTGCATATAACGAGGATGAGCTAGAAAAACACCTCAACTCACGCGGATTGCTTATGCGTTTTTTCGGGCCAATTGCCCGTCGAATAGATGCATCTTGGAAAATGTACCCTCTGGGTATCTTGTTTGGTTTAGGTTTTGATACCGCGACCGAGATTGGCTTACTTGTTCTTGCCGGCTCTTCCGTCATAGCTGGTCTACCTTGGTGGGCGATCATTTCATTACCACTTTTTTTTGCAGGTGGAATGAGTTTACTGGACACAATTGATGGATCGTTTATGAACTTTGCTTACGGCTGGGCATTTTCAAAACCGGTTCGTAAGGTGTACTACAATATTATTATCACTGGGCTATCTGTCGCCGTCGCATTCTTTGTTGGTGGCTTAGAACTCTGCCAAGTCTTTGCTCGACAGTTAAATCTCACCGGAGGTTTTTGGGATTACGCTTTGGCCTTTGATTTAAATAGTGCTGGCTACTTCATCGTTGGTGCATTTGTCATCGTTTGGAGTGTGGCTTTGCTGCTTTGGAAGTACGGCAATATTGAAGAGCGTTGGCACGATAAAGCCCATGCGGCTCAACTAGCTCGTGGCGAGCAAAGCGATCACGCTGCGGCCGGCATAGACCTTGGGCCAATTAAAGATGGCTTTAAGATCGATTAAATATCCTTATCCGTTGTTGTCCAATCGCCGCACCTAGCAAAACAATCGCCGCACCCACAGGTTCATACCAAAAGATATTTTCACCAAGAAAAATAATCCCGAGAATTACTGCGACTACCGGAGTCACATATGTCACGGTGCTTGCCACTGCACTTCCAGCAGCCTCCATTATTTTAAAGTTCCAGATATAAGCAAATCCACTTCCAAATACGCCGAGCGCAATCATGGCCAATACTGGGCCAGGGCGGTACCCATCTTTTGCAACTCCATCGATTAAGAAGAAAGGTAAAAGAGTAAGAGCGCCTGCACTGACTTGGACTGCGGCGAGAGCTTCAGGTTGGAGTTTTTTTGGTAAAACGAATTTTCGAGCGTAGGGAAATGAAAAACCATAACAGGCAACGGCAAGCAAAAGTGCCAGTACTGCGCCAATTGGATTATCTCCGAGACCTTGCCACGCACCCAGCACAGTTAGAACTCCAATAAAACCAAGTAATAAACCAAATACCTGATAGTTCTTAGGTTTTTCTTCTCGAAAGATGATCATGATTGCAAGTAAGGTCATTAAGGGAGTTACCGCATTAATTATTCCTGCGAGTATTGATGTGACCTCAGTTTCGGCCACCGCAAATAACACTCCGGGTATAACATTTAAGAGAAGTGAGATCACCCAAAGGTGTAGCCAGATTCTTTTTTCCTTTGGAAGTTTGATTTTTTTCAAGCGCGCCCAGAAAACAAGGGTGAGCGCCCCCATTGATACCCTTCCAAAGGCAACTCCGATGGGGGTTAAAAACTCAAGGCCTAACTTGATAAAGATAAAGGAAGCGCCCCATACAGCGCCTAAGGCGACATAAAGGCCGACCCAGGACTTCTTCTCACTACCCACGAAGTGAAGATACATGGATGTACGCAGAATTTTGTTGGTAAGAATGACCAATAATCCACGGTAGAATTAGACACGTTGGTGCACCCGCATCAAACCCCAAAGCGCCGCACATGCAGCGCTACTTGCGAGTCTTATCACGACCCTGACGGCCATTTAATTGCCAGTCACACCCGAGACGCGCTTGTCGTCTCGATTGGTATGCATTTCTATGTCTCTACAACCACGTACTACCGCGCCCGGAAAAGCCCGTCGCGCAGCATCTGTTGGTAAACCTAAGCGCACTAAGAAGGCTGCCGCCTTCATAGCTGCTGATCCAAAAGCCCGTCACACCACCGCGCATAAAAATGCGCGTAAAGGCGTAGTTGCCCTTAATAAATCAGATGTGGCTCAATCAGGCAAGAGCGCAGTAACACGTCGATACTCAGATGCCGATCCAACAACTATTTCTAAAAAGGAAACACGTCTGACTGATCGTTCAAAATTACGCGCCCAGCGATTCCAAGAAAAAACGGCTTCAAGACCGCGCGCCATTGAGGCACCGGAGGAGCGCAAAGCGCGGATTGAACTCTCACAAAAACCTGAAAGTCGGGCCAAGAAATTTGTTGCCGAACGCACAGAGCGGGCCAGGCGTCCAGTGGATAAGAAGCATGAATTTAAGAAAAAAGAGTATGTCAAACCAGAAAATAAAAAACCAGAGTATGAGACAACAGCTTTTAAAAAACCAGAGTATAAGAAATCTGACACACGTCCAACAAATCGTCGTGACGCAGCAAAAGCAAAAGTTGCACGTACTGATGATGGTCGTCCAAACTTTGTTCCACGTAAACTAGAAAAGTTCGATCCAACTCGTCCAAAGGGTCGCAGTGAAGCACCTGACACCCGCGCAGCCAATTTTCGCGCAACTCGTCCGGTACGAGATCGCCGCAATGACTCACCAGCTTATGCGCGTGATGACTTTAAGCATTCATCAAAGACACATACAAATGCAGCCATTGACTTTGGTGCCGATGATAATTACATCTCAACGAATTTAGCTGACGCTAACTTAATTGATGCAACTCCACTTACTGAAGTTACAATAACATTCAGTGATTTGGGAATCGCAGCACCACTTGTTAATGCTCTCGCTAAACAGGGAATCACACATCCCTTTCCAATCCAGATTGCTGCGCTGCCAGATGCTTTAGCTGGCCATGACATCTTGGGTCGCGGACAAACTGGTTCAGGAAAGACGCTTGCCTTCGGTTTAGCTCTTCTAAATAACTTAAATGGTCGGGTTGCCAAACCTCACAAGCCACTTGCACTCGTTCTTACGCCAACGCGTGAATTAGCTCAACAAATCGATGAGGTATTGATGCCTCTTGCGCGCTCGATTGGCCATGAATCAGTCGTTGTTGCCGGTGGAATGTCCTATGCAAAGCAGATTACTGCGATGCGCCGAGGCACTGCCATCTTGGTTGCAACGCCTGGTCGCCTCATTGACCTACTCAATAAAGGTGAAGTGCAACTAGATCAGTTAGAGATCACAGTTCTTGATGAGGCCGACCAAATGGCCGATATGGGATTTTTGCCAGTGGTTAAAGAGATTTTGGACCAAGCAAAACTCGATGGTCAACGTCTTCTGTTTTCAGCAACATTGGACCGTGGTGTAGATTCGTTAGTTCGTCAATATTTAAAGAACCCGAAGACGCACTCACTTCAAAATGACCGTGCATCGGTTTCAACAATGCAGCACTTCGTTCTCGTAATGAATCCTGGTGATAAAGATGACATCACAAATCAAATCGCAGCCCGAAACGGTAAGACGATTATGTTTGTGAAGACCCAACGCGGCGCAGATCGTTTAGCTGACAAACTTGCTCACGCAGGGGTCGTTGTCGGCGCCCTTCACGGTGGAAAAACTCAAGCCGTGCGCACTCGCACTCTGGCGCTCTTTAAGGATTCAGTAAACTCTGCCCTCGTTGCAACCGATGTTGCCGCTCGTGGAATTCATGTTGATGGAATCTCATTAGTTGTTCACGTGGATGCCCCGACAGATCACAAAGACTATCTGCACCGCGCCGGTCGTACTGCACGTGCAGGTGAGGCTGGAACTGTCGTAACAATTGCGACAACTAAGCAGCAGAAATCAATCGGAAGTCTCACCTCTCGTGCAGGCGTAACTCCAAAATTTGTTGGCGTAACTCCCTTGAGTATCGAACTTATGAAGATTACTGGAGCGCAAGAGCCTTCAGGTATCCCATATATCGTGCCAATCGTTGAAAAATCGATTCGAAGTGGTGGCAACAAGCGTCCGCGCCCAAATTCAAGTCAGCGTCGCCGCCGACCTCATTAAGTTTTAACGCATTATTCCAGTGTGACCCAAGGAGTAACGACCTGGCTGAGGCCAAAAAGTTAAACCATGAGGTTCTATGCCAACTTTAATCCTAGTAACGAACTCTCCCTTTTCTATATTAAAAACATAGACCTCGTTGTCGTATCGACCTGAGACCCAAAAGTATTTTCCATCGGCAGATATGTTTCCCATGTCTGGGCTTCCACCGCCTGGAATATGCCATTTGGCAATTAATCGGTTATCACTAAAGCGCAGAACTGAGACCGAGCCTTCATCTCGATTGGTGAGTAATAGATTCTTTGAATCTCTAGTGACATATAGACCGTGTGTACCTCGGCCTGTTTTTAAAAATGTAAATTTTCCGAAACTTTTGGCCGGCATAATCCAGACCCCATTTGATGCCATATCTGCGATATAAAAGGTATTTCCATCGGGTGAAATTTTTATATCTTGTGGCATAGGGGAATGCCCATTTTGGTTGGGCAAGACAACTGACTCAATCAATTTCATTTTGGCTGTATCAAGTTTTAGAAGCATCCCGCTGAATTCGCAGGTGGCCACAAAATAATTTCCATCAGCGCTCCAATCGGCATGATTGACTCCGGCACAAGGTACCTTAACCACTTTCTTTATTGCCATGGTCTGAGGATCCCGAAATACAATCTCCTTATCGGCTTCGGCCATAACAATGGCGTACTTTCCATTTGGTGTGAAATATAAGTTATAAGGATCATGGACATAAATATCTTTGCCGGCGGTCACAGTCATTGGATTAATTGGAGTTAAATAATTTCCTTTATTATCGTTTACCCATAATGTCTTTAGATCCCATGATGGAACAACATGCTGTGGGCCACGACGAACTTTAATCGTTTTCACTATTTTGTAAGTTTTTGGATCAATTACTGTCACGGTGGAAGATTGCAAATTCGGCACATATACCCGTTCAGGCATGTCTTTAACAACGTCACTCAAATTATTGGACTTATTAGCTGAATATATATCTTTGCTATCTAATACCGGCGGCATATCAATTAAGGGTGCAGCAAAAGCCAAAATTGGAAAGGCTAAAGTGAAAACAAGTACGAGCACTCCAAGACGCTTCATAGTGGCTTAAGTAACTCAGTTAATGTCACAGGAGTAAAGCCTTTGTTGTGTAGATTTTCTAACAAAGTTGGCATCGCATCGAGAGTCACCTTATGACCAAGGTGCATACTGATAATTGACCCGTTCTTCACGTTGCTCATTACGTTACTTATAACGCTTTTTTTACTTGGATCTTGAAAATCCTTTGAATCAACGTCATAAGAAATACATGGGCCGTAACCGAATTTAATTGCCGCCGCTCGAATCAATGGCGTGGAAAACTGCGTTCCTGAAGGCCTAAACCATGCGCCGTGATTGCCAATCAATTTCTTCAGTTCGGAGGCACACTTGGAAATTTCGGAGTCGACTCTTTTGGCCGAAATTCTTTTCATTTGTGTATGTGTCATAGTGTGGTTTCCAAGATCGTGCCCTTCGGCAATAATTCGAGTGGCAATCGTTGGTTCTGTTACTAGCCATGTGCCCACGGCAAAAATTGAAACTTTAGTTTCGGTTGCCTTGAAAAGCTTGAGCAAAGAATCAGCAAAGTCAGGAGCTCCAGCGCCATGAAAAGTGAGTGCGACATTTGCCCGATTTCTAGGACCGTTCGAGATATCCGCACCTGAGGCTTGTGCGGGTGGAACTCGGCCTAGCTCAAATACGCCTGCGCCGATTACCGCTGCCGATTTCAAAATATCTCGTCTTGTGAATGACATTCCTTAAGCGTACTCCACTGATAATTACTTATCGGTAGGCTCTTGTCATGACAGAACGAACGAAAAACCCATTTGCCGAGCGCAGCATTCTTGAGTACCAACTCCCTGCCTTTTCTCAGATTCGTGAGGAGCACTACCTTCCGGCTTTCTATGAAGGTTGCCAAGAACAACTTGTTGAGGTTCAAGCAATTCTCGACACACCCGGGGCTGCGACATTTGAGAACACAATTGTTGCACTGGAAAAAAGTGGTCAGGAATTGAACCGGATGTTGCTGGTTTTTTACAACAAGTCTTCAAGTGACACATCCGATGCGTTAGAAACGATTGAAGAAGAGTTGGCCCCAAAGCTTTCAGCACATCAAGATGCAATAAATTTGAACCCAGCTCTATTTATCCGAATCAAGGAGTTGTTTGATAATCGCGAATCACTTGACCTCAATAGTGAAGATGCTTGGCTTCTTGAGCGATATTTTAAAGATTTGATTTTCGCAGGAGCACACCTAAGTGATGAACCGCGAAAACGATTAAAACAGCTAAATGAGGAGCTTTCCAAGTTAGAGGTTCAATTTTCGAAAAATGTTTTGAAAGACACTAATGATTTGGCAGTTATCGTAGAAAATATTGAGGAGCTTGAAGGTTTAAGTGAAAACGAAATCTCGGCCGCTTCTGCCGCTGCCAAAGACCGAGGTCTTGATGGAAAGTGGCTCATCGCGATGGTCAATTTCACGGGCAATCCAGTACTAGATTCGCTGACCAATCGCGAGCTTCGAAAGAAAATTATGGATGCGTCGAAGCTCAAAGCAAATCGTTCAAATGAAAGTGATAATAAACCCATTTTGTTGCAAATAGTTAGGTTACGTGCCGAGCGTGCACGCTTATTTGGAAAGCAAACTCATGCCGAACATGTGATTGCCGTTCAAACTGCCGAACATCCAGACAAAGTTCATGCAATGCTGCAAAAAATCGCACCTGCCGCGGTTCGCAATGCAAAGACCGAGGGCGAAGAGCTTGCAAAGTTATCAGGGGAGGAAATTGAATCGTGGGACTGGGGCTTTTATACTGAAAAGCTTCGCTTACAAAGGTTTAATATCGATACTTCTAAGATGCGCCCCTATTTTGAGCTTGAGCGCGTTTTACATGAAGGGGTTTTCTTTGCTGCTAACAAACTCTTCGGAATCACATTTAAAGAGCGCCCAGATTTAACCACTTACCATCCAGAGGCACGAGCATTTGAGGTAAATAACGAGGGTGGTACTTCGTTGGGACTATTTATTGGTGACTTCTATACGCGCGATTCCAAGCGAGGTGGAGCGTGGATGAACAACCTTGTAGACCAAAGTTTTTTGCTAAATCAGCTCCCCGTTGTCGTTAATAATTTGAATATTCCTAAGCCACCATCAGGCAAACCTACCTTGCTTACGTATGATGAAACTACAACTTTGTTTCATGAATTTGGGCATGCACTTCACGGCCTGTTATCTCAAGTTAAGTACCCACGCGTTTCTGGTACAAATGTACAAAGAGACTTCGTTGAGTTTCCATCGCAAGTAAATGAAATGTGGATTTTATGGCCCGAGGTTGTCGAAAATTATGCACGACATTACGAAACCGATGAAAAACTTCCCCAAGAATGGATTGATAATTTGAAAGCTGCATCGGCCTTCAACGAGGGCCACGCAACGACAAGTTATTTAGCCGCGGCTGTTTTAGATCTTGCTTGGCACTCCTTAACTAGTAAGGAGGCACAAGAAGTTAGCGATGTTGAAAGTTTTGAAGCACAAGTGCTTAAAGATTACGGTTTAGATTTTGCACCAGTACCTACTCGCTATCGCTCAACCTATTTTTCACACATTTTTGCAGGAGGATACTCCGCTGGCTATTACGGATATATCTGGTCTGAAGTATTAGATGCCGACACCGTGGATTGGTTCAAAGAAAATGGCGGTCTACTCCGTAAAAATGGAGAGCATTTTAGAGATACCTTGCTCGGACGAGGCGGCTCAATAGATTCGATGCAGATGTTTAGAAATTTTAGGGGCAGAGATTCAAAGATTGAGCCTTTGTTGAAACGACGCGAACTGCTCTAAAGGCTATTAGCCGGCAGAGCCCGAAGGCCCTGACTTGCGCTGAAAACGTGGGGCAGGTGCACCTCCTGCTTGGGCGCCACCGGTTTTTGGACCTGATGCATTCCCGCTACCGGGAAGAGAAGAGTTCTTGTGCTTCTTCTTCTCCAATGCCTCTAAAAACTTTGCACGGGCATCATCTACGGGTTTCTTCTCATCGGCCATGAGCCAATCCTATCTTTAGTTTGTATCCTCTTTATACTCTCGCAAACGCTCTAAAACTTCTGATTCGCGATAACGGCGGTGACCTCCGAGAGTACGTATTGCAGTTAATTTACCCGCTTTGGCCCATCGAGTAACGGTCTTTGGATTAACGTGAAAACGCGCTGCCACCTCTTTAGGCGTGAGGAGAACTTCTGCATCAGGTAATCGAGTCATACTACAGTGAAGTATTCCTATTTCTACGAAGCAAAGCAATAGTTTGAAGCCGATTAATTAGCAGATTCGAGAGCCTGCACTTTACGCCAACGCGAGACTAATCTTTCATATCCTTGGCCCGCAAGCATGCCATCGGCGGCAGCTAAGCCAACAAGTGAACGCAAAACATCTTCTATCGACGTATCGGCCGATAGACCATCTTCACCATTATCTCGAAGAGATTTGTCTAAATAAATCGCAAGTCCACCGTAATCTAGTTCAACATAGGATTTTGGGTGAAACATTTCCAGCCACTCAAGTAGCCCCTCAAGATCTTGTTCAACTGGACCTTCGCCAAATGCACTGACAACGGTTTCGTGAGCAGCTTTCGCGCGCATTTTCGCATGAGCAATAGTTGTACGTGCTGTCGTAAAAAGACCTGATGAATCTTCACCTCGTTGACGCTCATCTGGTAAAAAGAGTAAGAACCACCGAGGCGGAATTACCCAAGTTTCATTAAGGATGTGTGGCACTTTATCTTCAAGTAAATCCACTCCAGCCGTAATTACATCCTCGATTGCAGAGGACACAAAAAACGGTACAACGGTGCTCGGTAGAGAAGCTTTGAAATTATCGAGGGCGGCCCAAGAACGCGTTGCAGTTGCCCAGGGAGATACATACCGCTCACCATCAACTTCGAGTATATGAACGCCGTCTGGGCGACCCGTCGCCGTTTCCGGAAAAACTAATCGCCGAAGTGCTAACTCCTCCTCAAAAATATAACTTGGCTCGCTGATGTCAAGGGCTTGCCACCGCAAACGATCTACGGGTTCAAATGCTGAAAGCGGTTCGTAGATACGAAGGGATGCAACGTATGGAGTTGGTCTCACGCACGTGGAATGTAGTTGCCCTCAGCAAAAGGGTCATCATCATCTTTACTATTTGATGGATCTACTTCACCGTGTAACTCTTTGGTTAACCGATCAAGATCCATATCCTGTGCGTTGTACTTTAAGTCCCGTGCAACTTTGGTCTGTTTTGCTTTGGCTCGGCCGCGACCCATAAAGCGACCTCCTTAACTGTGTTAGTTCTTCAGATGCCTAGATTAGCGCTCCTTTGGTGATGGCTCCAAAGTGACGGCAAATGAGCGAGTTTTAGCCTTATGGCGCAGGGCGAAATAGCCCATCACTTGCAAAAATAGGCTCAGGGGCATGGTGGGAATTCGGTATCGGTGATCTCCTACCGTGCCCATAGCTACCAGCCAAGAAATCACCACGGGAA
>JANYCW010000003.1 GCA_025360085.1 Actinomycetes bacterium
CAAAGGTAGAATAACCACGTGCGGCCGATGGATTGGCCTCAGTAAGACCCAAATCGTTGGATAGAGGCAGGCCCTGATAGCGGGCTGGCTTCCTAAGGAAAGTAGTTTTCGTGGCCAAGATCCAAGCACACCTCAAAGACCTACCAATAAAAAAACGCGAGAACCTTCGTAACGTTGCAATCATCGCCCACGTTGACCACGGTAAAACAACCCTCGTGGATGCGATGTTGTGGCAGTCAGGTGCATTTGCTGCCTATAAGAAGCAGGGCGAAGGCCAAGAGCGCATGATGGATTCAATGGATCTAGAGCGCGAAAAGGGCATCACGATTCTTGCTAAGAACACGGCAGTAAAGCGCGGAGAGACAATCGTTAACATCATCGATACCCCTGGCCACGCCGATTTTGGTGGCGAAGTCGAGCGGGGTTTGGAAATGGTCGATGGAGTTATCTTGTTAGTGGATGCCTCTGAAGGTCCACTGCCACAGACACGTTTTGTTTTACGTAAAGCGTTGGAGAAGAATCTTCCCGTTATTTTGCTGATTAATAAAGTCGATCGTCACGATTCACGTATCGCTGAAGTTGTCAATGAAACCTACGAACTCTTTTTAGATCTTGATGCCAATGAATCCCAGATTGAGTTTCCAGTTGTTTATGCCTCGGCTAAAGCCGGTCGTGCATCATTGACACGCCCTGCCGATGGTGAAATGCCAGTAGAGGAAAACCTCGATGTTTTATTCGACACAATTTTTTCAGCAATCCCGGCGCCGGTTTACCACGAAGGTGCGCCGCTGCAAGCTCACGTTACTAACCTTGACTCTTCACCATTTCTTGGTCGCTTAGCGCTCTGTCGCGTACGTGAAGGTGTCATTAAAAAAGGTCAATCAGTTACTTGGATTAAAACCGATGGCACAATGGAGCGAGTAAAGATTTCAGAGTTATTAATTACTGAGGCTCTTGAGCGCATCCCTACACTGGAAGCCCACCCGGGCGACATCATCGCGGTGGCCGGAATTGAAACAATTACTTTGGGCGAAACACTTGCCGATAATGAAAATCCACATGCGCTACCGTTGATCATCGTTGACGAGCCATCTATTTCTATGACAATCGGTATTAATACTTCTCCGTTGGCGGGAAAGAGCGGAAAACTACTTACTGCGCGCCAAGTCAAGAGCCGCCTTGATGCCGAGCTCGTTGGTAACGTCTCATTGCGCGTTCTGACTACAGAGCGTCCAGATACATGGGAAGTCCAAGGTCGAGGAGAACTTCAGCTGGCAGTTCTCGTTGAAATTATGAAGCGTGAAGGCTTCGAACTAACCGTTGGAAAGCCGCAGGTTGTTATCAAAAAAGTTGATGGCAAAATCCATGAGCCGATGGAGCGTTTAACAATTGATGCTCCTGACGAGTACCTCGGCGTGCTTACGCAGTTGATGGCGCTTCGCAAGGGCCGTATGGAACAAATGGTTAATCACGGTACTGGCTGGATCCGTCTTGACTACCGTGTTCCATCACGTGGGTTGATTGGTTTTCGAACCGAGTTCTTAACTGAAACTCGCGGTACAGGTTTGTTGCACCACGTTTTTGATGGTTATGAAGCATGGCACGGCGATATCCGTACACGCGGCACTGGCTCTCTTGTCTCTGATCGCATGGGTGTTGTTACTTCGTATGCCCTTTACGGAACTCAAGATCGCGGAAGCATCTTCGTTGAACCCGGCGATGAAGTTTATGAAGGAATGGTTATTGGCGAAAACTCACGCAGCGATGACATGGACGTTAACTGCGTTCGTGAAAAGAAACTTACCAATATGCGCGCATCAGGCACGGATGAATCAGAGCGATTGATTCCGCCTAAGAAGCTCAACATGGAAGGTGCTCTTGAGTTCTGCCGCGAAGATGAGTGTGTTGAAGTTACTCCGGCCGTTGTTCGTATCCGCAAGGTTGTCCTTGACGGAGACGAGCGCGCTCGCACTACTTCACGCGCCAAGAAGGCCAACCAGAACGTTTAAGCCTTAGTTCCGCACGCCATAGTGCATCGGCTTGCCTAGTACGGCATGATTCGTTCAATTTTTCGGGTGCCTTTGGTGACCGAAATAAGGATTTTAGGTCTGAAAATCAGCCAATTGACCGATTATTCAATCAATTTGGACTCAAATGACAAACAATGTGCTGACTTTGTCAGAACATGACCATAAAGTTACGAGTATGAATCTTGTGAGTCGATGACAGAATCAACTTCGGCCACCGGCCTTATGACAGCGAATGAAAAGCAGAGGATACTTTCTTTAGCTATCGACCTGTGGCGTAAGAGCTTGGTTTCCTTCGACGGCAATAACCGCCAAATATTTTATAAGTACAAAAAAGTTGGCGATGTAAAATTCGACGATTCTTATGTGGATAGAGATGTACTTGAAAAACTTATGGCTGGAGGGAAGATCCGAGTCTCGGCTCTTTACCTATCGTTGGTTACCAAGATTAATGCCAAGATTGCTAAAGACGTTTCGGGTCTTGATCTTGCTTTTGACGAAGACGAAGAGTCAGAGGCTAAAGAGAAGGATTTAGCGAAACTTTGGGCATATCGACTTCGACGATTTGAAGCGGTTTACCGAAAGACAAAAGAGGATAATGAAGAAAGAAATATCGATACCTGCTTTGTAGCAGAGGGATTTGCATCTTGGCAGCCAAAGCAATCAGGAACTACAGTTCCAAATGCTCCACTGCTCTTGCACCAAATCAAGATTGAGTCTGTTTCTAAAGGAAACAGTGATTTCGGACTCGAAAAGACAGGGCCTACGATTCTCAATGAAGCACTCTGCCTATACTTGGAGACAGAGTTTGGAATCGCTCCAGAAATCTTTGAAATTGGAACAGACGACTTACGACTTCATAGTTCTGAGATAAATTCACTAGTAGCCAAAATTCAAGAAATAGTCCCTGGTTTTAGAGTCAATCAAGATAAAGTTCTGGGTAATTTTGCGTTCGCACATTACCCGATGTTCATAGATCTCAAGCGAATTTTAAGACAAGGAACTAGCCATCCGGTTTTAGCTGCCCTCGCGGGAATGGGAACTGCTATTTCAGAACTTGGATCCAGTGGAAGTGAAGAGGAACTTGAAGAATTGGCTGTAAAAAATCCACTTTTTGAACATTTGGTATTTCCAGCTGATTCTTCGCAGCATGCTGCAATTAGCGCCATTATGGGTGGTAAAAATGTTGTTATTCAGGGTCCTCCTGGTACGGGTAAGAGTCAAACCATTGCCAATGTAATTGCAGAATGCGCGGCAAACAAAAAATCCGTTCTCTTTGTTGCAGAGAAACGTGCGGCCATTGATGCAGTCGTTGAACGTCTAGCAGATAAGGGGCTGCAGGGAATTATTCTTGACCTTCATGGTGAGCCAAACAAGAAAACAATTGCAAAGAACCTGACTGAAGTTTTAAAAACACATGAAATTTCGCGAGAGATGACAAGCGCGGACACTATTCGTTTGCTCAATAACAAAAAAATCCTTCAGAGCCGCTGGGATTGGATGCACCAACCAATCGAATTATTAAATCTCCATGGAGAAAAAATGCAGGTCATGGAATTATTTCGGCAAGTTGGAATCAAGAGAGCTCAAATTGATAGAAAAATACTTGATGACGGATTTAACTACCTCAATCAATTAGAAAGGATTGACACGGTTGCTCGAGAGCTGATTGCAGACCGATTCGATATTTTGTATCGGAGTGGATATTTCGCGAGCAAAAAATCGGATGGGTTAATTGATGAATTTGCTGCCCTTATAAAGACCGAATCGCAATCCCATGATTTAGTTAAACAAATTATGAATCTTCAAAGCTTGGTTAAAACAAGAGAATTTCAGTCGTCCCATTCAATCGCCAATAGATTGGTGCCTTCTACGGTACCATCTTTGGAAGGAATTTCATCAACACTGTCGAAGTATGTAATGGCGACGAGCAGTGTCACCGAATGGGACATCGAAAAATATTCCGAAATTTTGGATTTTCTCCCAGCCTTTGGCACTTTAAATTCATACCGAAAGTTTAGAAGCTTAGGAATTATAAAAGCCTACTTTGAAAGAAAAAAGGAATTACAGAGTATTCATCTTTTTCGTCATGACAAGGATTTGAACTTAAGCAGAGATTCCTTGTGCAAGTCGATTCTTAATCTTGAAAATGCCATAACTGCATGGGAAAGAATCGGCGGCAAACTTGCGGATCTTGTTAGTAGGGACTTTGCGATTGATAGATACCGTGAAGTCGTTGAGCAATCGTTGGAGTTAGCTAAACAAATTGATAAATTTCCAATCTCCGTCAAAATCGCTGGTTCTGAATTGTCAGTAGCCCTCACGACTATTGATCAGTTGAGCAGAAATTTGGAATACATAAGAGAACTCCCAAGAGTAAATGAAGCTCTGGGTGTTATACGGGATTATTCGTTGACGGGGGTATTGGAACTCTTTGAGGAAAAAAGTATCGAGCAAAGCCAGGCAGGTCTTTACTGGGATTACTTATGGCACTCTGCCAATTTACGCAATGTCTTGGCTACAACGAATCAGACAGTTTTTAGTTCAACATCCTTGAATGATGCGGTCAGAGAGTTTCATTCGAAAGACAGTCAACATTTTGTTGCGAATCCTGGTCGCATCATTCGCAGCATCACCTCCTCGCATGTGAGCGCAGATTCACCCGGTCGTCAACTCCTTCGGAGGGAATCCGCCAAGAAAGCGGGGCATCTTCCTTTTCGCGAGTTAATATCAAAAATTCCTGATGAAATAAAAGCAATTAAACCTTGCTTTGCTATGTCACCCCTCGCCGTCTCCAAACTACTTCCATCCGTCGAGGGAATGTTTGACATAGTTATTTTCGATGAAGCCAGTCAGATCAAACCCGAGAATGCCATCACCGCTATCTACCGAGGCAAACAGTTAGTAGTTGCTGGTGACAGGCACCAATTACCTCCCACTTCTGTTGGAGTTGGAGGGACTACCCTGATTCCCAATTCTGCTGATGAAGATGAGTTTTCAAATCCGAATCTGCAAACACAAGATATGGAATCAATTCTCGATGCGGTTGCTTCGATATTCCCGGCAAACGACTCTCATATTAAACCACTCCGCCTTCACTATCGGAGTAATGATGAGAAATTAATCTCTTGGTCAAATTTTCACATATATCGTGAAGCTGGTGAGGAACTTTCTTCATTCCCTTCCACATCCACTGATTCGAGAAACGTACTTCGTCACACTTATATACCTGGAGTCAGAATTCAAAGTATGTCGAGAGCAAATGAAGTTGAGATTCAAGAAGTTATTCGCTTGGTTAAGAAGCACATTAGTAATGAGCCTGAGTTAAGTCTTGGGGTAATTGCATTCGGAAGTCGCCATGCCATTCGTTTACAAGATGCATTCAATGTCTTGGAAAAGGAAGAACCTGATTTCTATCTTTGGAAATCCGAATGGAATTCGAAGCGAGAGAAATTCTTCGTTAAGAATATAGAACGTGTTCAGGGCGACGAACGGGATGCCATCATAATCACGCCGGGGTATGCACCGAATCTTGAAGGGAATGTACCTCTGCAGTTCGGTACGTTGAACAATAGTGGCGGCGAACGTAGGCTCAATGTAGCTGCCAGCCGGGCTAAGAAATCACTGCATCTTGTTACTTCACTAAAAAGTACGGATATTGATACCAATCGAAGTAAATCGCGAAGCATCGCCTTGTTTAAGTCCTTTCTAAATTTTATGGAGAATACCGGAAGACTCGAGGAGCTTCCTGGGGGTTATGCAGTTCCTGAGTCACCTTTTGAAGAAGAGATATATGCTGCTTTGACCAAGGAAGGCTTACTGATTGATTGTCAGGTTGGCGATTCAAAATACAAAATTGATTTTGGGGTTCGCCACCCAGAAACCAGCAAGTATGTATTGGCGATTGAAGCCGATGGATGGACCTATCATTCACAGCCATATGCCCGCGAAAGAGATTGGCTCCGCCAGGATGTACTTGAGCGAAAAGGCTGGTCATTCGTAAGAATCTGGTCTACGGATTGGTGGGAGAATTCTGCTTTCGAAATCAAACGAGTTATGGATGCGTATCACAAAGCCATGGCCGATGTCCCATCGATTTCCCCAAATTTACCTTTTCTAGCAGAGGCTCTAACGAATTCCAACCATGAAAACGTCGAAAACAATGTTGAATATGATGTGTTAAGGGGATTAATTGCACAATTTCCAAATATGTTGGATGAAGAATTAATAAGAAATTGGAAGAGAATTCTTAATTTGCAACGTGTGAGTCCTAAACTCAGAGCGAGGTTTGTGGAATATTCGAGAAGAATAAAGCGAGAATTACGATAGTCGGATGTTCTCAAGAAGCTCAACATGGAAGGCACTCTTGAGTTTTGTCGTGAAGATGAGTGCGTTGAAGTTACGCCGGCAGTTGTTCGTATCCGCAAGGTTGTCCTTGACGGAGACGAGCGCGCTCGCACTACTTCACGCGCCAAGAAGGCCAACCAGAACGTTTAAGCGAATTTTGTCGGCTCTCTGAGGCAAGATAGCCACCGTGAGTAAGCAGAGCTTTAATCTCGTCCGTTCTGCGGCACCACAGCCAATCCCCACGCTTTCACCTGATCAACTCAGGGCTGTTCACCACCGAGGATCTCCTTTGGTCATACAGGGTGGGCCGGGAACGGGTAAGACCACAGTGCTCGTGGAAGCGGCATTGGCGCGCATCAACGATGGCCAAAATCCGGATTCAATTTTACTGATTACCTTTGGACGAGAACGTGCATCAGAACTACGTGATGCAATTGCGCTGAGAACAACTAAAACGATGTTTGAACCGCTGGCGCGCACATTTCACTCGTTAGCTTTTTCAATTGTAAAAATGAAGGCCAGTAGAGAAGATCCCGAACCGATTTTACTCAGTGGTCCTGAGCAGGAGAGTTTCATTAAAGAGCTACTCAAAGGTGATATCGAGGATGGCTATAAAGAGTGGCCACTTGATTTACATGTTGCACTTACGACAAATGGTTTTGCGCGCGAACTACGCGATTTAATCCTGCGCGCGACAGAGCGAGGAATCGATCCTGCTCAGTTAGAAAAACTTGGCGTGATAGAAGGCGAAAAATATTGGTATGCCGTAGCAAGGTTTTGGCAGCGATATTTGAATTCAATGATTATGCGAGAAATTAGTACAACCGATGCCAAGATGCGCATTGACCCATCTGAACTTGTTTCAAGGGCAACATTGCATCTGCGCAATAACCCGGATCTCTTAACAAAACTCCGTGCACGTTTTACCACCATCATGGTGGATGAGTTTCAAGAGAGTGATCCCGCACAACGCGCATTGCTTGCACTCCTTGCAACAGAGGATGTAATCATCTGCGCCGATGTAGATAGTGCAGTCGGTCGCTTTCGCGGCGCCGACCCCGATGGCTTAACAGCGGCGCTAGAGCCATATCGCGTAGAAGAGATTATTTTGAACTCTGCATTTCGAAGTGGCGAGGCAATCTTTGACGTTGGGCTTGACTTTGCCGCCACAATGCCAGGCTCCTACACCACCCGCAAACGCAGCTGTAGCAGTGAAAATACGGGGGCGGTGGCAGTCCACCGCTTTAGATCAGGGGCCGAAGAAGCCGCCTTCATCGCTCATCAATTTCGTAGTGCGCATCTACGTGAAGCTATCCCTTATAGCGATATGGCGGTTATTTTACGCAGTCCAGGTATTACGGCATCGGCGCTGCGCCGTGCTTTTTCATATGTCGGGATTCCTGTAGCCAGCGAGCTACAAGCGCTAGCTGGCAATCCTGCAATTGCGCCATTTTTATTATTGGCCCGCGTTGCAATTAAAGCCCAACCTCTTAATTTAGATACCGCTGAGCGAGTATTGACAAGTGACATTGGTGGGGCAGATTCAATCTCACTGCGTCGAATCCGCCGTGCGATGATTTCAGCACGCGCCGATGGAGACAATCGCTCGGGTTCACAGTTATTGCTCGATGCCATTGATAAAGGCGAAATCTTTATTGAGGGCGCAGATTCGCTAGTCCGAGTACATGAGCTATTACAAAGAGCGCGCACGGTTGCACGCAATACATCGGCATCAGCAGATGAGTTGTTGTGGGAAATCTGGAGCAACGCAGTTGCAAGCGATGGTCAAAAGCTTGCCGATGCATGGCGCACGCAATCACTGCGCCTTGGTGTTCAGGGCGCAGCAGCCGATCGCGATTTAGATGCAATGATGCAGTTATTTGAAAGTGCCGCCAGATATTCAGAGCGATTTCCATTATCTGGCCCTGCCGCTTTTATCGCACAAATTACAACTGAAGATATCGCCGGCGATGTCATCACTGCAAAAGGCGTACGCCCAGATTTCGTAGAGATTCTCACTGTGCATAGTGCTAAGGGACGCGAATGGGCGATCGTTGCCGTCGCAGGCTTGCAAGATGGGATATGGCCAAACTTAAAGCAGCGCTCATCACTTTTAGGTGCCGAACGTTTGGTAGAGCGAGCGCGCAACCCCGATACCCCACGCGATCAGTTAGATGTCATCGCCGCTAATGGCTTAATGCAAGATGAACAGCGGTTATTTCATGTGGCTCTAACCCGCGCAAAGCAATCATTATTAATCACAGCCGTACAACGCGATGACGAAGAGCCGTCGCTTTTTTTTGAGGCCATTGAATCCATCGTTAACAAAAGCGATATCGATGAACCGGTATTAACCGATGTTCCGCGTCCCATAACCGCGCCTGCCTTAGTGGCCGAACTGCGTGCTCAGCTCGCCGGTTCCAAGGCTAAAGAAGCTGCGGCGATACTGAAGGCGATGAGTGGGAATGGAATCTACTTAGCGGATCCACACACATGGATTGGGTCGGTGCCACTGAGTTCTGATGCCCCTGTCATTGATGCCGACAAAGAGGTTGTTGTCTCACCTAGCGGCGCCGAATCATTTGTGGAATGTGGTGTGAGATGGTTTCTGCAAAATAATGGCGGCAGAGATGGCGACAGCACCGCACAGGTTTTGGGATCTGCAATACATGCATTTGCAGCCTCAATGGTGCAAGAGCCCGGTACAACGAAAGCCGATTTAATCTCAAAACTAGAAAGTTCATGGAAACTCATTGATCCAGATAGCGGTTGGGTCAGTGCTTCGCAACTTGAGCGCGCCATCACAATGCTTGAAAAGTTTGTCGATTATCACACGAAAACAACACGTACGGTCGTTGATGCTGAGATGCGCTTTGATGTCAAGCTTGGTCGTGCACGTATAAAAGGAAGCGTTGATCGCTTAGAGGTCGAAGCCGATGGCAGTTTATTTATTATTGATTTCAAAACTAGCGCACAAGCTATAAGTAAGAAAGAAGCAGGAGCTAATCTGCAATTAGCTAGCTATCAAATTGCAATCACCGAAAATGGTTTTACTCAAGGCTCAATCAGCGCTGGGGCCGAGCTCGTGTATTTAGGTACCGACACTGCTGGGGCGACGATTAGATCTCAGCACAATATTGATGTCGAAGCAACTAAGCAACAATTAAATGAAATCGGCGAAGGTATGGGTGCTGCCACATTCTTTGCCACAATCAATAGACGCTGTAAAGGCTGCCCAGTACGCAAATCCTGCCCCGTTCAAAGTGATGGATGGACGGTGATTTCATGAGTTTAGATGCTCAGTACTCACCACAAGAGATCATCACCAAGCTACAGGCACATCCAAAATTCGGTGGCACGATTGTGCCGATTACTCCTTATCAATCGGCGATTATCAGCAGTGATCTAGAGCCTGCGGTTGTCATTGCAGGTGCGGGTTCGGGCAAAACTGAGACCATGAGCAATCGTGTTTTGTATTTAGTGGCAAATGGTTTTGTTACACCCGATCAAATCTTAGGTTTAACTTTTACTCGAAAGGCTGCTGGTGAGTTATCAGTGCGCGTGCGCAAGCGCCTAAGACAACTTGCCGCACTGCCTGAGTTCAAACACATTACATCGTCAGCGACTTCGGTGACGACGTATCACTCTTATGCAGGTAAGTTATTAAGCGAGCACGCCATTCTCTATGGAATCGATGCCGAAGCCGAACCTTTGGGAGAAGCGGCAATCTGGCAGATCGCATCCGATGTTGTACGAAATTGGTCCGATGATTCCTATCGCAATCAAAGCGCGGTTAGCACCGTTATTAAGGATTTACTTGGGCTATCCAAGTTAATGCTTGAGCATCAAGTAATGGCGGTCGATATCCAAGCTATTGGCGATGAGATTCTGCAGGCACTTGCACCATTAGCCGGCGCGCGCAATGAAGAGGTTCGAAGTGTCGAACGCGCAATGCGCCAACGTAGTTCGCTCTTGCCGATGGTCGATGCCTTCATGCAACGGCGCACAGCAGCTGGCGAGTTCTCCTTCGATGATCAGATGTCATTGGCTGCCGATATCGCGCAAAATTTTGCCGATGTCGGAACTTTAGAACGTGGAAAATACCGAGTGGTTTTACTCGATGAGTATCAAGATACATCGCAGTCACAGGTACGTATGCTGTCGTCTCTATTCGGCGGCGGACACCCAGTCATGGCAGTCGGTGATCCATCACAGGCTATTTATACCTGGCGCGGGGCATCGGCCGGAACAATGGCATCCTTTACAGATTATTTCCCAAAACTAAATACCCAAAAGGGAACTTCGCACTTTAGCTTGCCAACAACCTTTAGAAATGATGCGATGATTTTAGCGGCGGCAAATCGCTTAAGCGATGAGATTAAATTAGCGGGTGGGCAACAAGTTGTAGTGCTTGAGGCAAGGAAAGATGCTGGTATTGGTGAAGTCGCTTATGGAATCTTTGAAACTATCGATGCCGAAGCCGCCGCAATAGCTGAATATGTAAAGCGCAACTGGAGCCCGACGTCGGGTAAGAGCGCCGCGGTTTTGGTGCGAAAGCGGGCACAGATAGCCGCGATTGAAAGCGCACTGCGCGAGCAAGGCCTACCTGTAGAAGTTATCGGGATTGGGGGATTGATTCACGTGCCAGAGGTCGCCGATGTTGTATCCATGCTTAAGATAATTACTGATCCCGATGCAGGCTCAGCCGTGATGCGACATCTAACAGGACCGCGGATTAATTTAGGTCCACGCGATATTGCAGTCTTAGGTGCATTCACCCGTGAGCGCGCAAAGGCACTCCATGCAGATTCAAAGAGTTTTATTAAAAAAATCGCCGCTGGCAACCCTGAGCAATTAGAGGCCGATGATCAGTTTGCAGGTTCGATTATCGATGCCATAGATGAAATCCATAACGCCAAGACGCGCGCTTTTAGTGATATCGGTTATCAACGCTTGGTGCGCTTTGCAGGTGATCTGCGTCGTTTACGTTCGCGCGCAGGTGGTCAGATCAGCGATTTAATTACTGAGATAGAAAACTATTTAACGCTGGAGAGTGAAATAACCCTGCGCGATGGCTCTCAAAGCGGGCGCAGACATTTAGATCGCTTCTTAGATGAGGCGGCAAAGTTCGAGCGTAGCGGCGGCACTGTTAGGGCATTTTTAGATTGGCTCGATGTCGCATCAGATGCCGAAGGCGGCCTTAAAGCCGGGGCACCGGAAATTCGAAGTGATGTAGTACAGATTTTGACTATCCATATGGCTAAAGGTGCTGAATGGGATGTAATTGCAGTGCCAGGATTAGCCGTGGGAACATTCCCGGGAAATAAGACAGGTGATCCCGATAATTGGCTCAAGAATGAGAAACACATTCCCTTTCCATTGCGCGCAGATGCACGCGAGCTTCCCGAATTTTCATTGCATGGCATCACAAAAAACAGTGAAGCGGCGAAGGCGATTAAGGAGTTTGGCTCGCGATGTGTTGAAAATATCAAAATGCGTGAAGAGATGCGCTTGGCTTACGTTGCAGTCACTCGCGCTAAATCGCACCTTATATGCACGACATCACGTTGGCGTGATGGCATAACGCCTGTTGAACCTAGTGAAATCTTTTATCTGATCGCCAGTGTTGCTAGCGCACTTGGTGGTCCAATGATATCTGATACACCTGCCCCCGAAGATGGTTCTGAAAATCCTACGCTTGAAAATCCAGTCACTGCTATTTGGCCCTATGATCCATTAGGCAATCGACGAAGCGCATTCGATGCTGCAATCGCTTTAGTAAATGAGAGCGCTGCGCATGCACTGGGTGAGGTCGGTGACACCGACATTACTTCGTGGATACATGATGCTCAAGCTTTGATAATGGAACACAAACAACGAGCACAGAACTCGATTCAGGTTGCGTTACCGCCACGTCTTTCAACATCCATACTCGTCGCACTTCATGCAGACCCGCAAGCCCTCGCACTCAATATTCGCCGCCCGATGCCACGCGGACAAGATCAATATTCGCGTCGTGGCACTGCTTTTCACTTATGGGTCGAGCGAGAATTTAATGGTGCCGCAACTCTATTTAGTGATGAGTATTTAGATTACTTAGATCCACTCGAAGATGATTCAAAACTTGAAGATCTTAAAAAAGCTTGGCTATCAAGCGAGTTTGCTAATCGCACACCTGTGGGAGTTGAAGTTCCTTTTGAAACGACTATCGCTGGCGTATTAATTCGCGGCCGAATAGATGCTGTATACGCAACTTCTACAGGCTTTGAAGTCGTCGACTGGAAAACTGGATCTAAAAAGTTAGGTGAATCTGCGGCAGTTGCACTGGCCATGTATCGCCTAGCTTGGGCAAAATTATCAGGTGTCGATATTTCAACGGTGAGCGCAGCATTTCATTATGTTCCGACGTGCGTTACCGATCGACTCGCGGATCTGTTGGATGAGGATATGCTCATCACCTTGATTCAATCCGTTGATTCAACGAAATAAGCCAAACGATTAGTTCACATCAACTTCAATCTGAAGTGGTAAGTGATCACTCATTCCCGAATGTGGATATTGAATATGTCGCACATCAGCTGGCTTTAGTTCTTGAGAGAGAAAGAAATCAATTTGAACTTTTGGATACCAACTTGGAAATGTTCGCTGAGCAGCAAGTGAGCGCCATTTTATGCCGCGGACAAAAATCGCAAAGGGAATATTTAAATCTCCCATAATAATAATCTTAGATTTATCGGTTATACCTAACGTATTAGCCCATCGTTTAATCTTGATTAACTGAGCCAAATTAAAAAATGGAACAAACGATAAATGAGTATTAATTACCAACCAACCATTTTCCAAAATTGCGCCAAGGGCACTTCGTGAGTGATCTCGAACATAGAAGCGTTTCATTTTTCCATCTACAGGAAACGCCATCAGCACACCAATGGGTGAACCTTTCAACTCTAAGCGGTGCCAAGAAACAACAGGAATCTTTGAGACGATTCCAATTCCATATCCAGGTAATGAAACCTCACTTTTATCCGTGACTACTTTGTCATCACTCTGATCTGGGTTACGCCAATCCTCATCAGGTGAACCCATGAGTGATGGTGCAAATGCCCAATGCGGTGCATTCATAATCGCGGCAACATTTCCGACTTGGTTATGGGTTCCAGAACGCGCCAAAAAATAATCGACTTCTTGAAGTCCGATCACGTCGCTCTGTAAATGCTCGATTTCTGCGGCAAGAAGTGCATTATTATCGGCCTCACTATCCGGCGGCATTGCTAGCCCATGTAGCAAGTTCCACGATGTTAGGCGCATGGGGCGATGCTAGTAGTCTGACGCCTTCATGACCCATCGAAACCAAGCACTCTCACCCATCGATCGCGCGAGCGAGATTCGTCCCGATCCGGTGGAGTTAGCTTTGCTCATGCAATCGGCAAAGATTCTGCCTGTCATTCAAGGACATATCGGTGCCAGTGGTGACGCACTTCGATATTTAACGGCTGAGCAGGTTGATGCTCTATCGGGAACTTTTAAAATCGGTGAACGATATTTTCTAGGTCTAGCTCGCGATAGTGGCCAGGCCTACTTTGCTTGGCACACATCCTGGGTTAGCGAACCAGCCGATGAGATCACCTCATTTGATGGCTTTAAAACTCTGCGCGAAATTGGCGGTGTTTTAGTTGAATTGGAGTTAGCTCTTGCGATGCATGCAGTGGGGCTAAGTAATTGGCACACAACACACCCGATTTGTTCGCGATGCGGCGCCCAAACAGTCAGCGATTTAGGTGGAAGTGTACGTGTATGTGTTGCCGATTCTTCGCAACATTATCCGCGGACCGACCCTGCAGTAATCGTTTTAGTTAAAGATGTCGAAGATCGAATTTTGCTGGGACATCAACCCATCTGGCCTGAGAAAAGATTTTCGACTTTTGCCGGCTTTGTCGAACCCGGTGAATCTTTTGAAGAGTGCGTATCACGCGAAGTTTTTGAAGAAGCTGGCGTGTACTGCAACGACATCAACTATCTTGCTTCACAGGCCTGGCCATTTCCGGCATCCATCATGATCGCTTTTGAAGCAATCACGGATCATCCAGATACTGCTAAAGCCGATGGCGTAGAGATCACTGAGATTGCATGGTTTAGTCGGGATGAGATTAAATCTGCAATAGCTTCAGGGGATTTATTACTTCCTCCGACAATTTCAGTTGCACGCAAAATGATTACAGGTTGGTACACCGCTAAAGCTGGATACTCCGCAACCGATCTCATCGGTGGCGAGGCATGGCGCCCGTGATCTTTACACCGACAGTTTGAGCACATGAGTAATGACATTCGCGCCGAAGAGATTTTAGAGGCACTCGACAACGAACAACGCGCAGTAGCCCTTGCCACACGTGGACCTGTCTGTGTAATTGCAGGCGCCGGCACGGGAAAAACTCGGGCAATCACCCATCGAATCGCTTATGCCGCCGCAATCGGTGTCATGGATCCACACAAAGTATTAGCTCTGACATTTACTGCACGAGCCGCGGGTGAGATGCGCATGCGACTTCGATCCCTCGGTGTACCTGCTGTTGCCGCACGCACCATTCACTCAGCTGCCCTTAGACAGCTCACTTTTTTTTGGCCACAGGTCTTCGGCGGACGTACGCCAGATTTAATAACATCTAAGGCAAGTTTCATCACTGAAGCGATTAAGCGTGCCGAACTTACGGGCGAAATGTCTATTACCTCTCGAGATTTAATGCGCGATATTGCATCTGAGATTGAATGGGCAAAGGTTTCACAAGTTGCTCCGGCCGATTACTTATCCGAGCTCGGCAAGCGCTCCACAAAGCCGCGCGTTAGCGCAGAGCAAATTGCTAAGGTTTACACCGCCTATGAATCAGTTAAGCAACAAGAGCGGGCTATGGATTTTGAAGATGTATTACTGCTTACAACGGCGATGATTGAACAAGAGCGCGAAGTCCGCGAACGCGTTCATGATCAATACCGATTTTTTACCGTGGATGAGTATCAGGATATTTCTCCTTTGCAGCAGCGCCTCATAAATGCATGGCTCGGCTCTCGCCAAGAGATCTGCGTTGTTGGAGATCCAGCTCAGACGATTTACTCCTTCGCCGGTGCAACTCCAGTTTTCTTAAACTCATTCACTCATCGCTTTCCAGAGGCAGAAGTTGTTCGCTTGACCACGGGCTATCGCTCGACTCCTGAAATTATTTTTATGGCTAATAGTATTTTGCGCAAAGCAAAAATGGGCCAAGAGCTCGTTGCACTCAATGCCCATGGTGATAAGCCATCGGTGGATGCCTTTAAAGATGAGAGCAATGAGATTGCTGGGATCGTTGATTGGATTAAGAAACTGCTGAGCGAAGGTACGCAGGCCCAAGAGATTGCGGTATTAGCGCGCACTAATAACCAGCTTAAGGTTCTCGAGCGTGCGATGAATGCCGCCAAACTGCCGTATCAAGTGCGCAATAGCGATCGATTCTTTGATCGCAGCGATGTTCGAGAGTTTTTACGGTTAGTGCGAAACGCATCAGTCATCCCAACGCAAGGCGTCACATGGCTAGATGAACTACGGACTCTGGCACAGCCCTTTTTGAGCGGCGCTCACATAGATGGCATCGCCGCGCTGTTGCATTTAGCGCGCGAATTAGATGGGGACTCTGGTTTTACTCCAAAGAATTTGCGCACATACCTACGCGAACTCGAAGATCGAGTTCAGCAGAATAATCCACCTACAATGCCGGTTACAACGCTTGCAACTTTGCATGCAGCAAAGGGTCTGGAGTGGGAGCGCGTATTTCTCATGGGAGTCAGCGAAGGTCTGTTGCCGCTAGAAAACTCATCGGCTAGCAATGACCAAGCATCCATCGATGAAGAACGACGGCTTTTTTACGTTGGAATCACACGGGCTAAAGTGGATCTGCACTTAAGCTATCGCGGCAAACCATCTCGCTTTCTCGTAGAAGCCGGCCTTATTCCGCAATAATTCCTGGAAATCTCCTGTGATGAGAGATAATTGAGTTAATTAACTTGCGCGAGCATCTACCCATGCTTTACTCTTGCCACTCCTACATTTCTTGGCGAAATGAGGGTGAGACAGATAAGGGGAAACGAATATGTCTAACACATCATTCGTATCGGCGGACGCAATGCGTTCTGCAGCGATTCCTTCTGCTCATACGACCAATAAGCGAACCGCTTGGCATACCGCAAAGCCTGCATTTTACGCAGCCTTTTATGCCGAATACGGGGCCACTTGGAGTTCTACTCGATAAGAATCGAATGAGAACAGAAGCCAAGGGCCTCGAATCCACAAAGGATTCGGGCCCTTTTTCATTATCTAAGAGAATATGGAAAACATTTAGATAAATTCACGACAACGAGTACAAGCGCAGTACCACTAGGAGAGAAGAGGTGAGGACGATGAGCGTTCTCTTCAGCGAACTACTAATACCAGGCTGGGCAGATAAGAAGATCGGTTTGGATGCCGTAACTGGCACACACAGCGATGGTTCATCATTTAATTTGCCCTGCCACACGGCAGATCCTGAGATGTACTTCTCCGAAAATGACTTAGCCATTGCCGAAGCGAAATCGCTCTGTGGTGGATGCCCTGTGCGCTCGCAGTGTTTAGAGGGTGCGCTATCTCGCAAAGAGCCAGCCGGTGTCTGGGGAGGCGAACTAATTGAGGATGGTCGTGTTATTGCGCGTAAACGCAAAGCCGGTCGCCCAACTGCAATTGAAGTTGCTGCCCGCGAAGTTAATCCAGTCCTTAAAAAAATAACTGTGCAACTAGAAGTTGCTTCTCCAATTTCTAG
>JANYCW010000055.1 GCA_025360085.1 Actinomycetes bacterium
TCGCTGCGGGCGCCCCGCCCCCCCCCCCCCCCCCCCAACTCTTATTCTTTACTGCCTAGCAGGTACGGAGTTTAGATTCCGTTCGCTGTGCAGAGAGCTTCGATGCCCTTACAGACATCTTCCTTCTTCTGGAAGCCATCAGCAATAACGTCCTTGACGTTTGCCTTTGTGATTCCAACTGGTACCAAGAGAACTGAAGGCACATCTACGGTTCCGTTATTTACAGAACCTGTAGCTGTTGTTGCAGCCTCGCCCTTAAGCAATGCAATTGCTAGAGTTGCTGCGCCTTCTGCTTCGGCCTTGATTGCCTTGTAAACAGTACCTGAGAGATCACCGGTAAGGATTGCACGCAATCCATCAACAGTTGCATCTTGTCCAGATACGCAGACCTTGCCATTGAGCTTGTTCTTCTTAAGAACTGCTACAGCTGCAAGTCCAAGACCTTCGTTAGCTGCAACAACTGCGTCGAGCTTGCCGCCAGCCTTAGATAACTGCTGTTCGAAAATGACTCCACCCTTTGCATTATCCCAATCTGGGACAGCCTGGTCATCAACGAGTGTGTAAGCCTTTGAATCGATCAAAGGACGTAGCACTGAGTCATATCCAGCCTTGAAAAGAGTTGCATTGTTATCTGTTGGTGAACCGTTCAAGTAAACGATACGTGCCTTCATTTTTCCTGCAGCATCAAGGCAAGACTTAATGCCCTCACCCTGAAGTCGGCCAACGGCCTCGTTGTCGAATGAAACGTAGTATGAAGCTGAGCCATTAAGTGTTAGACGGTCGTAGTCGATTGTCTTTACACCTTGCTTAGCTGCTTTGTCTTGAACTGCTTTAGCTGAATCTGAGTCAAGGTTTACAAGAATGAGAACCTTGGCACCAGCTGTAAGCATTTGATCTGCAATTGTTGCAAATGCGGCCTTATCACCATTTGCATTTTGAATATCTACTTTAACTCCGGCGGCATCAAAGGCTGCTTGTAAGAAACCGCGATCAGCAGTTTCCCAACGATTTGATGATGCTGCATCTGGAAGAATTACTCCGACGAAACTATCTGCAGCTTTGTCGGCTTTTGAGCAACCTGTGAGCACGATTGCAATTGCAGCAAAAGCTGCAGTTATCGCGAGGCGGCGCTTTGTCATATATGAAACACCTTTCGAAAGGAGAAGCACCCCAGGGCGAAGATTTTCCTGCCCCCATGAGGAGAGTGCATCTACCGCGCAACATTAGTAGAGATGTTCAATTTCGTCACTAGCCAAATTGATGAAAACCAATCAATTACCTAACAATTAGGTAACGCCTCAAGGGTCGCGACGGTAACCTTGGCACGTGTCATCACAGGTAGAGATTCTTGAAACCGCGATAAAAGCCGCGATACATCGAGCTATCTCGACTGGCGAGATATTGAGTGCAACTCCAGCGACCATCACATTAGATCGGCCCAAGAATCGATCCCATGGTGACTATGCCACCTCCGTGGCTCTGCAGTTAGCCAAGTCGGCAGGAAAGAGCCCTCGTGATGTTGCGCAGATCATCATTGATCACTTAAGCAGCACCGATGAAATCTCAAAGTTAGAGATTGCAGGTCCTGGCTTTATAAATATCACTTTAAATCGCGCTGGCCAAGCCAAACTTGTCTGGAAAATTTTAGAGTCCGGAAAAAATTTTGGCCATAGCAATTCGCTCAATGGAGTTCGCATAAATCTCGAATTTATTAGTGCAAATCCAACGGGACCTCTGCATTTGGGACATACACGTTGGGCAGCGGTTGGCGATGCACTTGGAAGAGTGCTCAGTGCCGTCGGCGCCGACGTCACCCGTGAGTTTTATATTAATGACCGCGGCAATCAGATGGATCTATTCGGAGCATCTATTGAGGCGTCAGCCCTTGGCGAAGCGATACCTGAAAATGGTTACCAAGGTGATTACATTGTTGATCTAGCCAAAGAGGTCCTTGAGGTTGATCCGACAATCGCTTCGCTTCCAGTCGGTGATCGGCTCGTCGCATTCCGCGAGGCAGCATATGTTCTGCAGTTAAAGGATCAGAAACAAACGTTAGATAATTTTGGCACGCACTTCGATATCTGGTTTTCAGAGCGCTCTTTACACGATCAAGGCGCCGTCGAGCACGGTGTCGAAAAACTTCGCGCCCAGGGTCATGTCTTTGAACTCGAGGGCGCAGTATGGTTACGCACAACTGATTTCGGTGATGATAAAGATCGAGTTTTAATAAAATCTGATGGCTCGCTTACTTATTTTTCATCTGATACTGCATATTACATTAATAAACGCGAACGCGGCTTTGATATCTGTATTTATATGTTGGGTGCTGACCATCACGGCTATGTTGGCCGGCTAAAAGCGACGGCAGCATGTGCTGGCGATGATCCCGAGTACAACATTCATGTGCTCATTGGTCAGTTAGTAAAGATTATGGAGGCAGGCCAAGAAGTAAAGCTCTCAAAACGCGCGGGTACAATTATTACTCTTGAAGAGCTAGTCGCAAAAGTTGGCGTAGATGCGGCCAGATACACATTAATTAGATATCCGGTGGATACTCCGATGGTTATGGATATTGATATTTTAAAACGCAACACAAATGAAAACCCGGTTTATTATGTCCAGTACGCCCATGCACGAATTACCGCGGTTCTGCGCAATGCAGGTGAGCTAAAAATCCCCCTTGATGTAGAGAGTTTTGATGCATCTCAGTTAATTCATGATCGCGAAAATGAGCTTTTAGGTGCACTTGCAAACTTCCCGCGCGTTGTTGCTACCGCGGCAGAGTTGCGCCAGCCTCACCGCATTTCGCGTTATCTTGAGGATTTAGCCGGCACATATCACGGTTTTTATGCAGATTGTCGTGTGCTGCCAATGGGTGAAGAAAATCCATCGCCCCTGCATATCGCACGGTTACTTCTATGCTCAGCCACGAGAACGGTCATTGCCAATGGACTCGATTTATTAGGTGTAAGCGCACCGGAGAGGATGTAACTATGTGGTCAGTTAATGTTTTAATAGGAAATGAGTTATCAATCTCGGGTCTTACAGCAACGGCTCTAGCTAACGAGTTTGCAACGCCTGTATTTATTTTGGATGAGGTCGATTTTCGTTCTCGTGCGATAAATTGGGACCGCACCCTGAAGCTGGCTTTTAATGAAAGCGCTGGAATGGTTTACTACGCAGCTAAAGCTTTTATCTGTACCGAAGTAGCACGTTGGATCAATGATATTGGAATTGGTATCGATGTCTGTACTGGGGGAGAGCTCTCCGTTGCCCTTGCCGGTGGAATCAATCCAGAAAAGATTGAGTTTCATGGCAATAATAAATCGTTAGCTGAAATCGATAAGGCAGTTTTGGTGGGCGTAGGAACAATCGTGATTGATTCTTTGGTTGAGATCGAACGTGTGAGCGCCGTTGCAAATAAATATGGCGTAGTGCAGAAAATTTTACTTCGTTTAACTCCTGGCATCGAGGCGCATACGCATGAATCGATTGCAACTGCCCACGAAGATGTTAAATTTGGGTTTTCAATTGCCAGTGGCGCTGCATGGAAGGCGATTGAAGAAGTACACAAACATACTTCAATAAAACTGCACGGTTTTCATGCTCATATCGGTTCGCAGATTTTAGATACTGATTCATTTGCAATCAGTGCCGAGCGGCTGATTGCCCTGTTAGCTCAATATCGAGATGTGTTTTCTTCTGAACTCCCTGAGCTCAATTTAGGCGGAGGATATGGAATCCATTATTTGCCAAGTGATGAAGAGTTAGAACCATCAGTTGCAATAAAAGCTCTGGCAACGTCCGTTACCACGAACTGCCGCATGCATAATTTGGCGGTGCCTCAAATTTCAATCGAACCAGGTAGGGCAATCGTTGGCCCATCAATGCTAACTTTGTATGAAGTTGGCACTGTAAAAGATGTGGTGCTAGAAAATGGTAAGAGTCGACGTTATATTTCCGTTGATGGAGGCATGAGCGAAAATATTAGGCCGGCTTTATATGCCGCCGATTACACTGCAGTTCTCGCAAATCGAACTAGTACCAGTGAACTCATTTCAACCCGTTTAGTCGGCAAACACTGCGAAACCGGCGACATTCTTATTCGCGACATTGCTCTAGCTGATGATATTGCTCCAGGAGATTTGCTTGCTACTCCTGCAACTGGTGCATATGGACGAAGTATGGCCAGTAATTACAATCATGTCCCACGTCCTCCAGTTGTTGCAGTTAATGATGGAAAAGCCCGTGTGATTGTTCGTCGAGAGACTGAGGCCGATTTGTTGGGATTAGATATTTAACGCCGTTAGCGGCATCTGTGAAAGAATAACCCGCATGGACGCAGGTTTGAAAACAATCTCAATTGGGATGCTGGGTGCTGGAGTTGTGGGCAGTCAAGTTGCTCGCTTGCTTCAATCTGATCGTCAAGAACTCTCAGATCGCTCAGGTGCATTACTTGTTTTGAAAAAAGTTGGAGTACGCACCAATACGGCTCGAGAAGGAATTGACGCCTCATTGATTACTACAGACTTACATTCGATAGTTACTGACCCCGAAATCAATATTGTTGTCGAAGTTTTAGGTGGAATTGAACCAGCACGCACCTTAATTCTAGAGGCGATTAAAAATAAGAAATCGGTAATTACCGCCAACAAAGCTCTGCTTGCAACACATGGTCATGAACTCTTTAACGCCGCAGATGCTGCGAAAGTAGATTTGTATTACGAAGCCGCGGTTGCTGGTGCGATTCCTATTATCCGATCCATGCGTGAATCGTTGGCTGGTGATCAAATAACTCGTGTGATGGGAATTGTTAACGGAACAACTAATTATATTTTGACGAAAATGCATGAAGAAGGCCGAGAGTTTGCCGAAGTCCTACGAGAGGCACAAGAATTGGGTTTTGCCGAGGCCGATCCAACGGCCGATATTGGCGGCCACGATGCCGCGGCAAAGGCAGCCCTACTAGCAAGCCTTGCCTTTCACAGTACCGTAACAATCGATGAGGTTTATTGTGAAGGCATTACATCAATTTCTATCGATGATGTGAATGCTGCCAAATCTATGGGCTGTATTATCAAGTTATTGGCCATAGCCGAACTCACGGTAAAAGATGAGATTTCAGTGCGCGTGCATCCAGTAATTCTGCCCAACTCGCATCCTCTGGCCTCAGTTCGAAATGCATTTAACGCGGTGTACGTGGAGTCTGAAGCCGCTGGAGAGTTAATGTTTTACGGCCGAGGGGCAGGGGGCGCACCAACGGCTTCAGCTATTTTGGGTGATTTAGTCGCCGTCACTAGACACCGTGCATATTCAACTGTTGGTTATGGAGAGTCTGATTACGCCGATTTAGATATTGCTCCAATGGGCGAAGTTAAATCACAGTTCTTTGTACGCTTACAAGTGGCCGATAAATCTGGTGTTTTAGCATCTATTGCTCAAACTTTCGCAAGTGAAGATATTTCAATTCAAACTGTTCGCCAGTCAGGACTTGGCAAGGACGCCGAACTTGTAGTCGTTACTCACGCAGCCTCTGAATCTTCCTTGACTGCCTGCATTGAGAAGTTAACGGCAATGGAAATTGTAAGTAAGGTTGAATCGGTAATTCGTGTTGAAGGCGCGGTTTCTTAAATGGCGATTTTTAAGAGATCAGTTAAGAAAGAATCTGAAAAAATTAGTGTTGTTGGGAAAGTAGGTGCCCATCAATGGCGAGGTGTCATTGAGGAGTACCGTCACCGTTTACCAGTTAATCCAAACACTCCAATAATCACATTGCTAGAAGGTGGCACTCCACTTATTCATGCGGCATTTCTTTCAGAGTTATTAGGCAATGACGTCTGGATTAAATATGAAGGTCTCAATCCAACCGGATCTTTCAAAGATCGCGGCATGACTATGGCAATTTCAAAAGCGGCTGAAGCCGGTGCAAAGGTCGTCATCTGTGCTTCAACGGGAAATACTTCGGCTTCTGCTGCAGCGTATGCCGTAAAGGCTGGAATGATACCGGCAGTTTTAATTCCTAAAGGAAAGATTGCAATGGGCAAACTTGCTCAAGCCCTTATTCATGGGTCAACTATTGTTCAAGTAAATGGCAATTTTGATGATTGCTTAAGGCTGGCCCGCGAACTATCTGATAACTATCCCGTTGCACTTGTTAACTCCGTTAATCCATTTCGAATTGAAGGTCAGAAAACTGCAGCTTTTGAGGTCGTCGATATGTTAGGCAAGGCTCCAGATATTCATGCCCTGCCAGTTGGTAACGCGGGAAATATCACCGCTTACTGGAAGGGCTATAAGGAGTACCACGCAGATGGCATGGCCGCTTCTTTGCCGGCGATGTATGGCTTTCAAGCCGCTGGGGCAGCGCCGATTGTAAAGGGCAAAATCGTTAAGAACCCAGACACCATCGCAACCGCAATTCGCATAGGAAATCCGGCCTCCTGGGAACAGGCCGTGAAAGCGCGCGATTCGTCAGGTGGTGTGATTGGCTCAGTTACAGATAAAGAGATTCTTGCGGCATACCGTCTCATCGCAGCTAAAGAGGGAGTCTTTGTTGAGCCATCATCGGCGGCCGGTTTAGCCGGACTCATTAAATTAAAAAAAGCGCGCAAATTACCAAAGGGCAAAACCATCGTAATTACCGTTACAGGCCACGGTTTAAAAGATATTCAATATGCTTTGGAAAGTGCGAAAAAGCCCGTAGCAATTTCGGTCAATGTTCAAGCTGCTGCGAAGGCTTTAGGTTTTAAGTAAAATGAAACCAGTTTTTAAAGCCCAACCTATGCAGGTACAAGTGCCGGCAACGAGTGCCAATCTTGGACCTGGCTTTGACAGCTTAGGTTTAGCCCTTGCTCTCTACGACCGATACATCGCACAAGTTCTAGATGAAGTAATCATTGATATAGATATTACGGGTGAGGGTGCTGAGAATCTGCCCCGCAATGAAAAGAACTTAGTAATTAAATCTATGTATAAAGGTTTTGAATTTTTTGGCGGAAAACCTCGCGGAGTAGCCCTGCGTGCATTAAATGTTATTCCTCATAGCCGAGGACTTGGCTCTTCGGCAAGTGCAATTGTTGGTGGCTTATCACTTGCACGCGCACTTGTCTTAGGTGGCAATGAACGGATGAGCAATGATGACATGTTGAATTTGGCAAGTGAGATTGAGGGACACCCCGACAATGTTGCCGCGGCAATATACGGCGGTTCAACGGTTGCTTGGCAAGAGAATCAACACGGACACGACGTGGCTCGCTCAGTGCAGTTAGAGGTTGATCCTCGAATTAGCGCCATTGCTTTCGTGCCATCGATAATGGTTTCAACATTTAAGGCGCGTAAAATGCTTCCCGAATTAGTCACGCATGCCGATGCAGTGAAGAATTCGGCAAACACCGCACTTCTCGTTCATGCGCTACAACACCGCCCTGATTTACTTCACACCGCGACGGCGGATTTTTTACATCAGACATATCGAGCCGAAGCGATGCCTGCCTCATTTGCCCTTCTCACAAAACTTCGTAAAGCAGGGGTTGCTGCATTTATTTCAGGTGCCGGTCCCACTGTTTTAGTTCTTCATATAGGGGGAGCGGTGGAAGTAGATGAGCTCACTCGAGCCGCGGGTGAGAAATTCACCGCTATGGCCCTTGGTATATCTCGCCACGGCGCGAGTCTGATTTCTTCGTAATTTTTCAATCTACCCTCTGACTCTAACTATCTCACTAGGTGATCTCAGCGAGCCCTTGCGCTCTCTTACTGTAGCGATCTTCTTAAGGCCGCAGGTATTAACAATCCGCCTAAGACATGGGAGCAATGGCGCGCAGATGCAAAGACTCTCACTAATAGCTCAACTGGTAAATACGGTTATTACATTCCTCAGTGGGACAACGCCTTTCCTGTTGTACTGACTTGGTCAGCCGGCTGTGACGTCATTGATAAAACGGAAACGTCGATCTCAATACCCCAGCATTCCGAAAGGCCGTTGATCTATATACGGGTTTCCATGCTGACAAAAACCTGCCCTCAAATTCTGATTTCGATCAGACTCTCGAGATCTGGCCTCTTTTGGCAACACGTTATGCCAAGGAGAGAGTGGTACTTGGCTACAACCTTCTCAACGAAGCAATCTAACCCATTGGAAGGGATGCACTCGCAGGATTCTCTCACCATAGAGTACCTACAACCGGGTTAGCGCGAAGGCTTTAACTTTGAGCAGAGCGATGGCGATTCATCTTGCCTTACACTCACAGTGAGTGAGCGTGGTTTCAGGGTAAGTGCACAAAAGTCGGTTGGCCTATTAAGAATTCGATTAACGTAGCACCTCCTCGTGGGTGGTTGGATGAGCTCCTGCTGTGTAAGGTTTGAGAGAACTCATTTTTGAGAACCCATCCTAATTTTGCTCTAAGGCGCAGCCCCTGCTACCCTCTAGCCATCTGCTAGACCTTTTATTTTGGTCAGAAACACATCAGATAATTAAGACACATAATCCACGGTTTTATGGGTTTTACGTATAAACCCCTAGACCAATAGCGAAAAGAAACAGATGACAACAACACAAGAGCCAGTACGTTCACAGAGTCCCGAGCTTGCTGCGATGACACTCCCTAAATTAAAGGTTGTGGCCGCGCAATTAGGCGTTGATGGTGCAGCAAAAATGAAGAAAGATGCTTTAGTCGAAGCGATTGCCGATTTACAGGCTAAAAATCGCGAAGCGGCAAAAGCAGAGCGCGAAGCGCGCCGGGAGGCACGTAATACTCGTAAGAAGGAGAGTAAGCCCGCCTCCAGTAACACCCAAGATTCAGATGATGATTCAGATGATGAATCCCCATCTAATGTCAACGATCGAGGAAACCGTAACGACCGCAGTCGTGGGAGAGATCGAAACCGTGACCGCAATACTCGTGAGCGTGCACCACGTGAAGAGCGCGAACCGGTATTGAGCGAGGATGATGTTTTAGTTCCAGTCAGTGGTTTACTCGACATTCTCGATAGTTACGGCTTTATCCGCACAACTGGTTATTTGCCTGGTCCAAATGATGTGTATGTAACATTGCAGCAAGTGCGCCGAAATGGACTTCGCAAAGGCGACGTCGTTACAGGCCAAGTTCGTCAAGCGCGCGAAGGTGAGCGCAAAGAGAAGTTCAACGCGCTCATTACCCTTGAAAGCGTTAATGGCATGAGCCCAGATGAGGCTCGCAACCGCGTTGAATTCGGCAAATTGACACCGCTTTATCCGCAAGAGCGCTTGCGTCTTGAAACCGAAGCACAGATTTTAACGACTCGAGTTATTGATTTGATTGCACCAATTGGTAAAGGCCAGCGCGGACTTATTGTTTCTCCACCTAAGGCCGGTAAGACGATGGTTTTACAGGCAATTGCTAATGCGATTACAACAAATAACCCCGAGTGTCACTTGATGGTTGTTCTAGTCGATGAACGTCCCGAAGAAGTGACTGACATGCAGCGCAGCGTTAAAGGTGAAGTTATCGCTTCAACCTTTGATCGCCCAGCCGATGATCACACAACAATTGCAGAGCTTGCCATTGAACGCGCAAAGCGTCTTGTCGAACTAGGTCACGACGTTGTTGTTCTTCTGGATTCGATTACGCGCCTAGGTCGTGCATATAACATCTCTGCACCTGCATCGGGCCGTATTCTCTCTGGTGGTGTTGATTCCGCTGCTCTGTATCCACCAAAGAAATTCTTCGGTGCTGCTCGAAATATTGAAGATGGCGGATCATTAACGATTCTTGCAACCGCGCTGGTTGATACCGGTTCGCGCATGGATGAAGTTATCTTCGAAGAGTTCAAAGGCACTGGAAACATGGAGTTAATTCTGGATCGTCGTCTTGCAGATAAGCGAATTTTTCCAGCCGTTAACGTTGTTGCATCGGGTACACGTAAGGAAGAAATCCTCATGGGTTCTGAAGAACTCAATATCGTCTGGAAACTTCGTCGCGTTCTGCATGCACTTGAACCCCAAGCCGCTCTCGAACTTCTCCTTGAGAAGATGAAGGGCACAAAGTCCAACGTTGAATTCTTGATGCAGATTCAGAAGACTACTTCTGGACCTGATGACAGCAAGTAATTAGGCGTAAATTTCATAAAAGTAGCGCTTTGGCCTACTCTTAACCACGTTAACCAATCCGCTTGGTTCACTTGCTTTCTTAAAAAAGAGTGCAGGACCCAGGCATAAAATTAGGGAAATTCACATGAAACCAGAGATTCATCCAGAGTATAAAGAGACCCAAGTTACGTGTGGCTGCGGTGAGAAGTTTGTTACTCGCTCAACAGTTGCAAGTGGCTCAATCTACGTCGAAGTCTGTTCTGTATGCCACCCCTTTTATACCGGCAAGCAGCGCATTCTTGATACTGGTGGTCGTGTGGCTAAGTTCGAGGAGCGCTTTGGAAAGCTCGCCAATAAAGAGAATGAAGCGAATTCCACGACTACTAAGTAGCTTTTTAAAGAGACCGCATCGCAGCCTTAATGGTTGCGCTCGCGGTTTTTTTATTTTCTTCGCACCAAGTATGACGACACTTTAAGAGATTAGGAGGAGCCCATTGAGCAACGATCGATTTGCATCAGCACACGAAATGGTTCGCGAATACGCCGAAATAGAGGCGGCAATGGCCGATCCAAAGATTCATAATGACCAAGCAAATGCCCGCAAACTGGGCCGCCGTTATGCCCAGTTAGGTCCCGTTGTCGCCGGTTTTAATGCTTGGAAATCGGCCGAAGATGACGTGTTGGCCGCTCAAGAGTTAGCCCAAGTCGATATCGACTTTGCAGTTGAAATTCCGGCATTGGAGGAAGTTGCCTCGCGCGCGGCGCAGAAGTTAGAAGAGTTATTACTTCCGCGCGATCCAAACGATGATCGCGATGTTATTTTGGAGGTTAAAGCAGGTGCAGGAGGAGATGAATCGGCGATCTTTGCCGGAGATTTACTGCGCATGTATATGCGTTATGCCGAACGCCACAACTGGAAAGTTGAAATAATCGATGCGACTGAAAGTGAAATGGGTGGTTATAAAGATATATCTGTAGGAGTTAAATCTAAAGGAAGTTCGGCCCCTGGTGAATCCCCGTATGCGCGACTCAAATTCGAGGGCGGTGTGCACCGTGTTCAGCGCGTTCCAGAGACCGAGAGCCAAGGACGTATTCATACATCCGCGGCCGGGGTATTAATCCTGCCCGAGGCCGAAGAAGTCGATGTTGAATTAAATATGAACGATGTACGTGTGGACGTATTTCGCTCATCAGGTCCTGGCGGACAATCAGTGAATACAACCGACTCTGCAGTTCGTCTGACCCACGTTCCAACGGGGATTGTTGTCTCGTGCCAGAATGAGAAGAGTCAACTTCAAAATAAGGAGTCGGCACTTCGCATCCTTCGTGCACGTTTATTAGCCGCCGCGCAAGAGGCTCAAGAGGCCGCGGCATCGGCCGAGCGCAAAAGCCAAGTGCGTACCGTAGATAGATCAGAGCGAATTCGCACATATAACTATCCGGAAAATCGAATTAGTGATCATCGTGTTAACTACAAATCAAATAATTTGGATGCGGTCTTAAATGGTGATCTCGATGACATGATTCAAGCCCTCATCGATGCCGATAAAGCTGCTCGTTTAGCCAACACAAACTAAATCTTCATGGATATTAAGGCGATATTGCGCATAGCGAAGTCACAGTTAGAGCAATCAGGAATCATTCAAACTGATGCCGAGCACCTCATGGCACACGTTTTGGGTCTGCCTCGGATGGATCTCCATAATGTGGTTCTCGTTGAAACGATGCTGTCTGCAGTTAGTGATACCGGCATCATTGAAGAGCAGTTTTTTGCATTGTTGGATCGACGAATCAATCATGAACCATTGCAATACATAACTGGTCTTGCACCTTTTCGCTATTTGGAGATTGAAGTTGGTCCAGGTGTTTTAGTACCTCGACCTGAATCTGAACTCTTAGTAGATGCGGTGTTGGCGCATATCAAGAATCTGCCAGCGCCCGTTAGTGTCATAGATCTGGGTGCAGGTTCAGGAGCACTGGCCTTGGCAATAGCAACTGAGGCACCTGAAGCCCGCGTGATTGCCGTCGAAAAATCGCCAGAGGCGATTTACTGGCTTAAACGAAACGTCTCGGTTATTGCCCACAATGTGCGCGTAGTTGAAGGTGACGTTGCAGAGGTTTTGCCCGGAGTGAAATGCGATGTTGTCATTGCTAATCCACCTTATATTCCAAATTCAGGACAACTTCCTCGTGATGTAATTGCATTTGAACCCCATATCGCGCTATTTGGCGGAGTAACAGGAATGGAACTTCCAAAATTATTTATCGAAGCTGCGGCTAGATTGTTGAAACCAGCCGGCGTTTTAGTCATTGAACACTCCGAAAATCAAGCAATTGCAATTGCTACTGAATTAGCCGTAGATTTTGAAGATATTGCACTCCACGATGACCTCCTTGGTCGTCCCCGTTGGTCAAGTGCTGTGAGAAGGTAGACATGGGCAAAGTGATCGATCTAAAAAAGGGCGAGCTCAGCAACCATCTAAAAAAAGCTTTAAAAGCGATTGCCGATGGATATATCATCGCGATTCCACTTGAACATAGTTATGTATATGCATGTGATGCATTCAAGCACGAAGCCGTACGTTCGATGCATGTGTTGAGGGGAGATCCCTTGTTTACCGCCGCACAAGTCATGGTTGGTGATTCAAAAACTGCTCAAGGTGTTGTGCGCGAAATTACGCCAGAAATCGCAGCTTTAATGAAAAAGTTCTGGCCAGGAATGTTGTCGATGAATCTGCGTCCACAAATGGGATTGAATTGGGATTTAGGTGATGCCAATCAACTAGATCGAATCAGCATTCGTGTTCCTAGAAATAAATTTGCAAAAGCGTTATTGGCAGTTAGCGGACCATTGGCCGTTGCAAGTGGTGCACGCGTGGGACGTCCATCTCCTAAAGCGCTGAGCGATATCGTTGTTCTCGACTCGGATTTAGCGTTGCAGTTTAATAACGGCGCGCTTCGCAAAGGCCCGATGACAACCGTTCTAGAGGCCGATGACACCGGCGTTCGAGTCACACGCATCGGGGCAATCACATTACAAGAGATTCGAAGTATCGTCCCTGGAGCCACTGGACTATAAGCCTTGAACTCCTTGGCTATAAGATTGCGGCATGCCTACTTTTTATGGTCCCGATTTTGATGCGTTAACCCGACAAGATCCAGAGATAGCGCAGGTTCTTTTATCTGAACTCAAGCGACAACAAACTAATCTGCAACTCATAGCTTCGGAGAACTTCACATCACCTGCGGTTTTAGCAGCAATGGGGTCGACGCTATCGAATAAGTACGCCGAGGGTTATCCAGGAAAGCGTTACTACGGTGGCTGCGAGGAAGTAGACAAAGCCGAGTTTTTAGCTATCGAGCGTGCGAAAAGTTTATTTGGTGCCGATCATGCAAATGTTCAACCACATTCAGGTGCAAGTGCCAACGTCGCCGTGTATCAAGCCTTTACTAAGCCGGGGGATACCGTATTAGCGATGTCTTTGCCACACGGTGGTCACTTAACTCATGGCTCGGCAGTTAATTTTTCTGGTAAATGGTTTAACGTCGAGTCTTACGGAGTTCGTTCCGATAATGAACTTATTGATTATGACGAATTACGCGATAAAGCTATCGCAACCAAACCAAAGATGATTTGTTCTGGTGCAACTGCCTATCCTTCGCTGATTGACTTTGAAAAGATTCGCGCAATTTGCGATGAAGTCGGTGCAATCATGTGGGTAGATGCAGCCCACTTTATCGGTCTAGTTGCAGGTAAAGCGATCCCCTCTCCAGTGCCTTATGCCGACGTCGTCTCCTTTACAACACATAAAGTTTTGCGCGGTCCACGCGGTGGAATGATTTTGACTAAAGCTGAACATGCCACAGCTATAGACAAGGCGGTTTTTCCGGGCATGCAGGGCGGGCCGATTATGTCGGCAGTCGCAGGCAAAGCCGTAGCGCTAGCTGAATGTGCAACGTTGGAATTTCAAAAATATGCCAAGGATGTAATTGTTAATGCAAAGGCGCTAGCCGCGGCCCTTGAAGTAGAGGGTATGCGCGCAGTATCTGGTGGAACTCAAACTCACTTAGCATTGATGGATATTCGCAGTACTGGAGTAACAGGCAAAGTAGCCGACGAGCGTTGCGGAGCTGCGGGAATCGTTATGAATAAGAACTCCATTCCAAATGATCCTCAAAAGCCAGGTATAACAAGTGGAGTCCGAGTTGGTACACCTGCGACAACTACACAAGGTATGGGAGTGCTCGAGATGAAGGTGATTGCACAATTGATTTCGCGCGCCATTGCAAGTGATGATGCCGCAACTCATTCTGCAATTAGAAACGAAGTGCATGCACTAACCGCACGTTTCCCTATTTATCAAGCATAATTGATTTCGTGCGCGAGTATTTAGTAACCCTGCTTATATCAGCGGCCCTGTGCTATCTGATTACTCCGTTGGTTCGCACTCAAGCGATTCGCTTTGGCGCAGTTGCCAAAATCAGAGGCCGTGATATTCACACAACACCAACTGCCCGCTGGGGTGGGGTAGCGATGTGGATGGCAATGGCCCTTACTTTTTTAATCGTTAATCACCTTCCCTTAGTCGGTAAATCCTTTGGCCGTGAATCACAAGGGATTTTTCTAGCATCGTCGGCCATCGTTTTACTGGGAAGCCTAGATGATCGTTTTCAATTAGATGCGTTGACGAAATTAGCAGGGCAAGTCTTTGTGGCGGGTATTTTGTTGATATACGGAATCCAAATTCTCTGGTTGCCAATTAACGGTGTCATCACTTTGCCATCGAGTATTGGTCAATTAACGACTGTTTTAATTGTAGTCATCACTATCAACGCAGTTAACTTTATCGATGGCATGGATGGTTTGGCTGCTGGAATCGTTGCTATTGCAGGTATTGCATTCTTTGCTTTTGCATATCTTTTGGCGGTTGAATACGGCTTTAGCCGCGCAGGTACGCCTTCATTAATCACCGCCGTTCTAGTTGGTCTTTGCATCGGTTTTTTACCCCATAACGCACACCCTGCACGGATTTTCATGGGTGATAGCGGATCAATGTTGCTCGGTCTCTTATTGGCAGTTGCTGCAATTACATTGACGGGACAAGTAGATCCGAATGCGATTTCAGCTGAATCTGCAGGTCCCACTCTTTTACCACTGCTGTTGCCATTTGCAGTACTTGCAATCCCATTGGCCGATTTATTGTTAGCCGTTGGTCGTCGCATAGGGGCTGGGAAGTCTCCCTTTGCACCCGATAACGAACACTTGCATCATCGTTTGTTAAGTGCCGGGAACTCACAGTTAAAGGCGGCTATTATTTTGTATTTATGGACTGCAACGATTGCTTTCCCTGTGACTGTCTTGGCATTTGCACCATGGTGGATTGCATTACTTAGCGCCATAGTTCTCATCGTTATCACGGGCGTAGTTTCAAAAATCGGTAAAAAGGTGGCGATATGAGAAGCAATGAATCGCGGTTACTGCGCGGGGTTTTTTGGCCAACCCTAATTGTGAGCATCGTCTCTCTCGCAGCATCAGCCTTCTTTAGCGGTCTAAGTGGTTTCTACGGCGCGCTTCTAGCGCAGTTCGTAACAGTCATCTTTTTTATTATTCACATTGCAGTTTCGCGAATAACTAGAGACCTTGATCCAATTTCAACGATGGCGTTGGCGCTTTTTTCCTACTTTGCCAAACTCTTAGCTCTTGGGCTCTTACTCTGGGCTATCGCTAAGTTCACAGAGCGCGCTGCCATCAGTCGCAGCGCTTTTGGAGCCACCGCAGTTGCACTCACCGTGGCCTGGCTCTGGGGCGAGATTGCAAGTTTCATGAAACTTCACCTACATTTACCTCTCCCCGATCAAAACCCGAAGGAGCGATGATGCCAAAGAGCGAAGAAAATGCGATGTGGTCAATCTTTGGATACCTTTTATCTGGCCTGCTTTTTTGGGGTGGGTTCGGCTATGGACTAGATAAGTGGTTGGACAAGAACTATTTCACCCTCATTGGCCTCTTGGTCGGAATCAGCGGGGCGATCTACCTCGTGTGGCTTCGCTTCGGGCGAGAGTGAGAGCCACGTAACTCACTGTGCCAGGGTGGCCGATTTCTCAACTACGCCCGCTTTCCCTTAGGGTTGTGCCGTCTTAGCCCGTGTCCACTACCTGTGATTTTTTAAGGAGTTTTACGTGCGCGTTCAACTGCTTTCAGAGGCGCAAGGTGAGGGATTTGTTCCTCCAAGTAGTGGTGACTTTGAACTGCCACCGATTTTTGGTGAGAACGCATTGACAACAAAACCGATTTTTTTACTATTTCTTTCAGTCATTCTAATCTCAGCCTTCTTCATCCTTGCATCGCGCAAAGCCGCTGTTGTGCCTTCTAAGCTGCAGTTCGCTGGCGAATCTGTATATGGTTTTGTGCGCAACGGATTAGCTAGAGATGTCATCGGTCACGAGTTTTTACGCTTCGTGCCGTACCTGTTTACTCTCTTCACATTCATTTTGGTCAACAACGTGTTCGGGATTGTCCCATTACTGCAGTTCCCAACGATGTCACGTATTTCATTTCCGTACATCTTGGCACTCTCTGTGTACCTTGTCTTTCACTATGTTGGAATTCGCAAACAAGGTGCATTTAAGTATTTCAAAGAGATTATGTTCATGCCGGGTGTACCAAAAGCGGCATACATTCTTATTACTCCTCTTGAAATCCTGACATTTTTTGTGGTGCGTCCATTGACACTTGCACTTCGTCTCTTTGCAAATATGTTCGCGGGTCACTTGCTCTTGCTTGTCTTTATCTTGGGTGGAGAACATCTGCTCCAAGGTGTTATTGGTTTGAAGTTGATCAGCCCATTTGCCTTCGGAATAGGTATTGTGTTGACCTTCTTTGAATTCATGGTCCAATGCCTGCAGGCGTACATCTTTACGCTGCTCGCAGCTCTCTATATCGCCGGCGCCCTTGCCGACGAGCACTAAGTAAATCACCTAGGAAAGAAGGAAGAAAATGACAGGCACACTCAACCTCGTCGGTTTTGGCCTCGCAGCAATTGGTCCTGGAATAGCAACCGGACTTATCTTTGCCGCATATATCAATGGCGTAGCACGTCAGCCAGAGGCACGTAGCGTCCTACAACCAATTGCGTTCCTTGGATTCGCCCTCGCTGAAGCCCTCGCTCTCTTCGGCCTCGTTCTCGCATTTGTTCTCTAAATTAAAGAATTCAAATCAAAGGACAACTGATGCAATTTGTTAACGTGGCCGCTGTCGAAGGAAAGATCAATCCACTGATCCCGCACACTGCTGAACTCATAGTCGGTGCGATCGCCTTTACCCTTCTCTTTTTAACGCTGCGCAAATTTGTGACGCCGATGTTTGAAAAAGCATTTACTGAACGCACCAATGCAATTCAAGGTGGAATCGAACGGGCCGAAAAAGCTCAGTTAGAGGCACAGCGTGCTCTGGCTCAGTACACCGAACAACTATCCAAAGCCCAATCGGAAGCGCAGAGTTTGCGCGAAGAAGCGCGCGTGCAGGGAGCATCCATTATTGAAGATCTCCGCGCAAAGGCACAAGAAGAGGCGGCTCGCATTACTGCAACCGCACACGCATCAATCGAGGCCGAGCGTCAAGCGGCAATCACATCACTTAGATCTGAAGTTGGTGCGTTGGCCGTTGAACTCGCTTCAAAAATTGTTGGTGAAGCACTCGATGACCATGCACGTCAATCACGTGTTGTCGATCGCTTTTTAGAAGACTTCGAAAACTCAAAGTAACCGAGGAATCGAGAAGTGGTAATGAGAGCTCACCTCGGAGGTAGTAGTCGTGCGTCGCTGATGTCTGCACGCGCATCGTTAGATGCTGCCGTAAGAGATGGGCAGTTAGATCACATTGGTGCCTCTACTCTGAGTACGCAACTATTTTTTGTTGCCGAAGTATTGAATACAAACATCGCAGTACGTCGCGCATTAACAGATTCGACTCGGGATACTGCGTCAAAGGCGACTTTTGTCTCTGAACTATTCGGATCAAAGATTGGCCAAAGCGCACTTGGAGTTATTACCGAAATCTCAACAATGCGATGGTCGGCGCCTAAAGATCTTGTACTGGTCATTGAAGCTCTTGCAATTGAGGCAGAGGCAGCAGCTGCCAATATCGCAGGTGAACTCGACCGTGTCGAGGAGGAAATCTTTACCGCAGCACGCGCAATTGCAGGCTCGGTGCAACTTCGAAAAGCGCTGACATCGGATGCAAAACTTGCTAAGGAGACGCTCGTGAGTGAGATTCTCAAGGGTGCATCTGGGTCAACCGTAAAGTTAGTCTCACAAATTGTTAACTCATGGCGTGGACGCAGTGTTGAATCAGCCTTTGCTGATTATGCATATGCACTTGCAGCCCATCGCAACCGTGTTATTGCACTGGTCAAAATCGCCGGCCCCATGAGTGTGGTGCAGCAAGAGCGTCTTATGGCAGTGTTAAATAAACAGGTCGGTCAACCCGTACGTATCAATATTGAGATTGATCCACATGTAATTGGTGGAGTTAGCGTCAAATTTGCAGATGAGTTAGTTGATGGAACAGTTTCAAATCGTTTGGCTAAGGCCGCTCGCGCCGTAGTCAGTGTTAATTAGGTTCGACAGGAAATAGGGAGAAAAAAATGGCAGAGCTCACAATCGATCCGGCAGAAATCCAAGGTGCCTTAGCGAACTTTGTTAAATCATATGATCCAGGCGTTGCCGCTCGCGACGAAGTCGGAACTGTGAGCCAAGCAGGCGACGGAATCGCGCGCGTTGAAGGGTTACCATCAACGATGGCAAACGAGTTGTTGCAGTTTGAAAACGGCACACTCGGTCTTGCACTTAACTTAGATGTCCGGGAAATCGGCGTCGTTATCTTAGGTGGTTACGAAGGAATTGAGGAAGGAACGTCAGTTCGTCGTACCGGTGAGATTCTTTCTGTTCCGGTAGGGGATGCGTTCTTAGGTCGCGTCGTTGACCCACTGGGTCGTCCAATCGATGGCAAAGGTGAAATCAAAGCCGATGCGCGCCGAGCACTCGAACTTCAGGCTCCCTCTGTAGTTCAGCGCCAGCCCGTTAAGGAGCCACTTGCCACTGGAATTAAAGCAATCGATGCGATGACGGCAATTGGCCGCGGACAACGCCAGTTGATTATTGGCGACCGCCAGACAGGCAAGACTGCAGTAGCCGTCGACACAATTATCAACCAGAAGGAAAACTGGAAATCTGGAGACAAGAAGAAGCAAGTTAAATGTATTTATGTGGCCATCGGTCAAAAGGGTTCGACGATTGCTGCCGTTAAAGGCGCACTTGAAGAAGCTGGAGCAATGGAGTACACAACCATTGTTGCATCTCCAGCCTCTGACCCAGCAGGCTTTAAATATCTAGCGCCATACACTGGTTCTTCAATTGGTCAGCACTGGATGTACAAGGGCGAGCATGTTCTTATCGTCTTTGATGATCTTTCAAAGCAGGCAGAGGCATATCGTTCAGTCTCATTATTGCTTCGTCGTCCACCCGGTCGCGAAGCATATCCAGGCGATGTTTTTTACTTGCACTCACGCCTGTTAGAGCGCTGCGCAAAACTTTCCGACGAACTCGGCGGCGGCTCAATGACTGGCCTGCCAATTATTGAAACGAAGGGAAATGACGTTTCAGCGTTTATTCCTACCAATGTTATTTCAATTACCGATGGCCAGTGCTTCTTAGAAACAGATTTATTTAATGCAGGTGTTCGCCCCGCAATTAACGTAGGTATTTCTGTTTCTCGAGTGGGTGGTTCGGCACAGACTAAGGCGATGAAGAAGATCGCTGGTCGATTGCGTCTTGACTTAGCTCAGTTCCGCGAACTTGAAGCCTTTGCAGCCTTTGGTTCAGATTTAGATGCCGCCTCAAAGGCCCAACTCGAACGCGGCGCACGCATGGTTGAACTTTTGAAGCAAGGACAATACTCACCATACTCACTTGAGCATCAGATTGTTTCAATCTGGGCAGGTACGTCAGGGGCATTAGATTCTGTTGCTGTTGCAGATATTCGCCGCTTTGAAGCCGAGCTTTTAGAGTTCATCGGCCGCGAACACAAAGATATTTTTACTGTGATAGCAGAGACTAAGATGTTAGAAGATGACACTGTTGCAAAGATGCAAAGCGCTGTTGATGATTTTAAGAAGATCTTTAAATCATCGGCGGCAGTAGCCGTTAATGAGGCAGCGGCCGAAGCCCTCGATGGCGAAAGCGCAGAGCAGATCACTAAATATGTTCCTCCGGCGGTAAAGCGATAACTCATGGGTGCCCAACTTCGCGTATATCGCAGGCGCATGCGCTCGGTTAAAGCGACCAAAAAAATTACGAAAGCAATGGAGTTGATTTCGGCATCTCGGATTGTTAAGGCAAAGCAACGCGTCAGTGCATCAACTCCTTATGCAAATGAATTGACTCGCGCCGTATCTGCAGTTGCTTCGTATTCATCAACTATTCACCCATTAACCACAGCTTCCGAAAACCCAATTCGCGCGGCGATTTTAATAATCTCTGCAGACCGCGGTATGGCAGGGGCATATTCAAATAACGTGATTAAAGAGGGCGAACAGTTGGCGGCGCTTTTGAGAGAGCGTGGTTTACAGACAACGTCATATTTGGTGGGCCGTAAAGCCGTTAACTATTACCGCTTCCGTAATCGCGCAGTGGTTGGTTCTTGGACGGGCTTTTCAGATAATCCAACCTATGAAAATGCCAAAGAGGTTGCTGATGCAATAATTAAGGCATTTATTGCCGATGCACAAACCGATGTCAATGGTGTTGATGAAATTCATATTGTCTTTACTGAATTTAAATCAATGCTCACACAAAATGCATTAGCAAAACGTATGCTCCCACTTGAAGTCGTCGAAACTGATGCACCAATTCCATCTGGCCTGCTACCAATGTATGAATTTGAACCTAATTCAGGCGTTGTGCTTAATGCACTTTTGCCTAGGTATATTGAGGCCCGAGTATTTAACGCGATGTTGCAATCAGCTGCCTCCGAGCATGCTGCACGGCGTCGCGCAATGAAGTCAGCAACTGACAACGCTGATGATTTAATCAAGTCACTTACACGACTTGCGAACGCAGCCCGTCAGGCTGAAATTACCCAAGAGATCAGTGAAATTGTTGGCGGCGCAGACGCGCTGGCCTCAGCTAGCGCAGGGAGTGAATGATGTCGGCATCAACAGGTAAAGGTCGCGTAGCTCGCGTTATTGGACCGGTCGTAGATATTGAATTTCCAGCAGATTCAATGCCATCGATCTTCAATGCGCTACACGTGGAGGTAACGCTGTCAGGTACAACACGTACTTTGACGATGGAGGTCGCCCAACACATCGGGGACAATCTTGTACGCGCGATTTCTATGCAGCCAACTGATGGAATGGTCCGAGGCACAGAAGTTTCTGATACCGGAGCGGCAATTTCAGTTCCAGTCGGTGATGTAACAAAGGGGCACGTGTTTAACACGCTTGGCGAATCAATGGATGTTCCTACTTCATCTCTGGATATCAAGGAGCGCTGGCCAATCCACCGTAATGCACCAGCATTCGATCAATTGGAATCTAAGACCGAGATGTTTGAAACCGGTATCAAAGTTATAGATCTTCTTACCCCTTATGTAAAGGGTGGAAAGATTGGGCTCTTTGGCGGCGCCGGTGTTGGTAAGACTGTTTTGATTCAAGAGATGATTTACCGTGTAGCCGAAAACTTTGGTGGCGTATCGGTATTTGCCGGTGTTGGTGAGCGTACACGTGAAGGCAACGACTTATTTTTGGAAATGACCGAGACTGGTGTTATTAATAAGACCGCTTTGGTATTTGGCCAGATGGATGAACCACCTGGCACGCGTCTTCGCGTTGCACTGTCTGCTCTAACAATGGCTGAGTATTTCCGCGATGTTCAAAAGCAGGACGTCCTCCTGTTCATTGACAATATTTTCCGCTTTACTCAGGCCGGCTCTGAAGTATCAACGCTTCTTGGTCGTATGCCATCTGCCGTGGGTTATCAGCCAACTTTGGCCGATGAAATGGGCCAGCTACAAGAACGCATTACGTCAACACGTGGTCACTCGATTACATCGATGCAGGCAATTTATGTTCCTGCTGATGACATTACCGACCCAGCGCCACACACAACTTTTGCGCACTTAGATGCAACAACGGTTTTGTCACGTCCAATTTCCGAGCTTGGAATTTATCCAGCGGTGGATCCGCTTGACTCAACTTCACGCATCTTGGACCCACGCTATATCGGTGAGCACCACTTCCGTGTCGCTAACCGAATTAAGCAGATTTTGCAAAGGTATAAGGATTTGCAAGACATCATTGCAATCCTTGGAATCGATGAACTATCGGAGGAAGACCGCATTTTGGTTGGTCGCGCACGTCGTATCCAGCGTTTCTTATCGCAAAATACATTTGTAGCAAAGGTCTTTACTGGAATCGAAGGTTCGTTCGTACCGTTGGTCGACACTATCGCTGCCTTTGAAGCTCTTGCCGACGGGAAATATGATCACCTTCCAGAGCAGGCCTTTTTTATGTGCGGCGGCCTCGATGATGTAGAACGTAGAGCTGCTGAACTTGCAGCGAGCGTTGGAAAGTAAATAGATCATGGCTCTTACAGTCGAACTCGTATCTCCAACCGAGCGCGTCTGGTCGGGAGAGGCAATTTTTGTCTCTGCCCGAACAGTTGAAGGCGATCTCGGTATTTTGGTAGATCACGCCCCGCTATTTGGAGTACTTGCCGATGGTGAAGTTAGTATTCAAGGAATTGACGGAGACACCACTGTATTTAACGTCAGTGGTGGCTTCTTGTCAGTGGCAAATAATCGAGTTTCGATTTTGACGGAAACTATTAGTAAATAACCTATTTCAAGTGATGCTCGGTTTCAATCAATCTAACTGTCTTTGACTGACCGCGCATCACGATAGATTGGCTGATAGCACCATAACTTGTGTAGCGGATTCCTTTAATTAATTCTCCATCAGTAATGCCAGTTGCTGCTAAAAAAACATCTTCAGAGTTTATGAGATCCTTTGTGTATAAAACTCCACCCGATGTTTTGCCATCGATATGAAGTTGACCCTGAATCGCACCGCCTAAACAAATCATCGCCGCAGCAGCAATAACACCTTCAGGTGTTCCACCAATCCCCATCAAGAGATCAATACCGGTGTTTGGTCGCGCCGTTTCAATTGCAGCAGCTACGTCACCATCTTGAATGAGGCGGATTCGCGCGCCTGCTGCTCTAATTTCTTCAATCAGCTGAGCATGACGCGGTCGATTTAAAACAACTACGGTTACATCGCTAACCGCTAAATTCTTTGCATTGGCAACGGCAATAATATTTTCGGCCGTAGTTGCATTTATATCAATTACATGCGCGGCCTCTGGCCCAGTAACTATTTTATTCATGTAAAAGGAAGTTTTTGGGTCATACATTGTTCCACGTGGGGACAAAGCGATAACTGAAATGGCTCCATTCATTCCATTTGCCGTTAGTGATGTTCCATCAATGGGATCAACGGCAACATCGCAGGATGGTCCTTCTTGGTTTCCAACATGTTCACCGTTATGGAGCATCGGAGCGTTATCTTTTTCACCCTCACCAATAATTACTACACCCGCCATGTCGACTGTATTAATCATCTGCCGCATCGCCTCAACGGCCGCTTTATCGGCCAGATTTTTCTCACCTCGCCCAACCCAAGGAGCAGCGGCAATCGCTGCCGTCTCTGTAACACGGATTAATTCAAGAGCTAAGTTTCGATCTGGAATGGGAGGCACTATTCACGGCTCACTTTCGCACCTAAGGAACACAAATGTTCGGCAAAGTTAGGATATCCACGATCGACGTGAAATGCGGCATCTACAGTAGTTTCGCCCTCACTCACGAGCGCGGCTAATACCAGCCCAGCACCGGCCCGAATGTCAGTAGCTTCAACGGGTGCACCAGATAGTTCGGGTACCCCATTGATCGATGCATGATGGCCATCGACTGAAATCTGGGCACCAAGACGGATGAGTTCATTAACAAACATAAATCTTGATTCAAATACATTTTCAGTGACTAAGGAGTGTCCATCGGCGATTGCATTAAGCGCGATAACCATAGGTAGCAGATCGGTTGGAAAACCGGGGTAAGGAAGAGTGGCAACATCTATAGCTTTAGGACGTGAATCCATTCGTACGCGAATGCCATCTGCGGTTGATGTAATGATTGCACCGGCACTTGCTAATTTTTCAAGTGGGAGTTCTAAGTCAACAGCACGCCCACCATGAATTGTTATATCCCCCCGAGTCATTGCCGCGGCAAAGGCCCAAGTTCCGGTGATGATGCGATCGGGAATCGTTGAATGTGACGTCGGCTTCAAGCTCTCCACACCAGTTATAGTCAGAATTGAGCTACCAAGTCCATGAATGCGCGCTCCCATAGAAATAAGGAACTCACCAAGATCCACTACATCCGGCTCGCGCGCTGCGTTATCGATTGTAGTAATTCCTTTGGCCAATACCGCGGCGGTCATAATATTTTCCGTTGCCCCAACACTTGGAAAATCTAGTTCAACGCTGGCTCCGATTAATCCATGAGGCGCGCTCGCAATTACATATCCATGTTCAATATGTGCTTTTGCACCCAAATTCTCTAAGCCCTTGATATGAAAATCCAAACCACGAGAACCAATTGCATCCCCACCAGGCAGGGCCACTTCGGCTTTTCCGATTCGCGCAACTAAGGGACCTAAAACATTTATTGATGCGCGCATTTTGCGCACAAGATCATAATCGGCTCGATGTCCGAGGCTTTCTGGAACATCTATTATTACGCAATCTCTTATATGGGTGACGCTACAACCCAATCGCGTCAGCAAATCAGACATAATGTCGACGTCGGCAATTTCAGGCACGTTTGTAATAGTTGTTTTGCCAACTGCCAAAAGTGAAGCGGCCATGAGTTTTAATACCGAGTTCTTAGCTCCAGTAACGCTGACTTCTCCGCACAGTTGAGCTCCACCCACAACTCGGAATCGATCCAAAGATGCCATTGCCGCAGTCTACTTATAGGGTAGAGGCATGGTTAATTTAACGCGTATTTACACCAAGACTGGAGATGACGGTACAACATCTCTCGGCGATATGAGCCGAACTTCAAAGAATGATCCGCGTCTTGAAGCATATGCCACCGTTGATGAAGCAAACTCATCTATTGGCGTTGTATTGGCTAATGATGGATTAAGTGAAAGCGTACGTGCATTACTGGTGCGAATCCAAAATGACCTATTTGATGTTGGCGCAGATTTATGTACACCAGTAGTAGATTCTCCCGCTTTTGAGCCGCTTCGTGTTTTGGAGTCACAGATTACTTACTTAGAAGAGCAGATTGATAGTTACAACGCGCAACTTTCGTCGTTGCGTTCTTTTGTTTTACCTTCAGGAACTCAAGCGGCTGCGCATCTTCACGTCGCCCGGACCGTCATTCGCCGTGCTGAGCGATGCACATGGGCAGCAATCCATGCATTTGGTGGCGGCGTTAATCCCACAACGGCAAAGTATCTCAATCGTTGTTCTGACCTACTCTTTGTTCTAGCGCGATATTCAAATAAAGAGATTGGTGATCAGCTGTGGGTACCCGGAGCTAATCGTTAATTCCCGCTTTGGGTGTAATTCGTGCTCGGTATTTTTTCACTCGTAGCATCGTGATGACAGTTAGCTGCGATGTCAGTAACCGCGTGTTTAAACTCCAATGGCTCTTGGCTAATTAAAAGAACGGTAGCAATTTGTTTTGGCGCAGTCGACTTAACTAGAGTGCGAATAGTGCCAAAACTGCGAATTGTTTTATCCTCGGCGGAAACCTCTCCAACTAGTGTGGCAGTTATTTCCCACCACGTACATCCGTTAAGCGAGGCTAACTGCACCGCACCACACGAGTATTTTTCGCAAATCGGAACACCATCGATTCGTTGTGCTAGTTGCCGAGTTAAAATTGCACTATTAGAAGCCGTACTAATCAACTCTTTTGCCGTCGGAATTTTGGCATAAACCTCGGCATTTGACTTAAAACCTTTAGGCGGCCACTTAGGCGAAGGCGAAGGTGAGAGTTTCGATTTTGTTCTCTGCTTTGTCTTGGTCGCAGTTCTCTTTTTTATCACTGGTTTTTTAGTAACTGCAACCTTCTTAATACTAGATTTTGATGCTGGCGTTCTTTTAACATTACTTATTTTTGAGTTTGGAGATGGCGATTTACTCGCCGCTTCCGCCGATGGCGCAAGTAATGAGACTGCAATAGCCAAAATAAGTAAAGGTCTAATCACGATCCCACCTAAATTTACGTACCGAAAAAAACACCCCAATTGCCAGCCAAAGAGTGAGCATCATGAAAGTTCGACCGCTTTCCCAAGATTTTGCAACCTCTTGTCCGGCAAATGAATCGGGCAAAAATACTGATCGCATTCCTTGGGTAAGCCACTTGAGTGGAAAAATTGCTGCAATTTGCTGCATCCACGGTGGCAACTGAGTGAATATAAAAAAGACACCACTGAAGAACTGCAAAATAATGACGATGGGAGATACGACGGCAGAAGCACCCCTGCCACTCTTTGGAACTACTGAAAATGCGATTCCAAGTGCGGTCGAACAGGCGCTACCAAGAAATGTTAGCCAAAAGAAAGTAATCCATTTATTAATATCAGTTGGCATGTGTAGACCAAAAAAAACGATCCCAAATCCAAGCAGCATGAGAATTTGTATCAGCATGCTGACCGTGACCAATATAGCTTTGCCTATGAAATAACTTGAAGCCGGCATTGGTGTACCACGTAATCGTTTCAAAGTACCAAAGTCACGCTCGAGCGGAATCGTAATTGCTAGGGCTTGAAAACCAGTATTCACGAGACCTGAAGCAATCATTCCAGCGACAAAATACTGTGAGAAAGTTACGCCCGGCGCGATCGTGTCTTTAAATACCGAGCCAAAGATTGCGAGCAAAATTACTGGAAATAAAAGTGTAAAGACAACGGATTCACGTTGGCGCAAAAATTGACGAATTTCTAATCTGCCACGTCTGAGACCTAAAGCTAATGCGCTTGGAATTTCACTCATCAATCTCTCCTATCATTCTTAGATAGACATCTTCAAGTGACGGTCGAGTGATAGTTAACTCTGGAATTTCACCATTAAAGTCGGCGCCCAGGTTATTGACAAAGGCGGTTGGATTGTCGGTAGTTTGAGACTTAAGTACAGTGCCATCACGCCATGAAACGCGAGCTTTCGACGTACTTCGCCCACCGAATTCAGAGGGAGTTGATATTTCAAGGATTTGACCATCACTCATTACTCCTACGCGGTCGGCTAGCGCTTCGGCTTCATCTAGATAGTGCGTCGTCAAGACGATAGTGGTCCCATTGCCACGAAGTTCTTGAATCAGCGCCCAAAAGGATCGACGGGCTTCGGGATCAAAGCCAGTTGTGGGCTCATCGAGAAATAAAAGTTTGGGATTACCAATAATGCCCAGTGCGACATCAAATCTTCTGCGCTGTCCTCCGGAGAGTTTTCTAATAAGCGAACCAGCTTTTTCATCCAAGCCAACTGCGTTTATTACTTCGTCTACATTTCTCGGATTAGAGTAATAGCCGCTGAAATGTTCGATTGTTTCGATGACCGTCAAATCTCCAGAATCTGAAGTTGTTTGCAGGACGATTCCAATACGATTTCTCCACTCACGGGCGACATGACCCCGTGTACGGGGATCAAAACCTAGGACCTGGACTTCTCCGCTATCTTGAGTACGAAAGCCTTCAAGGATTTCCACCGTAGTTGTTTTTCCGGCACCGTTTGGACCTAGTAAGGCAAAGATTTCACCCGTACTAATACTCAGATCTATCCCACGAACTGCATCAACGGGGCCGTAGCTTTTCCTTAAGCCCGTCACCTCAATAGCGTTCATATGGTGATACTACTATGCGAAAATATGCCTATGAGTCCGCGAAGAAACTACCCTAAAAATAAGCGGCCAAAATCCGATGATCGTGACCCTACGACGTCGAATCAAACATTTGAAGAACATCATGAGGGTCTTTACACAGTCCGAAAGTTAACTGGATCTGCATCTAATAAACCTTATCGATGTCCCGGATGTGATCAGTTAATTCCATTGGCTACTCCACATGTTGTTGCGTGGTTAGAGGATGAGGAAGATAGTCGTCGCCACTGGCACAACGCATGTTGGTCAAAGAAAGATAAACGTCGACCTAACACAGAGCGAACTCGAAATGCACCTCGATATTAGCCCAAGCGGCCCTTTAGAAATTTAGTCAATTTAATTACTAGCGCAACTTCTCGTGGGCGCCGACTAAAGCTCAATAAATGTAGCGGCAGATTAAAACGTGTGCGAACAACGGTACGTGCAAATGTATATTCCAACAAACCTTCGGGGCCATGTACTCGGCCCGAGCCACTATCTTTCACACCGCCAAAGGGCAATGATGCAATCGCCGCAAAGGCAAACGTCGAATTAATTGCGACCATTCCACAGGTTAATTGTGATGCTATTTTTTTTCCTTTGCGTCTCGACCAAACATTCGCGCCAAGTCCATAGTTTGACTCATTTGAGAGTTTTACCGCATTACTCATCGATGCAACTCGGTTAATAATTATTATTGGTCCAAAAGTCTCCTCACGCATTGCAATTGAATCCTCTGGAACGTCGATAAGAATCACCGGCTCAACAAAGGGAGCCTTAACAGATAGGGGACCCCCATACACACACGTTCCACCATCGGCAATGGCGGCTTTGATGTGAGAGGCAATTACTTCAATCTGCGAAGGCATAGTTGCCGGGCCGTAGTCACCGTTGCCGGGTGCGCCAGCGTGAATCGTTGCCGCAAGAGCAATCGCTCTAGCGATAAAATCGTCGGCAATTTTTTCATGGACATAAACACGCTCGGCACCGATACAAGACTGGCCAGCGTTTGCCATTGCCGACCACATCGTTGCATCAACTGCACGCTTAATGTCGGCATCAGCTGCCACAATGACAGGGTCTTTTCCACCACACTCAAGAATTACTGGCGTCATAACCGATGCGCATTGAGCGGCTACTAACTTTGCCGTACGTGTCGAGCCAGTAAATGAGAGTTTGTCGATATCACTGATGCAAAGCGCACCACCGGTTTCACCTAATCCTGTGATTGTTGTAAAAATATCGGCAAAAGGTGCGACTTCATTAAAGACATCTTCCAGCCACTTTCCGACCCCAGGTGTGAACTCACTTGGTTTAAAAACAACGGTATTACCAGCGGCCAAGGCATATGAAATGGAGCCCATTGGAGTAAAGATTGGATAGTTCCAGGGTCCGATTACTCCGATTACGCCCATAGGCGATCGCTCAACAGTTGCCGACATATTGGACATTAATAATCCCGGACGCCGAAAAGATGTTCGCATAACCGATTCGCCATGGCGAGCGGCCCAACCGATATGGCTTACTGCGATTGTAACTTCAAGTTTGGCATCGCCCACAGGTTTTCCAGTTTCTAGGGAAATTAATTGCGCAATCGTATCGATTTCCTTGATGATAAGTGCGCTCCACTGCAAGAGAATTTTTTTACGAGCGTTAAAACCCAACGCATGCCACTTAGAACTCGCAGTGCGAGCATGAGAGACACATACAAATACTTCTTCCTTACCCATAATTGGATACGTGCCAACCACCTCACCAGTAACTGGATTATGGGAATTAAAAGTGGATTTGAGTTTAGTTACCATAGTTTGAAGCGTAGTGGTGAGTCGATACAATTTGAAGTATGGCCGAGATTGTTAGACCCAGTACCATCTTGCCCGCTTTACGCACACAAATTCATGTGCTAACCAGTGATGGCGTAGATCTCATTGGAGAAGTTGCTGCTCCGATAGGTACGAGCCGTGGGGGAATTCTCTGTTTTCATCCCTTGCCGACGGCTGGCGGAATGATGGACAGCCATGTATTTAAAAAAGCCGCAAATAGATTGCCCGCAATGGCGGGCATAACCGTAATACGCTTTAATTCACGTGGTACTACAAGTGCGGCTGGCAGAAGCACGGGCAGTTTTGATAATGGTCGTGCCGAAGCCTTAGATGTCCAAGCGATGCTTACTTATTGTTTTGAAACTTTAAAGATTGAAAATCTTTGGGTTCTTGGCTGGTCATTTGGAACTGATTTGGCATTACGCCATGCAAAAGATATACGACATAAGGGTTTGATTTTATTGAGCCCACCACTTCGCACAACGAGGGATGAGGATTTACTCTATTGGAAGCGCGATCTACGCCCAATAACAGTTTTCGTTCCAGAGTTTGATGAATTCTTAAAACCTCAAGAGGCACGACAACGCTTCTCAATACTTCCATCAATAAAGGTTGTTGCCGTTGGAGGCGCTAAGCACTTGTGGCTTGGGGAACCGTTTGTGCATCGCATACTCTCCGAGATTAACTCTATCGTGACGGGCGACACTCAGAGCTTACCCCTGGAGTTTTAAGTCGCTCTCGCGCGGGGAATAATCACTTCGTCCAAAATTAAAATTATGGCTGCAGCCACGGGGACAGCCAGTAATCCACCTACGAGCCCTAAAAGAGATGAGCCGATAAGTGCAGAGATAATCGTTACTGCCCCTGGCACTGACATTGTCTTTTTCATAATACGTGGAGTAACAAGATAATTTTCAACTTGAACATAAATAACATAGGCACAGAATGCAATTAATGCCAAAAGAATTGATTGAGTTAAAGCAATAACCGTCACGATACTTATGCCAATAAAATGGCCTATCAGCGGAATAAGTCCGCAGACTAAAATAATCATGGCTATTGCGATGGGCGATGGTAAACCTAAGACTATTGAGAGAATCAGCACGAAGACCGATGCCAACATTGCAATAATTATTTGGCTGCCAACGAAAGAACCAAATCGTCCAATAATTGCTTCGGTTAAGCGACCTACGCGTTCGCGTCGACTGGCAGGTACCAGTGAGAGACCAAGATCCACCATTTGAGGTAGAGATGTAATGAAATATAAGGTGAGAACTAAAACCGTAAGGAAAGAGAAGAAACCTGATAAAACCGATCTTCCAACTCCGATGACACCGCCAAAGGAATTAAAAAATAAAGTGCCATTGGAAGTAACCGATTTCAACTTGATCTGTAGAGTATCAATGATTCCATATTGATTATTGAGTTTATTGATAGCGGTATTATTAGTTAACTCGCGCAACAATTGTGGAGCTCTGTTAATAAGTTGAGTTCCTTGAGAAACGACTGGGGGTATAACAATAAAAATAAAAAAGATAACAAAGGCGATAACTAAGGTAAAAATTACTGTAACTGCCGATGCTCGCGATAAATTTCTACGGCGTAACGCTTCTACTGCGGGATTAAGTCCTGTAGCTAAAAATAGGGCGATGAGGATGAGAACAAAAATTTGGCTAACGCTTGCTAAAGCGCGCATGAAGAGAATGGCTGTGAGTACACCTAGAGTCGCGATGAAGCCGAAGTAGAACGGGTGGGAACGATTAATTGGAACGCCTAATGCGCCGTAATCTGCTGGAGAAATTGGAGGTTTTGCAGGTCGCTGTGTGACCTTCTTTATGTTTGCTGAAATCGCCATGTGTGTATTCTAAAACCCTCCTAGAGTTGTCGGTGTTGTTAATCTGACCGACACATTTATAGGCAAGAATAGGCGTTATGGCCCTGCGAATAACTGGATTAGGCGAAGAGATTGCGGCAGTCACTGGTCTACCGTGGCACCAAAGTTTGGAGGAGTGGCCAGAGGATCCAGAGTTAGCTGAAAAACGAGGAATTTCGCGCCATGTAGTACGCCTAGTGCGTGCCACAAAGGATCCAAACTCTCAAGTGTACGCCGTGAAAGAGACGGTGAGTGAGTTTGCTAATCGAGAGTATAAAATTCTTCGCGAATTAAGTCACCTGCACGCCCCATGCGTAGAACAGGTAGCTGTAGTTGAAGGCCGAACCGATAAAAACGGAGAGGAATTGCCTTGTGCAATTGTTACACGATTTCTTCCCTTTTCGCTGCCTTACCGAGTTCTATTGTCGGGTTCAGTCACAGCTCATGACATAACGACCATGGCGAGTGCGCTTGCGCTCTTACTCGTTCGCTTGCATCTTCTTGGCTTCTGGTGGGGCGATTGCTCATTATCAAATACCCTCTTTAGGCGTGATGCCGAAGGTTTTGCGGCCTATCTTGTGGATGCCGAAACCGGCGAGTTTCAAAAAACATTAAGTGATGGTCAGCGCGAACATGATTTAGATATAGCGATGTTTAATGTAGCCGCAGAACTTGAAGATCTTTCATTATCAGGAACCCTCTCGCCAGCAATGGATCCGGTCCGCGCCGCCGAGACTGTCATTCGTCGATACCGTCGAATTTGGGCGGCATTAAAAGAGCGACAACTTCTTGACCCTAATGATCGCCATGCAGTCGAACGTGCAATGCGCGCTTTGCATGATTTAGGCTTTGCTGTTGAAGAAGTATCAATCACAATCGATGGGGACACTCAGATGCTTTCATTCCAGCCAAAGTTAGTTGCCGCTGGATATCACGTAGCTCGCCTTCGTGAATTAATGGGATTAGAAACGCAAGAGTTGCAGGCCAAGCGATTGCTTGCCTCTTTTGATCGCTATCGTGCTCGCGAAGAGAAAACGGGGGCCTCGGTAACTGAGATGGCCAAGACGTGGTTCATTGAAGTATTCGAGTCAATAATTAATCGCATTCCAGAAGAGATGCGTGGTCGCGTCGAACATGCGCAAATGTTTCACGAAATCCTTGAAAATCGCTGGTATTTAAGCGAACAGAAAGGCGTCGACGTTGGTTTGGAGTTTGCCACTGAGAACTACATCACACAGTTTCTTCCCTACCGCCGAGATTCTGGGGTTGATATAGGCGCACAGTAGGATTGCCCAGTGAGCAATCCCCCTAATTTCGCACGAGCAGTGGATTTGAGTTCGCTAGGAAAGCCTAAGCCAGCGCCTCTCGCGGCTATGCCGGGGCTAGAAGTAACGGCACATAATTTAAAATCTGAGTTTTTACCGATTTCAAGCACTAAGCCGGTCATTGTTATTGCCTGGTCGGCTCGTTCGCCCGAATCGATTGAGATGGTTAGAACTCTTGGAGCAATCGAAAATTCATATCAGGGAAGTTGGGTTCTTGGGCGCTTAGATATCGATGCCGAACCTCAGGTCGCTCAGGCCTTTCAAACTAAGAGCATACCTTATGCAATCGCACTCATAGCAGAGCAGATGGTTCCACTCTTTGAACAGAGCTATCCCGAAGCACAAATTCGATTAGTGCTCGATAAAGTTATAGCACTTGCCGCAGAACAAGGGGTTGGAGCCGCGCACGTTGAAGTCAGCGAGCCTGAAGAAGATGAAGCGATAGTCGCACTTGAAATTGGCGATTTTAAAGCGGCCGAAGCTGCATATAAAAGACTACTTGTCCGCAAGCCCACCGAAACTATTGCGAAATTAGGTCTGGCGCAAACGCAGCTTTTGATCCGTACCGATGGCTTAGTTCTTGCAACCATTATCAAGCAATCCGTGGATAATCCAAGCGAGATTGGATTACAGCTGCAGGCCGCTGATATGGAGATGGTCAATGGCAAGGTAGAGGCGGCATTTGATCGTTTGATTCACTTAGTAAAAACTACAACGGGGGATGAGCGAAATAAGGCCAGAGAACATTTGTTAGCGCTTTTTGCCTTGGTAGATCCATTAGATCCCCGTTTAGCGCTCGCTCGCAGTGCGCTCGCGAATGCCTTGTTTTAGTGAAAACACTATCGACGAAAAGAGAGCTCAATTATTTAAAATCGCTTTTTTTCCTTTTTGGATTTCTTATTATGTCTTGGTTGCCTCGATTTCCGGAAGTTAAGGAGAATTTGGGGCTATCTAATGGAGAGTTCGGAACGCTCATAAGTATTTCTGCGATCGGTTCAATTCTTTCTCTCTTTACCGTCGGACACTTAGTTCATAATTTAGGTGTGAAATTGATCTTAAGTACAGCCACAGTTGCAATTGGACTTAGCCTGATACTCCTAACTACGACGCAATCAACGTTCGTTTTTCTCTTAAGCAATATCATTCAAGGGGCCGCCATTTCAGCGTTCCATGTCTCAATAAATGCTCAAGGATTCAATTTTCAAGATCGCAAAAAAACCCACGTAATAACCCTTTTAAGTGGGTTCTGGAGTGCCGGCGCCCTTGTAACGGCCGTCATTTCTGGATTGCTTGTTAATCGAGTTTCATTACACGTTCACATGATTATCCTTTCATCAACTCTGTTGGTTGTCATGCTTTTTCTAATCTCTGCATCAAGTGAAAATTTAGTTAAGCCAAACCAAAATATTGAAACTGCTTACAAAATTACAGATTTATTTAAGGGCTTTCAAATCGATGCAATCGTATCGGGAGCTTTATTTTGTGCAATTTTTCTTGAGTTTAGCGTAGGTGATTGGGCTGCAATATTAGTCAAAGAAGATGTTGGCATAAAGAGTGGACTTCATACGCTTCCATATATTCTCTTTACTTTTGCAATGATTACGGGTCGCTTGACGGTTCACCACCTCTTAGAACGATATCCCATGCAGCTCTTAGTCAAAGTCGCCTCACTAACAGCTGGAATATCTTTTTTAGTAGGCGTAAATACAACTAGATTTATTAGTCATGAGTATAAAACGCTTTCGCTCGTTATTTTAAGTATCAGCTTCACCATCGCCGGCTTAGGCTCGTCATTTCTTGGACCAAGCATTATGAATGCGGCAAACACGAGATCACAATTACCTTCAAGTGTCGTAATAGGTCAATTAGGGGTTATTAATACTATCGCGGTCTTTATCATGCGGTTATTAATCGCATGGACCGCACAGGCATTTTCGCTTTCTATCGCCTTGATGATTCCAGCCTTATTGCTCTTTACAGTCCCGTACTTTTCAAAAATGTTTAAGCGCGTTTAAACCAGATAGTTGCAAGTGGCGGGATTGCGATCTGCGCGATGAGATATCCGCCATCAGTCAATGTTATGGGTGAATTAGTAACACCGCTCCCACCAAAGGACAAGTCATCAGTATTGAGAACTTCGCTCCACGTGCCAGTAGTTGGAAATGGAAGTTGATAGCGCTCATGGGGAATAGGCGAAAAGTTAGTCACACACACCAATGGATTGGCCCGTTCATCCCACCGAGCAAAAGCTAAAACATTTGCGGCGCCATCATTGCCTACCAGCCAAGTAAAGCCTTCTGGAGATGTATCTAATACCCATAAGGCGGGGGTATTTACATAGAGAGAATTTAGCGCGCTAACGGTTTTTTGTACGCCTCTGTGTTCGTTAAACTCGGTTAAGTACCATTGCAAGCCCGCACTCTCACTCCACTCGTCATTTTGGGCAAACTCGCAACCCATAAAGAGAAGTTTCTTACCAGGGTGCGCCCACATATAGCCATAAAGTGCGCGCAGAGTTGCCAACTTTTGCCAGCGATCTCCGGGAAACTTATTTGCTAATTGGCCTTTACCATGTACGACTTCGTCATGAGAGAGAGGCAACATAAAGTTTTCACTCCATGCATAGAGAATTGAAAATGTAATTTCTCCGTGGTGATAAATTCGATGAATCGGATCGTGCGCCAAATATTGGAGCGTGTCATGCATCCAGCCCATGTTCCATTTGAAACCAAAACCAAGTCCACCAGAAGTTGTATCACGCGTAACTCCTGACCAAGCAGTCGACTCTTCAGCAATCATCATGATTCCTGGATGTGTTCTATATGCAGTTGAAGTCGCCTCTTGTAATAACTCGACAGCTTCTAAATTCTCTCGGCCTCCATTTTTGTTGGGGAGCCACTGACCTTCTTCGCGTGAGTAATCCAAATACAACATGGATGCCACGGCATCAACGCGTAATCCATCTATGTGAAACTCAGTGAGCCAATACAGCGCACTGGCAACCAAGAAGTTTCGAACTTCATTTCGTCCGAAGTTAAATATTAAAGTGCCCCAATCTGGATGTTCTCCAAGACGTGGATCGGCATGCTCATAGAGCGCGGTGCCATCGAATTTAGCCAGTGCCCACTCATCTTTAGGGAAATGTGCAGGGACCCAGTCAAGAATCACCCCGATTCCTGCAGCATGCAGGGCATCCACTAAAAATCTAAATTCGTCTGGGGATCCAAATCGTGAAGTTGGTGCAAAAAATGAAGTGACTTGGTATCCCCAAGAAGGACCATATGGATGTTCGGTTACTGGCAAAAACTCAACGTGGGTAAAACCCTGCGCAGTTATATAAGCGACGAGCTCGCTCGCAAGTTCGAGGTAGTTCAAACCTAACTTCCACGAGCCTAAGTGAACCTCGTACACACTTATCGGTGCTCGCCAAGGCTTAAAACGCTCACGCGCACTCAACCACGCACAATCAGCCCATTGGTATGTTGACTCTTCAATAATCGATGCTGTCAATGGCGGTATTTGCGTCGCACGTGCCAGAGGATCTGCGTGATCTACCCAGCGACCGTCAACTCCGCAGATTGCAAACTTATATTTGCTTCCAGAGCCAATATCGGGGATGAAAATCTCCCAAATTCCATATGAGCCGATACGTATCATCGGATGCACTTTTGAATCCCAGTAATTATTGTCGCCGATTAAAGATACTTTACGAGCGTTAGGTGCCCACACAGAAAATGTTGTACCGATGAGCGTTCCATCGCTATCTCGACACACATGAGCACCGAGTGCCTTCCAGAGTTGCTCATGTCGACCTTGTGAAATTAAATGTAAATCAAGTTCACCTAAAGTTGAGTGTGGATTTAAATAAGTTGTCATGACTAAGTCAATACTTGGCAGATATGGGCGACTTTGCCTACAGGGCGAGTTGGATCTAGAGATACATAAGTATCTGGTGACCAATTAAAAGTGGAACCATCGAGTAAATCCTTCACGGTAAAGTTGGTTGGATTCAGACCCAAGGCTTTCATATCCCAGTGAACAATCGTGCCTTGGGCACAGTTTGGATCAAGATTTACCACGACTAAAATTACATTATCTGCCTCGCGCTTGGAATAAGCGATAATCGCGTCGGAATCGGTATTGTGAAAAACTAAATTACGAAGACGCAAAAGAGCTGGGTTACTCGCGCGAATGCTATTTAAGGCCGTAATAAAAGGTGCAAGTGTTAAGCCATTTTTAACTGCCCCATCCCAGTCACGAATCTTGATCTGATACTTTTCTGAATCTAGATACTCTTCGCCATCCAACTTTAAAGGCAGATGTTCATACAGCTCATAACCGGAGTACATTCCCCACGAAGGCGCCAGCGTTGAAGCCAAAACGGCGCGTAAGGCAAAGATTGCTGGATTTCCACTGTGTAAGTGAAAGGGATTTATATCTGGGGTGTTAACCCAAAAATTTGGTCGAAAAAAAGCGCTGGTATGTGTCGAAAGCTCGCGTCCGTAATCAATGAGCTCAGATTTACTCGTGCGCCACGTGAAATAGGAATACGACTGGTGGAATCCGACTTTACCCAAGGCGTGCATCATGGCTGGGGAAGTGAATGCCTCGGCCAAAAAAATTACATCTGGGTTTTCCATTCGGACGATTTCGAGTAAATCCTGCCAAAAATGAACTGGTTTAGTGTGTGGATTATCAACTCGAAATATTTTTACCCCTTTAGAAATCCAGAGGCGAATGATGCGCAACACTTCGTCACGAAGACCTTCATAGTCATCATCAAAGTTCAGCGGATAGATATCTTGATACTTCTTAGGCGGATTTTCTGCGTAGGCGATTGTGCCATCGGCGCGCTTGTTAAACCATTCAGGATTTGATTGCACCCATGGATGATCTGGCGAAGTTTGTAGTGCAAGATCTAAAGCAATTTCAACTCCAAGTTTTTGTGCCTCCAAAACAAAATCTTCAAAATCAACCATTGTGCCAAGATCGGGATTGATTGCATCATGGCCACCATCGCTACTACCGATGGCCCAAGGTACGCCTGGCTCCGTTGGCGTAGGAGTTAACGCGTTATTGGCGCCCTTTCGATGCGATATTCCAATTGGGTGAATTGGAGGAAGGTACAAAACATTAAAACCCATTGCCGCAACTTCCGAGATTCTGCGTGTCGCAGTTTTAAATGTTCCACTCGTAATACTTCCATCAAGGTTTCTAATGGCGCCTTCACTACGCGGAAAAAACTCATACCACGAGCCTGCTAGTGCCCGCTCTCGATCAGTACGGATTGGATATTTTTCACTCGATCCAAAGACCGTGCGATATTGCGACGTACTATCGGCTTCAACAATAAAAAAGAAGTCACCTTCGGTTGGGATTGTCATTAATCCCTCAAATCGGTTGGTCCCTGGCCAGTTTTCAGCCATTGGGTGCCGTGAAATAACTTTTCCATCAACACCGTGCAGGACTACCTGAGCCGATACTTTTTCATGGCCTTCTATAACTATCGTTGCACTTACTTCAATCACCTCACCAGGAACGGCTTTCACGCAAAGAAATTCTCCCCCGTAGAAGACTGCGGGGGAGATATCACTTATTGAAATTCTCGAGATCAACCTGAACCTTCGGTATTGCCAGCTTCGGCCGCGGATACGTCGTCAATACGATACCTATCCATGGCCGATTTAACAACACTCTTCTTTATTTGGCCAAGCTTCTCTAACTCTTGAAGCGTTGCAATAGCGATGGATTCAGCATCGACTTTAAAGTGCCGGCGAAGAGCGCCGCGCGTGTCGGATAGTCCAAAGCCATCGGTTCCTAATGAGATAAATGGGGATTGCACCCATGGAGCGATTTGATCTTGCACCGCGCGCATGTAATCACTCACGGCTATAACTGGGCCACTATGCCCGTCGAGTTTGTTTGCGATATATGCACGGCGTCTATCATGTGGATTTAGTAAATTATGGCGATCTACATTTAATCCATCACGACGAAGTTCATTCCATGACGTAACCGACCAAACTCCAGCCTCAACGCCCCAATCTTGGCGTAGAAGTTTTTGAGCCTTTAACGCCCAATTTACGCCAACGCCCGATGCCAAAATTTGCGCATTCTTTTTACGTTGGTGATTGGCTGGAGAATATAAGTAGATTCCCTTTAGCAATCCAGCGACATCTAAGTTGGCAGGTTCGGCCGGATGTACATAAGGCTCGTTATAGACGGTGAGGTAGTAGTAAATATTCTCGCTATCTTCGCCATACATACGACGAAGTCCATCTTTAACGATATGCCCAAGCTCAAATGCAAATGCTGGATCATATGCGACCACAGCGGGGTTGGTCGAAGCCAATAAATGAGAATGTCCATCTTCATGTTGAAGGCCTTCGCCGTTAAGCGTCGTTCGACCAGCGGTAGCACCGATAACAAAGCCACGAACTAATTGATCTGCCGCCGCCCAAAAGGCATCGCCGGTACGTTGGAAGCCAAACATTGAATAAAAGATGTACATCGGAATCATCGGCTCGTCATGTGTTGAGTAAGAAGAGCCAACTGCAGTGAAGGAGGCAACCGAACCCGCCTCGTTTATCCCCTCATGTAAAATTACGCCCGTTATAGATTCTTTATATGAGAGCATCAGTTCGCGATCAACGGCCTTGTACTTCTGACCATCGGGTGAATAAATCTTTAATGTTGGAAAGAGTGAATCCATTCCAAATGTACGCGCCTCATCGGGAATAATTGGAACAATTCGTGAGCCAAGTCCAGGGTCTTTCACGAGATCTTTTAGCATCCGAACAAATGCCATTGTTGTCGCGATTTCCTGTTGTCCTGAGCCTCTTTTGGCCGAATCGTAAACTGAGTCGGCTGGTTGAATGAGTGGGCGCGAAATTGAACGCCTCCGTGGTATCGATCCACCTAAGGCGACGCGGCGTTCTACTAAGTACTTCGCTTCTTCTGAATCATCGGCAGGCTTAAAGTATGGGGGTAGATATTTATCTAATTTTTCATCAGGAATTTCTAAATGCAGCGTATCGCGAAAGCGTTTTATGTCCTCGAGATTCATTTTTTTCATTTGGTGAGTCGAGTTGCGACCTTCAAATGTTGAACCCAATGTCCAACCCTTTATTGTTTTAGCCAAAATAACAGTTGGACGACCATTATGTTGTACTGAGGCTGTATATGCAGCAAATAATTTCTTATAGTCGTGACCGCCGCGTTTAAGATTCCAAATCTTTTCATCGCTCCAGTCGGCAACCATTGCCGCGGTTCGAGGATCTCGTCCGAAGAAGTTCTCACGAATGTATGCGCCAGACTCGGCCTTAAAAGTCTGATAATCACCATCGAGAGTCTCATTCATTAATTTAACGAGCGCGCCTTCGCGATCTTGGGCCAATAGTGGATCCCAATCGCGACTCCAAACTACCTTAATAACATTCCAACCTGCGCCACCAAAAATTGACTCAAGCTCTTGAATAATTTTGCCATTACCTCGCACCGGACCATCAAGGCGTTGTAAGTTGCAGTTAATGACAAAGGTTAAGTTGTCTAATTTTTCACGAGTTGCAAGACCAATTGCACCAAGTGAATCAACTTCATCGACTTCGCCATCGCCTAAGAATGCCCAAACGTGCTGTTCGTTTGTATCTTTGATTCCACGGTTATGGAGATAACGGTTGTAGCGGGCTTGATAAATCGCATTCAATGGTCCAATGCCCATCGATACTGTTGGGAACTGCCAGAAATCTGGCATTAAACGAGGGTGCGGATACGAGGACAAACTGCCAGTTGGATGAGAGAGCTCTTGCCTAAAACCATCTAACTGCGCTTCTGATAAACGTCCTTCAAGAAACGCACGTGCGTACATTCCGGGGCTTGCGTGGCCTTGGAAAAAAATTTGATCTCCACCACCGGGATGATCTTGCCCTCGAAAAAAGTGATTAAAGCCGACCTCGTAAAGAGCGGCCGAGGATGCATATGTTGAGATGTGTCCACCGACTCCAACTCCTGGACGTTGAGCACGATGTACCAACATCGCCGCGTTCCATCGGTTGATAGCACGAATCCGACGTTCAATATTTTCATCTCCTGGGAAAGCCGGCTCATTTTCAGGGGAGATAGTGTTGATGTAGTCGGTCGTTCGAAGTGATGAAAGCCCAATGTTTTTTTCGTGTGCTCGCTTTAAAAGACTGAGCATTAAATATCGAGCGCGCACGGCTCCTGCATGCTCCAAAGCGGCATCAAATGACGCTCGCCACTCTGCCGTTTCCGCGGGATCGGTATCCACCAACTGGTCGATTATCTGATCAAGGGCTTCAAAATTTTCGCTCATAGCCCCTATCCTCCCCTGAAATCTCTGTTAAGTCGAAATGAAAAATAATAGCCCAAGACCCCTTGCTTATCCCTGCCAGATTCGGTGGACTTAGCAAGTGCCGACCAGAATGGGGATGAAGAAGGGTGACCTAATTTTAGAGGTTGGCTGTGATGAATCCAGCGATGCCGGCCTTCGAGAGCAGATTCGTGCAATTACTGGAAATGATTTTTTAACTAATAATTCACAAGAAGTCGTCGATGCCGTCATCATCTGGTGGCGCGATGGTGACGGAGATTTAGTCGATGAATTAATGGACTCGCTCACGTACTTGAGTGAGCGCGGAGCAGTTTGGGTCTTGACACCTAAAGTCGGACGCTATGGCCACGTTGAGCCAAGTGAAATTCAAGATGCTGCACCGATTGCCGGCTTAAGTCAAACGTCAACGCTCTCGGTTGCCCCAGATTGGAGCGCATCTTGTCTAGTGGCACGCAAGCTCATCAAACGGTAGATTTAATGGCGTGACACACGATAATCTCCACTTATCAATCGGATCGCAAGCACCGGATTTTGAATTAATGAATCAGCATGGTGAAAAAATCTCTCTCTCATCCTTTAAAGGTGAAAAAGCCGTCGTACTTCTGTTTTATCCATACGCATTTTCTGGCACATGCACTGGAGAGCTCTGCGGACTACGCGATAACCTCTCGGCATTTCAAAATGAAAATCTACAGTTATTAGCAATCTCTTGCGATCACATGTTCTCTCAACGCGTTTTTGCTGATCTGGAGGGTTATACGTTTCCATTACTCAGTGATTTCTGGCCACATGGGGAGGTTGCAAAGTCCTATGGAACCTTTGACGATACACGCGGATGTGCTACGCGTAGTAGCTTTGTGATTGATAAGGAAGGAATATTGCGCTGGCAGGTTAACAATGGCTGGGTTGCGCGAGATATTGGGGATTACAAAACTGCGATTGCGGCGCTTTAAAGGCGATTTAACTATTATTACTTTCCTGAAGTAAGATTCGTCAGTACTCGACAAGAGTACTCGGGTGCTTAGCTCAGTGGTAGAGCGTCTCGTTTACACCGAGAATGTCGGGGGTTCGAAACCCTCAGCGCCCACAAGAATCTTGAAGGAGTCGATCATGAATGCAAGTCCAAGTGATCAACAAAAAATATTGGAGATTGCAGGCTTGGATCAAAGGGCTACAGCACTCAACCATAGAGCCCACACTCTGGCCGAGCACGCGCTACTTGTAAGCGTTGGCACTAAGTCACAAAACATTCGCGATCTTCGAATCGCGGCACAGACCGAACACAGTGATGTCAAGCGCGAACTTCTTCGCGCCGAGGCCGATGTTGAGCAGGTTGTTATGCGAATTACGCGCGACGAGGCGCGACTTAATGGTGGATCGGCTTCACCTAAAGAGTTAGAGCAACTCCAACATGAAGTCGGAACTCTTAATCTTCGTCGGACTGAACTTGAAGATATTGAACTCGAAGTATTGATGCGCATAGATGATATCAATGTGCGCACTACCGAGCTCACTGTGCAGGAAACTGCATTTGTCGCCGAAGTATCCGACTTACAGATTCGCAAAGAAAATGCGCTCGCCGCATTTAACTCTGAACTCGAAACTATTGCTAAGGCGCGCATGGAAACGCTTGTCTTGGTGTCGCCAGAGTTCATTGCATTGTACGAAAAAATTCGTGCCTCCAATAATGGCACTGGTGCGGCACTTCTACTCGCCGGAACATGTAACGGTTGTCATTTATCCATTAACGCCGTTGAACTCCAAAGGATTTCAAAGCTGGCCCAAGACGAAGTTATTCGCTGCGAAGAATGTCGATGTATTTTGGTGCGCGGAGTTTAAGTAGATGGCGCGTCGATTTTTACTAACTGCCGATGGCGGTTCTCGTGGTAACCCAGGCCCAGCAGGGTATGGATCGGTCATTACCGAAAATGGATCGGTCATCGCTGAGATCTATGACGTCATTGGAATTGCAACCAATAATGTCGCTGAATATCGTGGACTCATCGCGGGCTTAACTGCAATTAATGCGATTGATCCGCAAGCAACAATTGATGTGAAGATGGATAGTAAATTAGTTGTTGAGCAGATGTCAGGACGTTGGCAGATAAAGCATGCCGATATGCGTTCCCTTGCCCGAGATGCCCGTTCGGCTCATTCGCCTGACCTGGTTTCTTATACATGGATCCCGCGAGATGAAAACTCTCATGCCGACCGACTTGCTAATAAAGCACTTGATCAAGAATCTGGCGGGAGAGAGGTAATCTCGGTTCAAAAAAATTATTTGACGGAGCGCTTATTATCAACTGAAATTGCGACGACTATATTTCTTATCCGTCATGGCGAGACCCCTTTGACACCCTTAAAGAAGTTTTCAGGTGATGGACCCCTCAATCCAGAGCTAACGGAAATGGGTTTGCAGCAAGCCCAGCTTGTCGCGGCCGCCGTTGCAAACCTAAACCCTGAAATAGTAATTTCATCGCCGCTAAATCGAACTAAACAGACTGCCGATGCAATTTCGCGTGCTACAGGCCTTGCCGTGAATTACGACGATGCTTGGATTGAATGCTCATTTGGAATCTGGGATGGAATGTCAATCGATGAAGTCAAAGATACATATCCAGATGATTACCAATCATGGATCTCATCAACTGGATTTTCTCCCCCTGAAGGTGAGTCTTATGATGAAGTAGCAATCCGAATCGATCATGCTCTCGAGCACATCGTCAAGCTGTATCCGGGGCAACGAGTGGTCGTTGTCAGTCATAACGGAACAATCAAGTCTGCCGCCAAAATCGTTGTAGGTGCACCCGCCGATTCAATTTTTCATATCGATGTTTCACCTTGCTCTATAACGACAATTTCCATCTGGCCAAGTGATGGCTTGCGCGCACTTCGCACCTTAAACGAACAGGCTCATTTAAGATAAATCTTCGTTATAAAACGTGAGCAGAGCCGAAAAATCTTGGCGAAAATCCCTCTTTCCTCTAGAATCTAACTAACATCGAGGGCAGGGATGCTTAATTTACAAACAACCTCGATTTCCATGCGTTGACCCTCGTTAACGCAGTTATTAAAAAGGATGGTTTACATGAAGGTTCTATCTCTAGGAAAGCGAAGTGTTGCAGTTTTGGCTGCAGTTGGCCTTGCAGTTGGCGGAACAATTGTTTCGGCACACGCTGCGACGGCTCCGACGTATATTGATTGTCAACTATTTTCTGCCGGTGAACCGGATTTTATTGATCCAGCTCTCACCTCAACATTAGTTGGTGCAAATCTTGCCACCATGTTATTTGATGGTCTTACCGACACTGATGCCTCTGGAAACCTCTACGGTGAAGTTGCTTCAAAATGGGTTACAAAAGACGGTGCTAAGACATGGGCCTTCACGTTAAAGAAGAATTTGAAATTCTCTAATGGAGAAGCTGTTCTTCCTTCTTCATTTGTCACGGGCTGGAAGCGCGCATTTGCCGCTTCAATGGCCTCTGAAGTGGCCTACCACTCTTACTTTATTGCTGGAATGGAAGAGTACAACACAGGCAAAGGCGGATGGCCTTCAGCATCTGTTGTTGCAGATGATTCTGCAATGACACTTACCATTAAAATGGTTAATCCAACTGCAGATTGGCCATCAATTGTTGGCCACTCCGTATTCTCACCAATTCCAACAACAATGGCATCTGCATCAAGTAAAGTTGAAGAAGATGGAACAAAGTTAGTTGGAAATGGTCCATTCATGTTAGAAAAGGCGATCACCAAGCGCGCAGGTGGCGAAGTTGTTATCGTTCCTAACCCTAACTACGGTGGAAAAGCCCCATTACTTTCAAGGGTTACATTTAAGATTTCATCTGATGTAAACGCTGCATATAACGCATTTGCTTCAGGCCAGTGCGACAATGGTCCAATTCCAGCCGGTCGTTATACAGAGCTCCTTACTAAGTGGGGAACTAAGGGTGTAAAGACAACTCTTGGAACTGACTATTGGGGCTTTAACTGGGAAGATCCAACAGTTGGCGGAACACAGAACAAGTATCTTCGCTCTGCGATTTCAAAGGCCATTGATCGCACTCAGATCTCCACGGTTATCTACCAAGGCGTACGTAAGCCAGCTTCGGGTCTACTTCCACCAGGACTTCCTGGCTATAAGGCTGGACAAGGTCTTACTTCTTCACGTGATCTAAATGGTGCGATATCCGATTACAAGAGATGGCTAGCACTTGGTAACAAGACTCCCGCACCTATACGTCTTTCATACAATGACGGTGCCGGTTGGGACAAAGTCGCATCAATTATCATCGCTAACTTAAAAGATGTAGGTATTCCTGCCAAATTGGATCCATATCCAGCCGATGGAACTTATTTCTCGAAGATGCGATCGGGTAAGGGTCAGATGATTCGTGCAGGTTGGTTTGCCGATTACCCAATCGCCGACAACTTCCTGTTCCCACTGCTTCATACAAAGTCAATCGATGGTGACAATTTAGAACGCTATTCCAGCGTCACTTTTGATGCCCTTGTTGATTCAGCTCGTTCTACGACGAATAAGTCATTTGCGCAGAGCCAGTACCGTCGCGCTGAGGTACAAGCACTTCGCAAGGACGTCGCCTTGACACAGACCGTCAACCGTGGAATTGCGACAGTTCTAGCAGCAAGCACCACGTCATTTCCAATAACACCACTCGGAATGATTGCATTTGATCAAATCGTAAAGAATTGATCTAAGCAGGTAATTAATTAGAGTGAGGGGTTCTCTATTGGGAGCCCCTCACTTTAATTTTCTTGGCTTTGTTAGTTTTCAAAATTTTATGGTTAAGATTGCGAGCGATGTTTACTTACACTATTAAGCGATTGTTACAGAGCCTTATTGTTGTGTGGGCGGCAGTCACCTTAATGTTTGCACTCTTCTTCATTATTCCTGGTGACCCAATCTCTCTTAAGAGTGGCGAAAAATCATTGCCACCCGGGATTTTGGCGAACATCACCGCAAAATACGGTTTAGACCAACCGACTTATGTCCAATACTTTCGCTTCTGGGGCCACTTATTTAAAGGCGATCTTGGTTACTCCTACAAAAATGATAAATCAGTCAATACGATTTTGCATGACGGATTATCCACCAGCGCAAGACTTCTATTCTGGGGTGCGCTGTTGCAACTCATTATCGCGCTTACCGTTGGTTTAACGAGTGCAATTAAGCGTGGCTCGCTTGGAGATCGTATTGGAACAATCTTTACCGTCGGAATTCAAGGAATCCCGGTATTTGTTTCAGGACTACTCGCGCAGTATCTTTTTGGCGTCCTGCCTTTTCAAATGCACTGGGACTGGCTCAATTTCTTCAAGCCATGGCCGCAAAGTTGGACGGCCGGTGTAATTCCAACCGATAGTTGGAAAGGCATAATCCTGCCGGCACTAGTCGTGGCCGTCGTTGATGCTGCATTCATTGCACGAATGTTGCGTTCGTCATTGCTGGAGGTTTTGCGCGCTGACTATATCCGCACCGCATTTGCAAAAGGACTTTCGGCGCGTCGAGTTTGGTTTCACCACGCTCTACGAAATGCAATGATTCCGGTTGTAACGGTGTATGGAACATCTTTAATTGCAATTTTTGGTGTTGCGGTTCAGACGGAGAAGGTTTTCTCATTGCCTGGCATGGGTTCGACGATTGCAGATTCAGCTCTGTCGCAGGATGCACCAGTAGTTCTTGGCCTTGCAATTGTCGTCATTGCATTTGGCGCAGTTGTGAACTTAGTTGTTGACTTAAGTTATGCCCTCATTGATCCCCGAATCAAAATTGATTCAAAGGCGGTCCACTAATGTCAGAGTTCGAGCAAATCCCGCAATCTCTTTCATATTGGCAAGATGTTCGTGCGCGTTTTTTTGCAAATAAAATCTCAATTCTTGGTTTAGTGATGCTCGTATTATTGATATTTATTGGAATTATTGGACCTTTTATTAGTGGTTGGAAATATGACGAATTAGGCCCAGATATTTTGAGCGCACCATTTCAAAAAGGGCACTGGTTTGGCACCGATGATTTAGGCCGTGACTTATTCACCCGAGTAACGTATGGCATTCGTTTATCTTTGACGGTAGCGATTATCGTGACGATAATCTCTGTTTTTGTCGGAGTGACACTCGGCGGTCTTGCTGGATATTTTGGTGGCTGGATTGATACCTTAATCAGCCGCTTCATCGATACATGGCAGGTAATTCCATTTGTTCTCATCGGTTTTGCAATTATTACCGTGTTTGGCTCATCCTTTTGGGTTATCGTCGCCGCCTTAGTTTTTACGGGTTGGTATTCAACAACCCGCCTGTTTCGCGCCTCCGTGATGCAAGTTAAGTCCCTTGAGTATGTAGAAGCCGCGCGCGCAACTGGTGCAACTACGAAGCGGATTATTTTGCGCCATATTGGCCCAAATGCAATTCCTCCCATTATCGTCGTTCTTGCATTTTCAGTGGCCGGGGCTATCTTGAGTGAGTCTGTATATGCATTCTTAGGAGTAGGTTTTCGCGAACCAACACCATCCCTCGGCGTAATGATCTCTGGTTCTCGAAATTTTTTGACCGAAAAACCATTTGTGTTTTTTATTCCGGGCTCGGTGTTGGTATTACTTACTCTTTCAATTGTCCTCATTGGCGATGGCTTGCGCGATGCTTTGGATCCTAAGTTACGAGGAGTCAAGTGAGTCAGCCTCTATTACATATTGATGATCTTTATGTTCATTTCAATACATCAGATGGGGTGGTGCAGGCGATAAATGGTGCCTCGCTCACCTTAAATCCAGGGGAGATCGTTGGCCTTGTTGGCGAATCGGGCTCAGGAAAATCGGTTACGGCCATGAGTATTTTGGGTCTTGTTCCCAAACCACCCGCAATATATCCAAAGGGCCGCATCTTATGGAAAGGAATCGATCTCTTAACAACACCAGATCGAGAACTTCGAGAGATTCGCGGTGGTGAAATCTCAATGATTTTCCAAGATCCAATGACATCGTTAAATCCGGTTTATACAATCGGCCACCAAATCTCTGAAATGATTCGGGTTCACTCGCGAATATCAGCTAAAACGGCGAAACTTCGATCCATTGAGATGCTCGATCTTGTAGGTATGCCAAATCCTGCGCAACGTATCGATGATTATCCGCACCAGTTTTCTGGTGGAATGCGCCAGCGCGCAATGATTGCAATGGCGCTATCATGCTCTCCAGAGTTACTCATTGCAGATGAACCAACAACGGCACTTGATGTAACAATTCAAGCCCAGATTTTAGAAATTTTAGAAAAATCTGCCCGAGAATTAAATGTTTCAGTCTTACTTATCACGCATGACCTTGGAGTGGTTGCCGGCATTTGCGACCGAGTTGCCGTTATGTATGGCGGGCGGATCGTTGAAGAAGCACCAGTGGATGATTTATTTGAGCGCCCATTAATGCCTTACACATGGGGGCTTATGCGCTCGATTCCCCAGATGGACAAAGTATCCACGAAGCGTCTTTACACGATTCCAGGCTCACCGCCAGTTATGTCAAGGCCACCCAAAGGTTGCGCTTTTGCTCCACGATGCGAATTTGTTATCGATAGATGCCACACAGAAGTACCGCAGCTTATTGAGTATGCGCCTCATCGTATGGTGCGTTGCCACCGCGTGAGCGAGCCAGATTTTATTGCGGTTCTTGCATGAGTGAGCCACTATTAAAAGTCGTTAACTTAGAAAAGAAATTCCCAATTCAAAGAGGGTTTCTAAAACGCACGGTCGGACAGATTCATGCCGTTGATGGCGTTTCGTTTGAAATTGGCCATGGTGAAACTCTCGGACTTGTTGGTGAATCTGGTTGCGGCAAGTCAACCACTGCGCGGTTAATTTTGCGTCTTCTTGATCCTACTTCCGGTGAGATTTTTTTCAATGGAAAAGAAATTCACACACTTTCAAGGCAAGAGATTCGGAAAGAACGAAAAGATATGCAGATTGTTTTTCAAGATCCTTATGCATCGCTAAATCCCCGAATGACGATTCGACAAATTGTAGCCGAACCTTTAATTGTTCATGGCCTTGCGAATGATGATGCCGATCCTGCAGTCGATGAAATGATTGAACTATGTGGACTTTCCCGCGAATTTGGGAATCGATATCCCCACGAATTCTCTGGCGGGCAGCGCCAACGTGTGGGTATCGCGCGTGCTCTCATTACCCGACCTAAGTTAGTCGTCCTTGACGAGCCAGTCTCTGCTCTAGATGTTTCTGTTCAGGCGCAAATTTTAAACCTTCTCGATGATTTACGCGAAAAGTTTGATTTTAGTTATCTTTTTGTTGCCCATGATCTTTCGGTCGTCTCACATATCTCTACTCGTGTGGCGGTCATGTATTTAGGAAAAATAGTTGAAATCGGCAGCCGCGAAGAGATTTTCGATAATCCACATCATCCTTACACAAAAGCGTTAATTTCGGCGGTTCCTTTAGCAAATCCAAAGCAGGAGCGAATTCGAAAAACAACGAGAATTGTCTTAACGGGAGATGTTCCAAGCCCGGCCAATCCACCATCAGGATGTCGATTCCGCACGAGATGCTGGAAGGCACAAGAGGTTTGCGCAACTTCTGAGCCCGCATTATTAAAAATTGGAAACTCTTACGTCGCCTGTCACTTTCCTGAAATGTAATTCATGGAAATTCTTTCGATAAATATCACCGCGACCGTACATGAAGGCCAGTGGACGGGGAGCATGGGTTCAACTGGAATCGATAAACAGAGTGTCAGTGGTAAGGTAGTTTTTGCTAACGATGGTGTAATCAATGATGTGATTGTGGATCGTGAGCATCATGGGGGATTTGATCAAGCCGTTTATGCTTATGCTCGTGAAGATGCCAATTGGTGGCAGATACAACTTGGTATTCAGATTGAAAATGGCCGCTTTGGCGAGAATTTGACGACATTGGGTTTAGATGTTAATTCCGCCCTCATTGGAGAACAATGGAAAATTGGGAGTGCCATTCTTGAAGTCTCTCAACCTCGGATCCCATGTCGAACTTTTGCAGGATTTTGGCAACGACCAACTTTAATTAAAGAGTTTATGGCCGCCGGTCGGCCTGGCACATATCTGCGAATTATTCAAGAAGGTGAAATTGCTACCGGTGATTCGATTGACATTATTTCAAAACCCAATCACACCATTACAATTGCCGACTTGTATGCCGCAAAAAATGGAGAGCGTTCAAAGGTCCAAGAGATTGCCGACGTTAAAGAACTGTCACACAGTTACCGAGAGTGGGCCAAAAACCTCGCTTTGTAGCCCTTTCTAAGGCATGGTTACACCGATACTCTTGCTCGTATGAGTTCTTCAGCCCGCGTTTTGCATGCGGCTACGGGTACAAATCTAAGCGCCAAAGGGTGGGCGCAAGAGGCCGCGATTCGAATGTTGCATAACAACTTGGACCCAGCGGTAGCCGAGCATCCCGAGAATTTGATTGTCTATGGTGGAACTGGAAAAGCGGCAAGAAATTGGCCGGCCTTTGATGCCATCGTAAAGAACTTGACTGCCTTAAAAGATGATGAAACTTTGCTTGTTCAATCAGGCAAGCCTGTCGGCGTTTTTCAAACGCATGAATGGGCGCCGCGAGTTCTCATTGCCAATTCAAATCTTGTCGGTGATTGGGCGAACTGGCCAGAGTTTCGGCGCCTCGAACATTTAGGTTTAACGATGTACGGGCAGATGACAGCAGGTTCTTGGATTTACATCGGTACCCAAGGGATTTTACAAGGCACCTATGAAACTTTTGCTGCCGTTGCCCAAAAACGTTTTAACGCCACATTGCAAGGGACTCTAACTCTGACTGCCGGTTGCGGTGGAATGGGTGGGGCACAGCCCTTAGCTGTAACGATGAATGGTGGTGTCTGTCTCATTATTGATGTAGATAAGTCGCGCCTCGAAAAACGAGTGGAAACGAGATATTTAGATGAGATCGCCGATGGCGTTGATGACGCCGTTGCACGTGTTCTCAAAGCTAAAACTCTGGGAGTTCCTCTTTCGGTCGGCCTAGTTGGTAATGCTGCTCAATTATTTCCGTTATTGCTATCCATGGATGTACCAATAGATATTGTCACTGATCAAACTTCGGCGCATGATCCGTTTTCATATGTTGCTATCGGAGTAGATGTTAACGATGCCGCCAAAATGGCCAAAAATGGACCAGAGGATTACACCAAGCGCTCTCAAGCCTCGATGGCCAAACATGTTGAGGCCATGGTTGGTTTTATGGATAAAGGTGCTGAAGTATTTGATTACGGAAATTCGATCCGAGATGAGGCGCGCCAAGGTGGATATTCACGCGCATTTGCATTTCCTGGCTTTGTTCCAGCATATATACGCCCGTTATTTTGTGAAGGTAAAGGCCCGTTTCGTTGGGTCGCTTTATCGGGAGATCCAAAAGATATTTACCGCACGGACAAGGCCGTCCTCGATCTGTTCCCTGAAAATGAAGGCCTGCATCGCTGGATAACGATGGCGCAGGAAAAGGTCGCTTTTCAAGGCTTACCTGCTCGTATCTGCTGGCTTGGTTACGGCGAGCGCGATAAAGCAGGTTTGGCTTTCAATGATTTAGTGGCACGTGGGGAAATATCGGCACCAATTGTCATTGGTCGTGATCATTTGGATTGCGGCTCCGTTGCCTCGCCCTATCGCGAGACCGAGGCAATGCTAGATGGCTCGGATGCAATCGCAGACTGGCCGCTCTTAAATGCGATGGTCAATATCTCTTCAGGTGCATCATGGGTTTCAATTCATCATGGTGGCGGCGTTGGAATGGGCCGTTCAATTCATGCCGGACAAGTCTCAATTGCCGATGGAACAAAGTTAGCTGCGCAAAAATTGGCACGCGTGCTCACAAATGATCCTGGTATGGGCGTCATCCGCCATGCCGATGCAGGTTATGAGCATGCAATCGATACGGCAAAAGAGCGGCATGTACATGTACCGATGTTAGATATTGAATAAAGTATGACAAGTACCTTAATTACCAATATCGGTCAGTTAGTGACTAACGATCCAAGCCACGACGGTACCAAACTGGGTTTAATTAAAGATGCTGCCCTTCTCATTGAAGATGGCGTTATTGCTTGGGCCGGACCAAATTCGCAGGCACCAACTCACCACATAAAGAAAACTATCGATGCCGAAAGCAAATGCATTGTGCCTGGCTATGTTGATAGCCACACGCACATGATTTTTGCGGGGGATAGAAGCAATGAATTTCGCGCCCGAATGTTGGGTGAGATGTATTCTGCAGGTGGAATTACATCCACTGTTGAAAAAACACGCAAAGCTAGTAGCGAACTTCTACTCAATCACGCACAATTTTTATCGGCCGAAGCTAATGCTGGTGGGACAACCACGATTGAAATAAAGTCAGGCTACGGTTTAACGCTAAAAGATGAGCAAAGGTCACTAGAAATCGCAAGAAAAATCAGCGATGAAACAACTTTTCTAGGTGCTCATGTCGTACCCGTTGAGTACAAAGATTCACCACATGACTACGTTGATTTGGTCTGTGGCCCGATGCTTGAAGCTGTGCAACCTTATGCAAAATGGATTGATGTCTTTTGCGATAAAGGCGCTTTTAGCGTTGATGATGCACGAAGAATTTTAAAAGCTGGAATTGCAAGGGGATTAATGCCACGTTTGCATGCCAACCAATTACAAGAGGGTCAAGGGATAGCGTTAGGCGTCGAACTTGATGCAGCATCGGTAGATCACGTGTCGCATGTGAGTGAAGAAGATATCCAACTGCTCTCAACTTCAAACACGGTCGCAACGTTATTACCTGGCGCTGAATTTTCAACGAGATCGGCATATCCGGATGTCCGTCCACTACTTGAGGCAAGTATTACGGTAGCTCTTGCATCAGACTGTAATCCAGGATCCTCATATACAACGAGCATGGCATTTATTATCGCGGTGGCAGTGCGCGAAATGCACTTTTCGCCGGAACAAGCAGTATGGTCGGCAACAATGGGCGGGGCGAAGGCTCTGCGCAGGAATGACATCGGCCACTTAGTCGAAGGCGCCTGCGCAGATTTTCAGATTCTCAATGCGCCGTCATATATTCACTTGGCATATCGCCCCGGCGTTAACTTAGTAGAACAGGTTTGGCGAAATGGCCTCCAACTCATCTAAAACAATCACGGTCTCGACTTCAGGTGTAACGCTCGAGGATGTGATTGCAGTTGCTCGTCATGGCGCCCATGTTCAACTTTCGCAAAGTTCCATTAATGCGATGAATACAACACGTGCATTTATTGAGAGCTATGCCGCAGGCGGTCTGCCCGTATACGGTGTATCAACGGGATTTGGCGCACTGGCTAATCGACACATTGATGTGCAAGATCGAGTGCAGTTACAAAAATCTCTCATTAGATCGCATGCCGCAGGAGTAGGACCAGCAATTGAGCGCGAAGTAGTGCGGGCATTGATGTTCTTGCGCCTACGCACGATGGCGTCGGGGCGTACAGGTGTGCGTGTTGCACTTGCACAGACTTACGTTGAGTTCTTAAATAAGGGCATAACACCAGTGGTTCCAGAGTTTGGCTCCCTTGGTTGCAGTGGAGATTTAGCGCCTCTCGCGCACTGCGCACTTGCACTCATGGGTGAAGGTCGTGTGCACGATCCACATGGTGTTGAAATGCCTACGATGCAAGCATTAAATACCGCGGGGATTATTCCAATTGAGTTAGAGGCCAAAGAGGGTTTAGCTTTAATTAACGGCACAGATGGAATGCTTGGAATGTTAATTATGGCCTGCGCCGATCTTGGACATCTGTGCACCGTCGCTGACATTACAACGGCGATGAGTATTGAGGGCCTTCTCGGTACTGATCGCGTTTTTGCGCCAGATCTCCATGCACCTCTGCGACCGCAAGTTGGTCAAGCCATTAGTGCGGCAAATATTTATGCAACTCTCAAAGGCTCTGAAATTATTGCATCCCATCGTGAAAATGATTCGCGCGTTCAAGATGCTTATTCACTTCGTTGTGCACCTGCGGTGACCGGTGCTGTACGAGATACCGTTGCTTATGCATCCACAATCGCTACGCGTGAATTAGCAAGTTCAATCGATAACCCAGTGGTGATGCCCGATGGCCGCGTTGAATCCAATGGGAATTTCCATGGCGCACCAGTAGGTTATGTTTTAGATTTTCTGGCAATCGCCGCGGCTGATTTAGGTTCAATGTCCGAGCGCCGGACTGATCGCGCCCTTGATCAACACAGATCTGCTGGTCTGCCAGCGTTTTTAGCTCATGATCCCGGAGTTGATTCTGGCTTAATGATCGCCCAATACACTCAAGCCGGCCTTGTCAGTGAAAATAAGCGCCTTGCAGTACCGGCAAGCGTGGATTCCATTCCATCATCTGCCATGCAAGAAGATCACGTCTCGATGGGTTGGTCGGCTGCTCGCAAACTTCGCAAAGTTATTGAAAACTTAACCAGAATTTTGGCAATTGAGTTAGTGACATCAGCGCGCGCAATTGAGTTGCGAGAGCCCCTAAAGCCTTCGCAAGCAACGGCTCGAGTTGTGCGAGAGTTACGTAAAACGGTGCCAGGGGCTGGTCCTGACCGCTTTTTATCTCCAGAGATTGAAGCGGCAACGTTACTAGTTAACTCGGGTGCTGTGGTTGGCGCTGCGCGAGAAGTTATTTCAGAGATTATCTAGAGGCAAGACCTGTCGCGGCCTCAAGTACAAGTAATGCGGCCAGACGTACAGTTCGTTGATCTGGGCTATCTAAATTGGCGTCGATTTCAGTTATATCTATCGCCCGCACACGTTTATCGCAGGCGAGCAAAAATGTCGCTTGGCGCAGTTCATCGGCAGAGATTCCACCCGGCATTGCGGCAGGACATGCTGGAACAACACTTCGATCACAGACATCGACATCTAAATCAACATAGATTTCACGTCCATCCGCACCGGCTATATCCAACGCCGATTTAACAACATCGGCAATCGATCTCATTCGAAGTTCGGCCCGTGAAATGACTGTGATGCCGTTATCTTTTGCACGCGCCGAGTATTGAGCGCTATTAGCAAAATCAGCAATACCAATCTGCACAATGTTTTTGCCTGGCAGACCTGTTTGAATTAACTGCCAGATAGGCGAGCCATTAGATTGACCATCGCGTACATCATGGTGGGCGTCAAAAGTAATAAGGCCAATGTTAGATAGATCCGACCATAGGGCAGATGCAACCGAGTAAGTAATTGAATTATCTCCACCGAGTACAACAACCAATTTGTGCGCGTCGAGCAAGCCATGGGCAGCAGCTTTAACTCTGGCAAAACCTTTGATTCCATCGGGATTTTCAACATCACCTAAATCTACAAAAGTATTTCCGATTAAATCCATCGTAGCCGAGGTTGAAAAAGTTGAATACCGTGCAAGTGCCAACCTGATAGCGGCCGGAGTCAAGTGGGCATTCGATTGCGAAATCGAGCTTTCATGAGCAGGCACACCAATAAGTGCAAAGTCAGCACGGCCATCACTTGTTGAAAACAAAGTATTGGCACGGACCCATTTCGGATCATCTGGCAACTCTGGAGGTGACATGGGTTTATCGTAGACGGATAGTGATCAATTTTTGCGGCGAAAGCAGGGTGAACCACTTGTTGCATCTGCAGGAGTTGGAGCAATAATTTCAACGCTTATTGGTAAAGTAAGTAATCATATGGTGGCCCATACTGAGCAGTTAATTGACTCAATGTGAACTTCTTTAAGAAGATAGTCTTGGCCGGTGCAAGAGCCAGCCATGACAAATCGAGAAGCAATTGCTAAAGCCTTACCTATTTTTATTGCTGCAATCAACATGCGTGCCGGCTTAACAATAATGAGTCCTCTTATACCGATTTTGAAGGATCAATATCACTTGAGCTCTTTTCTGCTCTCTTTTCTGACTTCTCTAACCGTATTGTGCTTTGCTGGAAGTGCATTCCTTATGCCTTTTGTTGGCAAAATTGGAGGTACCAACCGCGTAATCTCAACTGCCCTCATCGTATTGACCGCTGCCATCTTCGTACGAGCAGTTGGAAATATGCCTATGCTATTTATTTCATCGTTAACTATTGGGATAGCCGTAGCAATTCTAAATTTCTCACTTCCGGTCTGGGTTAAAGAGAATACTTCTGAGCACTCAGGTTTAGTCACAGGAATTTACATAACCACCATGGGGGTTTTTGCCGCCATTTCGATTGCCGTTGCCGTGCCCTTAGCGCACGCAACTTCATGGGGCTGGCGATTGGCAATGGTTCCATGGATTGTGATCGGTTTTGTCTCCTCTCTTTGGTGGATTGCACGAAACTCAAAGAGTTCAGATAGTTCACATTTGCCGATTTCATCGAAGTTTTACGTAGAGTTACTGCGTAAGCCTGGCGCTTGGAGCATTGCCGTTTTCTTCGGCTTACAGTCAATGCTCTTTTATGGAACGGCAACGTGGATGCCGACGATATTTGTCTCAAAAGGCTTCACTTTAAGTAACGCGGGATATATCGTTTCAATTACTGGTCTCATAGGTTCGGTGATTGGAATAGCGGCTCCGCATTTCTCATCCAAGTTAGGCGACCTAAGGGCTTTGTTAGCCATTCTTGGCGGAGTGCTCTCTCTTTCTTTCGCTGCCATGATTATTGATGATGGCTGGCGTTTAATTGTCTGGTTTCTTATCGTTAACATCGCGCTAGCCATTAGTTTTCCGCTTTCACTTCTCTTGACCGTTACACGAAGTGTGCATGCCGCTGAGACTCGTTCCTTATCAATAATGGCCCAATCAATTGGCTATTTAATGGCCGCCTTTGCGCCGGGAATTGTCGGGGCCATCTTCGATGTAACACTGAATTGGGATATCGCACTTGTGTTTCCAATAATTCTCGGAGTTATTTTGGGTGCAGTGGGTTACTTTGCAGGTCGCCCTGAGAAAATCCACATTTAGGCGCGTGGCAAGTAACTTATTCTTTAAATACCAGCTGCATTTCCCTCACACCTTGGATCGGAGCCGAATGCGTAAGTGCCGTTAGGCAAGACCTCCAACATTTGAACCGAAGACCCATGTGCCCATGCACCAATCAGCGAGATTTCATGGTCTTTTGCGCGCAAGGCTTCAATAACAACCGAACCCACACGGTTTTCTATCTCTAAAACTCCGCTTCCATTTTCAACTAACGAACTCTGCCCTGCAACATTTAAATGTTGCCAGCGCGGCGCCTCGATTGCCTCTTGCACGTTCATTTTTAGATCCACAACATTAATAATTAACTGGAGATTAGTTTGAACTTGGATATTTGCACCCGGTGTTCCACCCACTAAATAAAGAGAGCCGTCATCGCGCGTAGCACTCCATGCATTCAGCGTATGGGCAGGGCGTTTGCCAGGTTCAATACAGTTGGGAGAGCGTGGATCTAAAGAAAAGCCAGTCAAGCGGTTATTTAAAACGATGCCAGTGCCGGGGATCACCCAAGAGCTGCCAAAACCATGGAAGACCGATTGAATCCAAGAAACGGCGTTGCCCTCATCGTCTGCGACTAAGAAATACGTTGTATCGCTTCCTTCAGCCGCCGCTTTACTGTCATTATTTGCTTCGTCAATATTGATTTGTGAGAAACGCCAATCTATGTTTTCTTTTCCTAAAATCTGCTCAACATTGACATCACAAAACTCAGGATCGGCCAGAATCAAATTTCTATCAGTAAAGCCAATTTTTTTACTTTCAACGCTAATGTGGATCCGATCGACGTCACTCATAGTTGAAAAATTAAATCGCTCACACAGAAGTAGCTCTTCCATCAAAATCATTCCTTGCGCTGGTGGTGGCTGTCCATAGATAATGATGTCGCGATATTTTATCGACAACGGCGCCAATACTCGTGTGGAATGTGATTTCAAATCCTCTGCACTAAACCAGCCATCTGAGCCATCGATGAGTTGTTTTGAAATTACACCGTCATAGAATGCGTCTCGGCCCCCAACGGCAATTGCACGAAGGGATTTCGCTAAGTCTTTTTGAATAATCAAATCGCCGACTTTACTTTTGGCGTCAATGCCCATATCTCTAAATAACTCTGTATCAGGTGCAATAGTTAAATGGTTAGCGATTCTCTGAATAAATCCGGGGGTAGCAGCGAAACCATTGTCAGCGTAATCAATGGCAGGTTCTAACAATTCGGCAAAGGGTAGTTTTCCATAGTGCTTGTGAGCTTGAAACCACGTCGAAACCAGACCAGGGATTGTTCCTGATTTAAATCCATGCAGAGGAATTCCATCAGGGTAGGCTCCTGCCATTGCCATATGCGGTGCTTCTCCGCTGCCATTAAAGGCGAGATTCTCCTTGGTTTTTGCGTGGTGAGTAATGAGGAAAGCATCGCCACCCAAGTGAGATGCGCCAGGTTCAATGACGCAAATAACCGCACTTAACGCAATTGCGGCATCGATGAATGAGCCGCCTCGATTAAGTATTGCGATTGCCGTACTCACGGCTAGCGGTTGACTGGCGGCGGCTCCACCCTTTTTAGAATAGATAACACCGCGTCCCGTTTGCACATGCGCACTCTTTCCCATCTTGTGAGCAATTACAAGAACAGTGCTTATGGCCGTATCCTTAAGGTAAGAAGAGTCGCCCGGATCACCGCGTTGACGCTAGTTTTCTAGTGGCACCGAGGAAAGTCCGGACTCCATAGAGCGAAGTGGTGGGTAACGCCCACCCGGAGCAATCCGCGGGAATAGTGCAACAGAAAGCAGACCGCCTTTTAGAAATAAAAGGTAAGGGTGAAACGGTGGTGTAAGAGACCAC
>JANYCW010000022.1 GCA_025360085.1 Actinomycetes bacterium
GATGGCGAAAAGACGCAAGAGTTAATCGGTCGTATTGAAAAAGAGTCGGTGCGCATGGGAGTTTTAGTGGAAGATTTATTACTACTTGCCCGTCTTGATCAATCACGTGAAATGGAGCTCAAACCAGTCAACCTCGTTCAAGTCATGGAAGAGGCAGTTGCATCAGCAGCGGCTGCAGGACCTGCGCATCCCATTACCGTTATTGCACCGGATGAGCTTTATGCTCTTGGCGATTCTGATCGTATTTATCAAGTCTTTACTAACGTGCTTGCCAATGCTCGTACTCATACTCCTGATGGAACTGCAATCACTGTTACGGCGCGTGCTGAAGAAGATGGCATCTACATCAGTGTTGGTGATAACGGCCCTGGGCTTAACGAAGATGATCAGAAAAAAATCTTCGAACGATTTTTTAGGGCCGACCCATCCCGACAGAGAAATCGAAATGGGGGCAGTGGGCTGGGTTTATCGATCGTAGATGCCGTTATGCAGGCCCATGGTGGAAGGGTTGGGGTGAGTTCAAAGCCTGGTCAAGGTTGCGTATTTACTTTATTCTTCCCAAACTCTGAAGTTTAGTTGAGTGACTCCATAGCCTTTAACACCGCGATACGTTCGGCTATCGGTGGGTGAGTAGAAAATAACTTCGAAACCGATGTGCCATCTAATGGAGATTCAATCCAAATGTGGGCAACCGATGTGGATTTTTGGCGCACCACCGTTGAGTCAGCAGCTAAAACCTCTAGCGCACTTCGCAAACCTGCGGGATTGCGGGTAAAGGCAACGGCTGTTGCATCGGCCAAAGACTCGCGCTTGCGGGAGATGGCAGATTTCAAAAGTATCGCGGCCAGTGGGGCTAGTATCAAAATTAAAAGAGAGAGAACGAGTGCGATGGGATTTGCGTTGCTATCACGATCGCGACGCCCGCCTCCAAACCACATCATTCGTGTCATCATGTCACTTAAAATCGCAATCGCGCCAGCCGTTGTTGCGGCGACGGCTGAAACCAAAGTATCTCTATTAGCGACATGTGCTAATTCATGCGCGATGACGCCCTGAAGCTGATCTCTATCCATCGCATCTAAAATTCCAGTAGTAAATGCAATGAGTGCATGTTCGGGATTGCGACCAGTTGCAAAAGCATTAGGCGCTGTATCAACGACGATGGCAACTTTGGGCATTGGTAGCCCGCTGGCAATCGTCACCTCTTGAATTAAGTTAAATAGTTTTGGATTATCTGACTCTTGAATTAACTTAGCTCCGGTCATTGTAATGACTAACTTATCTGAACCGTAGTACGAACCCCATACCGATATTAATGCAATGCCAACGGCAATTGGAACGATTCCAGCAGTGGATGTTCCAAAATACGTTAATGCCGCATAGACAACGAGCCATACCAGTACGGCCATGCCAACAAGTAAGCCAATAGTTTTGCGCTTATTTGCAGATTGCTGGGTTCTAAAGTTCATTGATATTAAAAAGTGACCTTTGGAGCGTTGCGATCCTGCGGATCTTCAACCTCATAAAATTCGCGCTCAGTCACTTTAGCAAAACCGGCAAAGAAGTTGGTAGGTACGGTCTTAACCGCAGTGTTGAGCGAGCGCACATTGTCATTATAGAACTGGCGACTAAATGCGACTTTATTTTCGGTAGTCGAAAGCTCTTCTTGAAGGGCTAAAAAGTTTGTAGATGCTTTTAGATCCGGGTAGGCCTCAGCGACAGCGAGCAATCCACGCAGAGCTTGTGTCAGCATTCCATCGGCTGCGGCGACGTCTGCGACCGTTGATGCACTCGTTGCCTTTGCTCGTGCCGCTACGACCGCATCAAATGTTGACTGCTCGTGTTTGGCATATCCTTTAACAGTTTCCACTAAGTTTGGAATTAAATCGGCACGGCGCTTTAACTGCACTTCAATCTGAGCCCAAGCCTCGTTAACCGAGATATTCAAGCGAATCAAACGATTGTATTGAGCAACAAAGAAGATAGCGATAAGAGCGATTACGCCGAGCACGAGGATTGTTTTCATAGTTAATTAAACCCCTTTTTTGGCGAGTTCATTCCCTCTTTTTTCTTGTAGGTTAACTCAGTTAACTAGTTGATTTTAGATTTATGGAAGTTTAAAAAGGAGCGGCTGGCCGTCGGGCCTCGTTGACCTTGATATCGTGAGCCATACTTTTCACTGCCATATGGGTGCTCTGCAGGAGATGAAAGTTTGATGAGACAAAGTTGGCCAATCTTCATGCCGGGAAATAACTTAACGGGCAGATTGGCAACGTTGGAGAGTTCAAGGGTGATATGGCCGCTAAATCCTGGATCAATAAAACCAGCCGTTGAGTGGGTAAGTAGACCAAGGCGGCCCAGTGATGATTTCCCCTCTAAACGTCCTGCGATGTCATCTGGCAGAGTAATGACT
>JANYCW010000023.1 GCA_025360085.1 Actinomycetes bacterium
CATCGCCATTAGCTTCATTAAAACAGGGAGTCCTACGCCCAAAGGATGCTAATGGAATTTATGTTCAACCCCATCCTGAATTTCGGCGATGGGAAGAGGCAGGCGTACTCCTGAAGGTGGCACATGGTTATTACGCCCACATTCCAGAAGCATCCCGTGGTGGGCATTGGCGTCCAGAGATTGAGGCACTCGCACTTGGCGTTGGCCAGGCAGATTACGGAATCAATGGGGCTGTCCTTATGCATCTATCTGCCGCACGAATTCATGGGGCTATTCCTCGGGCTATCGCCGTAGCAGTTCTCGCCGTTCCAAAACAACGGCCCACACTGAAGACACCGTGTGGGCGGATCATTTTTGTGAAAAGAGATGTTGCTCGATTGAAGCGCATTAAAGTCAAAACAGAGCTTGCGACCGGTTGGTGTACTAGCAATGAACAAACCGCGGTTGATCTTGCACGGCGCCCTGACTTAGTCAAAGGAATGTCGCACGTTGCTCGGGAGGCAGCGTGCACTTTGTTTGTACTTAGCGAAAAAGGAATTTTAGATTCCCTCGTTAAGGATCAACGCATGGGCTCTGCTTTAAATCAACTTGCGATTTGGATGAAGGATGCTTGATCCACGCGAGCGTCAGAAAGTTCAGAGGTTATTCAGCGCTAACGAAGCTCAAGTAATTCGGGATCATGCAATCAGTCACGTGCTTGCTGCAATGCAAGGGATCAACACAGAGTTGATATTCTTCGGCGGTACCGCTCTCTCCCGTACATTCCTAAGGATGGGGCGTTTATCGGAAGACATTGATCTCTACTCTCCGGATCGGCGTGCGCGGCATATCGTGATTACGGAAAGAGTACTGGTCATCCTGCCAAATTAAATTTTGGTGATGTCTTTGCCTATGCGCTGGCTACTACTTTACGCAGAAAACTAATGTGCAAAGGTGACTACTTTATCAAAACGGATATTGCAATTTTTAACTTTGGAAATCTTTAAGTGGAAAATTTGCTGTATCTCCGCGAAACCAATAAGTAATCCACAGACAGGACTACCCACAAATCTGACATATTGCAAAAGGGTTAGCGTTCCCGGAATTCACATCATTTGATCTGAAAAACAGAAACGAGTTTGTCAATGCCTGAAAAATTAATGGCAATAATTCTCTCACTTGGACTGATCTCTGGAATTGGGATAGTTGGCACCAGGAGTGCAAGTGCAGCACCAAAACCTAAGCCTGTTCCAAGCCCAGCTCAAAGCTCACCATTTGCCTTCGAAGCACGAACAGAATTTCATCAAAAGACATCGGCGATTTCCATTCCCTTCTGTCGTATCGGCACAATTGCGTTACCAGTTGCAGGCTTTGTCATCGTCACTAAAAGAGCCAATAACAATGCCATTGTGGGTGCAATCGCAGTAATGACTTCGTTTTCTCATTGGGTCTGTCCATGAAATACGTGACAATCGCGGTCGGAATCGCTGTTCTTACTCTTTCGCTTTTGGCTTGGACAAGTAAGGAGCACTTCATGCAGTTTGGAACATTTGGCTCCCTAGTTGTCATTATTTTTGCCTTATGGAAATCGCAATATTTACGCAAACATCCTAAAGACAAGCAAGAATAATTACTTGGTCTGTGCAAAACAATGTGAGATGGCTTCGTAGACTTCTCCTGGACGAGTCAATTATTTTAATGTGTGTGGCACTTTGCTTTTTGAGTCTTTTGGCGGACTCATCAAAGAGTAGTGATTTATTGCCATCTGAAATTCAATCTCGGATTAACTTTTCAAGTTCACTGTCCTCAATCTGCGCAAGCATTTCCTGCCACATCGAGTAGGAGATAATCACACCTTCTGGCTTTCGGTGGCTCCCAAATAAGACAGGGGCCGACTCTTTTCCCTCTTCCCGAAAGCGCGAAATAATGGCAGAGAGCTTTGAACGTGCCTCAGATGTTGGAAGCACTTCAGATTGTTTGAGATTCATGCTGGAACGGTATCAAAGATGTACGTAAATATGTACATTTTATATGGGGATCGAAAACCTTTGAAGGACACGCCCGAAAGTAGAAAATTAGGCATTTTCACCCCTGTCAAGGGAAATGAGGAGTACAAGGGCCGTTTTGACTCTTTGAGCGTGACTGGGCTACCCTTCACGTCTGCTCTTTTATAGGGCTTTGTTGCTTGTGCGTGTAAAAAGTTGAAAAACTATTTGCATCACCAATGCGAAACGGGTGCAACACACCCGACCGCGTGGGTCGGCAATTGAGCGTGAATTGAGATCAGTAACGAAGATACGAATGGAGATGAAGTGCCAACAATTCAACAGCTAGTTCGTCGTGGTCGTGCAGAAAAGACTACGAAGACAAGCACACCTGCACTTAAGGGTTCACCACAACGACGCGGAGTATGTACACGCGTTTATACAACGACTCCTAAGAAACCAAACTCTGCACTTCGCAAAGTTGCACGTGTTCGACTTACTAGTGGCATGGAAGTCACTGCATACATTCCTGGTGAAGGTCACAACTTACAAGAGCACTCCATTGTTCTAGTTCGTGGTGGTCGAGTTAAAGATCTACCAGGTGTTCGTTACAAGATCATTCGTGGATCATTAGATACACAAGGTGTAAAGAACCGTAAGCAGTCACGATCTCGCTACGGTACTAAGAGAGAGAAGAAGGCTTCCTAATGCCACGTAAAGGTCCCGTAGTAAAAGCTGCCGTCGTTGCCGATCCTGTTTACAACTCACCCGTTGTAACTGCGCTCATCAACCGTGTACTTCTTCATGGCAAGCGTTCAACCGCTGAATCAATTGTTTATAACGCACTTGAAGGTTGCCGCGCAAAGAATCAAGTTGATCCAGTAATCACTTTGAAGCGCGCGCTCGATAACATCAAGCCAACGGTTGAAGTTCGCTCACGTCGTGTTGGTGGGGCCACATACCAAGTGCCAGTTGAAGTTAAAGCAGGACGCTCAACAACTTTGGCACTTCGCTGGCTCATTGATTACTCACGTTCACGTCGTGAAAAATCAATGTCTGAGCGCTTAATGAATGAACTTATCGATGCAAGCAATGGTCTTGGTGCTGCTGTTAAGCGTCGCGAAGATACGCACAAAATGGCCGAAGCCAATAAGGCTTTTGCACATTACCGCTGGTAATTCGCTCACGGCGAATCAGTAAAGCAGAAAGCGCTTAGAGTCTTAACGGAATCAAAGCGTCAGATACGGTCCAAGTAGTTCTCAAAGAAAAGAAGAGGAATATAAGTGTCAGCAGTAGAAAATATCGATCTAGCTACGGTTCGCAATATCGGAATCATGGCTCATATCGACGCGGGCAAAACCACGACTACTGAGCGAATCCTTTTCTATACCGGTATTAACTACAAGATCGGTGAAGTGCACGAAGGCGCAGCGACGATGGACTGGATGGAGCAGGAGCAAGAGCGCGGTATCACAATTACCTCAGCTGCCACTACCTGTATGTGGGACAAGCACCTCATCAATATTATCGATACACCAGGTCACGTTGACTTCACTATTGAAGTAGAGCGTTCACTTCGCGTTCTAGATGGCGCAGTTGCAGTTTTTGATGGCGTTGCAGGTGTAGAACCACAATCTGAGACTGTTTGGCGTCAAGCCGATCGCTACTCAGTCCCACGTATTTGTTTTGTTAATAAGCTCGACCGCACCGGTGCCTCATTCGATAAGTGCGTTGCCATGATTAAGGATCGCCTCAATGCAGTTGCCTTAGTTCTTCAGATTCCAATCGGCATTGAAGGAGATTTTCTTGGAGTCGTTGACCTGATTGCGATGAAGGCACTCACCTGGCGTGGAGAAACACAAAAGGGTGAAGATTATACAATTGAAGAGATTCCAGCTGATCTTCTAGAAAAAGCTAAGCAGGCACGTCACGAGATGATTGAAACTCTTTCAGAAAATGACGATGTATGCATGGAGAAATACCTTGAAGGTATTGAACTCACTGAAGCTGAAATCATCGCGGGAATTCGTCGTGCAACAATCTCTGCAAAGCTCACTCCAGTATTAACGGGTTCAGCATTTAAGAACAAGGGTGTTCAGCCAATGTTGGATGCCGTCATTCGTTACTTACCAAGTCCACTCGATGTTGAATCAATCGTTGGCACTGACATGAATAATCCTGAGATTGAAATTATTCGCCACCCCGATAACAAAGAGCCTTTTTCGGCGCTTGCATTTAAGATCATGACCGATCCACACCTTGGAAAATTAACGTTCATCCGTGTCTACTCAGGAGTTCTTGAGACCGGTTCAACGATTCTTAACTCAACCAAAGATCGTAAAGAGCGCATCGGAAAGATTTATCAGATGCACGCTAACAAGCGCGAAGAGCGCGACAATGTTGGCGCAGGAATGATTGTTGCCGTTATGGGTCTTAAGGACACCACAACTGGCGAGACGCTTTGTGATCCAGCCAAACCCGTCATTCTTGAGTCCATGGACTTCCCAGCTCCAGTTATTTCTGTGGCTATCGAACCAAAGACGAAGGGTGACCAAGAAAAACTTGGTATCGCTATTCAACGTTTATCTGAAGAAGATCCAACGTTCCACGTGAAAACCGATGAAGAGACCGGCCAGACAATCATTGCTGGAATGGGCGAACTTCACCTCGAGATTCTTGTAGAGCGCATGCGCCGCGAATTTAAAGTTGATGCAAATGTTGGTAAGCCTCAGGTTGCCTACCGTGAAACTCTGCGCAAGCCAGTTGCTCGCCATGATTACACACACAAAAAGCAGACCGGTGGCTCTGGACAGTTTGCAAAGATTCAGATTGCTATCGAACCACTCCCGACGGGCGTTGTCGAAGGCGGATATGAATTCGTTAATAAAGTCACGGGTGGCCGTGTTCCACGTGAGTACATCCCATCAGTTGACGCTGGCTGTAAAGAGGGTATGTCTGCAGGACCTCTTGCCGGCTATCCACTTACAGATGTACGAGTAACTCTTCTTGACGGTGCCTATCATGATGTTGACTCATCGGAGCTCGCCTTCAAGATCGCTGGTCTTGCAGCATTTAAGGAAGCGGCAAAGCTTGCCGATCCTGCAATTCTGGAGCCAGTAATGCGCGTCGAAGTTGTTACCCCTGAAGATTTTATGGGTGATGTCATCGGCGATATCAACAGTCGTCGTGGTCAAATCCAGGCCATGGATGAGCGGTCAGGTGCCCGCGTTGTTAGGGCGCTAGTTCCATTGTCAGAGATGTTCGGCTATGTCGGAGATCTTCGCTCTAGAACTCAAGGTCGCGCGAGCTATTCAATGGAGTTCGATTCGTATGCCGAAGTTCCTGGCAACGTAGCGAAAGAAATCATTGCGAAAGTTCGTGGCGAATAAACCCCTTGCACTAAAAAACAAAATATAAAAAGACCCTAATAACCAGCACTAGAAAAACGAAAGAGGAAGCACATGGCAAAGGCGAAGTTCGAGCGGACAAAACCGCACGTAAACATTGGCACTATCGGACACATCGACCACGGTAAGACAACTCTTACTGCAGCGATCTCTAAGGTGCTTCACGATAAGTTTCCAACTCTTAATGCAGCGACAGCTTTTGCTGACATCGATAAGGCGCCAGAAGAGCGTCAACGTGGAATCACCATCTCTATCGCTCACGTCGAGTATCAGACAGAGAAGCGTCACTACGCACACGTCGACTGCCCAGGTCACGCCGACTACATCAAAAACATGATCACTGGAGCCGCGCAGATGGATGGAGCAATCCTCGTCGTAGCTGCAACAGATGGTCCAATGCCTCAGACCAAGGAGCACGTTCTCCTTGCCCGTCAAGTAGGCGTTCCATCAATCGTGGTTGCACTTAATAAGGCAGACATGGTTGACGATGAAGAGATTCTTGAGCTTGTAGAAATGGAAGTTCGCGAACTTCTTACTAAGTACGAGTTCCCTGGCGATGACACACCAATTGTTCGCATCTCAGCACTTAAGGCGCTAGAAGGCGATGCAGCTTGGTCAGAAAAGATTATGGAACTCATGGATGCAGTAGATGCATTTATTCCACAGCCAGAGCGTGAAATTGATAAGCCATTCCTTATGCCAGTTGAAGATGTTTTCACCATCACAGGTCGTGGAACTGTAATCACTGGTCGTATCGAGCGCGGAGTCGTAAAGATTAACGAAGAAGTTGAAATCGTTGGAATCCGCCCACTTGCACAGAAGACAACCGTTACAGGCGTTGAAATGTTCCGCAAACTTCTTGACGAAGGTCAAGCTGGCGAGAACGTTGGACTTCTTCTTCGTGGACTAAAGCGCGAAGATGTTGAGCGTGGTCAGGTTGTCTGCAAGCCAGGCTCCATCACACCTCATACCGAGTTTGATGCATCTGCTTATATCCTTTCAAAGGATGAAGGCGGACGTCACACTCCATTCTTTAATAACTATCGCCCACAGTTCTACTTCCGTACAACTGACGTAACGGGCGTTGTAACTCTTCCCGCAGGAACCGAAATGGTTATGCCTGGAGATAACACTGAGATGGCCGTAACGCTCATCCAGCCAATCGCCATGGAAGAAGGATTGCGCTTTGCTATCCGCGAAGGTGGACGCACAGTAGGTGCAGGTCGAGTAACAAAGATCAAGAAGTAAATCTGCTTAACGCCCGGCGGCTTAAAAACCGCCGGGCGCTAACAAAAGTTTTTAAGTTCCAGATGTAAAGAATTAATAGGTGTATTACTAAAAACGAAGGAGAACGACATGGCGGGACAGAAGATCCGCATTCGACTCAAGGCCTACGACCATGAGGTGATTGACTCTTCAGCGAAGAAAATCGTTGAAACAGTCGAGCGCACTGGTGCAACGGTTGCGGGTCCAGTGCCGCTACCAACAGAGAAGAACACGTACTGTGTTATTCGCTCTCCTCACAAATATAAGGACAGCCGCGAGCACTTCGAGATGCGCACACATAAGCGCCTCATCGACATCATCGATCCAACACCTAAGACTGTTGATTCATTGATGCGACTTGATTTGCCAGCTGGCGTCGACATCGAGATTAAACTCTAAGGAAAGGACGAGAAAAATGACATATACAACTCAAGCTGCCGGCTCGTCCATCAAGGGTGTTCTCGGTAAGAAGCTCGGAATGACCCAAGTTTTTGATGCACATAACAAAATGGTCCCAGTGACAGTTATTGAAGCTGGCCCATGCGTCGTAACACAGATTCGTACACCTGAAAACGACGGATACTCAGCGGTTCAAATTGCATTCGGTGCCATCGACCCAAAGAAAGTAACAAAGCCACTGATTGGACACTTTGCAAAAGCTGGCGTGACACCACGTCGTTCAGTTGCAGAGCTGCGAACCCTCGATACATCTAGTTACAGCGTAGGGCAAGAGATTGGCGCAACAGTTTTTGAAGCGGGCGAGCTCGTTGATGCAACTGGAACAAGTACTGGTAAAGGCACTGCTGGCGTTATGAAGCGCCACGGTTTCCATGGACTTGGCTCTTCTCACGGTGTTGATCGTAAGCACCGCATGCCAGGTTCAATCGGCGCATGTTCAACCCCCGGTCGAGTTTTCAAAGGAATGCGTATGGCCGGTGTTATGGGTGGCGTAAAAGTCACAACTCAAAATTTAGTTGTGCACTCAGTTGATGCAGAGCGCAACTTGCTACTTATTAAAGGATCGGTTCCTGGTCCTGATGGACAACTTGTTTTCATCCGTTCTGCTGCAAAGCATGCAATCTTTGAGACAGTTAAGGCAGGTGTATAAAGATGGCCCTTACTATTGAAGTTAAAAATGCAGAAGGCGTCAAGGTTGGTTCAGTTGATCTACCAACCGAAATTTTTGATGCTCAAACAAATGTTCCATTAATCCACCAAGTTGTGACCGCACAGCTTGCCGCAGCTCGCCAAGGTACTCAGAAATCTAAGAACCGTGGTGAAGTAAGTGGTGGTGGTAAGAAGCCTTTCAAACAAAAGGGAACAGGTCGTGCCCGTCAGGGATCTTCACGTTCACCTAACCAGAAAGGTGGCGGTACTGCACATGCTGTTCGCCCGCGTAAATATTTCCAGCGCACTCCAAAGAAGATGATTGCAGCTGCATTGCGCGGTGTTCTATCTGACCGCCAGCGCAATGATCGCATTCACGTTTTGGATTCAGTGTCGTTGGCCCCATCTACAAAAGCGGCAATTGCTGCAGTTCGTCAGTTCAGTACTCGCAAAAATCTTCTTGTAGTTGTATCTCGCTCTGAAGATATTGCATGGCGCTCACTTCGTAACGCTGATGATCTACATCTTCTCGTTCCAGATCAACTCAATGCTTATGACATTCTTAAAAGTGATGATGTTGTCTTCTCTGAAAGTGCAATCAAAGATTTCTTAGCCGGACCACGCAAAGTAGTCCAAGCCGTTGCACGTGAGAGTGAGATCAGCGCATGAAAGATTACCGCGATATTTTAGTAGCACCAGTTGTCTCTGAAAAGAGCTACTCACTATTAGATGAGAATAAATACACATTTATCGTTGCACCAGATGCTAATAAAACCGAAATCAAGATTGCGGTTGAAAAGGTTTTTGGCGTGAAAGTAGTCAGCGTTAACACCATGAATCGTCAGGGGAAGAACAAGAAAACCCGTTTCGGTGATGGAAAGCGTAAGGACACAAAACGCGCAATTGTGCAGGTAGCAGCTGGCGGCCGTATCGACATCTTCGGAGGACCAGTTTCCTAATCGGAACTGGACTTCTAAGAGAAAAGGATCATCATGGCACTTCGTAAATTAAAGCCAACGACCCCGGGTCAACGCGGCGCAAGCGTTCCAGATTTTGCTGAACTCACACGTTCAACACCTGAGAAGTCACTTGTACGTCCAATCCATTCAAAGGGTGGTCGTAACAACGCAGGTCGCATCACTGTTCGCCATCAAGGTGGCGGTCACAAGCGTGCGTACCGCCTCATCGACTTTATTCGAAACGATAAAGATGGTGTGCCGGCAAAGGTCGCTCACATTGAGTACGACCCAAACCGCACCGCACGCATCGCGCTTTTGCACTATGCAGATGGCGAAAAGCGCTACATCATTGCGCCAAATAAATTAGAGCAAGGTGCCACCGTTGAAAATGGTGCCAAGGCCGATATCAAGCCGGGAAATAATCTGCCACTTCGTAATATTCCAGTGGGTACTGTCGTTCATGCAATTGAACTTCGCCCAGGCGGAGGAGCAAAGATTGCTCGTTCAGCCGGTGCATCAGTTCAGCTCGTTGCAAAAGAGGGTGCCTTCGCACAACTGCGTATGCCATCGGGTGAAATTCGTAACGTTGATGTCCGTTGCCGAGCAACTGTTGGTGAAGTTGGAAATGCAGAACAGTCCAACATTAACTACGGAAAAGCTGGACGTATGCGTTGGAAGGGCAAGCGCCCATCTGTTCGTGGCGTGGTCATGAACCCAGTAGATCACCCACACGGTGGTGGTGAAGGTAAGACCTCTGGTGGACGTCACCCAGTGACTCCTTGGGGAAAGCCCGAAGGCCGTACTCGCAAAAAGAAAGCATCAGATTCAATGATCATCCGTCGTCGCAAGTCGAACAAGAAGCGGTAGGTAGGAGCCCTCATGCCAAGAAGTCTCAAGAAGGGTCCATTCGTTGATGGACATCTGCTTAAAAAAGTTGATGCACAAAACGATGCCAACACAAAGAACGTGATCAAGACCTGGTCACGCCGCTCAATGATTATTCCAACAATGATCGGACACACCATCGCAGTACACGATGGTCGCAAGCACATTCCAGTTTTTATTACCGACTCGATGGTTGGTCACAAGCTTGGTGAGTTCTCACCGACTCGTACTTTCCGCGGTCACGTCAAGGGCGAAGATCGGAGAGCTACACGTGCCTGATACAACTACATTTGAAGCAACAAATGCACCTTTGATTGCGCGCGCAGTTTTGCGCGACATTCGCCACACACCACAGAAGGCTCGACGCATCGTTGATCTCATCCGTGGGCAGCGTGTCGATCAAGCACTGTCAATTTTAAAGTTTGCACCACAAGCGGCCGGTAGTGATGTTTTCACACTTCTCAATAGCGCCGTTGCTAATGCAAAGGCCAAGAATCCTGCTATCCGCGATGCTTCAGAGCTATGGGTAGTCGAAGCGCTCGTTGACGAAGGTCGCACAATGAAGCGCTTTCGTCCACGCGCACAGGGTCGGGGTTTTCGTATTTTGAAGCGTTCATCACACATCTCAGTTGCTGTCAGCGATGTAAAAACCGCGGCTAAAACTATGAATAAGAAGGGAGCGACCAAGTAATGGGTCAAAAAGTAAACCCACACGGCTTCCGTCTTGGTATTACAACTGAATTCAAATCACGTTGGTATGCAGACAAGCTTTACAAGGATTACGTCAAAGAAGATGTCGAAATCCGCCGTATGATGCAGAAAGGTATGGAGCGCGCTGGCGTATCTCGAATTGAAATCGAGCGTACACGCGATCGCGTTCGCATCGATCTTTTCACTGCTCGTCCAGGAATTGTCATTGGTCGTCGTGGCCAAGAGGCAGACATTTTGCGTCAACGTCTTGAAAAATTAACTGGCAAGCAAGTTCAGTTAAATATTCTAGAAGTTAAGAACCCAGAGATCGATGCACAACTTGTCGCACAGGGAATTGCTGAGCAGTTAGCTGCCCGCGTCTCTTTCCGCCGTGCAATGAAAAAATCAATGCAGTCAGCCATGAAGGCTGGCGCACAAGGTATTCGTGTTCAATGCGGTGGTCGTCTAGGTGGGGCTGAAATGTCTCGCTCAGAGTTCTATCGCGAGGGTCGAGTTCCACTTCACACACTTCGCGCCGATATCGATTATGGCTTTTACGAAGCGGCCACAACGTTTGGTCGCTTAGGTGTAAAGGTCTGGATCTATAAGGGCGAAATTATTGGTTCACGCGCAGAGCGGGCAGCAGCTGCCTTGGCAGAGGCTCGCGCACCAAAGCCAGAGCGTCGCGGACCACGTCCTCCACGCCCAGCGCGTGGTGAAGTCACTATTACTAAGCCTGCGCAAGCGATCGAAGGAGCTAACTAAGATGTTAATTCCACGTCGTGTTAAGCACCGCAAGCAGCACCACCCATCCAGAAGTGGTGCAACAAAAGGCGGAAGCACTGTTGCATTCGGCGACTTTGGTATTCAAGCTCTCGAGCCAGCATATGTAACGAACCGCCAAATTGAAGCGGCGCGTATTGCAATGACTCGCTACATCAAACGTGGTGGAAAGGTTTGGATCAATATTTATCCAGATCGTCCGATCACAAAGAAGCCAGCTGAAACTCGCATGGGTTCAGGTAAGGGTTCACCGGAGTGGTGGATTGCAAACGTAAAGCCAGGTCGAGTGATGTTTGAAATCTCCGGCGTGACTGAAGCCATCGCTCATGAAGCAATGCGTCTTGCGATTCATAAACTGCCAATGAAGTGTCGTGTCGTCAAGCGTGAGGAGGCATAAGTGGCTACTACAACTACTACTGAGGAGTTGCGCCAATTGTCAGCCGAAGAGTTAACTGGCAAGGTTCGCGAGATGAAGGAAGAGTTATTCAACCTTCGTTTTCAAGCAGCTACTGGTCAACTTGAAAGTCATGGCCGATTGAGTGCCGTACGTAAAGAGATTGCTCGCGTCTACACAATTGTTCGCGAGCGCGAACTAGGAATCGGGGGAGCTGCCTAATGGAAACAGCTAATGAAGATCGCGGATTCCGCAAGGTTCGTGAAGGAGTTGTTGTGAGTGACAAGATGGATAAGACCATCACCGTTGAAGTATCAGATCGTGTTAAGCACGGTATGTACTCAAAGGTTTTGTCTCGCTCACGCAAATTAAAGGCGCATGACGAAGCAAATACTGCCGGCATGGGCGATCGTGTACTCATCATGGAAACTCGACCAATCTCAGCCACAAAGCGCTGGCGATTAGTTGAGATTCTCGAAAAGGCTAAGTAAGGGCTGGTGAATAACTAATGATTCAACAAGAGTCGCGCCTACGCGTTGCCGACAACACTGGAGCTAAAGAGCTCCTTTGTATTCGAGTGCTCGGTGGATCCAAGCGCCGGTATGCCGGTATCGGAGACATCATCGTATGTTCCGTCAAGGATGCAATCCCTGGTGGACAGGTCAAGAAAGGTGAGGTTGTTAAGGCCGTCATCGTTCGCACAGTTAAAGAGCGTCGTCGCCCAGATGGCTCTTACATCAAATTTGATGAAAATGCCGCAGTGATCTTGAAAGCTGATGGCGAACCACGTGGAACTCGAATCTTCGGACCGGTTGCACGCGAGCTTCGCGATAAGAAGTTTATGAAGATCATCTCGCTAGCTCCGGAGGTGCTGTAAAAAATGGCAAAGATTAAAAAAGATGACACTGTTCTCGTTATCGCCGGTAAAGATAAAGGCGTATCTGGAAAAGTTCTTTCAGTCGATGGAGATCGCATTCTTATCGAAGGTGTAAATCGCCAAAAGCGTCACACTAAAGAGTCAACCGGAGATCGCGGCGTTAAAGTCGGCGGAATCGTCACTATGGAAGCCGCAATTCACATTTCAAATGTAATGGTTGAAGACAATGATGGTAAGGCTTCACGAATTGGTTCTCGCAAAAATGACGAGGGTAAAAACGTTCGTATCTCTCGTCGCACCGGAAAGGACCTCTAATGTCAACGGGTTTAGACGTACGTCTTAAGGCTAGATACAAGAGTGAGATAGCCCCTGCGCTTAAAACTCAATTTGGTTTTAAGAATGTGATGCAGATTCCAGGGTTAACAAAGATTGTTGTTAACATGGGTGTCGGCGATGCAGCGCGTGATTCAAAACTTATTGAAGGTGCAATCCGAGACCTAGCTACTATTACTGGCCAAAAGCCACAAGTAACGAAGTCGCGTAAATCCATTGCACAGTTCAAACTTCGTGAAGGTCAGCCAATTGGAGCGCACGTAACAATGCGCGGAGATCGGATGTGGGAGTTTGCAGATCGATTGCTTTCAATCTCACTTCCACGTATCCGTGACTTCCGTGGCCTTTCTCCAAAGCAGTTTGATGGTAAGGGAAACTACACATTCGGTTTGACCGAGCAGGTAGTTTTTCCTGAAATCTCTCAAGACAAGATTGATCGCCCACGCGGTATGGATATCACTTTCGTGACAACAGCTAAAAACGATGCAGAAGGCCACGCACTCTTAAAAGCGCTTGGTTTTCCATTCAGGGAGGCATAAGAGATGGCAAAAACATCACTAGTCGTAAAAGCAGCGCGAAAGCCAAAGTTTAAAGTGCGTGGCTATACCCGTTGCAGCCGTTGTGGTCGCCCACATGCGGTCTACCAAAAATTTGGAATTTGTCGCGTGTGCTTTCGTGAGATGGCGCACCGTGGTGAACTCCCTGGCATCACCAAGGCATCTTGGTAACCCCACCCTTTTTTATCCAACCCACTACAACGAAATAGGTCCGATAAGGAAACCAGTTCGAGAAAGGCCACGAGGCCACGTATGACAATGACAGATCCGATCGCAGACATGTTGACTCGTCTGCGCAATGCAAACTCTGCCTACCATGATTCGGTTTCAATGCCGTCTTCATCGGTCAAGGTACGTATTGCAGCGATTCTTCAACAAGAGGGATATATCGCTACATATCGCGTTGACGAAGCAGAAAATGGCATAGGCAAGAACTTAGTTCTAGACCTTAAGTTTGGTGCAAACCGTGAGCGTTCAATCGCTGGTTTGCGTCGAGTGAGCAAGCCAGGACTTCGCGTATACGCAAAATCAACTTCTCTTCCAAAAGTTCTTGGCGGATTAGGCGTTGCCATCATTTCAACTTCATCCGGTCTGCTTACTGATAAGCAGGCCAACAAACAGGGCGTAGGCGGAGAAGTTCTCGCCTATGTGTGGTAACCGCTAATGTCACGCATCGGTCGTATGCCAATCGCCGTCCCAACCGGCGTCGAAGTCACTATTGCTGGCCAAAATGTTTCAGTCAAAGGTCCTAAAGGAACGCTTTCACTCAACGTTGCTGAGCCAATTCACGTTTCACAGAGCGAGGGCGTAATAACCGTTGCTCGTCCAAATGAAGAGCGCATGGTTCGCTCACTTCACGGCCTATCTCGCTCACTAGTTGCAAATATGGTTGAGGGAGTTACAAATGGATATTCAACAACAATTGAAATCGTTGGTGTTGGTTATCGCGTAGCTGAAAAAGGTGCGAACTTAGAGTTCCAACTTGGCTACAGCCACAACATTGATTTCCCAGCACCTGCCGGAATAACTTTTAAAGTCGAGACGCCAACAAAGTTCCAGATTATTGGAATCGATAAGCAAAAAGTTGGCGAAGTGGCTGCAAAGGTTAAGAAGCTCCGCAAGGCCGATCCATACAAGGGCAAGGGCTTGCGTATCTCAGGTGAAATTGTTCGCCGCAAGCAAGGAAAGACGGGTAAGAAGTAATGGCTATAGGAGTTAAGGTCCGTAAAGGTTCGGCTACAAATGCCCGAGCCCGTCGTGCATTCCGAGTTCGCAAGAAGGTCTCAGGAACACCAGCACGTCCACGCTTAGTCGTTTCTCGCTCGTCTCGTCACTTGTTCGTACAAGTTATTGATGACACACAAGGCAAGACTCTTGCCTTTGCCTCAACAATGGAGGCAGATTTCCGTAACGACAAGGCAGATAAGAGCGCTAAGGCAAAGGCGGTTGGTGCACTTATTGCATCACGCGCCCAAGCAGTTGGTGTTTCAACAGTTGTCTTTGATCGTGCCGGTAATAAGTATCACGGTCGCATTGCAGCAGTTGCTGATAGTGCACGAGAGAATGGATTGGAGTTCTAATGGCTGCTAATCCAACTACTGCGGCTCCCGCAGGAAATGATCGCGCAGGTGCTAGTAAAGGTCGGGGCGAACGCCGCGAACGTCGCGATGATCGCGAAAAAGATAAAAACCCATTCATGGAGCGTGTTGTCTTCATTAACCGCGTATCTAAAGTTGTCAAGGGTGGACGTCGTTTCTCATTTACTGCTCTTGTTGTTGTCGGTGACGGCAATGGTCAAGTTGGTATTGGTTACGGAAAGTCCAAGGAAGTTCCACAAGCAATTGCAAAGGCAGTTGAAGAGGCAAAGAAATCTTTCTTCACTGTCCCACGTATTCAAGGAACTGTTCCTCACGCCGTACAAGGTGAAACAGCAGCTGGAGTAGTTCTACTTCGCCCAGCAAGTCCAGGTACCGGAGTAATCGCCGGTGGGCCGGTGCGCGCCGTACTTGAGTGTGCAGGAATTACTGATGTTTTGACCAAGTCACTTGGATCTAACAATGCCATCAACATGGTTCATGCCACGGTTGCTGCATTGAAAATGCTTGAGAGCCCAGCACAGATTGCCGCTCGACGTGGCCTTCCACTAGAAGATGTTGCTCCAGCAGCGATTATTCGCGCCTCTGCAATGACGGTAGGTGTCTAATGCCACGTTTAAAAGTAACTCAGATCCGCTCAAAAGTTGGAAACAAGCCAGAGCAACGCGAGACTCTTCGATCATTAGGCCTAAAGCGCATTAATGATGTTGTTGTGAAAGAGGATCGTCCCGAGATTCGTGGCATGGTTTACGCCGTGCGTCACTTAATTACAGTTGAGGAGGTTGAATAAGAATGACATTAAAACTTCATCATCTTCGTCCAGCCCCTGGTGCTAAGAAAGCTAAGACTCGTAAGGGTCGTGGCGAGGCATCAAAGGGTAAGACTGCAGGCCGTGGTGGCAAAGGAACTCGTGCCCGTAACCAAGTTCGTGCAGGTTTCGAAGGTGGACAACTACCTCTGGTCATGCGCTTACCTAAGCTACGTGGATTTAAGAACCCTGCGCGTATCGAGTATCAAGTAGTTAACGTCTCAACTATTAACGCGCTCTACCCTAAGGGTGGCGATGTAACCGTTGCAGATCTCATTGCAAAAGGCGCTGTACGTGACAGCCTTCCTGTGAAAGTGCTTGGCAATGGCGATATTGAAGTAACAGTAAATGTCACCGCACATGCATTCTCATCAACTGCCGTCGATAAGATCACTGCCGCCGGCGGTAAAACCGCGGTTCTTTAATCGAACTGAAAATAATTAGTTAGAAATAGAGGAGAAGATCAATGCTTTCAGCGTTCGGAATGGCCTTTAGGACACCTGATCTACGTAAGAAGATCTTCTTCACTCTTTCTATCATGGGGCTTTTCCGATTCGGTTCGGTAGTTCCAACTCCTGGGGTCTCTTATGGAAATGTTCAAGAGTGTTTAAAGACAGTTCAATCAGGAGGCCTTTTTGGCCTGATTAACCTCTTTAGTGGCGGGGCGTTAATCAAACTCTCTGTTTTTGCGCTTGGAATCATGCCTTACATCACGAGCTCAATTATTATTCAATTGCTGACCGTTGTGATTCCCCGCTTTGAAACGCTAAAAAAAGAGGGTCAATCAGGAACCGCAAAGTTAACTCAATACACCCGTTATTTAACTATCGGCTTGGCGATTTTGCAGTCAACAGGTTTAGTTGCAGTTGCACGTACGCCAGGTCGATTAATTTCTGGCTGTTCACTTGCAATTATTCCTGACACCTCATGGCAGCGAATCGTCACAATGATTTTCGTGATGACCGCTGGAACATCTGTCATCATGTGGCTCGGAGAGCTCATCACTGATCGCGGTGTTGGTAACGGTATGTCTATTTTGATCTTTACATCGATCGCTGCCGGCTTTCCTGGCCAGTTATGGTCGATAAAACTTCAAAAAGGTTTGTTCGCCTTCTCCTTTGTTATGGCCGTTGGAATTTTAGTTGTTGCGGCAGTGGTATTTGTCGAGCAAGCACAACGGCGAATTCCAGTTCAGTATGCCAAGCGCATGGTTGGACGTCAGGCATACGGTGGAACGAGCACATATATTCCAATTAAGGTTAACCAGGCCGGTGTTATTCCAGTTATTTTCGCATCATCACTTCTCTATATCCCGTCATTGATTGTGAATTTCACTAGCAGCCAAGCAGGTTGGGCTGTATGGATTAGCCGTAACTTTGTTAGAGGCGATCACCCAATTTATGTTGCGGCGTATGCTCTGCTTATTATTTTCTTTACCTACTTCTATGTTGCGATCACATTTAACCCTGATGAAGTCGCCGATAATATGAAGAAATATGGGGGATTTATCCCAGGAATCCGTGCAGGACGTCCAACTTCTGAGTATCTGCAGTACGTACTCTCCCGCATCACCGCTCCCGGATCGCTCTACCTTGCTTTAGTTGCTGTTATTCCAATTGGTGCACTTGTCCTCTTTGGTGCAACTCAGAACTTCCCATTTGGTGGAACTGCGATTTTAATCGTCGTTGGTGTTGGCCTAGATACTGCGAAGCAGATTGAAGCACAGTTGCAGCAGCGTTCATATGAGGGATTTCTGAAGTAATGCGTCTTGTCCTGGTAGGTCCACCAGGTGCGGGTAAGGGAACACAGGCACAAATCCTAGCTGCGCACTATCACATTCCACATATTGCAACGGGCGATATTTTTCGTAGCAATTTGAAAGCTGGTACACCTCTTGGTGTGCAAGCCCAAGTATTTATGGATAGTGGCGAACTTGTTCCAGACTCTGTTACAAATGAAATGGTAAAGGACCGCTTGCTTGTAGCCGATGCTGTAAATGGTTTTATTCTCGATGGCTTTCCTCGCAATATTGCCCAAGCTGAAGTCTTGCGCGCTAATTTGGTTGAAAAATCGACGCCGCTTGTGGCTGTTCTTGAACTTTCAATTGATAATGCAGAGATTATTGCTCGTCTTTCAAGTCGTCGTACCTGCCGAGACTGTGGCCTACCAACAACTAATACAGAAAAGTGTCCAACCTGTGGCGGCGATGTATACCAGCGCGAAGATGATAAAGAAGCTGTTATTAAACGCCGACTAGAAATCTATGAAGAGCAGACTGCACCTATCATTTCTTTTTATCGAAGTGAAGGATTATTGATAACAGTGAGTGCTTCTGGCAGTGTGCAAGAGATTACCGAACGTGCAATTTCAGCTCTAAGCCGCATTTCATAAAGAGAATAACCATGGCAATTCAAATCAAAACTCTCGATCAATTAAAACTCATGCGCCGTGCAGGTTTAGTGGTTGGTCAGACTCTTGAACTTTTAAGGCAATCGATGAAGCCAGGGATGACTACGGATGCTTTAGATGCAATAGCGGCAGCACATATAAAACGTGCTGGAGCAACCTCTAATTTCTTGAATTATCACGGCTTTCCGGCAGTTATCTGCGTTTCAATAAATGACGAGATTGTGCATGGGATTCCCGGAGCTCGCGTGATTGAAGAGGGCGATATTGTTTCTATCGACTGTGGAGCAATCATAGATGGCTGGCATGGTGATGCCGCTGTTTCCATTGGAGTTGGTACGGTCAACTCAGAGGACCAAAAATTGATGGATGTTTGCGAAGAGTCAATGTGGCGCGGAATCGCCGCGGGTAAAAACCGTGCCAAGTTATCCGATATTGGTTATGCAATCGAGCAGTATACGAATTCGCAGGGTACATATGGAATCTTGCGCGAATATGGCGGACATGGAATCGGTACCGAAATGCATCAAGAGCCCCATGTTCTAAACTTTGGTAAAGCCGGCCAAGGGCCAGAGATAGTTCCTGGTTTAGTTTTAGCAATCGAACCGATGATTACTCGTGGATCGGAGCGCACTAAAGTTTTGGGCGATGATTGGACCGTAGTCTCAATCGATGGCTCTAGAGGTGCCCACTTCGAACACACCTACTGCATCGCCCCAGATGGCAAACCCTTTGTGTTAACGGCCATCGACGGTGGCAAAGCTGAACTCGGTAGATTAGGTGTAGAAATCTCGGATTTACTCTAACTCTGGGCACCAGATGAGTGAGTTAAGTTACACCGTTGTAGTTCTAGGTTCTCGATTTCCTTATTTTGGCCCCGACCTCTAAACTACAACTTCGCTTGTTTCACGCTTAAATAGAGATGTGGGTACAGATTGGCTAGTAAAGATGGCGCCATCGAAATGGAAGGCACCGTTTCAGAAGCTCTACCTAACGCGATGTTTCGTGTGGAACTAACTAATGGACATAAAGTCCTTGCTCACATAAGTGGAAAGATGCGAAAGAACTACATTCGTATTTTGACCGCTGATCGTGTGATCGTGGAGATGAGTCCGTATGACCTTACAAAAGGTCGAATTATTTACCGTTATAAGTAACGAAGGAGCACTAAACCATGAAGGTAAATCCAAGCGTCAAGAAGATTTGCGATAAGTGCAAAGTCATCCGCCGCAAGGGTCGCGTCATGGTTATTTGTGAAAATCTTCGCCACAAGCAACGTCAAGGTTAAACCAGCAGTAAGTAACTCGTAATACGACTTCTATTATTTATTCAAAAGAATAAAATTTAGAAGACCCCCGGACTGGAAGGCCGAGGCTCATTTAAAACAATGAGGAGTATTGCGGAGGACCTCCAGATACAGATAGGTAGATACATGGCACGTCTTGTCGGTGTCGATCTTCCACGCGAAAAACGCGTTGAAGTGGCACTCACGTATATATTTGGGATGGGTCTTACTCGTTCCCAAAAAACATTAGCTGAAACTGGAATTTCTCCAGATACTCGGGTTAAGGATTTACAAGAGCCTGAGCTTGCAAAGCTTCGTGAATATATCGAAGCAAACTTCAAAATCGAAGGTGACCTTCGTCGTGAAATTTCTGGCGACATCCGTCGCAAAGTTGAAATCCAGAGCTACCAAGGAATTCGTCACCGTAAGGGACTTCCTGTTCGTGGTCAGCGCACACATACAAATGCGCGAACACGTAAGGGTCCTCGTAAGGCAATTGCAGGTAAGAAGAAGGTGACTAAGTAATGGCCGCTCCTAAATCAAAGACTGCCGCCGCTAAAGGCAAAGTCAAGATGCGCAAAAAAGAGAAGAAGAACATCGCTGTTGGAAAGGCTTTTATTAAAAGCACATTCAACAACACCATCATCTCTATTACCGACCCATCAGGCGCTGTTATCTCTTGGTCATCATCTGGCCAAGTTGGTTTCAAGGGCTCACGTAAGTCCACTCCATTTGCAGCACAGCTTGCAGCAGAGGCTGCAGCTCGTCGCGCGCAAGAGCATGGCTTAAAGAAGGTAGATGTTTTCGTTAAGGGCCCAGGCTCTGGACGCGAAACTGCAATTCGTTCATTGCAAGCAGCTGGTTTGGAAGTTGGTGCCATCTCTGATGTAACACCTGCTCCACACAATGGTTGCCGTCCATGCAAGCCTCGTCGAGTTTAAGAAAGGGAGAGAGAAAATGGCTCGTTATACCGGAGCAGACTGCAAGCGTTGCCGTCGCGAAAAAGTAAAGCTCTTCCTCAAAGGAAGTAAGTGCGATGGACCTAAGTGTCCAATCGAATCACGTCCATATCCACCTGGCCAGCATGGCCGAGGACGTTCAAAAGAGTCTGAGTACCTATTGCAGATGCGTGAAAAACAAAAGTGTGCACGTATCTATGGTGTTCTTGAAAAGCAGTTCCGTGGATATTACGAAGAGGCAAACCGCAGGCAGGGCAAGACGGGTGAAAATCTTCTCGTCCTTCTTGAAACTCGCTTAGACAATGTTGTATTTCGTGCTGGCTTTGCAAAGAGCCGTGACATGTCACGCCAACTTGTTCGCCACGGTCACTTCCTTGTAAATGGCAAGAAGGTAAATATCCCTTCATTCCGTGTGACCCCAATGGACATCATCGACGTGTTACCGAAGTCACTGGATCTCACGCCATTTATTGTCGCTAGTGCTGAACTTGGCGAGAAGTCAGTTCCAGCTTGGATGGAGGTCGTTGGTTCGCAGATGCGCATCATTATTCACGGCGTTCCAGCACGTGCTGTTATTGACACTTTGGTCCAAGAGCAGTTGATTGTTGAGCTTTATTCCAAGTAATTTTTAAAAAGCCTCTAGCTAAAAGGGAAACCAAAGAGCAAGCGGCATGCGGGCAGTACAAGTTAGACCAATAGGAAATCAAATAGTGGATTTCCGCGAAACGAAGAGGAGCACCAGTGCTAATTGCACAACGTCCCACCCTCAGTGAAGAAGTAATTTCTGAGTCCCGTTCACGGTTCATCATTGAGCCGCTTGAGCCTGGCTTTGGATACACACTTGGTAACAGCATGCGTCGTACATTGCTCTCATCTATTCCAGGTGCAGCAGTTACGAGTATCCGTGTAGCCGGTGCCCTTCATGAGTTCACAACTCTTGAAGGCGTCAAAGAAGATCTCACCGATATCGTTTTGAATATCAAGAACTTGGTGCTCTCATCAGATAACGACGAGCCAAGTGTTGTCTACATTCGTAAGTCAGGATCCGGTCCAGTTACTGGTGCCGATATCGCGGTTCCAGCAGGTGTAGAAGTTCATAACCCATCACTTCATCTTGCAACACTTAACGGTAAGGGATCTCTTGAGATCGAGCTAACTGTTGAGCGTGGCCGTGGCTATGTCACTGCAGTCCAAAACAAGCAGGCAGGCGCTGAAATCGGTCGCATCCCAGTTGACTCAATCTATTCACCAGTATTAAAAGTTACCTATAAGGTAGAGGCAACTCGCGTTGAACAACGCACCGACTTCGATCGACTAGTCGTCGATGTTGAGACTAAGTCTTCACTGAAGCCACGCGATGCGGTTGCATCGGCCGGCCGTACATTAGTTGAACTCTTCGGTCTTGCGCGCGAACTTAATATGGATGCCGAAGGCATTGAGATGGGGCCATCTATTATGGATGCCGCGCTCGCCGCCGATATGGCACTTCCAATAGAAGATCTAGATCTGACAGTTCGTTCATACAACTGCCTCAAGCGCGAAGGCATTCACACAGTAGGAGAGCTTGTTAACCGTTCAGAGGCCGACTTATTAGATATCCGTAACTTCGGATCAAAATCAATCGATGAGGTAAAGGCCAAGCTTGTCTCCATGGGGATGAACTTGAAAGATAGCCCAGTCGGATTTGATCCAACTCAGCACCAAAATTACAACGCATCCCAAGAAGATGAGTTCGTCGAAGCAGATCAGGCTTAGGAGATACGCACATGCCAACACCAAGTAAAGGTCCTCGTCTGGGTTCAGGCCCATCACACGAACGGTTACTCTTACGCACCCTTGCCGAGCAGTTGTTCGAACATGGCAAGATCACAACGACCGAGGCAAAGGCTAAGCGCCTTCGCCCATTGGCGGAAAAACTCATCACTTTTGCAAAAAAAGGTGATCTACCAGCCCGTCGCCAAGTTATGGCTCAGATTTCAAATAAGGGCGTAGTACATACACTCTTTACTGTTATCGGACCACGCTTTGCAACTCGTAACGGTGGCTACACACGCATTACTAAGATTGGGCCACGTAAGGGCGATAACGCTCCAATGGCAGTGATCGAAGTATTGACCGAGAAAGATAACTAAGCCTTAACACCTTAGAAAAATATTCTTATGTCGGAGCCCACTCTCTACCCGGAGAGTGGGTTTCTTCGTTTACGCCTTGATTTAGCCTACGACGGTACTAACTATTCGGGATGGGCCAAGCAGCCTTATCAACGCACAATCCAAGAAGTGATTGAGCGCGCGCTCGC
>JANYCW010000008.1 GCA_025360085.1 Actinomycetes bacterium
TTCACGGTTTTGCTACGTGGATTTGGCCTTTACCTATTCAAACATCTAAGATGGCACTTACCGACGCGGGGTGGAGCAGCTCGGTAGCTCGCTGGGCTCATAACCCAGAGGTCGTAGGTTCAAATCCTGCCCCCGCTACTAGTAAGCCAGTAAGAAAACGCGCAATTGTTCGCTCGAGATTCGCTTTAATTTAGAATCTCTACGCCTCTCAATTTGCGCGTTTTTTGATGCCGGACGGAGAGCGCGAGATTTTCGCTTTTAACCCCCTTTGGCGCATATTTTGCCCCAATGAAACTGGGGGTTTGATTCTCATCGGAATAATGGTTAGGCCGTGTGCTACGATATGTTAAGTCAACCATACTTAAGGCAGATTCCATAGAATGTTCATACGAGATAAGCACAATACCGTTGAGAATACGGTGCGCCAGGTGCGAACTTCCCTTAATCTCACGCAAGAGGAGCTCGCTCTTCGAGCTGACGCGACTCGACAGACCATTATTTCGATTGAAAAAGGAAACTATGTACCAAGTGTCTTGTTGGCCATCAAAATTGCAGCAGTTCTAGGGAGAAGGGTGGATGATCTTTTTAAGATTAAAAACCATGAAAAAATATAGAGCTGCCTTAGATTTTATTCTCATACTGAGTTTGACGGTTGTCTGCGCTTTGGCTCTAGCTCCAAAGAGTTTCGTGATGCCAAATTCTGCTCAAATGCTCATCCTGACGATACTCCTTGGGTTTATCGCTGCCTTTTTAGTACTTCTATGGCGTGAAAATCCGCGCGATGAGCGGGAAGCAGTGAATCAATCCTCAGCGAGCCGCGCGGCCTATGTCGTTGGAGCCGTTGTACTAATAATTGCTCTAATCATTCAAAGCCTTCAACACCAGATTGACCCAGCGGTGCCGCTAGCGCTCTTAGCCATGATCTCAACAAAGGTATTCATTCAACGGATGATGGATGATAAATAATTAATGTAAAGTCAACTTGACATTCTTGCTGGGTTCTTTTACTGTGAGAACACACGAGAGAAAAGGATGTTTACATTGAACAAGAAATCACTCATAGCGTTGACATTGTCATTGCTAGTTTTGACCGGGACCACTAACGCATATTCCGCGGATCCCTCCCCTAAGAGCAGTCAAACATCTAAAGAGGCCATGAAGAAAGAGGCCATGAAGAAAGAGGCGGACAAGATGGGCATGATTAAAGGCTCATACTCTGATTATGACGCCTCAAAGCTTTCCAAAGCTGAGCATGGAACCGTGATTCTATTTTTTAATGCCTCATGGTGTCCTACCTGCGTAGCGGCCAATAAAAACTTTAACGGCTCAACTCCCCCAGATGGACTCACACTTCTTAAAGTAGATTATGACGATGCAACAGATCTCAAAAGAAAGTACGGCATAACTTACCAACACACTTTCGTTCAAGTGGACAAGACCGGAAAGCTACTTAAAAAATGGAACGGTTCTAAGACATACGACGAGCTTATTTCCAACAAGGCCTAGAGATTATTTGGGGCTGAAATGCTTTTACTATTAACTTCGTTTCTTGCGGGGGTTCTGACAGTTTTCGCGCCATGCGTTTTGATTTTGCTTCCAGTCATTGTGGGTAGCTCAATGATTTCGGATGCTGATCAAAAGCTAGATCGAAAAAAACCCTACATTATTTCGATAAGTCTTGGCATTTCAGTTCTACTCTTTACTCTAATTCTCAAAGCCAGCACAGTCCTCATTGGTGTTGATCCACAAGTATGGAAATCGGTATCTGGGTTTATAGTCATAATTCTTGGAATCAGTCTTTTATTCCCGCTTCTTTGGGCAACAATGAGCGCAAAAATTGGACTGGAGAATAATTCAAATAAGCTTTTAGGACGTGCCTCAAAAAAATCAGGTGTACCTGGATACATTCTAACTGGAGCTGCATTAGGCCCAGTTTTTTCGGCGTGTAGCCCAATCTACGCATTAATTTTAGCAACCATTCTGCCGGTGAATATCGCTCTGGGCCTGGTTTATATGGCGCTTTATGCTGCAGGACTTTCAATAACTCTACTTGTAATTGCACTAACTGGCCGTCGCTTGACCAAAAAATTAAAATGGGCTGTCACACCGGACGGTTGGTTTCGGCGGATGCTGGCAATTTTGTTAATTTTAGTTGGAATTTTTGTCACAACTGGTTTTGATAAAAAGATTCAAACTTGGGCGTTAGAGAAAATACCATTTAACCTTCTCTTCATTGAAGAAAAACTCATTCCAAAAAAGGAAGCCGTGGTAGTTGAAAAAATAAAAATTAAAAAAGCAGAGTTCAACATTGCAGATCCATATCAAGCGCCAGAGATCAGCGGAATAATAAATTGGATTAACAGCAACCCGCTAACAATTGCAGAACTCAAAGGCAAAGTAGTTCTCTTAGATTTTTGGACATACTCATGTATTAACTGCATTCGGACACAACCTTATTTAAATGAATGGTATGACAGTTATAAGAAAGATGGCTTTGAAATATTAGGAGTACACGCTCCAGAATTCGCCTTTGAAAAGGTGGAGAAAAATGTTCAACGCGAAGTTAAAAAGGCAAAGATTCTCTACCCTGTCGCACTTGATAATAGTTTCGCCACTTGGAATGCCTACGGCAATCAGTATTGGCCAGCTCGGTACTTGATTGATAAAGAAGGAAAAGTGCGCTACACCCATTTTGGAGAGGGCGATTACGACGGAACTGAGGCTGCTGTCCAGACATTACTTAAGGAGAAATAATGAAAATACCGAATAGAATTTTCTCATGAAAGCGCGTCGATTAGGAAGTTTGTATGGACCGCTTGCCACATTAACCGGTGTATCGGCTGGCCACTTGATTGCTGCGCTCAATAGCAGTTGGGCTAGCCCCATTGTCTCTCTTGGTAATCGAATTATCGATCATGTGCCATCTGAAGTAAAAACTCTTGTTATCAAGCTTTTTGGTACGAAGGATAAACTCGTTCTTATTGCGAGTATTTTAGTCGTTGTATTTGTGATCTCAATTTTTGTCGGCCGTTTATATATGACTGGTAAGGCACGCATGGCTTACGCAGTTATTGCGTTGATGTCTTTAGCGGCAGGAGGGGCCGCATTGTTGGATGCGCGTTCAGATTTACTCTCTCTGACTCCAGCGTTTTTCTCTGGTGCGGTATCGATATATGCACTTCGTTGGCTTGGTCAACAAAGTGAATCGCACGATAATTCAGATGTAGTTCTTTCACGAAGAGATTTGCTCAAAACAATTGGAATAATTGGTGCAGTCAGTATCGCTGCGACGGGGGCGGCAAGGTTACTTGCACAAAAAGCAAGTGTTCAAGTTGAGCGCATAAAAATTGCACTGCCCAAGCCATTAAAGTTTTTGGCTCGGCCGCCTCTTGATCCGGCACTTAGTACGCCGGGGCTATCCACGTTTTATACATCCAATGAGGAGTTTTATCGCATTGATACTTCGCTAGTGATACCTAATATCTCAACAGATGACTGGACGTTGGAGATAGTTGGAATGGTGGAGAATCCACGTACATTTACCTACGCAGAGTTAAGTGCCAGAGAGGTTTTTGAACTCGATGGCACAATTGCATGCGTTTCAAATGAGGTCGGTGGGGATTTAGTTGGTAATGCTCGTTGGCTAGGTGTTCGACTCGATGATTTAATCCGAGAAGCTTCACCAACTTCCGAGGCCGATCAAATCATGGGCTATTCGCAGGATGGCTTCGCGGCGGGATTTCCTCTAGCCACACTCGATGGTCGAGACGCGATGATTGCTCTTGGAATGAATGATGAAGTCTTGCCACTGGCGCATGGTTTTCCAGCGCGCATAATTGTGCCGGGACTCTATGGATATGTCTCGGCAACTAAATGGCTAACGAGGATTGAGCTCACACGCTTTGATCAAAAACATGGGTATTGGATTTCACGTGGATGGTCAGAGCGAGCACCAATTAAGACGCAGTCCCGAATTGATACGCCACTTAATGGAGGTGAACTACCTCCTGGCACGTTGGCCATCGCTGGAGTCGCTTGGGCACCTATTCGAGGGATTTCAAAGGTAGAGATCCGAATCGATAATCAACCGTGGAGAACTGCAACGCTTAGCCCCGAATTTGCAAAAACAACGTGGAGGCAGTGGTGGATCGACTGGTCGCCTGAAGAAGGCACCCATCTAATATCAGTGCGAGCAACCGATGGTGATGGAGAGTTACAGCCCGAAGATTATGTGCCTGTGGAGCCAAATGGCGCAGAGGGTTGGCACACCATACAAGTACAAGTCTTAAAATAATCATGGATTCTAAAGAAGTTATTGAAAACGTAACAGTTTATAGTTCTACAACATGTAGTTCATGCCGGGTTTTAATGAAATGGCTTGATAGTGAGAATATTGCCTATACGAAACTCCTAACAGATGAGAGTGATGAGGTGATGGCTAAATTTATTGAAATCAACGAAGGAATTCTTTCGGTTCCATTTACAGTAATTCGACTTAGTTCTGGCTCTGAGATAAAGATCCATGGTTTTCAAAAATCAAAACTTAAAGAATCTCTAGGGCTCTAACACTAATTTCTTAACAGAATCTAGATATCTCAGAATTGACATATCAGAGAATCCAAAGAAGTATCAAGGTATGAAGGGTCGAAGAGTTTTAACTTTGACTGCAACTGCTGGGGTCATAATTTCACTTAGCCTTAGTGGGTGTAGTCAATCTTCCAAGCCATCAACGTCTTCCACTCCAACTCCATCGGCCTCTCCGACAGCGGACACCAAGGCGTTTGCTCAGTATTGGCTCGCTGATACTGCAAGAGGCTTGCGACTGTATCGCGAGTTTGTGCGAATTGATCCAACGCCAGATGCAATGACCGCTGCCTTGCGCCAACTTGTTTCACAAAAACCAATTGATTCTGATTATTCATCTCTCTGGCCAATAGGCACAACGATAAATTCAGTAATAATCCAAGGTGATACCGCGATAATTGACTTGACGTTTCCTAAACTTAATGTCGGTGGTGAAGCAGAGACAATGGCCATTGCGCAGTTGGTTTGGACAGCTACTGCGGCCAACACCGCAGTTAAAAAGATTTCGCTAACCGTTGATGGTAAAAAAGTTGAGTCATTGGCGGGCCATGTGGATGCCACTAAAGCATTCACGCGTGATATCACGTATAAAGTTCTCGCACCTATCTGGATTACCTCGCCTACAGAAAATCAATCCGTGGTCGCAGCAGGATTTACTCTCAGCGGAATGGCATCTACCTTTGAAGCTAACGTTGCATGGAAAGTAATCAAAGATGGCGTTGTGATTAAGCAGGGATCCACGACTGCATTAGAGGCGGCCCCTGCATGGAAACCTTGGAGCGTTGCAATTCCTGGTCTTGCCCCAGGCACGTACCAATTTTTAGCGATGGAGTATTCGGCTAAAGATGGATCCCCCGTTGCACAAGATACGAAGTACATTGTAATTAAATAATTATTTGATGCGCAGAGAGTTTGTGACGACAAAAAGTGATGACAAGGCCATGGCGGCAGCGGCATATATTGGACGTAGTAAACCTAAAGCGGCAATTGGTAAACCGATCACGTTATAAATGAGCGCCCATCCCATATTTAAATGAATAATGCGTAAAGTTTTCTTAGATAGTTTGAGCGCATCGATAACACTTCCAAGTCCAGAGTTCATCAACGTAATATCGGCACTTGAAATCGCCGTATCAGTGCCTGTTCCCATGGCCATACTTAAATCAGCAGCCGTTAAGGCCGCGGCATCGTTGATGCCATCGCCGATCATCAAGACGCAATGTCCTTCTGACTTTAACTGCTCTACAAACTTTAACTTCGTTTCCGGTAGCGCCGCTGAAATAACATGTTCGGTATCGATACCAACCTTTGATGCAACAGAGGCAGCGACTTCTGCGCTATCCCCTGTTACTAACCATGGAGCAATTCCCATTTCGCGCAAAGCTGCGATGGTGGTTCCGGCATCTTCTTTTAACTCATCACCAATGGCAAAGACGGCTAAGGCAACGCCATCCCATGCAAGGACTGCAACGGTAAGTCCGGCGGCCTGTCCACGTAGGATTGCCGCACTCAATTCAGGATGAAAATCAGTTGAACTATGGGCAACGGCGGCAGGTGAGCCAATTAAAACCACGGGTGACTGTGTGCCTAGATCTACTCGGCCAGCCGCGCCTGCGCCAGGTGTGACGGCATAATCACTTACATCAAAATTCGACGCACCTTTTCCAAGTGCATATCTTGTAATTGCAAGAGCGACTGGATGTGAGTTTGGAGTTTCAATGGCCAGCGCGCTTGAGAAAATTGTTGCGTTTGTAATGAGAGGGGCAAATGAACTACCAAGAACTGCGCCAGCCGATAGTGAGACCGTGCTCTCAAGTACATTCATTGAGCCTTGAGTTAAGGTGCCAGTCTTATCGAAGACAACAGTATCGACGGTACGAGCGACCTCTAAGACTCGTGGTTCGCGCAATACGATTCCGCGTTGGGCTCCTCGCCCTGATGCAACAAGTAAGGCAACTGGAGTGGCAAGACCTAAAGCACATGGACAAGCAATTACTAAGACGGTAATGGCGATTGAAATGGATTTAGTTAATGTGTGATCGGTGTCGTACCAACCGAGAAATGTTGCAATTGCTAAAAGCGTAACAATGGGTACAAAGATTGAACTAATGCGGTCGGCAAGACGTTGAATCGGCGCCTTAGTACCTTGGGCACTAATGACCATTGCTGTGATGCGAGCTAGTTCGGTATCACTACCAATTCTTGTGGCTCGTATAATTAAACGTCCATTGTGATTTACCGATGCGCCAACAACTTTCGATCCTGGCTTGACGTCGATGGGCTTTGATTCACCGGTCAACATGGAATTATCAACGGCGCTTTCACCTTTAATTACGATTCCATCGGTTGCAATGCGATCACCTGGACGTACTTCAAACTCATCACCAATGCGCAATTGCTCAATGGGAATAATGTGTGGCATACCCTCACGAATAATCGTTACCTCTTTACTGCCGAGTGCAAGAAGAGACGAGAGTGCAGCCCCGGCTCGTGATTTTGCCCGCATTTCTAAATAGCGGCCGAGAATAACGAAAAAGAGAACGCCAGCTGCAACTTCGGTGTAGACATCTCCCTCACCTGTTGAGTTAGCGTAAATAGACCAGATAAAGGCGGCTAATGAGCCAAGTGAAATTAAATTATCCATCGTTGGATGTTTCAGATTGCGCAAGGCAGCACGGTGAATCGGCCACGCAACTACTAAAACAACGGGCGCACTTAATGCAATGACAAGCCAAGCCGTTGGCGAATATAAAGGATATGGAAGAGAAAAATAATCCAACGTTTCATGAATTCGCATATCGATGCTGTGGTGCCAACTCATGACCATAGATATCGTCACGGCTGGAACTGCAAAAATAAAGGCAAAAAATACGGCCCGCGCTGATTTTTTACTATGCAGTGTTATCGATTGGCCATCCGCTAAAAGCGCGGCTTTATAGCCGGCTTTTTCAACTACTTTTACTAAATCTTTGAAATCAATATCCGATGGAGCCAGAATATGGGCAGTCTCAGTTGCAAAGTTGATTGTTGCACTCACACCATCGATGGAATTTAACGCCTTTTCAACGGTATTAACACAAGAAGAGCAGGTCATTCCCTCAATCGCTAGCGTTGTAGGCTCTAAAACTGTATTCATGACTTCACTTCTCTCCGCAATACCCCATGTATATAAATTCTCTCATTGAGTACAGCGCTCATTTGCTTGGATTTATTCCATTAATTACGTCGTTAAGTAGAACGCCGTTCGTTGACACGCCACTGCCCCCAAAAGGACCTGATGTGCCCGTCATATTCGTAAAGCTCCCGCCAGCTTCGCGGACAATAATGTCGAGGGCGGCCATGTCCCATACTGCAAGCGAAGGTTCGACGGCCACATCGACTGCGCCTTCGGCTACCAACATGTGCGACCAGAAATCTCCCATTCCACGTGTGCGCCAAGCCGCATCAAGCATTTTTTGGAATGGCTCAAGGTGATCATTAAAACCAATGAAATCTGAGTAAGCGATAGATGCATCGTCAAGGGATGCAACGCGTGAAACTGAAATCTTTTTTGTCTCCCCATTAAAAATTACAAATGCTCCTGCATCCTTTGATGCATACCAGCGGCGAGATAGAGCGGGAGAACTCGCTACTCCAACGACCACCTCTTGGCGCCCATCCTCGGTGACTTCGACAAGGGCGATAAGACATGCCCACGTCGGAACACCGCGCATAAAATTCTTAGTTCCATCGATTGGATCAATAATCCAGTATCGCTTAGCACCGGTGATATCGCTGCCAAACTCTTCACCTAACAAACCATCGTTTGGGCGCTGAACGCCAAGGGCTTGGCGAATCGCCGTTTCAACGGCGCGATCTGCATCCGTTACTGGTGTGTTATCGGGCTTGGTGGTGATTACTAAATCCAAAGATTGATATCTCTTGAGCGCAATTGAATCAGCGAGATCTGCCAGTTGGTGGGCGAGGGCTAGATCATCGGCGAATTTAGAAGTATCAATCGTCTCCATACTTGAATCTTACTCCTCATTACTGGCTGTGGATTGATCTTTTACCGCCAACAACGAACGAAGACTTGCCAAGCGCGCGCCGCGCTCTGGATCTACAACTCCATCGGGCGCGGCCCAAACATCAAGTGAGCATGAACTCTCAGCGTGTGAACAGTTTGACAAGCAGTTTGCGGCTACTTCAGATAAATCGGTAAACGCATCGACAATCCGATTTGGATCGATATGCGATAAACCAAAAGCACGGATTCCGGGAGTATCGATAATCCATCCATCACTTTTGATTAAGGGAAGGGCAATTGCACTCGATGATGTGTGACGACCACGTCCGGTGGCAGCATTTACATCACCCGTTAATCGTTCGGCCTCTGGCACAAGAGCATTAATTAATGTTGACTTACCAACTCCTGAATGGCCAACGAGTACTGAAATCTTTCCTTCAAGCATTGCATGTAATGCCTGCACATCTTTTTCGCGTGATTGACTCTTTATAGCTGTATGGAGAATTTCAACGCCTAATTTAGAATACTCAAGTAGAAAATCTGGGACTTCACTTAAATCGCTTTTAGTAATAACTAACTTTGGAACAATACCTTCGGTAAATGCAGAAACTAAAAAACGGTCAATGAGGCCGCGTCGCGGTTCGGGGTTGGTTGCAGCAACAACAATGACGAGTTGATCAATATTTGCCACAATTGTGCGCTCTACTTGCGCCGCATCATCAACGGTGCGGCTTAAGGAGTTTCGTCTCTCGTTGACGGCAACAATTCGAGCTAGGCTACCCTGACTTCCACTCACATCTCCGACAAGTGAAACACGATCCCCTACAACAACTGATTTAGGTCCTAACTCCCGCGCACGCATCGCGGTGATAATTACGCCGTCATCACTTATGCAGGTCTGACGACCACGATCTACTGTCGTGATGAGTGCAGTTATCGCAGCACTATGGCTTGGGCGATCTTTACTTCGTGGGCGAGTACTGCGACCAGGTCTTACTCGTGCATCGGATTCATCGTATTGGCGTGGAGTCATCGCAGAGGTTTAACCAAGAAGTGAACTCCATAAGCCCGGAAAGTCCGGCAGAGTTTTGCGGGTTGTTGCAATATTTTCAACTTCAATTCCTTTGACCAGTAATCCGATTACCGCCCCCGCTGTTGCAAGTCGATGATCTTCGTACGTATGAAAAATCCCACCATGCAACGGTGCTGGCGTTATATGCAGCGAAGTTTTATGTTCTTCAACATTTCCACCGAGGGCATTGATCTCTCGAGCCAAAGCCGCTAAGCGATCAGTCTCGTGGTGGCGCAAGTGTCCAATACCCCGAAGATGCGAGGGAGAATCTGCAAGTGCGGCTAAAGCTGCAATTGCTGGAGTTAACTCACCAACATCATGTAAATCGATATCGATTCCATGTATAGCTCCGGTACCTGAAAGTGTTAAGCCGCGCTTACTCATTGAAATATCGGCGCCCATCGCAGATAAAATTGAACGAAGCTGGTCGCCTGGCTGCGTTGTCTTGCTCGGCCAATCGGCAATCGTGACACTGCCACCGCACAGCATGGCAATCGAGAGAAATGGTGCGGCATTAGAAAGATCGGGTTCAATCACTAACTCGTGTCCTTGCAATTTTCCAGGCTCAACGCGCCAGCTTTTAGCATCATGGTCAACGCTTACGACTGCACCAAAACTGCGCAACATTTCAACGCTCATCTCAATATGCGGCATAGAAGGAAGTTGGCCACCTTTATGAAATACGGTGATGCCATTTTTATAACTTGGAGCAACTAATAAGAGCGCGGATAAAAATTGACTCGATTCACTGGCATCAATGGTCACGCTCCCGCCTTTAACATTTCCAGCGCCATGGACGGTTAGTGGCAAGCTATAGCGGCCATCATGATCTATTTCAACACCAAGTTCTTCAAGGGCTTTAATGAGTGGAGCCAACGGTCTTTCATATGAACGTGAATCGCCATCAAATGAAATCTCTCCCGTTGCAAGCGCGGCAAGAGGTGGCAAAAAACGCATGACGGTGCCAGCATTTCCGACATCGATTCTTGCCGGTCCACTCGTTGCCGCAGGAGTAACGGTTAACTGATACTCCTGGGCTTCATTTACGAGTGCGTCCTGTTCAACTATTCCGATACCGAGAGCTTGAAGACCTTGCACCATGAGTTCGCTATCGCGCGAGACTAAAGGGCGGCGAAGTATTGATGGTGAGTTTGCTTGCGCAGCTAATATGAGTGCGCGATTAGTGGCTGACTTTGATCCTGGAATAGTGAGCGAGATATCAACTGGCTTTGAACCGCGAAAGATCGCGGGCCAGAGAGCGTCGTTTTTAATCATCGCTTAAGTCTATCCTTTCCATATGTGTGGCCGATATGCGCAGTCTGCGGATATGCGAGAACTCATGGAGCAGTTTGAAGTCACGGGTAGTTCCCCATCTCAATCTCTCCCAGCAAATTGGAATATCGCACCGACTAATCCCATCTACATTGTCCGCGCCGATGCCAATGACAAACGTGCGTTAACCGTCGTATCTTGGGGATTAATTGGTCCGTGGCTCAGTGATCTTGGTGAAGCAAAGGCTTCGCAATCCCGCGCCATCAATGCTCGAAGCGAATCGATACATGAAAAACCGACCTTCCGCGCTGCCTTTAGATCAACGCGTTGTTTAATTCCTGCCGAGGGATACTACGAATGGGCGAGCGCATTAGGTGAATTTGCACCTAAACAACCTTTTTATATCTCGGCGCGGAGTGGAAGACAGTTACCGATTGCTGGAATTTGGAGTAGTTGGCGATCCCCCGACGGCGCGATAATTGAAACCGCTTCGATTATTACGCAAGAGGCTCAAGGTGACCTGACTAAAATTCATAGCCGTATGCCAGTTTTTATGCCGCGTGATCGTTGGTCCAACTGGCTCAATCCAAAAGAAAGTGCCGTCGAAAAGCTTCAGGCGTTGATGCTCGTCCAAAATTCTTCAACTCTAGTAATTGCCCGTCCAATCTCAAAGGCCGTTAATTCGGTTGCCAAAAATTCAAAGGAGTTGACGGCGCAGATCGAATTAGGAGAGCCAGAAACCCTCTTTTAACGATAGCCTTTTACTGCGATGACATCGACAGAATTAGTTAAAGAGAGTTCAGCGGATCGTGCTATCCGTTTTGAACGTGATGCACTCGTTTTTACAAATCAGCTATATGCCGCAGCCCTTAGATATACAAAGAACCCACATGATGCCAAAGATCTTGTTCAGGATACGTATTTAAAGGCATTTGCTTCGTTTCATCAATTTGAACCTGGAACAAATTTAAAAGCTTGGCTATACCGCGTTTTAACAACGACATTTATAAATACGTATCGCAAAAATCAACGCCGTCCACAGATTTCTGGCGGTGACATCGAGGACTGGCAATTAGCCGATGCCGCTTCCCACTCTAGTAACCTCGGAAAGTCGGCTGAAGTTGAGGCGTTAGAAAACTTGCCCGATAGTGATATTAAACGGGCATTAAATGAGATCCCTGAAGAGTTTCGAATCGCTGTTTATTTAGCCGATGTTGAAGGGTTCTCTTATAAAGAGATTGCCGAAATCGTAGGTGTTCCCGCAGGAACTGTCATGTCACGCCTTCATCGGGGAAGAAAACAACTCCGTGAGCGGTTAACGGAGTATGCAAAGGATCTTGGCTATACCGTCAAAGCTCCAAAAGAGATTAAAACGGGCGAAGCGAATCGGGAGCACACTCCATGAGTCAATTCGAACAACTGCGATGTAATCAGATTCTTAACTCCTTCGTTCTACTTCTTGAAGGAAATACAGATGTACCTATGCTCACGAGAATTGATAGCCATCTTTCGGAGTGCCCTGACTGCACGGCAGAGTTAGCCCACGAGAGGATGATGCATAGTTTGTTGCAAGACGTACTTCGTCGGACATGTTGTGAAATCGCACCAGACGAACTCCATGATGTGATCTTTGAGCAGATTCACACTCAAACAGCTGGGGCATTTACGACAGAAATCACGACTGAGTTCACTATGACTGAGATATCGATTGAGATAGACGAGTTCGGAACAATCGAACACCGTGAAATTACTATTGAGCACACTGAAGAGATTCGATATAAAAATGGGACACCAGAAAATGGCGTTAGTTAAACCATGAAATCCGCCGAAGAGGTCCTTGGCGCAGTCGGTTTTTCAGTCATGACGGTTCGACCTGGAGATACCTCATTGGTAATGGGTGTTGGAGAATTACCGATTGCTTCTCAATCTCATCTACTTAATCTGATGGAACATGCGGCAGTAATCTCTTTAGATGAATTTTTAGACGCTGGCGAAACAACAATTGCAATTAGCGTTGAAATGATTTCGTTAAGCCCCGCATCGATTGGTGCCGAAATCCGGGCAACTTCACGATGCGTCGAAGTTGAAAAAAAGGAGTTAACTTTTGAGTGCGAAGTTCATGAAGGCGAGCGCCAAATAGCTGCCGCAATGATAAAAAGAGCGACGGTAGAGCGAGTTTCTTTCCTCGCACGTACCGCCGCTCAATCTCTTATTAGTTAAATCGTGCTACCTAGCGGTTTTGGTTGCCCAGAAAATCTCAGCAATTTCATCGATCTTTGCAATTAATTCATCTGCAACGGCCACATCTTGAGTTCCCTTTGTGCCCGCGGCTCCTGCGAGTTTTGTCGCTTCATTAAATAGCGAGTGAAGTTGTGGAAATGATTCAAAGTGTGGAGCCTTAAAGTAATCGGTCCATAAGACCCAAAGGTGCTCCTTGACTTGATGTGATCGCTCTTCTTTAATTGAAACTGATCGCGAACGAAAATCTGGATCAGAATTTGCTGCGTACTTTTCCATGCAAGCCTTTACCGATAGAGCCTCAAGTTTTGCTTGGGCTGGATCGTAAACACCACATGGAAGATCACAGTGTGCATAGACAGTTTTCTTTGGTGCAAACATGGTTTCCCTCTCTTAAAAATCATCGCGTATAAGTCGTGCGAGTGACAGACTACCGTTCATGAGTAAATTTGGCATGGTTAGGGTTGAGGGTAATTCAATGGCGCCAACGTATGGCAATGACGACTGGCTACTCGTTCTCTGGATGCCGCAATCCCCTCATCGAGCACAGTTAGGAAGCGTCGCTGTCATAGAGCGTGAAGAGCACCCAGGCATCCTTCTGGTCAAGCGAATTCAAAAGTCTCATGGGGGTAACTATTGGGTCGAAGGTGACAATATCGAGAGTACCGATTCACGGACGTGGGGTTGGATTACACCAAATGAAATAGTTGGGCGGGTTTTATTTAGAGTTCGAAAAGGTAGATCGATTAACGCGTAAATGCTTCGAGCATGAGTGCTTTTTGTTCATCTTCATGTAAGTGATGATTTCCAGTTGCCGGTGATGCTGTGGCGCGCCTCGATACTCGGCGCAAAATGCGCGAACCAAATCCGCGGCCGCCATGTTGTTCGGAAGTACGAAGAGCAATATGAGACCACGGACCCTGATTAGCAGGCTCATCTTGAACCCATAATAAATTAGCATTTGGATGCTTGTTGGCTTCGGCAACCATTTCTTCAATCGGAAGCGGATAAAGAAGTTCAACTCGGATAATTGCGGTACCGCTTTCACCGATTTTGGCACGCTCGGCAACTAAGTCGTAATAAACCTTTCCTGAACAGAAAATAACTCGACCTGCATTGTGTACTGATTCATCGCCGATTACTGGGCGGAAGTGTCCACTTGTAAAATCAGTAAGCGCAGAGGCGGCGGCTCGAAGTCGCAACATTGATTTTGGTGTAAAAACAATCATTGGTCGGCGAGTTGGATTTTTTGTATGCCAACGAAGCAAATGGAAATAAGAGGCTGGGGTTGATGGCTGAGCCACCGTCATGTTTTGTTCAGCACATATCTGAAGATAACGCTCGATTCGAGCCGAAGAGTGATCCGGGCCTTGCCCTTCATAACCATGAGGTAAAAGAAGTACCACTGAAGAGCGCTCTCCCCATTTTTGTAAAGAGGAGGAGATAAATTCATCGATAATCGTTTGAGCACCGTTAGCAAAGTCACCGAACTGGCCCTCCCACAGAACTAAAGCATCTTCGCGTTCAACGCTATAGCCATACTCAAAACCCATCGTGGCATATTCGCTGAGCAATGAATCTATAACAAAGAAATGATTTTCATCACTATTGAGCGCGCGAAGTGGCGTCCACTCGTTCCCATTTTCTTTATCAATAATAACAGCGTGACGGTTACTAAAAGTTCCACGGCGAGCATCTTGCCCTGCAAGGCGAATTGGATAGTCCTCTTTTAGAAGTGATCCGAATGCCAACATCTCGCCAGTAGACCAGTCGATTGAATCATCATTAATGGATTCGACGCGCTTAGCTAACTGTGGCAATAATTTTGGATGAACATTAAAACCTTCAGGGATAGCTGACTGCGTGGCGGCAATTTCGCGAACGGTGCTCTCACTAATTGAGGTAATAATTTCATCCGCATCCGGTGGAACCGGTGCTTTAAAGTTCGGATCGGTTTCAACGTGTAAATTATTAACACCGGCATAAACAGCCTCTAGCTGGCTCTGGTAATCCCGAGCGACCTCATCGGCCTGCGCTGGTGAGATATCTCCACGTCCAATAAGGGCTTCGATATATAAAGTGCGTGTCGAGCGCTTAGCATCAATCATCTTGTACATCAAAGGTTGCGTAAAACTTGGCTCATCACCTTCATTATGACCTCGGCGACGATAGCAAACCATATCAATAACAACATCTTTATTGAACTCTTGACGGTATTCAAAAGCTAAACGTGCAACGCGCACACAAGCTTCAGGATCATCTCCATTCACATGAAAAACTGGTGCTTGAATAATCTTGGCAAAGTCCGTCGAATAAGTGGAGCTGCGCGATGCAATCGGAGCCGTTGTGAAGCCAACTTGATTATTGACCACAATGTGAATGGTTCCACCTGTGCGATATCCGGCTAACTGCGACATTTGCAATACTTCCGCGTTTACCCCTTGTCCGGCGAATGAGGCATCACCATGGAGCAAAATTGGTAGCACCGAATACGCGTTCTTAATATTTAATTTATCCTGCTTGGCACGGACAATTCCTTCCAATACAGGATTAACCGCTTCGAGGTGCGATGGATTGGCAGCTAAATAGATTTTGACTGTAGCCCCAGCATCAGAAGTAAAGACACCTTCGGTACCTAAGTGGTACTTCACATCACCCGAGCCTTGCACTTGGTTATCGGCATAATGGCCTTGGAACTCTTGAAAAATTTGGCCATGTGATTTTCCAGCAATATTTGCAAGAACATTTAATCGACCTCGGTGTGGCATTCCAATGCAAACTTCTTCTAAACCTTGATCGGCCGCGCTTGAAAGAACTGCATCGAGAAGTGGGATGACCGATTCGCCGCCCTCTAATGAGAAACGTTTTTGGCCAACGAATTTTGTCTGTAAAAAAGTTTCAAATGCTTCGGCACTATTGAGTTTGCGCAAAATTCGTAGATTTTCTTGTGGTGCAAGTTTTTGTCCACCTATTTCAACTTGCTCTTGAATCCATGTTCGCTCTTTAGGATCTTCAATGTACATATATTCAACGCCGACAGTGCGACAGTATGAGTCACGTAAGATTCCTAGAATCTTACGAAGTGGCATAAAGTTTTTGCCTCCGAAGCCACCTGTTGCGAACTCTCGATCAAGATCCCAGAGCGTTAAACCATGTGTAACTACATCTAAATCTGGATGCGAGCGCTGTTTAAATTCGAGTGGGTCAACATCGGCCATTAAGTGACCGAAGGTTCTGTAGGCATGAATTAATTGCTGAACTCGGGCGGTCTTATTGATCTGCTCATCCTTATTGAATTCAAAATCTTTAGCCCATCGGATAGGCTCATATGGAATGCGAAGCGTTGCAAAGATTTCATCATAGAAACCCTCTGCACCAAGTAAGAGTTCACTCATGCGGCGCAGGAAATCACCGGACTGCGCACCTTGAATAACGCGATGATCGTAGGTGCTCGTTAACGTTACAACTTTGCTAATTGCCATTCGAGCAAGGGTTTCATCACTCGTGCCATGAAATTCAGCTGGATAATCAAGGGCGCCGACGCCAAGAATTAAACCCTGCCCTTGAACTAAACGCGGAACCGAGTGCACCGTACCAATCGTGCCTGGGTTGGTTATCGATAACGTTGTACCCATAAAATCATCGACGGTAAGAGCCCCGCTGCGCGCTTTTTTAATAACGCCCTCGTATGCACTCCAGAACTCTGCGAAACCCATAGATTCACAGCCCTTAACCGAGGGCACTAATAACTGACGAGAGCCATCTGCCTTAGCTACATCAATGGCAATTCCGAGGTTGATATGTTCAGGATGGCCAGAGGCAGGCTTGCCATCTAATTCACCAAAGAATGCATTCATTTCGGGCATCGCACGAACGGCTTTGATCATTGCGTAAGCGATGATGTGCGTAAATGAAACTTTGCCGCCGCGTGCACGTTTCAAATGATTATTAATGACGATGCGGTTATCAATCATTAATTTAGCGGCAACTGCGCGTACCGAAGTTGCAGTTGGAACTGCGAGGGATGCCTCCATACTTGCCACCACGCGAGCCGATACGCCGCGGATTGGTTCCAGTGTTGATGCGCTCGGGGTAGTTAAGACACGAGCGGGCTTTTCAATCGGATCTGCCGGAACCGGCTGCGGGGTCGCAGTATCTCTAACAATGGGTTGTGGGACAGGTGCTAACGGTAGGACAACGGTGGGCACTGTATTCGTCGGCACTGTATTCGTGGGCACTGTATTCGTGGGCACTGCGTCGGCTAACACAGATTGCGCTGGCGTTGGTAAGACCTGTTCTATTTTTTGCAACTGTGCTTTTGGAATCGGTGGCGTGCCTTTAGACACAGGTTGAGCAGAAACACCAGAAGATGTTGTTGCGGCAGGAGATGGAGCTCCCGGCTTATTTGTTTTGAAGTATTCAATCCATGCAGGTTCAACCGATGACGGGTCGGTTAAATAATGCTCGTACATCTCATCAACGAGCCAATCATTTGCACCAAAATCTTGGGCCGACACTGGCAAACTCC
>JANYCW010000025.1 GCA_025360085.1 Actinomycetes bacterium
GTTGTAGGTCTTGCCATTATAGTGACCATTTATCGATCGCGAAGATCAGCGTCGGTTGATGATGCTAGTTTGTTAAGGCGATAAAGATGGTGACCTCAAATAGCCTTGTGTATCTAATTGCACTACCACTTGCTGGAGCCGCAATTTTACTTCTGGCTGGACGCCGAAGTGATAAATGGGGACACTTACTGGCAACTGGACTTTCGGCATCATCATTCTTTGTTGGTTTGTATCAACTCTCATTGATGTTAGGCCGCTCGAATAGTCAACGTCCGATAACGCAAAAACTTTTTGAGTGGATCTCGGTCGGTACATTCAATATCGATGCAGGATTAATGTTGGATCAGCTTTCCATCTGTTTCGTTCTCTTAATTACTGGAGTCGGAACGCTCATTCATATTTACTCGATTTCTTACATGTCGCATGATTTGGACCGTCGACGCTTCTTTGCTTTCTTAAATCTTTTTATCGCTGCGATGTTGCTTCTTGTTTTGGGCGATAGTTATCTCAATCTCTATGTTGGCTGGGAAGGCGTTGGTTTGGCTTCCTACTTGCTCATTGGTTTCTGGAACCAAAAGCCGGCATATGCAACGGCCTCTAAAAAAGCATTTGTGATGAACCGAATTGGAGACATGGGGTTGTCGTTTGCCATCATGATTGCCTTTGCAACAATGGGTACCGTTTCATTCAGTGGTGTTAAAGCCGCGGTAGGCCAAACGTCTACGGCGGCATTGACAGGAATCGGCATTATGTTGCTCATCGCTGCAACTGGAAAATCAGCTCAATTTCCCCTACAGGCATGGCTCGGTGATGCTATGGCAGGTCCAACGCCAGTTTCAGCGCTCATTCACGCAGCGACGATGGTTACGGCAGGGGTCTATTTAATTACGCGATCTAACTTCATCTTCGATGCCGCCCCAACGGCCCAGTTATTAGTTGTAATTGTCGGGGCAATTACTTTGATGTTTGGTGCACTTATAGGTACGGCCAAAGATGATATTAAAAAAGCGCTTGCGGCATCGACGATGTCACAGATTGGTTACATGATTTTGGGTGCAGGTCTTGGCCCAGTAGGTTATGCCTTTGCCATTATGCATTTATTGACACATGGTTTCTTTAAAGCGGGGATGTTCCTAGGTGCCGGCTCGGTCATGCATGGAATGAATGACGAAGTAAATATGCGCAAATATGGAGCACTTCGAAAATTCATGCCGATAACATTTGCAACATTTGGTCTTGGTTATTTAGCGATTCTTGGTGTTCCACCATTTGCCGGCTTTTATTCAAAAGATATGATAATCGAAACCGCATTTAACTCTGGCGGGTTAAAAGGTGTGATCCTCGGATGCGTAACTTTACTGGGTGCAGGTATCACCGCTTTCTACATGACGCGCGTCATGGTTCTCACATTTACTGGGACATCTCGTTGGGATGAAGAAGCACACCCACATGAATCCCCATGGTTGATGTGGCTCCCAATGGCTATTCTTGCAATCGGATCGGTTACATCGGGCTATCTATTAAGTCACGGAGATGCATTAGTTAACTGGCTTTCACCGTTATTTGAAAACCATGGCGAACATACTCAACTTCTTTCACCGATGGTTGTTTCTATTTTGGCATTAGTAATGGTCGCACTTGGCGTTACCTTCGCATTCATAATATATGGGTTAAGTGAAGTTGACTCAATGGCCCCAACCAAGGTTTCGATATTTACCAAAATCGCGCGTCAAGATTTGATGCAGGATCGCTTTAACGAAGCGGTCTTTATGCGTCCTGGGATGGCATTGACCTCGGTTTTAGTTAAGACTGATGAGGCCGTCATTGATGGCACAGTGCGTGGAGTTGGCCGAGCAACCCTTGGCTCAGCATCGGCTCTTCGAGGTATCCAAACGGGCTTTGTCCGCAGCTATGCAGCGTTAATTTTGATTGGCGCACTTGCAATGGTTGCAGCAATCTGGGTGGTGGTTTAAAAAATGATGTCGTTAACTCTCCTAATGATTTTGCCACTTATAGGGTCAATGGCAATTGTCGCGCTTCCAAAGACAAATGAAAAGTTAGTAAAGCAAGTAGCCCTTGTAACATCGTTGGTTGTTATGGGCGCAACAATTGCATTGGCCGCTGGCTTCCAGCGCGATAACGTTGAGCTTCAATTCATTGAAAAGTATTCGTGGATTCCTTCATTGGGAATCAACTATGCACTTGGAATCGATGGTCTTGCTTTAGTTCTGATTTTGATGGCCACAATTCTCGCTCCTGTAGTAATTTTAGCGGGCTGGAATGAGTCTCATGGTGGGCGTTGGAGCGTTAAAACTTTCTATATTCTCATTCTTGTACTAGAGACGATGATGATTGGTGTTTTTGCAGCCACCGATGTATTTCTCTTTTATGTAATCTTCGAGGCGATGTTAATTCCGGTCTACTTCCTTATCGGTGGTTATGGTACCGGCGAGCGATCAGCGGCGGCAGTCAAGTTCTTAATTTATAGTCTTTTTGGTGGTTTGTTGATGCTCGCCTCAATCATTGCACTTTATGTAATGTCGGGTACACAAGGTGGACACACTTTTGATTTAGCCGCACTTTCACAACTTGAAATGAGTTCAACGACCCAAAATCTTTTGTTCTTGGGTTTCTTTATCGCCTTTGCAATTAAAGCTCCATTATGGCCACTTCACACTTGGTTACCCGATGCCGCCGAATCGGCGACACCTGGAACTTCAGTTTTACTTTTAGGTGTTCTAGATAAAGTCGGAACATTTGGAATGATTCGCTATTGTCTAACGCTCTTTCCGGATGCCAGTAAGACGTTTACACCGCTGATTTTAGTGTTGGCGGTCATCTCAATTATCTATGGTGCCATTCTTGCGATTGGGCAGCGAGACCTCAAGCGTTTAATTGCCTTTACGTCGATTTCACACTTCGGATTCATCACCATGGGAATTTTTGCCATGACGACTCAAGGCCAGAGCGGGGCAACGTTATATATGTTCAATCATGGCTTTTCGACCGCGGCGCTATTTTTAGTCGGTGGCTGGATGATTGCTCGTCGTGGATCTTCAACAATCTCGGATTTCGGTGGCCTCCAACGCATCACACCAGTCATGGCATGGATGTTTTTCTTAGCCGGAATGTCATCGCTTGCACTGCCGGGACTTTCAAGTTTTGTGAGTGAGTTTTTAGTCTTAGTTGGAACATTTACGCGCTATCCAGTGCATGCTGTAATTGCGACTTTTGGAATCGTTTTAGCCGCGCTCTACATCTTAATTCCAGTACAGAAGGCACTACATGGTCCGACCACTCCAGGCAATGAGAACTTAAATGATCTCAATCTCCGTGAGAAAATCGCAATCGCTCCTGTAATGGTAATCATCATTGTGCTTGGCTTTTACCCTTCACCACTTCTAAAGGTCATCAATCCGGCGGCATCGCATGTCATCGCTCAACTGGGCTTTAGCGATCCAGTTCCCAATTTAACTAACAGGAGCAAGTAATGACATTCACAGCCCCAATTCTTAATTACACATTACTTTCTCCTATTTTGATTTTACTGGGAGGTGCATTGATTGGTGTAATAGTCGAAGCATTTGTATCAAAGGCTCTGCGCCCAATCACGCAGCTCAGTATCACGATTGGTACTCTCATACTCGCGCTTGCGCAAGTTTGGAAGATTCGTAACGAACAATCAATGAGCGCGGCAATGGGATCAGTAGTCATTGATGGCCCCGCAATTTTATTACAAGCATCAATTTTGATTATTTCAATTATCTCGGTGCTTCTCATCGCCGATACCGATCACTTCACGGCCCTGGCTGCAGCACTACCTGGCTCTAATGAAGAGCGCTATGCACAGCAGACGGGTAATCAAGTAACAGAGGTCTATCCGCTCACTCTCTTCGCAGTTTCAGGAATGATGTTATTCCCGATTTCAAGTGATCTCATAACTTTATTTGTTGCCCTAGAAATGCTCTCATTGCCGCTCTACCTAATGGCTGGACTCTCACGTCGCCGGCGTTTGGCTTCTCAAGAAGCTGCGCTTAAGTACTTTCTTCTCGGGGCTTTCTCATCGGCCTTCTTCCTCTTTGGAATGGCCTATTTATATGGTTATTCCGCCTCAGTCACTTTCTCTGGAATTCGTGCCGCCGTCGTTGGTGGAAGTGGCAACGATGTCTTACTTCTACTTGGAATTGCATTTGTTTCGGTGGGTCTTCTCTTTAAAGTGGGTGCCGTTCCTTTCCATGCGTGGTCACCCGATGTTTATCAGGGCGCACCGACTCCAATAACGGGATTCATGGCCGCAGCAACAAAAATTGCGGCTTTTGGCGCGATGCTGCGTATTTACTACACCGTTTTTGCTAACGCCGAATGGTCTTGGTCGCCACCACTTACCGCAATCGCAATCATCACGATGCTTTTCGGCTCATTAGTCGCAATTGCTCAACGCGATATAAAACGAATGTTGGCCTACTCCTCTATTGCACATGCGGGATTCTTACTTACCGGCGTAATAGCCCTGAATAAGGCGGGTCTTGAAGCGTCAATCTTCTATCTATTTGCTTATGGAATCGCCACTGTTGGAGCATTTGCCGTTGTAACTTTAGTGCGCGACTCTGGCGGTGAAGTTACCGACTTAAACCGTTGGAGAGGTTTAGGCAAGCGCTCACCATTGGTTGCCACAGCTTTTGCTGGATTTCTACTTGCCTTCGCTGGAATTCCTTTGACCAGCGGTTTCATTGGAAAGTTTTCAATCTTTGCTGCTGCTTATGAAAGTGGCGCAAAAAGCGTAGTAATTGTCGGCGTATTATCGAGTGCAATTGCAGCCTTCTTTTATATTCGCGTAATAGTTCTGATGTTTTTTACAGATCCAATCCAAGATGGCACGAGCGTTGAGATTCCATCGGTATTAACCCGCGCTACAGTAATTTTTTCAATTGTTGTTACCATTGTTCTTGGTGTTTTTCCGGCACCAGTTCTCACATTGATTTCAAACTTTTCAACATTTATTCGCTAATGTCAACATTTGGCATTCCGAATGTTGCTCCAGCGCTTGAAGCAACATTGGTTGCACAAATGGCTCAAGTCGAGGCTCTACTTAAAAGCCACACGAGGAGTGATTATCCATTTGTTGTCGAGACTGCACATCACTTGGTCGCCGCTGGCGGCAAGCGATTGCGTCCCTTATTAACGCTATTGACCGCGCAATTTGGTGATTCCACCCGCCAGCAAGTCATTGCTGCGGCCGTTGCATGCGAAATCACACACCTTGCAACCCTGTATCACGATGATGTCATGGACGAAGCGCCCCTTCGCCGTGGTGTTGAAAGCGCCAATATGCGCTGGAATAACACGATTGCAATTCTTACGGGTGATTTTCTCTTTGCAAAATCCTCAGACCTATTGGCCGACCTTGGCGCCGAAGCCGTGCGTTTACAGGCACGCACATTCGAACGTCTTGTAATTGGTCAGATTATGGAGACACAAGGACCCAATCCTGGCCAAGATCCACTAGAGCATTACTTAAAGGTTGTTGCTGATAAAACAGGCTCACTAATCGCTGCTAGTGCGCGTTACGGAGGAATGGTTTCAGGCGCACCTATTGACATTACGGATACCGTCACACTTTTTGGAGAAAAAATCGGCATAGCCTTTCAATTGGCCGATGATGTGATTGATATTGCAAGTGAATCAAATCAATCTGGTAAAACCCCAGGCACTGATTTGCGAGAAGGTGTTTTAACCCTCGTCACGTTAAATGTCATGAAGTCAACGGATATCGTCGATCGTGAACTTCAGAAATTACTGTCGTCACCTATTGAGGATGAAACGACTGTACAACAAGTCTTAAGTCAACTTCGAAGTCACAAAGCACTCGATGAATCTCGCGAACAATTGCATAACATGGCGCGCCAAGCACGCCTTGCCCTTGGACCACTACCAGTTTGTGATGCTACTGGTGCTTTGATGTCGTTATGCGATGCGGTAATCGATCGATCGGCTTGATTTAATTAAATCTGCGGCAAGCGTTATCAGTGCAATCCAGATAATCACAAATCCAATCCAACGTGTAGCGGGCATGTTTTCATGACGTACCCAAACGCCAATCGAAAATTGAATTGTTGGCGTTATGTATTGCAACAAACCAAGCATCGTTAGTGGTAGGCGAGTTGTTGCTCCATTAAATAGTAAGAGAGGAATTGCCGTAACTGCGCCTGCACTGAGTAGGAGGATTGTGATTCCTGCGCCGTGACCAAACTGCCCAGTACCTTTATTGCCCAGATACAGGAGATAAAGAAGGTATGGCAAACTAGCAAAAAGGGTTTCAATGGCCAAACCTTCAAGCGCTCCAAGCCCTAACTGCTTTTTAATAAATCCATAGCTTCCCCAAGTGATGGCTAAAGTAAGGGCAATCCAAGGCAAGCGGCCGTAATCAAAAGTCAGAACGAGAGCACCTAAAGTAGCGATTCCAACCGCAAGCCACTGCAATGGACGCATTTTCTCTTTTAAAAAAAATACTCCAAAGCCAATCATTACTAATGGATTTATGTAATAACCAAGCGATGCTTCCACGACATGACCGTTATTAGTGGCCCAGATGTAGACCAGCCAGTTGATCGAAATCAGAATCGATGTCACAAATAATCTGGCCGCAACTTTAGGTCGCTTCATAGTTTCACGAGTCGCTTTTAGTGATTTTGTAATGGCCAAGATTATGATGCAGAAAACCATTGTCCATACCGCGCGGTGCGAAACTATTTCAAGAGCTGTTGCTGGTTTAAGCAGCGGCCAATACAGTGGGAAAGCACCCCAAAGCGCGTAGGCACTTACTCCAAAAAGTAATCCCGCCTTATGGTGATTCAATTATCTAAAGTTCGTAAATTGAACTGCAAAATCCCAGCCGCCTTCTTTAACCATCGCCATACTCTCCTGGAGATCATCACGGCTCTTTGATGTAACGCGAAGTTCATCTCCCTGAATCTGAGTCTTGATAGATTTCGGACCTTCGTCGCGCAGAAACTTTGCAATTTTTTTAGCATTCTCAGTTGAGATGCCTTCTTTAAGTGGAGCAGCAATTTTGTAAATCTTGCCCGACAAAAAGGGTGCTCCAGCATCTAAATGCTTGAGTGAAACTCCACGTTTAATCATCTTATCCTTAACGACATCAAGGGCGGCTTTTGCACGCTCTTCAGTATCGGCCTCAATTAAAATCTTTTCACCCTCTAACTCAATCTTCGAGCCCGTATTTTTAAAATCAAAACGAGTATCGATTTCACGGATTGCCTGATTAATGGCGTTATCGAGCTCCATGCGGTCAATCTTGGAGGTTACGTCAAAACTGCTATCTGCTGCCATTATTGGGCTCCATTTCGCTAAAAAGGCGGTTTGTGCGCCTACTCGCCTAAGGTATCCTTTCCCTTCGCACTATCCATAATTGCCGCACTACTTGTTCGACCTTGGCGGGTTGCCCGAGCGGCCAATGGGAGGGGACTGTAAATCCCCCGGCTCTGCCTTCGAAGGTTCAAATCCTTCACCCGCCACCAG
>JANYCW010000036.1 GCA_025360085.1 Actinomycetes bacterium
TAGTAGCGGGGGCAGGATTTGAACCTACGACCTCTGGGTTATGAGCCCAGCGAGCTACCGAGCTGCTCCACCCCGCGTCGGTAAGTGCCATCTTAGATGTTTGAATAGGTAAAGGCCAAATCCACGTAGCAAAACCGTGAATCTAGCCCTTACCAAGCACTATCTTTTCGAAGATATTGCCTGGCTTTTAGAGATATTTAACGCTCAGATATTTTATGGAATAGATTTTATTTCTTTGTTTGCGCAGCTATTGCCGCAGCTATCGCAGATTTCAATCGATCTTGGGCTCGACCGTATGCAGCGAAGTCACCCTTAGCAAGAGCGGCCTGACCATCAGCTAAAGCCGCCTTTGCACTTGCAAGCGCGCTAGCAAGAGAGTTATTTGTGGTGCCTGTCGTTGGCGTTGTACCGCCTGGGGGAGAAGTTGTTCCAGAGTTTCCACCGAATACTTGATCGAGTGCTCCCTTTAACGTATCGTCATAACCGATTTGATCACCGAATGAAACGAGCACCTTTTGCAATAGTGGATAAGCAGCGGCATTTGAAGTCGCGCGCACGTAGACCGGTTGAACATAAAGTAAACCACCACCAACTGGAAGAGTTAACAAGTTACCAAGCACCACATCTGAACCACCTTGGCGCAATAGTGATAACGAGTTTGCGACTTCAGGTTTAGCTTCAAAGTTTGATGCAACTTGCGAAGGTCCGGCAACGTTTGTACTACGTGGCAGTTGTAAGACCGTAATTTTGCCGTAGTTAGGTCCAGCATCGGAGTTAACAACAGCGAATGCAGATAGGTTTTCACGGCCGCCTCGTGGAACAAACGGTGTCGTCATTGCAAACTCTGGCTTTGCCTCACCTGGCATTTGCAGAGTTAAGTAGTAAGGAGGCTGCGCACTTGCGTTAGCTCCAAAAGTTGATGGGTCACGCGGTACTCGCCAGAAATCCTGACCACCATAAAACGCGGCGGCCGTCTTTACGTGATACGCCGAGAGAATTTCACGTTGGACGCGGAACAAATCCTCTGGATAGCGAATATGTGACATGAGATCTTTCGAAATCTTTGATTTAGGTGTAATCGTGCCAGGGAAGGCCTTGCTCCAAGTTGCAAGAACTGGATCTTTTTCATCCCATTGATACAAAGTAACGGTTCCGTCATAGGCATCAACGGTCGCCTTGACGGAGTTACGTATGTAGTTAATATTTTGATTTCCTTGTGCGGTTACAGCCGATGAGTTAGCCGTTAATGCATCTGAGGTGGCATCAGCAAGTGATGTCTGCTTTGAGTATGGATAACCAGCGCTGGTCGTATAACCATCGATTATCCATAAAACCTTTCCATCTACAAGTGCTGGGTATGGATCTCCATCAAGAGTCAACCATGGCGCAACTTTTGCTACACGATCACGGGGATGGCGCTCGAAAAGAATCTTTGAATCCTTATTAATCAATGATGAGAGCAAGATACGTTGCTCTTGATATTTGAGCGCGAAAACTATTTTGTTCATGAGTGAACCAACGGGGACTCCACCGGTTCCTGTATAGGTAAAGTTCTTTTGACCATTGGCCGATGCATCATCTGGATAATCGAACTCAACTGGTGTGTCAGTCTTTACTCCACCGATAATCGAATAATCAGGAACATTTTCACCAAAGTAAATACGTGGCTCAAAATCGCCTAACCCCTTGGTCGGAGGTAGGTCGCCAACAGCAAAGGATGGCTTACCATCGGCATCGCGCGTATTTCCAAATGCTGCAACGAAACCAAAACCATGCGTGTAAACAAGGTGGTCGTTAATCCAGTTACGAGATGGATTGCCCGCGATATTTAATTCGCGCACGGCTACAACGGTGTCGCGCTTTACGCCATTGACCATATATCGATCGACATCGAGTGAATCTGGAAAAGTGTAATACGGCTTAATCTGTTGAAGTTGGCGAAAAGTTGCCGGAATAACATTTGGATCCATGAGTCGGATATTGGCAATAGTTGCAGCATCCTTGGAAAGCTGGCCAGCTGACGTTGTAAGCGTTGCTTGATAGTCACTAACTTTGACCTGATCTAAACCATAAGCCGTGCGGGTCGCATCGATATTGCGCTGAATAAATGGGGCCTCTTTAGAGGACTCACTTGGCTTTACTTGGAACTGCTGAATTGCACCTGGATACAAACCGGCGATTAAAATCGAAGAGACAACGAGTAGGGCCGTACCTGCAGCAGGTAGAACCCATGAGCGGCGTACGATGTTGGCAAAAAATAGCAACGCACAAATAACGGCAATTGCCGCCAAGATAGCTTTCGCAGGTAGCACAGCATTGACATCGGTATACGTAAGACCTGTAATTAATTTACTTTCTTTAAGCGCGAGTGCGTATCGATCAAACCAGTATGCAACGGCCTTGAGTAAAACCACACCACCCAGTAAAACTGAAAGTTGAACTCGGGCTGCAACGGTGGTGCGATCTTCGCGCACTTGCAATCGAATTCCACCATACAAATAGTGCACCACTGCCGATGCGATAATTGCAAGGACTAACGTCGAGATTCCCCAAGCGATGAGCGTTTGCCAAAATGGAAGTCGGAAGGCAAAGAAGGAGATATCCATATTGAACTGAGGATCTTTGATTCCAAAGGGAGTAGAATTCTTGAAAAGTAACCACGTAGACCAGAGCGTTGATCCAGATGTTCCGGCAAAGTAAAAGAGTGCAACGCCTAAACCAATGACAACCCAACGCTTAATCGGTTCAATTTGTGCGCGATAACGCTCGAGATTATCGGCCTCAATACTCATGGGAACATAGAGAGGGCGTCGCTTAAACGCGATAACGATATTGGCAAGAATTACAGCGGCAGTTAATAAACCACCGGTTACAAATAGTTCAATTTTTGTCAATAAAACCGTTGACCAGACTGATGTGAAATCAACGGATTTAAACCAGAGCCAATCTGCGTAGAAACCGCTCATTGAGACTAGGGCTACTCCGATGACAACTAAAATTCCGATAGTAATGGGAAGTGGACCGCGACGACGCTTGAACTGGGGGGTTACGTTACTCATCATGCTCCAACGCTAGCGCACTCAAGGACGGTGCACTATCGGAGTTTTTCTACTTTTAACTCTTGATTTGCGGTCAAATGAGTCCGATAACAGGTGGATTCAGGCGCGGCGAGGGCTGGCTTAACTCTGCTTCGTAAGTGCCACTATTGCCTCGAATAAGGTCGAGACTACAACGACCTTAATCCCTTTCGGGATTTTACCGAGTTCGAGCCGATTACCTTCAGGGGCTAAAAATATCTCGACACCTGCCTTTTTTGCCGCAGATATCTTTTCATTGATTCCACCAATCGGACCGATTCGCCCATCAATAGTTATGGTTCCGGTTCCGGCAATATGGCGACCGTGCAAAATGTCTCGAGGTGTTAAAAGCTCTATGAGGCCGATCGCAAAGATCATTCCTCCGCTTGGTCCGCCAGTACGCTTGACATCAAAAGATATATTTTTTTCAATAAGTTGATTCTTCGCAACTCCATAATCGGGATGAGCACTTAAGAAACTCAATGCCGCGCCAATCGCCTTTTTTTGTGAACTCGTCATATCGGCGGTTGCGGCCTTTTTCTCAGATGCATTGGTTGCGCCAGGCGGATAAATCGCAGCGCGAGGATAAACCGCTTCATCACTTCGAAGCCACGCATACATAATCTCAGGTCCAATTATCCAATTGTTGGGATTTGTTACTCGAACCGACATCAAATCCAAGCGCCCGGTCGCTGGATATGTTTTTTGATTCTCAATAGTAATAATCTTTTCGAAGATATTCTGCGCGCTTCCCGGCAACACAATTGCAAATGGAAGTGGCGCTAAAAGAGATAAACCAAAAAAAACTCCAAGAACCGCCAAGATAGGGCGGGGAAGTGGTGAAAAGCGCACGTGGTTATGAAATTAAGCAGGGGGTTGGGAGTTCAAGCCATTATTTTCAGGCTTACCGGCAGTTGTATCGGCATCTCGCGCTTGCGAATCACGCAAGGTCTCTTGAAAGCGCTGAAACTGACCCACAGAGCGTTGTGTTTCCTGGCGATATTTGCCTTGGAATTTGGAGATCCACAAAACATAGCCAAGTGCGCCAATTAAGCCCATGGCAGGCACGACCCACCAGATTAAAGCTGAAGCGGCGCTAGACATAGGGCAAGCCTATCGTCAGTTCGCTCTCGTCACGAACTCAGAGCCGCTGACGATGCCAAAGACGGGGCTTGGGAAGAAAAAGGATAAGGCGCGGGAAGAAAATTGCGGAACATGTGGTTACAGTTTTAGGAGGATTAATTCATGACGCCATTTGGTTTTACGCCCGATAGTTCAGATGATGCTGAAAAAAATAATGGCGAGGGTGAAGTTGATTTTGCGGCCATGATGCAACAGATGCAACAACAGATTAAGGAACAGTTTTCAAAGTTGGGAATGAGTGCGCCAGGAATGGGAGCAACGCCTGAAGCACTTCCGAAAAATATAGTTCGGGATACGGCAAAAAAATTTGTCACGGGGAAAGGTTCGGCTCCAATCGGCGCAAATGATGTGGCGAAAATTGCAGAGGCTTTTTCGATTGCCGAACTATGGCTTGATGAAGCGACCTTTTTTCCACAGTCAACGATTGTTGCACATTCAACATTAGCTCGAACAGATTGGGTTGATTCAACATTATCTGGTTGGCAGATGTGTGTTGAGCCACTTGCAATCGGACTAGCGACAGCAATCTCGGAGCTTTTAAAAAATAATGGCGAGGGTGATGGGCTCGGCTCTGCCGAGAACCGGATGCAGATTCCGGTTGAAATGATTGCAACTTTATTGCACTCATTCATCGGGTCAATGATGGCCACACAACTCGGACAATCAGTTGGTGGCTTAGCGGTCAGTGCTACGGGTATCCACGATGTCGGTCTTCCACTTGTTGAACCAGTATTTCCGGCCTTAGTTCCGCAAAATATTTCCGAGTGGGCACAAGATCTCGATATTCCAATCGATGAAGTGCGAATTTTTCACGCACTGCGTGAGAGTGCAGGGGCGCGCCTCTTTTCTCATAATCCGTGGTTAGTTTCTTATATTCGAACGGCAATTTCAGATTATGGCAAAGGTATTCGGATCGATATCGATGCAATCCAACGGCAAGCACAAGATGCCTTCGAATCGGCATCGGGTACTACTAATGAATTTGATCCAAGCAATCCTGAAAGTTTTACGATGGCAATCAATGAGGGAATCTTCACACCTGAAGAGACTCCCGCTCAACGCGAAGCGTTAATAAAACTTGAAACCGTTCTTGCATTAGTTGACGGGTGGAGTGAGACGGTGGTAAATCTTGCTGCAGGTAATCGCCTACCAAATATTGTGGCTTTACAAGAAACTCTTCGTCGTCGTCGGGCCACATCCGCACCGACACAGCAGCTCTTTGCAAATCTCTTTGGTCTGCAAGTATCACCGCGTCTTGCGCGAGAAGCATCGTCTTTTTGGAGCGCCGTTGGAAAACTTCGAGATCTTCAATCACGAGATCACATTTGGAGTGGAATTTTGCCGACGGCACAGGATTTATTAACTCCCGAAATTTATCTTTCGAGTATGGAAATTCCTGACGACTTATCTTCGTTATAGCGGCCTAGTCACTCAGCCACTTTTTCTCACTTGTTTCACAGTTTTCTTTAACCAACGACACGTTTAACCAACATTAACCGGAGCAAGGTGTGCACAATTATTTTTTTCTGTTTACTACGTGCGTCGTGCCTCATTATCGAGTGAATGCGAGCGCGGAGGCTACGAACTGAAAAGCGAACTCCCCGGGCGCACATTCTGTGTCAGCCTTCCCCTTGCTGACAATGAACGGTTATCCGAGGAGTTCGTGGCTATAACGTAAGTGTTTTTTCGCGCAGAATCAACTAACATAAGTATTGACAGGCGATAAAGCGTTCCTGTAAGGCGATTTTTTGGGGCCATTAAATCCCTCAACACATAGGTGAGAATGCTCAATAAAGGAGATTTGGCAGATATCTTCTGGAGTATGAGCGTTGATAGTTTTTATGATGATCTAGCCGAAGAATTTCATGGCGGCGATGAGATAGATCTTGATGCTACGTTGCCGGGAGTTACAGAGGGTGAGATTGTCGTGATTCGCTCTGCCAGGCGAAAGAAGAATATTTCGGCCTACCGTGCTGGTGGTCGAATCGTCGTATCCATCCCGGCCCGCCTGAGCAAGGCCCATGAGCGCTCGCTGGTCCCGGAGATGGTTGCCAAAATCCGTGCCCAAGAAGCGGTTGTGACTATGAGTCACGATGCTTTAGCTCTGCGAATCGATGCCTTATTGGGCAGGTTGGCCCCTGAAATTTCAATCCGTCCCTCTAATGTCTCGTGGAGAGCGATGCGCGAGCGGTGGGGCTCGTGTACAACTCTGGATCGCAGTATTCGTCTCTCAGATCGCCTCAAAGGCGCTCCGCACTATGTACTGGACTACGTTCTCTTCCATGAGGCGATTCATTTGCAGATCGGCGATCACGGCCAAGGTTTTAGGGCGGTATTAGCCAGATATCCAGGGGCCGATGCTGCCAGTGCCTACTTAGATGGCTATGAGGCGGCCGAAACTGCGCTCGCTATGCCTGAGGCGTTGAAAAAACTCCTAAATAAATCTGAATAACTAGGCGTAAATTCACGTGGCAGGGGTATCGTCATGCTTGATAACGCCTGCCCCATACGGGGAGCATCCCGTAAGGGAGTGCAAGCGTGGAGTGGAGGACATTAATGACAGAGACATATAAAGGTGACGCTTACTGCGTTAAGTGCAAAGAGAAGCGTGACTTCGAGGGAACAGTAAAGGTCTCGGACTCAGGTCGCCGCATGGCGCAGGGCATATGCCCTGTCTGTGGCACAAAGGTCAATCGCATCCTTGGCAAAGCTCAGTAATTAAATTTCGCTCTCCTTAATTCGGCTCTATTGTTTTAATGTGGCGGCGACAGTTTTCGTGTTGACCGGTGTTTAGCTCTTACAGGGCAGGCATCAATAGGAGTCTTCGAATGCACGTAGGTGCGCAGAGCGACGAGCGTTAAGAAAAGCCCCGACTCGCATACGAGTTGGGGCTTTTTTTGTTTAAGATACTCATAGTGAGAGCGCACTCGCAACCAGTAATCGCTTTCCCGAATACTCCACACTTTCTTGCTCGTTAGAAAAATCTTTGCCATAGCACAAAGAGACTTCTGCTTATGACAACAACATATGCACCTGACGAAAAAATCGAGAAGAAAATCAAGCCCATTAAGAATGAGCACAGTGAAGTTTCGGTGGATAGAAAAATTTCATCATTGTGCCATACATTTCCGCGTTTAAAAAATGGTGTTTATATTAGTCGCGCAACAGTAGCCGAAGAAAAATCAATCTATGTTGCAACGTCTAATTACGCAATCGAGATATTTCACCTTGGTGCGCGGGCAATAATTACAGCGCTCAATGGCGCTCGCTCTCCCGAGGAGATTAGCAAAAATTTGTGCGCGCCAATCGAAGTCATAGAGCGAGTATTAGCTCAACTTAAAGATGCAAATTTTATCGATACCGTCCGCAATAAAATAACACTTCACAATAGATTTCAGTCAACTATCGCCGCACGATCGGCACATACGAAGGATCAAAGTCTCGATGGCGCATATTCCCAGTTACAAAAAAGATTAGCCCCTGAACTCAGTCAAGTGACTTGGCTTGATGGAATAGAAGATGGCGGCGTCGAATTACTTTCTTCGCGCCAAAACTTCGGAGTTGAAATCTTTGGAAATAGTCGGACGGCGATCTTAATTTGCTCAATTCTTTTAGCCAGTGGTGTCACGAACACGAGAATTGCATTAACTTCCACTCAGAGGCATCCCGTCATAGCTGATGACGATTTAGGCTCAGGATCCTTTCGAACAAGTGATATCGGTGTGAATTTCAAGAGCAGAGTTGAAGAGTTGTCGCGTGAATGGTCACTTTTCCCAGTCTCAACGAACAAAGGAGGCTCATTAACAAGTGAACCTGAATCGATTCCGTTGCGAAATCTTCGAATTGTTGTTGGTGAAAATGACTCTGAGCTCACGAGCCATTTCATTCGTGACGAGCAAGACCATCTCTTTGTTGGAAAATTGGCCGGTGCAGTTGCAACGTGTGGTCCTCTTGTGCGACCCGGATTAACTCCTTGTGCACAGTGTCTTTCACTCGGTATCGAAGAGCGCTTCGGCAGATTTCACGGCCAATTAACTGCCGCACATGGAACAAGCGAGGAGCTACCGATTGCAATCGCCCATCAGCTCGCTGCGATGACTGCACATGCAGTCTTGCGATTTATCGACACGGGCGAATCTGAACTTATGGGCTCCCAGATTCAACTGAATTACCTCCAACCACTTAATCCAACGTCATACCGTTTTTCACGTCACCCTCGATGCATGTGTATGTGGAACGAGAGCCCATCTGTGAGCACTAATCAGCACTTGCTCTAGATATACACAAGCCAAACCAGTTTAAAAATACTGGTGCAATCGGGGAGAACACTTCGCAACTCAGACATCAATTTAGGAGGAATAATGAAGGATGTACTAACAAAACTTGTAAAGGCCGAGCTCTCGCTTCGCGATGGTCTAACTCGTGCGCATAGTAACTTTTATGCGCGTCTTCGCGATGAACGTGGCGATGTTCCTGGGTGGGTACTTGTAGTGCTCATGACAACAGGATTAGTAACGGCGATTTGGACTATTGCTGCACCGCGCCTTACGGCGATTCTTAAGAACTCACTCGATGCCATGAATGGTATTCGCTGAGGTGTTCGCGGGAAGAGTTCTAAAAGTTAAGTGGAGTGGCGAGTGGCGGCCTTCATTAGTTATAGAGTCTTTCGGATTCATCAGTGATTAAGAAATGGGTAGGCTTCGCAGTTTTTTGGAAAAAGTACTTAGCTCGAACTGCCAAATCACTTCACAAGGACGATGGAAATGTTGAAAGTGCGATGGTGTTGATTCCACTACTCATTCTCTTTCTTATCGGTATTGAACTCATAATTGCCACAAATCTACGCAATGGTGACGCTGCTCTTGCTCAAGGAGATGCATCTAAACGTGCAATCAGTGGCGAAATATATTCAAGGGATGAAGTCATCGAACTCAGTTCACCTGATCGCTTTTCACACATCAAAGTACTCATTACGCATCGCCGTAACACGCTGCCCCAGATAGTCCCTGGCTTAATTGCCCTCATGGGGGGATCTCCATCAACGGATGTAAACGGAGCGGCAATAATGGAGACAACAGATTGATTGCTCATGCGTGGAGAAAAACTTTTGACACTGTTCGAAAGATTGGGCAGTTATTGTTATTAATAAAGCAAAGTCTGCAATCTCGAATGCGGGAAGATCACGGAAGTGCGATCGTTGAATTTGTCGCACTTGCAATTCCACTATTTATTCCAATTTTTATCTACCTCAACCAATTTGCATCTCTCAGTGGTAATGAACAGATTGTGCGGGTTCTGGCGCGTGAAGGGGTGCGGGCATATGTTGCCAGCGATAGTGATCATGCGGGACGCGAAGTATCAGCCCAAGCTTTGTCCGTCATCGCCACACATTTGGGGCTTACTACACATGAGATTGGCACGCTTTCGGCACGTTATCAATGTTCGGCGAGCCCATGTCTATCGGCAAATGGCCGAATCCGAATAACGGTTTCATATGTAGATGCGCAATCACATCGAATGATTGAGGCATCTGCTCAGGAACACGTGAGCCCATGGAAGTAAATATCCCCAGCGAAGCTGTGGAATCCGAGGGAAAATTCGCCACGAAATCGCCAAAGACGAAAAATCACATTGCCGTGTGGAGGAGGCTCAGTGATGATCGTGGATCCTTGAGTGTTGTCATAATCGGGTTATTTTTCATAACCGTTGCCGCACTTATGGTCATGAGTGATGTTGCCACCGTTTTAGTGGCTAAGCGTTCACTTGCACAAGCGACAGAGGCCGCCGCCCAGCAAGGTGTTCACACTTTGAATAAATCTGCCTACTACAGAGGCAAAGGAACGATGTTTACTGCTCCTCTTGCGATAATAACAAAGCGTGAACACACCGCAATTCCAATAGATTGTAATCGCGCGGTATTTGATGTGATGTTAGAGCTCCACAACTGGAGTAATGACGATGGCTCTATGAAGCGGCATGAACTACAGGGGATTGTCTTGACCGACTTGCAGTGCGACGGTTCATCCATCGAAATCTCAACGTATTCGCGAGTAAAATTTCCATTTACTGTTCCTTTCTCACAAATGAATTCAGCAATACTTACTGCAACTGCCGGAACGACCAATCAGGTCCAAGAGGGCTTCTATCTCTTTGGAATTCGACTCCATTGATTCCAACTTCACCCACATACATTCGTTATCAGGATTTCGGTATCATGCAAAGCGAGCATCACTGACGGAGATTCAATATTACCGTTACATGTTGTAAGAGTACCTGGGCTATCCTTCACATATGGCCGCGCGCGAATATGGATTAGAGATTAACTCTATTGATTCAACTCTCGTCTCTATTGAAAAAGTCTTAGATTTACCAAAACTTCATCAACAATTAGAAGTTTTGGAAAAAGAGGCGGGTGTCCCCAATCTTTGGGACGATCCTGATAATGCACAGAAAATTACTAGTCGTCTATCACGCGTTCAAGCGGAGATAAATAAACTCACTAGTTTGCGCCGCAGAGTTGAAGATCTGCCTATTCTTTTTGAGTTAGCGGCAAGTGAACCCGAAGGTTCCGCACTCATTGATGCCGAGCGTGAGTTGGATGCAGCAAAGAAATCAATTGGCGAATTGGAAGTTCAGACACTTCTTAACGGCGAATACGATGATCGCGACGCATTGATTACGATTCGTTCAGAGGCCGGCGGAGTTGAGGCCGCTGATTGGGCTGAAATGATTATGCGTATGTACCTGCGTTACTGTGAACGACACAGTTTTCCTGTGGATGTGTTGGAAACTTCTTATGCAGAAGAAGCTGGAATAAAGTCAACAACATTTCGAGTTAGCGCACCTTATGCATATGGAACTTTGTCAGTGGAGCAAGGCACTCATCGATTAGTTCGAATCTCACCTTTTGATAGCCAAAGTAGACGTCACACATCATTTGCAGGAGTAGAAGTGGTTCCAGTAGTTGAGCAGAGTGATCACGTAGAGATTGATGAAAAGGAAGTTCGCGTCGATGTATATCGATCCTCAGGTCCCGGTGGTCAAGGCGTCAATACAACGGACTCGGCCGTACGTTTAACGCACATTCCAACAGGTATTGTTGTCTCTTGCCAAAACGAGCGATCACAGATTCAAAATAAAGCAACTGCTATGGCAGTACTTCAATCGAAGTTATTGGAGCGTCGCCGCCAAGAAGAAGTGGCAAAGATGGATGCTCTCAGGGGAGATAACTCAGGTTCATGGGGAAATCAAATGAGATCATATGTACTTGCCCCTTATCAAATGGTTAAGGATTTACGTACGAACTTTGAAACTGGAAATACTTCTGCGGTACTAAACGGTGAGATTGACGAGTTCATCGAAGCGGGAATTCGTTGGCGCCGATCTAGCTGAAGTCCGTAGGCGTCGATCAGGTTAGAAAGAGCAATGATTGGGCCACAGCACGGGGATTACTAGATTAAATTGCGCGTTCAATCGGTCGATTATGGCCTTACATCCCTAAACTAAGGGGAGGCCGAAATCGGATTCCCCGATATCCGAGGCGCAGATATAACGGGAGATGCAGATGATTCGCTTTGAAAATGTCACCAAAATCTACCCGGGTCAGGTTCGGCCCGCCTTAGAGGCAGTGAACTTAGAGGTCATGAAGGGCGAATTCGTTTTTCTTGTAGGCCTTTCAGGATCTGGTAAATCGACTTTTTTACGTTTGATTTTGCGTGAAGATCGCCCAACGACCGGCGTGATTCACGTTGCAGGTAAAGATTTAGGGGCTCTGGCAAACCATAAAGTTCCTGAGCTTCGGCGCCAAGTTGGAACGGTTTTTCAAGACTTCCGTTTGCTCCCGAATAAGACTATTAACGAAAATGTTGCATTCACCCTTCACGTTTTGGGTTACTCGCAGAAAGAGATTAATCGCGAAGTTCCAGAGGTTTTGGAGCTTGTTGGTCTAGAAGATAAGGGTGACCGACTACCCAGTGAGATTTCTGGAGGCGAACAACAGCGCGTGGCAATCGCTCGTGCCTATGTGAGCCGACCTCCGATTTTAATTGCCGATGAACCAACGGGAAACCTTGACCCGGCAACAAGTGTTGGAATTATGAAGCTACTTGACCGCATTAATCGCGAGGGCACGACCGTATTAATGGCAACACATGACTCCGGCATCGTTGATCAAATGCGCAAACGCGTTATCGAATTAGATCTTGGCCATGTTATTCGTGACCAAGTTCGCGGCGTGTATGGCTACACCGGATAATCGAGACACCCCATGATTAAAAATATAGTTGGTACGAGAAACACACACGTAAGTTGTGCTCAAAGCGAAGGTCTAATCGCAATGCGAATACAGAGTGAACAATTGATTTCAGTAGAGTTGCATGGGGAGCAAAAAATCTCAGTAACTGCCAACGCCAAATTTCAGTCTAAAAATAACTTCGGTAAAGGAGTATAGAAATGCGTGCTCGGTTTCTTTTAAGCGAAGTAGGAATTGGGCTGCGTCGAAATATGACCATGACTTTTGCGGTGATAGTAACCACTGCAATCTCGCTCTCTTTACTCGGAATCGGCCTGTTGGCAAACGCACAAGTTGGCGCGATGAAGGATTATTGGTACGACAAAATTGAAGTCTCGGTTTTTTTATGTGGCTCTTTATCTGAATCGCCTTCGTGTTCTGGGGGAGTTGTTACCTCTGGACAGCGACTTGCAATCCAACAAGATATTCAAGCAATGCCCGCGGTTGCAAGCGTATTTTATGAATCCCAACCACAAGCATTTGCACGTTTTCAGGAGCGTTTCAAAGGTTCAGCGATTGCCCAAAATGTCACTGTCGATCAATTACCTGAATCCTTTCGAGTAAAATTAAAGGATCCCACTCAGTTTGCCGTAATCGTCAGTGCATTTTCAGGGCGTCCTGGAGTTGATGTGGTTCAGGATCAACGCAGTATTTTGGAGAAGTTCTTTAAACTTTTAGAGGTTCTGCGCAATGGAGCTTTGCTAGTTGGTTTAGCATCGGTTCTTACGGCTGCACTATTAATTAGTAATACGCTTCGAATCGCGGCTTTTAATCGACGCCGAGAAACTGGCGTGATGAAACTTGTCGGTGCATCTTCGTGGTCCATTCAACTACCATTTCTACTTGAGGGAGTTATATCGGCGATAGTTGGATGGGCGCTAGCGACCGGTTTGTTGGCAGCATTAAAATCCGTCGTCGACTCCAAAGTTGCACCTTTACTTACCTTCACCAAATTCTTTGGGTGGCGTGAAGTCTGGGTGACGTCAGGTTATTTACTTGCGGCAGGTTTATTTGTATCGACCGTTGCCTCAGTTATCACACTGCGCCGCTACTTAAAGGTTTGATTTAACTCCAGGCCACGGCATGGTAGCCGAAGCCGTGTGATTGCAGCCGAAGCCGTGTGATTGCAGCCGATGCCGTGTGATTGCAGCCGATGCCGTGTGAAGCCTTTCTAATATGTGTTCGCGTGTAGGGCGCTTAATGAGATAATTTGCACGGTAGTTCGGTATCGGTCAGCGTAGCGAACAAGATTCCCCACATTAAATCCGGTGGGAATGTTTATTGTGAGCCACTCAACTGGCTCATGTGAATCTAAAACTGGATGTAATGATTTTTTATTTCTAGCGAGGGCGGTGATGCGGTTATGGTTAAAGAGATAGGCCGCAAGGTCATTGCTCAAAATAAGAAGGCTCGTCACGATTACTCGATTGAAGATACCTTTGAGTGCGGTTTAGTGCTGTTGGGTACAGAAGTAAAATCACTTCGACTCGGTCGCGCTTCGCTCATTGATGGTTTTGCAAGCGTCGAAAATGGCGAGTTATGGTTGAGCGGCGTGCACATCCCGGAATACACGCAAGGGACATGGACTAATCACGCACCTCGTCGAATCCGCAAACTTCTTGTGCACAAAAATGAACTCACAAAGTTAACTGCCAAACTTAAAGGTTCTGGAAATACCTTGGTTCCGCTTTCTCTCTATTTTAAGGATGGCAAAGCCAAAGTTGAAATTGCGATAGCGCGTGGAAAGAAAGCCCACGATAAGCGAGAGGCGATCAAAACCCGTGAGGCCGATCGTGAAGTTGCACGCGTAACCTCGCGGGGTTCATCTGGCAAGAGTGGCAAGAGCTCTAAGCGCTATGAGGAATAGCGGGCGGCCCAAAGATATAGGTTCGATTTCTAGATTTTCGCAAGATATGCAAGATATGTTTGTGCAATTCATTGAATCTAGCCCGCTATATATGTGCAGTTCCTAGATTCTCGCGAGATATGTTTGCTCAGTTCCTTGAACCTAGCCAGATAAGTGTTCGATTTTTAAAGGCTTACTTTCGAAATTAATTCGATTACTGAGCGTGACAAGTGCATGATTAGCCAGATTGTGCTTCTATGATTTACACTTACGTTACCGTCGCTTTTATTGCCTGTTTAGTTTCTCAAAAAAACTAACGGTCCTTTAAGTCACGCCAAGAAAAATTCTCGTGATTGGAATCTTTCCAGAGTAAACTTTGTTGTAAGCAGTAAGCAGTAAGCAGTAAGCAGTAAAGTACGGAGTATAGATTAGTAAGCCGTTAAGAAATAGGAAGAAAACGAGTATTTGACAACTAAATAGAGAATAAGACATACGTTTCTTTTTCTCCAAAGAATATTCTCTATCTGTTTAAGCGAGTTCAAAAATCCTATTAGGATCTTTGAAGGTTCAATGAATAGATGCGTGAAAACAACTTGGGGGTGAACGGTCTCGACTTTGGATGTTGAGACAGGGGAAGCGGGCCGAGGAAGCCGGAATGATCTCGTAAACCAATAATCCGTGCAAAAAATAACTGCTAATACATACGCAGACGATTACACAATAGCTGCATAAGCTAGCGTGAATCCGTTAGCCCAGATGCCGCTCTCGGTCTGGAATCTAGCGTCGATAGAGGGCTTTTCATCACGTTGGTGTTGCGAACAACGTGAGAGAACAGTTTCGCAAATGAGTTCGTCGAAGAGCTGTGTGGCCAAACTTCGGAACTGAGAAAGCGTTAATCACACTACGCCCGTAGAAGCCCTGTTTTTGCACCGAAGGACCCGGGTTCGATTCCCGGCACCTCCACTTGGGCCATCTAACCTTTGCAATAGGGTTGGGCTGACAAATGCTTTAGGTTTATTTTTCCAACCTCAAATGCATAAAGTTCCAACCTGTAAATCCACGCTTAACTACTGGACCCGTGTTCGATGCCCGGCCTCGGCGCCCACGACGAACGTGCGGTGGGTGACGAGCATCATGACGACGATGAGCGTGCGGACGATGATGACGACGATGAGCAGGTGAAGGAGTTGGTAGTAGTAGGAAGTAGATCTGGGCTCTACTTGACCAGTGGTTGATTTATTAGCCCAATCTCTATTTATTTCATCCACCCGGGGCTATGTGACTTTTTCGACGACGTCCAGACTCTAGGGTCGTTTGGAAATTTCTTGATTATTCCCGCAATTAGTCGGTTGGACATGTTATTCGGTGCGGTTGGACACCTAAGGAGTCGGTTGGACACGACTTACTTGACATTACTGTCATAGATGATACTGTCAATGATGACAGTATCATTCGTAAAAGTTACTGTCATAGATGTTACTGTCATCATTGACAGTCTTTTATAGACTGGAGTAATTATTATGTCTGGGTTTGTAGGGCGCAAGGACAAGCTCGCTTATTTGGAAAAGAACTTGAGACAAATCGGTTCAGACACCGGAGACAAACCAGGGCGCGCTTTGCTTATGCGAGGACGCCGACGAGTGGGAAAATCACGCCTAGTAGAAGAGTTTCTGGAAGTTTCAGGCGCGCCAGGCGTCTTTTTTGCCGCCTCGAAGCAGACTCAAGAAGAAGAGTTGAGACTCTTCTCGGAAGCTGTACTGGAGTCAAACCTGCCAGGGAAAGGTGCATTTAATGGCGTGAACTTTACCAATTGGCCCGCAGCGCTTCGGATGCTGGTTTCAATCCTGCCAGAAAACGGACCCTCTGTCGTTGTCATTGACGAGCTTCCATATTTGATTCAGACGGATGAGGCTTTTGAGGGAACTTTACAGAAAATCTTTGATCGGGAAATGTCTCACAAGAGGGTGTTATTCATTGGAATTGGCTCAGACCTAGGAATGATGGAGGCGCTCAATGAATACGGTCGCCCATTTCATCAAAGAGCTACAGAGATGGTGATACCCCCGTTGAGCCCTGCGGAGGTAGCTGACATGTTGCAATTGAATTCAAAGGATGCCTTAGATGCCTATTTAGTTACAGGTGGCTTGCCGTTAATTTGTAGGGAGTGGCAGCCGGGAGCCACTCTCGTAGATTTCTTATCAGAATCCTTTGCTACATCAACATCAGCCTTGGTAGTAAGTGGGGAAAGATCCTTGGCGGCAGAGTTTCCTCCGGACGCACAACCTAGAGAAATACTAAGCGCTATCGGCTCGGGTGAGCGAACTTTTACAAAGATTGGTCTGGCAGCAGGTGGAATACAGCAAAAGTCGCTGCAACGTGGATTGGAAACACTTGTCGCCAAGAGAATACTTGCAGTAGATCTACCGCTATCTACAAAAATCTCAGGTGAATCCCGGTACTACATCACCGATCCATACTTACGCTTTTGGTTGAGTTTTATTGGCTCGCATCTGCCCGAGATTGAACGAGGTCGTGGCGATCGAGTCCTTCAGCGAGTACAAATATCTTGGACAAGCTGGAGGGGGAAAGCAGCCGAACCGATTATTCGTGAATCTATAGAACGGATCCCAAATCCAACTGTTGAAGGCGCAAGTCCGGTGGTCGGTGGTTATTGGACTCGGAGCAATAATCCAGAGATCGACTTAGTTGTGGCCGATCGAGCACCAGTCGCTAGGACAATTTTTGAAGTGGGCTCTATTAAGTGGAGAGACTCAGCTGAGTTTTCTGCTTCTGATCTAGCTGAATTAGAGACTCATAGGAGTCAATTGCCGGGTGCGACCCATACCACGCCTCTTCTAATGGTTTCGAGGACTGGGTTTGGGGTAGTCGCCACTAGAGATCAACGGTTTTTAGGACCTGACGATCTGGTCAATGCTTGGCGCTAAGGAGTATTTTTAGGGTTGGAACTTTTTCCATTTTAGGTTGGAACACTGCCACTTTTGTTGGCCTTCTGGTAGGTCAGAGCAATGGTTAGCAAGCCACTTGTCATTGGGTACAAGTAAAACGACCGGCCCATGTCTACTTGGGTCGGTCGTTCTTTTTCTCGGTTGAGTTACTTATTGCACCTCTTACTTATTGCACCTCTTACTTATTGCACCTCTTACTTATTGAGCCACCCATCAATCTCGTCTACTTTTAACTTCTTGATTATTGTCTTATCGCTGTATTGAATAACCTGCGAACCAACCATGAGATCGTGAAGCGTTCTTTGGCGGCTGGTGAAAATAAACGAGGCATCAACAATGTAATTGGCCATAAATACAATGCTGCCAAGAAGCCAATTGAGCAACCCCTTAATGAGAACTTCGCGTACCACCATCTTTTTCCATCCGAATAATTGACCCGTCTTGGCATCCACAACAACTTGACCCATTAAATAGTGACCGGGCGTGGTACCTTTTTCGGCAAGAGTTGTAAACCAGATGATCCAGATAATACCTAAGCCAAATCCAAACACTGCGGCATCGATTAAAAAAGCGATCAAACGGGATTGGGGAGTAGCGAGCACGCCAAGAGTTTTTATATCAGAACTGCTTGAATTATTTTGATGTGAAAACCCTGCCGAACCCTGGTGATGTGAGGACCCTGCGGAGGTAAATGCCGGCTCTGACTGTGAGAATCCAGAACTTGGCGTTGTTTTTGGGACGTCGTACTCGCGGATTATTTTTCTATTCATTCCCGCAGATTAGTTAATAGATCATGCGTGATTCGAGAGTATTTCAAATTGTGGATAACTACGTCAATCGGTTGGAGCGCAGAGGTTGTGGCAGAAATTTAATCCTGGCCTTCAGGGCCATTCCCATCTTTTCCACCAGAGCGTCCAGTTTGACGCCATTTCAAGATTGGCCCATGACGCGAAGTCGATTCACCCTGACCAAGCCCGCTATTTATTGATTTATTGTTTGAATTTTTCATAAATCCGAATCTTGTAAGCAACGGTGTAATGATTCGTACATGAGGCATGTATTCGCGTCGAAACGCGATGTATCCCATAATCAGTCCATAGAGCCCAATGAGATGCACACCGAAAGCAGCATCCGGGTTAATGAAAAACATCATCCCGACCCATAACGATATTGCCACAAAAAAGCCATGAATAACTCTACGAATGAGAGTGAGCGGAAAGGAACTGGATTTAAACTTCGTCAAGCCAATTGCAATTGGTCCGCTAAGAAAGGCAGTCAGAAGCAGGATAGAGACGAGAAGTGCCAAACTCTCCATTACAACCCTTTCCAGTCGTCTTTAATAACTGAGAACAACGCCATGTCAACGTGGTGACCATCGTACCTACGAGATTTTTTTCGCAAGATGCCATCAAGAGTGTAGCCTGCCGATTCCAGCAATTTCTTAGAGGCAACATTGTCAACGTCAACGAGTGCTTCTATTCGTTCAAAGCCCATAGTTTCAAAACCAAAGTTGGTGAGTACTCGAGCTGCGGTTTTGCCGACACCTTTGCCTCGCATGCCCGCGCTAATCCAGTAGCCGATTTCTGCGACAAGATCTGGCAGATCCATGCTGTGGAATGAGATGACGCCGGCGAATTTAACGTCGTCCCCGTTGCCGTAATCAATAGCAAAGGGAATCTCAGTTTTTGCCGCAAGAGACGTGGGAATCTTTTGCTTAACAAAGAACTCTGCATGCTCAATCGTGTAATTTTGTGGAATTCTCGTGAAACGTGGAATTACCGGATCTTGGCAACTTTTATAAATTTCCGGGATATCACTCTCAATGACTGGACGCAGAGTAAGTAAGCCAAAAGAAAGGGTTGGAATCCGCGGTGGCCACCAAATCATTGCGAGAGTATGTCATTAAACGCTTTCATTAATGGGCCGAGCCGGGACAAAATAGTTTTTCCCATTAGGAGAAGTCCATTCGCACGAACCATCAGCGTTACTTATCAACGCCCAACGACCATGGGTTTTCAATCGGTGATGCCTTCGACAGAGTAAGCCAAGGTTTTCAACATTTGTCTCTCCGCCAGTCTCCCAACTTTGAGCATGATCAAGGTCGCTTCTTGATGCAGGTTGTCGACAACCCGGGAATCGACAGGTTCGATCTCGAGCAAGTAAGAAGTCAACGAGAGCTTGAGGCGGTTCATACTTTTCGCGGCCGTAATCTAAAAGATTTCCAGTTTTCGGATCGGTGATAAATCTCTTCCATGTTGCATCCGAAGCTAATTCGCGAGCAACCGATGCTGGAATTGCGCCATAGCCTGAGAGCTGTCCGGGGTTTTCTGCTAAACCAAGCAGAGTTGGTAAATCAATAGTGACATTTACTGTCACTGGGCGGCGATGTGACCTAACGTGATCAGCGTTGCTAGCAAGGGCTTGCGAGAGAATTGCAGTGAGTGCATCTGCCCGCTTATTATCGCTTGAAAGCAGCGACCAAGTGCTCGTTGCCTCATGAGCAATATTGCCAGAATTGAAAGCATTAGAGGCGAAGTTTTTTCGTTTAGCCTCATCATTCTCATTCATCTTTAAGATATAGGCCTCAATCGACTTCATGACCATCTGCGCATCAGGGGCTGGCAAGATTGCAACGACTGTGGCCATTCCATCGGCCTCGTTATAGCAACTAACCCGCCGGGTTTGATGGGCACGATCGACTACTTCTTCGAATTCGGCAGGAGCAAACTGTGCAATCGTTGTGCGAACCTTATTGGCAACTTGAGCTGGTGTATGGAATTCGGCGTGCGCAAGAGCGCTCGTCTCAATCTGGTAGATCGCAAACTCACTGATTCCATCACGGATTGCGGCCGCCGTTTCTTTTGCGATTACCGTTGCATGCGATGATGAAATCTCCCCCATTGCAAGGGCTGAACAGGTATTAGGAAGATGATTAATTAAAGTTCGAGCCACATCGATGCGCATTTGAGCGGTATTACCCGATAAACGTAATGCAGCAGCGACCTCCTCACGCTCGGCATCGCCAATACCCTCCCACATTTTGTCGGAGGAGGATGCCTCTGAGCCCGCAACTGCGACAATCGCCCTTTGCATCACCGCCTGCAACCATGCACTTTGGCGCTCCAGAGCACTTAAATAATCGATACGTCCGCTCTGATTCAACTCATTGGGATCAATGGCTACCAGGCCGGTAAGTGTGTGAATGCCTGGATATGCAGCAAGTAAGGCAATTACACGGGCATTGAGATCAGTATCGGTATCTAGAGCTGCCACATAATCATCTCGTGCGGGCGCATTTCGTGCAGAATCCTTGAGTGCAGAATCCTTGGTGAGCGAATCGCAACCCGCTACTCGTATCGCTGCACTCGTCATAAGTAGGACTCTCGATGAAGCCACTGACATTTCAGTTGGGTTATCCCCAATTTAATATCTGAACAGATCGAAGATTCTCTAATTAGCTTGCGCAGTCGCACGTCAAAATGAATCAGGGTGCCGCCTGCCAACTCGAATCAGGTAGTTCTACCTGTGAGCATTTACCTTTGTAGGAAATTACCTATGGCGGTTTCACTTCTAGAGCTTTACAAATTAACCGCCATCGCGCAATCCAAATCCACTGCTTTTAAGATTGTTTGCGGCTGTAAAAATGCATTCCGATTGAGTTAATTAACAGCCATACTAGGATTGGGAAGGCCGCTCCTCCAGGTGCTCCAGTAACTGTAGCAACCACAGCCAACAAAACAATTAATGTGGCCAAAAGAGCCATCCACTTCGGAAACTTTCCTTTCCATCCAAGGATTGCAATTGCACCTGCGAAAACTGCAAGACCAATTAGAAAGGCACCAAGAATATTTGGAGCTAACATTCCCATAGTTCGAACCGTTAGGTCAGGGAAGGTACCCGCTCCGTATGCGGCGGCAATTACAAACCCATAAGAAAGAATGAATCCAATTGCAGCAATCTGTCCACTCGATTTAGCTATCTTAGCCGTGAACTTAGAGTGTTTTGAAATGATTGCAGAAAGCCACTCCACATGTGCAAGCAAAAGAATTACGCTCAGAAGTCCTAATCCAGCGAATCTTTGTATCGATTGGTGGTCAGTTAAAATTTTATCAATATAAGTCGCATCAGACGATGTTTCATCACCGGTAGCACCAGCCGATAACATAAATAGTGGCATCGTCAATATTGAAAAAAGTATCCCGGAGTAAACCCCAGTTTTATTTGAATTCATTTTCTCTCCTTTAAACCATCAGTTTTGGGGAGGAGGTGGTCTATTAAAAATAGCACTTTAGTGTTTAGGCAAATAGTTACCGGAGAGTATTATTATTTCTCTGTTCTGATTCGCGCCTAATTTTTGCCAGTTGTGGAAATTCCTTTAGTGAAAGCTATTTTTAGCCCTCTTGCATTTCTGTAGGTGCACCGTGAACTTTAAGGACTTCGGATGCATCACTCTGAACATTTTGTGGGGTAGAAGTTGAGCTCTGTTTTGAGCCCTCACCACTGCGATTCAAAGGTTTTTTCGCATCATCTTTATAAATGGCTGGAACAGTACCTAGTAAGCCCTTTTGGAAATCTTCAAATGCCTGTAACACTTCGCGCTTGGTGTTCATAACAAATGGACCCATCCAAGCTACTGGTTCTTTTATCGGAGCTCCACCTAAGATAAATAACTCCATTTCAGGCGATCGGCTTTCTTGCGCATCAGCGGCGCGCACAACAATCGTGTCACCATCGCCAAAGACGGTGGACTGTCCAGTCTGCACGGGGCGATGCTCGTCCCCAACATAGCCAAGACCTGCAGCGACATAAACGAGGGCGTTGTAATCCTTGCGCCAAGGAAGACGAAGCTCGGCGCCGGCAGCCAAAGTCGCGTGAATTAAAGTAATTGGTGTCTGAGTTGTTCCCGGACCTTCACGGCCATCGACCTCTCCGGCAATTAAACGGATCAGCGCACCACCATCGTGTGATGATAGAAGCGCAACATCTTTGGCTCGAACATCTTGATATGCCGGCGCCGACCATTTCTTTGCCGCAGGTAAGTTGACCCAGAGTTGAAAACCGTGAAACAGGCCGCCGCTTATCACTAAACTTTCAGGTGGCGTTTCAATGTGCAAAATTCCAGCACCCGCGGTCATCCATTGGGTATCGCCATTTGAAATTCTTCCTCCGCCGCCATTGTTATCTTGGTGGTCAAAGATTCCATCGATTATGTAGGTCACGGTTTCAAAACCGCGATGCGGATGCCACGGCGTTCCCTTTGGCTCACCTGGTGCGTATTCGACTTCGCCCATTTGATCCATCATGATGAACGGGTCGAGTTCGGCCATATCAATACCTGCAAAAGTACGGCGAACAGGGAAGCCTTCACCTTCATAGCCCGAGGGCGCGGTCGTAACGCTCTTTATGGTTCGCGCTCGAGCGCCAGCAACCTCACTCACACGGGGCAAAACGGTGATATCGGCAACGGTTACAGCAGGCATGTGGATTCCCCTTCGTTAAATCTAATATTAGTTGAACTTTCAACTATCCGCAACTGGACGTTGGCTCTTGTTGGACGCGGATAGTGAACCCCAAGGCTGTAGAAGCTGACGAAATATCAGCCTAAAGAGCGAAATATCAGTCTAAAGAGAGTGTGTAGGTATCTTTTCAGTCGACATGGCTGTATCTGAAATCAGCTTCTGTACCCACGCCCGCCCACGCATACGATGCTTAAAGCGCTTTAAGCGCTGAAACGACCTTGGTCAGCGAAGCCTTGGCGTCGCCAAACAAAAGCATCGTCTTTGGATCATACAAAAGTTCATTTTCGATTCCAGCAAAACCCGGTCGCATCGATCGTTTTAAGAAGATGACGTTAGCGGCATTGGCAACTTTGAGAATGGGCATTCCATAGATTGGACAGCCCGGTGTATTTTCGGCAGCCGGATTAACCACGTCATTTGCGCCAATAACGATTGCTACATCGGTCTGGCTAAACGTTGGATTAATCTCATCCATCTCTTCTAATTGGTCATAAGGAACATTTGCTTCGGCAAGTAAAACATTCATGTGACCGGGCATGCGACCAGCAACTGGGTGAATGCCGTATGCGACATCGATTCCCTTAGCAATCATTAAATCAGCTAACTCGCGCACCGTATGTTGTGCTTGAGCAACGGCTAAACCAAAGCCCGGCACTATCACAACACGACGCGCATAGTTAAGCAGGATTGCAACATCTTCTGGTGAGCCCGAACGAACTGGGCGCACTTCAGCTGAATCAGAGGCAGCCTGTGGCTTTGCGGTAAATGCGCCAAATAAAGTTCCAAATAATGAACGACCCATTGCCTCGGCCATTAAACGTGTCAAAATTGTTCCTGAAGCTCCAACGAGAGTTCCTGCAATGATCAAGAGAACTGAATCAAGGACATACCCACTTGCCGCAACTGTTAAACCTGTAAATGCATTTAAGAGCGAGATGACAATTGGTACATCTGCGCCACCAACTGGCAGCACAAAGAGCACGCCAAATAAAAGTGAGAGTCCGGCGAGCACAAGTAATGGTGTGGTGCCAAGTGCTGAAACAACCCAACCACCGACACCGATAACGCTGACCAAAGTGGCGGCAATGATGAATCGACCCGCTGGGAAGATAACTGGTCGAGTTGTCATGAGTTCTTGTAACTTCATAAAAGTAATAATCGAGCCACTAAATGAAACACAGCCGACAATGACCGTAAATACCGTAAAAATAACTTCGGCTGTTGTGGCTTCGGCCCCTAGGTGAAGATATTCAACGATTGCAACGAGGGCTGCTGCGCCTCCGCCAACACCGTTAAATAGAGCCACAAGTTGTGGCATCTGTGTCATCTGAACTTTGCGCGCAGCAGGTACTCCGATTGCTAAACCAATTGCTATCGCACCGAGAATCCAGCCAAGGTTATTTAAGGGCAGCGATGAGCCAGGGTTGGCATAAAAGAAGACAACGATCGTTGCTAAACTTGCACCGAAGGCACCGATTAAGTTTCCGCGACGTGCAGTTTTTGGATGCGAAAGACCTTTAAGGGCCAAGATAAATGCGACGCCAGCGGCAAGGCCGATGAGGTCGTACAGAGTGCGGCTCATTTCTTTTTCCCTTTGAACATTTCAAGCATTCGATCAGTGACTACAAAGCCACCGACCATGTTGATAGTTGCTAAGACAATCGCTGTAACTGCAAGACCGAGTTCGAGATTTGTAGAACTGTGATCTGCCACGATGATTGCACCCACCAAAATCACTCCGTGGATTGCATTAGCGCCAGACATCAGCGGAGTATGCAATGTCGATGAAACTTTAGATACGACTTCAAAACCAACAAAAACAGCTAGAACGAAGATTGAAACAATCGCCATCGGCTCCATTTACTTACCTCCCGCATTTCTACGCGATCCGCCATGAGTGACGGCGGCTCCATTTATAATTTCATCCTCGAAGTTAATATTAAAAGCCACGGATGCATCCTCTGTTGCCGCGATTGTTATGAGAGTTAATAGATTGACTACGTTGCGTGAATACAAGAACGATGCATGGAATGGAAGTTGGCTTGGGACATCTTTACCGCCCCATATACGAACACCAGTTGATGTTGTAATGATTTCGCCAGGCTTTGATCCTTCAACGTTTCCACCAGTTTCAGCGGCAAGGTCAATAATAATTGTGCCCGGCGCCATTGAATCCACCATCGTTTGTGTCATCAAACGCGGTGCTTGGCGACCAGGCACCGCCGCCGTTGTTATGACCACATGTGATTTGGCAATGTAAGGAGTCAGCAACGCCTGTTGTTGTGCGGCACGATCTTGTGTCATCTCGCGCGCATAACCGCCAGCACCTTCCAAAGCTTCAAGTTCGAGTTCGATGAAAGCGGCACCCATCGAGCGAACCTCATCGGCAGAAGCCGGACGAACATCGTATGCCGAAACAACGGCGCCTAATCTGCGCGCTGTTGCAATTGCTTGAAGGCCTGCAACTCCTGCGCCCAGAACTAAAACTTGCGCTGGAGTAACTGTGCCTGCGGCCGTCATGAGCATTGGGAAAAATCGTGGCGATAATTCGGCCCCAACTAATGCGGCGCGATAACCTGCACACAAGGCTTGAGATGAAAGCGCATCCATGGACTGTGCTCGCGAAATTCTTGGCACTAATTCAAGAGAGAAGGCAGTAACACCAGCCGCTGCCGCTGCGTCAATTGATTCAATGGCGGTAACAGGCGACATGAAACTAATGGTTACGGCGCCATTTTTTAATGTCTTGATTTGAGCTGGAGTTAAAGGTTGGACAGAAAGTACGGCATCAGCTTTAGTGAGAACTTCCGAGGTAGAAATCGATGCACCAGCCTTGGTGTACTCAGCATCCGTTGCTTGCGAATTAACTCCAGCGCCAGATTCGATGACAACATCGAAACCTAGTCGCTTTAGTTTATTTATGATGTCGGGAACAAGGGCTACACGCTTTTCGCCCTCACGAATTTCTTTTGGAATGGCAATAAGCATGCGCTACATACTAGTGGCTGGAGCCTTTCAGGTCACCTCTGACAAGGTGGTAGACAAGCGATTGAATTGTTGTACGTCGATGATATGCCTCACGCCAGACAATAGATTTTGTTCCATCAATCACCGTCGCTTCTACTTCTTCACCACGGTGCGCAGGCAAACAATGCATAAACACCGAATCACTCTGCGTCAGCGCCATTAAATCTTCTGTGACAGCAAAGGGGGAGAGTGCTACCACCTTCTCTTCACGTTCGTCTTGCGAATCTCCCATAGACATCCATACATCGGTATATAAAACACTCGCATCTTTGGCTGCAGCGTGTGGATCATGAATAATTTCGACTCGGCCACCACTTTGACGAGCAATGGTATGTGCGACTTCAATGACATGTGGATCAGGTGCCCACTTACCAGTTGGCGTTGCGGCAACTACATGTGCACCCATGATTGCACCCATGATCAACCAAGCATGCGACATATTATTTCCATCGCCAAGGTAAACAAATTTGCGACCTGAAATATCTTTTCCGAACTGTTCTCGAATAGTTAACCAGTCCGCTAATAACTGTGTTGGATGATCAAAGTCGGTCAATGCATTGATAACTGGAATCGTTGCATGAGCACCTAGCTCATCAACATCTGCTTGATCATAAGTTCGAATAATGAGTGCTTTACAATATTGACTAATAATTCGAGCCGTGTCGGCAATCGACTCTCCACGTCCTAATTGCAGTTCATCCCCTCGAATAAAAATGGGGGTCCCACCCAAATGGGCAATTGCCGACTCAGAGGATAATCGGGTTCGAGTAGAAGGCTTAGTCATATAAATTGCTACTGACTGATGAGCTAACGCAGTACTCGATCGAAGTGGATTAGCCGCGAAAGCAGCTGCTGTATCAAGGAGGAGCTCCACATCGGCCCTGCTGAGATCTTGTGTACGTAGTAGGTCCTTCATTTGCGAATTCTATCCGCAAATTCACCGAAGCCGAAGGTATTCTTATCCACCTCATGGGAATCTTTCGAAAAAATCCGTTAGAGACGGAATCAGATCTCGATCTTTTAACTCGACCTATTCTGGAAGAAGATGATGGCGGGCACGATCGTTTTGCACACTATGTGAAGAAAGATAAAATCGTTGAATCTGCCGTCACGGGAAAGTCTGTACGGGCTTTATGTGGCAAAATTTGGACGCCATCACGAGATCCCGAAAAATATCCTATCTGCCCTACATGTAAAGAGATTCACGCGGGTCTGAAAAAAGAGCCTGAAGATAAATAATAATGAAGCGTAAGTTTCGTTCAGCTTCTCTAATCGCCCTAGCATTAACAATCACTATGTCTTTCTCGGCACGTGCCGCAGAAATTCAACCTCGCCCAATTCTCAGTGGATGGATTCCTTACTATTCAGTTAAGACAATTATTCCCTTCATTAAGAAGACACCGTCCACCGTGACACCGGTAACTGGCGCACCTGTTACGTGTGAGCCAAACGAGTATTCGCCGGAAGATATTTCGATTCTTAATAATTCATATCTATTTACAAATAGAGACCTTCTAAAAGAAGTCATGCCATTTTGGTACACGCTTAAAAGCCCAACGGTGGTTCGTGATGACTATACGACCGCTAATCCATCCTGGCCCATTGCCGACACTTTGTGCTTAATGCGAAAGTCGGGGTTAAAAATTATTCCGACAATTACTGACGGCACAGATAAGTTAGTTCTTTCTGGATTCTTAGCGAAAGCTGAAACTCGTACCACGATTGTTAAATCAATTGTGGACTTAGTTAAGAAAAATGGCTTCGATGGTATTGATTTAGACTTTGAGGGTTTTGCCTTTGTTGATGGCAATACAACTTGGGCAAAGACAGCCCCTAACTGGATTTTATTTGTACGAGAGTTAAGTGACCAATTGCATTTATCTCAAAAACTCTTATCAATAACAACGCCCTATGCTTTCAATCCCGCTGAAAGTTTAAAGGGTTACACCGTCTATTCATGGGCAGATATCGCATCCAGCATCGATCGCCTACGAATCATGACGTATGACTACTCAGTTGCAAAACCTGGTCCAATAGGTCCAATTAACTGGACTGAAAAAACTTTGCAGTATGCAATCAGCATTATGCCCGCGTCGAAAGTTTATGTGGGTCTTCCGGGTTATGGTCGCGATTGGATTACCGCGATAGTGGGTATGTGCCCCGAATCTGCACCGCCTGGATTAACAATGTCAGCGAAGGCGGCAACTTTTAAGATGAACTATGCATATGCTAAAGCCGCGATTGACCAGGGGATTCCAGTGTTTGATGAAAAGAATAGTGAAATGACGTATTCCTACGTAAAGGTTTTTAATGGGTTAACGGTTAAAGGCGCTCCAACTTCTTGCAGCGTTTGGCGCACGGTGTGGTTTCAAAATGAGCGAAGTTTTACAGAGCGCATGAACTTAGTGGCAAAGTATCGGCTCGGAGGCGCAGCGCTTTGGACGCTTGGAATGGAAGACTCAACGGCAACGACGGCAATGCGAAATGTTGCCCTTGCAATTGCTCCAGATGAAGTTATAAGTGGGCTGACGTTAGAAACGACTGGTGGAACCGGAATTTATTTCGGCGATGTATTTACGCTTAAAGGATTATTGACGCTAAAAGATTTGACCTCGCTGGCTGGCTTAGCCGTCAATATTGAGATTAAACGCGTAAATGAAACGGCATGGGTCAAAATTGCAGAGTCAGTTACCGCCGTCGATGGAAGCATTTCTGTTCCCATAACTCTTGGTTCAAGTTCAGCGCTTCGAATAACTACTGAAGGAACTTGGGAGCGCGCAGCGTCAACTAGTCCTCAGTCCGATGTGACTCTCCTGTCAAAAATCATGCTAGCTCGTCCAACTAGTGTTAAACATGGCAAACAAATTATTATAAGCGGCGCGCTTTTGCCTCAAGCTTTGGGACAAAATGTCACACTTCAAAAATTAACCAATGGCAAATGGCTCAATGTAAGTATCGGAGATGCTACAGACGCTGAGGGCTTATTTGTTATTAGTACTGTAGAAAATAAGCGCGGCGTTGTAACAATGCGTGTTCAGATTACTGGTACACCGATAACAGTTACCTCAAAAGAATTTTCCGTTGTCGTGCGCTAAAAATGGTAACAACTAAGGAAACAACTGACGAAAAAGTTGATGCGGCGATTAAGGAGATTTTCAGCAGTGACAAACCATGGGTCACGATTGTCTGGGATGATCCAGTAAATTTAATGTCATATGTGACATATGTTTTCATGGAGTTATTCAGGTTTCCACGGGAAAAAGCCAATGAACTGATGATGAAAGTTCATACCGAAGGTAGAGCAGTTGTTTCCACTGGCAGTCGTGAAGAGATGGAACATGATGTTGCTCGGCTTCATGAATACGGATTATGGGCAACGGTGCAACACGGAGAATCTAGTTCATGAATGAAAAATCGCTAGAGGCGCAGTCGGGCTTCCATCGCCACGGAAATCTGGCCTACGTTTCTAATTTTTCAGAATCTGAGTGCGAGATTTTAATTAATTTAGTTGGACAGATATTGGAACTTTTGGGGGAGCGCAGAGATAACCATGGTGACGATTTACTTGCCGCAATGATAGGAATTACCAGTCATGATTCGCCACCTGATGACGATGTTTTACTTCGGTTACTACCAAATGCTTATGCCGATCAAGTAGATGCATCTGAGTTTCGAAGGTACACAGAATCGACGTTACGAGCCAAGAAAACCGCAAATGCGATGTCAATGCGTATCGATTTAAAAAGTTCACCAGATGGTTGTGTTGAAGTCGATCATGAAGGTGCCAATGCGTGGCTAGGTGCGATGAACGATATTCGTTTGGCGTTAGGAGTACGCCTGAACGTTCAAGGAAAATCCCGTGACGATTTAGAAATTCTAGGACCGGATGACCCTCTGCGCGGTGTTTATGCCGTTTATAGTTGGCTAGGTTGGTTGCAAGAGAGTTTAATTCTTGCCCTCATGGATGAGAGGCTTTAGTTCACTGCGGTGCACGCTAGGATTGCAGATATGAGTGATGCCCCAATTGGAATCTTTGATTCCGGCGTAGGTGGACTAACCGTTGCTCGAGCGATATTGGATCAACTTCCAAATGAATCCATTCTCTATATTGGCGATACTGCACGTGGTCCTTATGGCCCCCGTCCATTGGCACAAGTAAGAGAATTCGCCCTAGAGAGTTTAGATTTTTTAGTTGGTCAAGGCGTAAAAGCTTTGGTAATTGCCTGCAATACGGCTAGTGCTGCGATGCTCAGAGATGCCCGTGAGCGCTACTCAATCCCAGTTATCGAAGTAATTCAGCCCGCAGTTCGCCGTGCAGTTGCTGCAACTCGTAACTCAAAAATTGGTGTAATCGGTACTCGCGCGACTATCGATTCGGCCGCTTATATAGATGCATTTGCTGCAGCTCCACAGCTAGAAATCACTTCAATCGCCTGCCCGATGTTCGTTGAGTTCGTTGAACGTGGGGAAACTTCGGGAGAAGAGATAACTATTATTGCTCGTCAATATTTAGCTCCAATAATGAATGCAAAAGTCGACACATTAGTTTTGGGTTGCACTCATTACCCACTTCTTACCGGAGTTATTTCATATGTTATGGGAGATAGTGTCACATTAGTTTCTAGTGCAGAAGAGACGGCTAAAGATCTATATCGAACATTGATTGAAAATAATCTCTTACGAAAACAACAGAATTCACGACCAACATATAAATTTTTGGCAACTGGTGATGCAAAGGCATTTGAGGGCTTGGCTCGACGTTTTCTGGGTCCAGAAGTTGCCCGAGTAGAGCATCAAGATCTCTAGAAACTACATAACTAAGTAATAGGAGTAATACATGGTGCGCAATGATGGACGTGACGTTAGTGATTTACGTGAAATTAAATTCACCCGTGGTTGGTTAGATCACGCCGAAGGATCGGTATTAGTAGAGTTCGGTAAAACTCGTGTTTTGTGCGTAGCCTCATTTTCACCCGGTGTCCCACGCTGGCTAAAAGACACCGGTACTGGATGGGTTACATCTGAGTATGCAATGTTGCCGCGCGCAACGCACACTCGCTCGGATCGTGAAAGCGTTAAGGGAAAACTTGGTGGACGCACACAGGAAATTTCTCGTCTCGTCGGTCGTTCACTTCGTGCAATTGTAAATACAAAAGAGCTAGGTGAAAATACTATTGTTATTGACTGCGATGTTCTTCAGGCAGATGGTGGGACCCGAACCGCTGCAATTACTGGTGCTTATGTTGCACTCGTTGATGCAATCAATTGGGCTAAAAAGCAGGGTCACATTAAAGTAACTGCCAATCCGTTAGGTGATTCAGTTGCCGCTGTGAGCGTCGGAATTATCGATGGGATTCCCATGCTAGATCTTTGTTATGAAGAAGACGTCCGCGCTGGAACCGATATGAATGTCGTCGTTGCCGGCGATGGCCGCTTTATTGAAGTTCAAGGAACTGCCGAAGGTGAACCTTTTGATCGTGAACTTTTAAATCAGTTGCTGGATTTAGCTGTTTCAGGTTGTAAAGTTTTAAGTGAACTTCAAAAGCACGTTTTATCCAAGTAGCCCAATGATGAGATATGGGCCGAGTAAATCTTGAAAACTATGCCCAAGAAACTTGTTATTGCAACGCGCAACCCTGGAAAGATTGTTGAGTTTCGTAGAATTCTCAATGAGCTTTCTGACGGAGCGGTTGAACTCATTGGTACTGATGAATTTCCGGATTTAGTTGACGTCGAGGAAACTGGAACAACTTTTGCGGAAAATGCGCTACTTAAGGCGAGATATGTGGCAAATGCGACGGGTTTACCCGCGATTGCCGATGATTCGGGTTTATGTGTTGACGCTCTCGGCGGCAAACCTGGATTATTTTCTGCTCGGTGGGCGGGTGTGCATGGCAACGATAGGGCGAATGTAGCGAAAGTTTTAGACGAACTAGCTGAAGTTGTAGATGCCAAGAGAGACGCCCACTTTATTTGTGTCGCTGCCCTTGTCATGCCCGATGGCCGCGAAGCCCTAGCAGAAGGCCTTTTTCACGGAAGAATTCTTCACGAGCCCGTTGGCGAAAATGGCTTTGGATATGACCCGATTTTTTCACCTCAAGGTATGTCGATATCTAGCGCTCAAATGAGTGCCGAAGAAAAAGATGCCATAAGCCATCGTGGAAAATCTCTGCGTGCAATCGCACCACATGTTATGGAAATGCTTGAAGGCCTGAGGTAGCCTTGGCTTATCGACGTACGTTATTTGCGTGCGCATCTTTATCCAAGGAGTCATCGTGGCCGCAAAGAAGAAGACCGCAGCAAAGAAAATTGCCAAGAAGGCACCTGTAAAGCGCACAGTGAAGAAGAGTGCAGTTAAAAAAGCCGCAGTTAAAAAAGCGCCTGTCAGAAAGACGGTTGCGAAAAATAAGGTTGCAAAAAAAGTAACAGCAAAGCGCGCAGTAAAAAAGAGTGTCGTGAAGAAAAGTGCAGTGAAAAAAGCTGCAGTTAAAAAGACCACTGCGAAGAAGGTTGCGCCCAGGAAAATTGCCAAGAAGACCGCTACTAAAACTGTTTCAACACCTACGGCAGTTATATCGAGCCCTGTAGTCCCTGTAGTCCCTGTAGTTTCCAAACCCGTTGCGCTCGCGCCAAAACCGGTGGCCCTTCCAAAGCAGAAGACATCTGGACGCGTCGTATTCCTTGTTGTTATTGGAATAATTCTTTTAGCAATGATTGTCTGGTCAAAATCAGGAAAAGAGGGTGATGATGTCCCTAAACCTACGCCATCAATGTCGCAAAGCGATCAGCCAACCGAGACGGCCACTGCCCAACCAACTGAAAGTGCTGCGGCCGTTGCCGCAGTTGAATCTCCATCAAAGTTTGTAGCTCTTAAAAGCGCTGTTGGTCTAACGCTGCGTTGGATAGCGCCGAATGCAATCGATGGTCTGACTGGATATAACGTTGAGATCCGTGCAAATGGAAAAGGAGATTGGATAGTTATTGCAACGCTTCCAGTTGATCAACTCACACAGAGCGTTTCAAAGAATAGTAATAGCGGATGGACACAGTTCCGCGTTTCATCGATTTACCGTGATGGACAAGTTGCATCTGCAACTGCTTTCGGAATTCCTGGAGAGTTCAAGTAACGAATTAATGATATTGACCCCAGCGCAACGCGTGGGGGTCAATTTATTTAATGTGCAATGTTAAAGTTGCGCGAAAATTGCATTGACATATGCACGTACACCTTGCGGAACAAGATGTACGCCGTCCGGAGCAAAATAGTCTGGATGGCCAGTTGAAATTGCGTTCCAGTCAATGAGTATTGCACCAAATTGCTTTGCGTACAGAGCGATTAATTCGTTGTTAGCTGTACGCCAATTACGTGGCACCGCAGTATTTACGACAATGATCTTTGGTTGATTTTCTACTTCGGAGAAAATTGCAATAACTTGGGATGCGCTTAATTTATTATTATTTCCCAAGTTAAAGATTACAATTGAATTTTTCATTCTCAATTTATCGTGTGACATTACCTGTATAAGTTCGGTAGCCTGCCGACCAACGCGCGCGTTAATAAGGGTTATTGGTGCACGAGCATCCAATTCATGTCGAATTCCTAGAATTACTGAATCACCCGTAACCCATAGCCCGGAGCTCGCAGTGGGCTTTGTTTCGGAGATTTCTGAAGGTGCGCTTAACTGCGCTTTTACAATATTCATCGCGACATCACTTTTATGAATTGCGTAGGTACTAAGCATAGAAATTGTCATTGTGGTGAGCAAGAAACCAATAACAACCGAAATTTTTTGACGTACCTGCACTCTCTTCGTACGATATTTCATTCCTTTAAACCAGTACTCCACCAATCCACTTCGAATAGGTAACTCAACTAGGCGCAATGAAATGTCGGCCAGTGCCAAGACTATGAGAACTCGTAATACCGTTAGCGCCCAAGCCGAACCTTCAAGGTCAACGGTTGGACGAGTAACTTGGAAAACTACCCAATGCCATAGATAAATGGCATATGAGCGCTCACCTATCCATACTGCGGATTTACTACTCAATATTGGCGCGAAACGAGAAGCAGGATGCACGATTGAAGTGATAATCGCGCAACCAAAAATTCCAGCTAAAGGAAAAGCTAATTTGTAAAGCGTGGCATCACTTTCGTTGATGAAGAGGAAGGTTGCAATCATTCCAATGAAGCCAAAGACTCCAATCCCATCGATAAAATCTTGAGCTCGCTTCGTAACATTCTCTTTTAGATTTTGTGGAATCCAACTTACAGCCAATGCCGATCCAAGAAATAATCCAATGCTATGAGTATCAGTTCCGAAATAGACATGACTTGTTTGAGATGCATTAGAGGCATCGACTCTAAATGAAACTACTAGGAGGGTAACTCCAGATACCGCCGCAATTAACAGCGCAACTCCAGGAATCTTGTTTTTGCCAAAATAGCGAAGAATAAGTAACAAAATCACTGGCCAAATGAGATAAAACTGGGCTTCAACCCCGAGAGACCACGTGTGCTGTAAGAGCGCGGGACGAGCTATGGACTCAAAGTAATCTGTATGGCGAAATACCAGCCACCAGTTCATTGCACCGAGAAGGGCAAAAGGTGAATCACTCATAAAGCGGCGCATAGTTTCTGGTGCCCATATGCCGATATATATTGATGTCACGAGGATCATAAAAACAAGTGGCGGAATTAACCGACGAATCCGGGCCTTGTAGAAGGATCGAAGATCTAATCCACCACTGCGAGCAATAGAATCTAAGAGCAGTCGTGTTATTACGTATCCCGAGATTACAAAAAATAAATCAACACCTAGAAATCCGCCCGGAATCCATGCGTACCCCAAGTGATACAACATGACTGCTATAACGGCTACTGCGCGGAGACCGTCGATAGCAGGGATATACCTAATGCCTCTAACTGTTGCCATAACTAACTACTTGCGTGTGGCAGATTTCTTTGCTGCAACTTTCTTGATTGGCTTTTTGGAAGTTTTCTTTGGAGAGCTAATCGCGGGTTTAGTCCGCTCACTTGCCACTTTAATCGGACCAGAATTAATAATCGTGTCATCGGCGTTTAAGTTCTCAATGACGCTTTTTTGAAGATCCGCTAAATGAGTAAATGCGGATTCAAGTCGAGTCCGGGATTGACGTATCGCACTTTCTGCCGCGTCCAGAGATTGGGTTTGAACTTTGTATAAGCGTTCGGCCTCGGTAATCACTCCAGTCAACCATTGGCGGTAATTAGAAACCTCACTTGTTGCATTACTTATAATTCGCTCACCCTCACGGCGTGCAGTCGTAGTTAATGATGTCGCTTCGCGCTTTTTAGACTCCAATAGAGCTTCAGCATCAGCCTCAGCCTGAGAGAGCATTTGTCCAGCATCTATTTCGGCCGTTTCAATATATTTACGTCCACGAGACTCCGCGCCACTGAGAATGGACCGGGCTTTTGAATCAGCGGACTCAATCTCTTCCTTTGTAATTCGATTTGTTTCAGCAACAAGTCGAGATGCAATTGAATGCGCCTTACTTTCACGTGCTTGCGCAGA
>JANYCW010000058.1 GCA_025360085.1 Actinomycetes bacterium
CTTGGCCGCTCCCTGTACATCTAACAATTAGTGAAGACTGGAGTGGGCCGACCGAGGTTACTATTCGCGCACACCTGACTCGCAACCTCCGAGATTCTCACATTGGTACATTGACATCGGATCATGATGCGTCATCTATTACTGTTTCACTTAGTAATGCTCAACTATGTGTGGCGCTCCCTCTCAACTATTCCAGCGCTACGATGGATCTTTCCCAAACCCACGGAACACCATTGATTGGTGCTGGCACCCTTGCTGCAGATATATGCGTGATGCTTGGGTCGACCCTAGCTAGCGCCGGCTTTGATACACAGGCTACTCTCGTTTCATCATCATCGTTAGTCAAGTCCTCGATATTTCTTTACCCAATAGTTTTCGATAGGTTACTTGATTCGTACCTAAAGGTTGCCCAGGTGGATGAACTATTACATTTTGCAAATGTCTTATTCAATCATGATGGCGAATATAAGCATCTTGTTGGAGCAATCATTACGTCAAGAATCTTAGAACTGCTTCCTAGTGGGCCTTCCAATGATGCGACTGCTTTCGGAACTCTACTCAAAGAATTTGCTAGCACTCTAGAAGAAGTTGGCGATCCTGTTTCAGCCGGGGTGGTACATCACAATCTAGGAGTTTTATATAGTAAAACTAGAGAATTTGATCCAGCAATTCTGGCTTACTCTGAAGCTGCGCGAATGAGACCTGAGTATGCAACGGAATCATTCTTTCTCAAAAGACAGGCGGGGGCCTTGTGGGATGGAAACCACTTCCAGGAATCGGCGGAAACCTACCAACTCAGCATCGATAATGGCGGCGAAGCCAAGGAACTACTCCCGCTACTAGCCGATGCATTATTGTCTGCAGGAAAATACGAACAAGCAGGAAATTCACTCAAGGATTGGGATCCGGACTCATCGGAACACAGGATACTGGGAATGATAGTTCAAAAGATCTCCTCGTTTCTCCTTCGGGAGGTCGAGATCAAAGAGCAATCAAGGAAACCGTTAAACTCTGGCGAGTGGAACGCGACTGAGTCCATCAATGAACAAGAGTCAGTTCTCGCTGCAATCAGAAACTTTGATGCACTTGACCCACGATTCTGGGTTCGACTGATCAAAGCCAATGCCGTTCGAGATGAACTCGGCGCACTTATCCTTATTGCACATGTTTCTTGGTGGGAAGAGTCCGCTTGGGTTGCGGCAGCCTACGCATGCCATCTTAAGGGTGAAATGGTATGGTGCGAGGCACTTATTGTTCAAGGTTTAAGGCGTTGTAGCGAAAATTTTTTAAGTGCCGCGGATGAGAAATTTCCCGGTGGGCATGAGAAAGATAAGAATTTCATCGAATTAGTCCATACATGTTATAACGCATACAGAGACGAACTTCCCGAAAATCCCTATTGGCTCATCGAAAAACGGCTTTCGGATGAGAGCTAGTGGATAATACTGGTTGAACGCGATTAAGAATTAGGAAATACCCAATTTTCGTTTACGGAAATCGATAATCGAATCCCTTGGTGCGGTCTAGAGAATGGGATCGGTAGTGAGAGTTAATCATCTACCACCATTAGATTACGTTCGGATACGCCGCACTAAATCTTGGTCAATGTATGTTTAACCCACTAGTGTCAATGATTTGTAACGCGAGGTAAAGGAAGAAAGAGAAATGGTCACACGCGAGAAACCAACAAGGGATGGTGAAAAATTATTAGGTCGAAATAAATCCACTGCAAAAATTGAGAAGGTAGAAGCCATTGACTTACCTCGGGTGCCCGCGAAAAAGAAAGCGAGTTTTCAGTCATGGGGTTAATGAAATTTCTGTCTAGTTTGATTGGTAGTCAGAAAAGTGAGGAGAGTTCCGAAGAAAACTCCGACTCATTGCCGCCGTATGAAGCCCTTGAAACAATGTTCAGCATGTTTGCACCCAAATTCAGATATCTAACTCGCATTCACAATGACCTTCGTAGGATGGGATACAAAAGTTTCCGATTCTACACCGAAATTCCCTTTTTCCCCCAAACGATAGATGAGGGTTGTACATTCTTAGAGAAGAACTGCGTGGGGGAAGTTGCACTTCAAAAACTTGGTGCGCGCTCAGTCGAAGACGTCGAGCGTTTTGTGAAAGCTTTGTTAATTGGCGACTCTGCCACTTGTAATGATGTCGCAAGGGATTTAATGGAGATTGAAGCTTTAATTATGGATTTTTCGCTCGACCCAAATCGCATGGAGTTGTGGTTGGAACAAAACGAAACTGTTGCCAAGGATTTTGCTTTCGGCGCTCTCAATAAACGACTAAAGGCTGCAATCAATATCCCAAAGAAGTACGCGACACCTTCATACAGTGAATACATGATGCATTCCGAACATCTTCATCCTCGTGCAAACGGTAGAAAACCACCCTTAGGTAGCCAGACCGATGATTTTCAGGACCTTTGTTTTGAACTCTCCGAACATTTGCTTAGAGTTTGCACCGCTACAATTCTCTTCCTCTCAAGGGACGACAAAGATGAAACACTAAGAGAGGCGCTTACAAGTGAAATTACTCAGCTGTTTTCATTGAGAGAGTTTTTTGTAGAGAATCTGGCACAACTAGGTGAGTCATTGGCGGAGCATGGTCTTAAGCTACCGACTCGCGACGTGTATTTAATTTCAGATTATCCCACTGGTATTCGAGCCATTCCTATGGAAAGTGACGACAAGAAATAATAGAAAATTTTCTATAATTGATTGTCCTTCTGGATTGACTGAAGCTCGGTACCTCCATTCGACTTTTAAATAAGAATAGATGTTTCAAAACTCAATCTCACTGATGAATTTTGCCTGCCCCAGTCACAGGCGGTTAGTCCCTTTTCTTTTTTAGCTCACCAAAACTTGAATAGAAGAAGTGCAAGGAGCTTAAAAGCGCTCACGTGCATCGGTAGTTTCATCTACATCGAGTTGTGCGCACTTGGCAAACCAATCACGTGCCTCTTTTGTGCGACCTGCCGCAACTAAAGCATCGGCATAGGCATAACGAAGGCGTACCGCCCAATCTTCACTCTCATTAGAAAGTTCTTTGCATGTCAAAGTAACAACCGCGGCGTCGAACTCACCTAAATCACGCCGCGCGCCAGATGCAACGATTCGCATTTCAATCTCTTCAGGTTTAGCTAAACGCTTTACTTCGGGCGATCCAGCAAGTGCTAATGCTTTGAGTGGATTACCGAGACCTCGTTCGCAGTCGGCCATCACCGGCCACATTGAAATATCGCCCGAAATGCGATGTGCAGCACGCAACTCTTTTAATGCGATCTCATAAAAACCTGCACGGTATGCGGCATATCCTGCTGATTCGCGAACAACTGCTAAACGACCAGCATGGTGGGCCGCTGCAACGCCATGTTTATGTGCGAGTAGCGGATCAGAGTCGGCGTAAAGAGCTAAACACTCTAAATGTCTGGCAACAACTTTTGCATTCTCTGGCGATAATGAAAGAAGTTCGGCACGAAGAGATTTATCTAGCTCCTCCCCCGTAATCTCCTCTGGAATATCAGGTTCAAATATCCGTGGACGGATACGGGATTGATCGCGATCCATGGGAGCAGGTCGTGTTCCGCGCGGATCAGAGCCGTCACGAACTTGTCGTGGTGCACCAGGTCTGGAAGTAGAACCACCGCGGGCCGGTAGATCCTCTCGGCGACGTTGACTATTAGGTCCAGATGGTTTTCTATCGCCACTTGATGGGCGAGAAGAACTTGAGGAACCAGATGGGCGAGAAGAAGATGAACGTGGCGTTGAAGGACGATCAGATGGTGGACGTGAATTTCTACGCTCTTCCATCATCGGCTCCTTTTATTTAAACTGCAATTGAGTTAAGTAGAGAAATTATTTTATATACCAAGATTACTTCACGCAGAAATAAAAAAGGGGCGCTCGTTAAAGCGCCCCTTTTTATAAAAGAAGTCCGGCGACGTTCTACTCTCCCACAAGGTCACCCTTGCAGTACCATCGACGCTGAGAGGCTTAACTTCCGGGTTCGGAATGGGACCGGGTGTTTCCCTCTCGCTATGGTCGCCGAAACACTATTGAGTTTTCG
>JANYCW010000040.1 GCA_025360085.1 Actinomycetes bacterium
GCAATCGCTGAAATTGCCCGGCGCTTTGAGGCAGGTGAACAAGATGTTGTCTTATTAGGTGCAACAGGAACTGGAAAGTCGGCAACTACTGCCTGGCTTATTGAAAAACTACAACGTCCAACGCTGGTGTTAGCTCCTAACAAACTGCTAGCTGCTCAGTTGGCCAATGAATTTCGCGAACTACTTCCTAATAACGCCGTCGAATACTTTGTCTCTTACTACGACTATTACCAACCTGAAGCCTATGTTCCGCAGACCGATACTTTCATTGAAAAAGATTCCAGTGTTAACGATGAGGTCGAAAGGCTACGACACTCGGCAACGAACTCTCTTTTGACTAGGCGAGATGTCATCGTTGTGGCAACGGTCTCCTGCATCTATGGACTTGGCACCCCTCAGGAATATATAGATCGAATGGTCACGCTGCGAGTGGGCGATGAAATCGAGCGAAATGCGCTGCTTCGCCGATTCGTCGATATTCAGTACAAACGAAACGACATGGCCTTTGAACGTGGGACTTTTCGAGTGCGTGGGGACACGATTGAAATCATTCCCATGTATGAAGAGTTAGCCATTCGCATCGAGATGTTTGGCGATGAGATTGAAAAGATTTTGACGCTGCATCCTCTGACCGGTGAAATTATTCGTGACGAGAGCGAAATGTATATTTTTCCCGCAACCCACTATGCCGCAGGACCTGAAACGATCAAACGTGCAATTGGGGATATTGAGGATGAACTTCAGGTTCAATTAAATCTCTTTGAAAAGCAGGGCAAGTTACTTGAGGCCCAGCGAATTCGTATGCGGACCACCTTTGATACCGAAATGATGGAGCAAATCGGTTTCTGTAGCGGAATCGAAAATTATTCAAGACACTTAGATGGTCGCACCGCGGGATCTGCCCCAAACTGCCTTTTGGATTATTTCCCTGAGGATTTTTTAGTGGTCATCGATGAAAGTCATGTCACCGTGCCTCAACTGGGGGCGATGTATGAAGGCGATGCATCACGCAAACGTACTCTGGTCGAACATGGCTTCCGCCTTCCCAGTGCTCTTGATAACCGCCCACTCAAATTTCCTGAGTTCTTAGAGCGCACGGGGCAAAAACTCTACTTGTCGGCAACTCCAGGTAAGTATGAGATGGCAAAGGTAAATGGCGATGTAGTTGAACAGGTCATTCGACCTACAGGTTTAGTGGACCCTCAGATTGTTATCAAACCAATTAAGGGTCAGATTGATGATTTACTGCATGAAATTAGCGTTCGAGCCGAAAAGAACGAGCGAGTACTTGTCACAACATTGACAAAAAAAATGTCCGAGGATTTAACGGATTTCATGCAGGAGAAAGGCGTGCGTGTACGGTATCTGCATTCAGAGGTTGATACATTGCGGCGCGTAGAACTACTGCGCGAGCTTCGTTTGGGCGAATATGATGTTTTAATCGGTATTAACTTACTGCGCGAAGGTTTAGATCTACCCGAAGTATCCTTAGTTGCGATTTTAGATGCCGATAAAGAGGGTTTTTTGCGTTCGGCAACTTCGCTCATTCAAACAATTGGACGGGCGGCGCGAAATGTCTCAGGCGAAGTGCATATGTATGCCGATAACATCACCGATTCAATGGCCAAGGCGATTGATGAAACAAATCGCCGTCGTGCAAAGCAAGTGGCCTATAACCTCGAGCGGGGAGTTGACCCGCAACCATTGCGCAAGAAGATTGCAGATATCACGGATTTGATTACTCGCGAATCCGAAGATACCGACGCGTTGTTGGCAACTAGTAAGAAGGCAAATCAAAAAAGTGTGACATCGGTAGGTCTCTATTCCCAAGCCTTAACTAGTCTGCCAAGGCTGGATTTGATTGCGTTGATAGGCTCTCTTACGGATCAGATGAAGAATGCCGCTGCTGAACTTCAATTCGAAGTAGCGGCGCGTCTTCGTGATGAGGTTAAGATTTTGAAGCGAGAGCTTCGCTCAATGGAAGAGGCAGGGGTCTAGTGAGTATTGATAAGTTAGTCGTGCGCGGAGCACGTGAGCACAACCTCAAAGATGTATCAATTGAACTTCCTCGCAATGCCCTCATTGTTTTTACTGGGTTATCGGGCTCTGGAAAATCATCACTTGCCTTCGACACTATTTTTGCTGAAGGCCAACGCCGTTATGTCGAATCACTTTCGGCCTATGCCCGACAGTTCTTGGGGCAGATGGATAAACCCGACGTAGATTTTATTGAAGGGTTATCACCTGCCGTTTCAATCGATCAAAAATCTACGAATCGAAATCCGCGCTCAACCGTGGGAACAATTACGGAAGTCTATGACTATCTGCGTCTGCTCTTTGCCCGTGCGGGCCGGCCACACTGTCCCACCTGTGGCAAAGCAGTATCGCGCCAGTCTCCTCAGCAAATTGTGGATCAGATATTAACGATGCCTGCCACAACAAAATTCCAGGTTCTTGCCCCTGTTGTGCGCGCCCGTAAGGGCGAGTTCGTTGATCTCTTTGCCGAACTCATTACAGCAGGCTATTCACGTGCTCGCGTGGATGGCGTTGTTGTAGCTTTGACGCAAGCTCCGAAGTTAAAGAAGCAGGAAAAGCACTCAATCGAGGTAGTTGTTGATCGATTGAGTGCCAAAGTCGAGAGTAAAACGCGATTAACCGACTCGATTGAGACCGCTCTGCGATTGGCTTCTGGAATCGTAATTTTAGATTTTGTTGACTCTAAATCGCTCGACAAAGAGCGCACGTTTAGTGAACATCTTGCGTGTCACGACTGCAACTTATCCTTTGAAGAGTTAGAGCCGCGTTCATTTTCATTTAATTCACCTTTTGGTGCATGTCCTGAGTGCTCGGGAATTGGTACTAAGTTAGAGGTCGATCAAGATCTCATAATTCCCGATGACTCAATCTCCATACTTGAAGGCGCAATCGCGCCATGGTCGGGTGGTCAGTCATCTGATTATTTCATTCGATTGCTAGAAGCTCTGGCCAAAGATATGCCCTTCTCACTAGATATCCCTTGGAAGAAAATCTCCGTTAAGGCGCGTGAGTCGATTCTTAATGGTTACGAGTATGAGATCAAAATGAAGTACAAGGGTCGCTATGGAACGAAGAACTACACGACGGGCTTTGAAGGCGTGGTGCCCTTTATTCACCGCCGCCATAGTGAGACCGATAGTGATTATAGTCGTGATAAATACGAGGCTTACATGCGCCAAATTCCTTGCCATGTTTGTTCTGGAGCACGGCTAAAGCCTGAAGTTTTAGCGGTGACCATCGGAGGAAAAAATATTTCCGAGATTACAGAGTTATCAATTTCCGAGTGTGCTGAATTTTTGAAACAAATAAAGTTTACAAAACGCGAAACTCAAATCGCCGAACGAGTAATGAAGGAAGTCCATGCCCGCTTGGGCTTCTTGCTCGATGTCGGGCTCGACTACCTATCCCTGGCTCGTCCTGCAGCCACTTTATCTGGGGGAGAGGCTCAACGAATTCGTCTTGCAACTCAGATTGGCAGTGGTCTCGTTGGAGTTCTCTACGTCTTGGATGAACCCAGCATCGGTCTTCATCAGCGCGATAACCGACGCTTAATTGAAACGCTTACCCATTTGCGCGACTTGGGAAACACATTAATTGTCGTAGAGCATGACGAAGAAACGATTCGCACTGCAGATTGGATAGTAGATATAGGGCCCGGGGCCGGTGAGCATGGGGGACATGTCGTTGTCTCAGGTAGTTATGAAGAATTAATTGCATCAAAAGAATCAATTACCGGTGCCTATTTATCTGGGCGAAAATCGATTGCAATTCCACCAACGCGCCGTCCCATCGACTCTAAACGAGTGTTAACTGTGAAAGGCGCAAAGGAAAACAACCTACAAAATATTGAAGTACAAGTTCCACTTGGCGTCTTTGTCTCAGTTACTGGCGTGAGTGGTTCGGGAAAATCAACGCTCGTCAATGATATTTTGTATACGACCCTTGCTAACAAACTCAATGGCGCTCGTTTAGTGCCGGGCCGTCATCGCAGTATCTCAGGTGTGGAGTTGCTGGATAAAGTTGTGCACGTCGACCAATCACCCATTGGACGCACGCCACGATCTAATCCCGCTACATACACAGGTCTTTTTGACAAAGTTCGCGCGCTATTTGCAGAGACAACCGAGGCTAAAATCCGTGGATATCAGCAGGGTCGTTTCTCATTTAATGTCAAGGGTGGACGTTGTGAAAACTGTTCAGGCGACGGCACGATTACAATCGAAATGAACTTTTTACCCGATGTCTATGTGCCATGCGAGGTCTGTCACGGAGCCCGTTATAACCGCGAAACTTTAGAGGTTCACTTCAAAGGCAAGACCATTGCCGATGTTTTGAACATGTCCATAGAAGAGGCACATGCCTTCTTCGAGGCAATTCCAACTATTGCTAGGTTTTTGAAAGTTCTCAACGATGTAGGACTAGGTTATGTGCGTTTAGGACAGTCTGCCCCAACACTTTCTGGTGGTGAAGCCCAGCGCGTAAAGCTTGCAACCGAACTACAGCGTCGTTCTACGGGGCGAACAATCTACGTACTGGATGAGCCGACTACAGGCCTGCATTTTGAAGATGTCAGCAAATTGCTGATAGTTCTCAACCGCCTTGTTGATACGGGAAATACGGTTGTTGTCATCGAACACAACTTAGATGTCATTAAATCCTCGGACTGGGTCATCGATATGGGTCCCGAAGGGGGTTTTCGTGGTGGATTAATTGTGGCGCAAGGGACTCCTGAAGAAGTTGCAAAAGTAAAGACTAGTTATACGGGCCAATATCTCGCACCCATGCTTGAACACAATCGAAAAGTAACAACCAAGCAGTAAGCGATGGCAGATCCAGCATCGTATAGACCTAGTGATATTCCAAAACTTCCTGGGGTCTATCGCTTCTATGATTCAAACGAGACGGTCATATACGTAGGTAAGGCAATTAACTTGAAGAATCGCTTAAGCAATTACTTTCAAGGTAATTTATTGGAAAAAACCTATCGCATGGTTAATCAGGCAGTGCGGGTTGACTGGACGATTGTCGATACCGAAGTTGAGGCGCTAGCGCTAGAGTTTTCATGGATTAAGCAGTACACACCACAGTACAACGTTCAGTTTCGCGATGATAAGTCCTATCCATATTTGGCCATTACAAATAACGATGAGTACCCACGCATTTTTATTACACGTAAATCTAAGCGTCCGGGAATTACCTACTTTGGTCCATTTGCGCATACGTGGGCGTTGCGTAATACCTTTGATGTTATTTTAAAAGTCTTTCCGATTCGATCGTGCACTACCGGAAACTTTCAACGTGCCCAGCGCAGCAAACGCCAATGCTTGCTCGGAGATATTGGTAAGTGCGCGGCACCGTGTGTTAATTGGATAAGCAAAGAGGAGCACAAAGAATTATCGAATCGCCTTGTTGAATTTATGTCCGATGGAAATGCCGATATTATTCCAACGCTGCAGGCTGAGATGCAGTTAGCATCGCAGCGCGAAGAGTTCGAACGGGCCACCAAGATTCGTGACTCAATTGCCGCCATCGAGCGCGCACAGGAATCCACCGATGCCGCACTTTCGACGTCCTTGACGGCCGATATTGTTGCAATTCATCATGATGGGGCACATGCGGCTGGATCAATCTTCCTTATTCGAGGAGGCGCTATTAAAGGCTCGCGCTCATGGATTGTGGATCAAAGTAAATCCCTTGAAGGCGATGATGAGATGGGAGCGCTTTTTTACTCCATTTATAGCCAAAGTTCACCGGCAGAGATTCCCGCAGAGATTGTGATTAACGAACGACCGCTAGATGCGCCAGCGTTAGAGGCTTGGTTATCTCAGCTACGTGGGGCACCTGTGGTCCTTAAAGTTCCACAACGCGGCGAAAAACTGGAGATCTTGCAAACGGTCAAACGCAACGCCCAATACTCACTCATTCAGTTTTTGAGCAAGCGATCAACCGATGCTGCAGTCAGTGGGAAGGCACTCATTGAAATTGAAGAGGCTTTAGATTTAGATTGCACGCCGCTTCGTATTGAATGCTTTGACATCTCAAATATTTCAGGAACATCGGTAGTTGCATCTATGGTGGTCTTTGAGGATGGATTAGCAAAAAAGAGCGAATACCGCCGTTTCATTATCAATACCGATGAGGGTTTCGATGACACTCGCGCCATGCACCAAGTAATCACGCGCAGACTCAAGAGGCTCATCGATGATCGCAGCGTAGATACGGCCGAAGTCGCCGAACTCGGCGGAAAATTGAGCAAGTTCTCCTATCCGCCGCAGTTGATAGTCGTCGATGGCGGGGCTCCACAAGTTAACGCTGCGGCGCGTGCCATGAGCGAACTAGGACTTACCAACATCGCATTGTGTGGTTTAGCTAAACGTTTAGAAGAGGTTTGGATACCAGGATCAAGTGATCCCATTATTTTGCCGCGATCGAGTGAAGGCCTGTATCTGCTACAGCGCATTCGAGATGAAGCTCATCGTTTTGCCATTACTTTTCATCGGTCTAGACGCTCGAAGATTATGCTGGAATCGATTTTGGATGAAATTCCTCAACTCGGTCAGGTTCGGCGCTCCGCACTTTTAGAGCGCTTTGGATCAGTAGCGGCGATCAGGAAAGCTAACCGCAATGATATCGCCGCGACTCCAGGAATAGGTCAAAAAATAGCCGAGCTAATCTGCGCCCATCTTGAGTTGATCGGAAGTGAAAAAGTGAATATGCAAACTGGGGAAATCACGCATGATTAACCGCTACTTGACAAGCGTAAGAGAATAATCTCATGAGCAGTAGTGAGATTTTAATACTGACGGGAATGTCTGGTGCAGGACGATCCACGGCCGCCCATGCACTTGAGGACATAGGTTTCTATGTCGTTGATAATCTACCACCTGCGCTACTGCCAGCCTTGGTAAGTAAAGATGCCGGCCCTGATGGTAAAGCCTATGCCGTCGTCGTAGATGTACGCGGCGGCCATTTCTTCGATGAACTCACATCCGCACTTGCTCAATTAAAATCAGACGGGCGGACGTATCGCTTAGTATTTTTAGATGCTACAGATCAGGCTTTAGTTCAACGCTTTGAATCAACTCGAAGGCCCCATCCCTTGCAAGGTGTTGATCGCATCCTCGATGGAATTTCGCGAGAACGAGAAAAATTAGATGATGTGAGATCTGAATGCGATGTTGTTATAGATACAACAAATTTAAATGTCCACCAACTGGAAAAACGTATAGGCGAAATATTTGGTGGCGGTAAAGTCCAAGGAATGCGGATAAATGTTTTGTCTTTTGGCTATAAGTATGGAATTCCAGTTGATTCTGATCTAGTTCTCGATTGCCGTTTTATTCCGAACCCTCACTGGATTCCAGAACTTCGCCCGCTCACAGGTTTATCGCCATTGGTAAGCCAAAAAGTCTTAAGTAACGGTGGAGTAAATGATTTCGTAAAAGATTACGTCGATCTCGTGCTTTCTATGTCACCTGGTTATATGCATGAAGGAAAAAAATTTCTGACAATTGCAGTGGGGTGCACGGGAGGAAAACATCGTAGCGTTGCGATTACAGAAGTGATTGCACAACAACTTAATGCCCGTGACATTGGAATCTCCGCATATGCGACGCATCGAGATGTTGGGCGTGAATAGATTTTGATCAAAGATAAAGTTGTGGCCCTCGGCGGGGGTCATGGTCTGGCCGCAACGCTCTCGGCGTTGCGTTCAATCACCTCGCAGATTACGGCAGTCGTAACCGTTGCCGATAACGGTGGATCAAGCGGTCGGTTGCGACAAGAGTTTGAAATATTTCCACCAGGAGATTTGAGAATGGCCCTTGCTGCGCTTTGCGCCGATGATGAATGGGGCAGAACGTGGGCCGACATCATGCAACGTCGTTTTGTCAGTGACGGTCCGCTCAATGGACATGCAATGGGCAATCTTCTCTTAGCATCATTATGGAGTGATTGCGAAGATCCTGTAGAGGGGTTAGATCGTGTTGGCTCGCTACTAAAAGTTGTCGGGCGAGTTCTACCAATGGCAGAAGTTCCATTGGATATTGAAGGAAGTTTTATTACCTCCACAGGTCGCATTCTCATCCGTGGACAAAAGGAAGTAGCAATAGCTAAAGGGCGCATTGAGTCTCTTCGAGTTATTCCAGAGAATCCCCCCGCGTGCGCACAAGCATTGGTGGCAATTAGAACTGCAGATTGGATCACTATGGGACCGGGTTCATGGTTTTCTAGCGTGATGCCACATCTCTTGGTGCCGATGCAGTTAGATGCGTTGGTGCGCACAAACGCCGAGAAGATTTTAATTCTTAACTTAGATGCATATTCGAATTCGAGTGGGGAAGAGTTTGCAGGATCAACGCCTGAAGCGCATTTAGAGCTCTTTCACGCATATGCGCCAGAGTTGAGAATAGATTATTTTCTTGTCGATAACTCGGTAATACGCAATGAAAAAGCCTTATCGAGCATGGCCCGAAAACTTGGCGGTCGCGTTGTGCCCGTAGACATTCGCAAGGCACCGGGGAGCATTCATCACGATGTCACACGATTGGCCCTTCATTTAGGCCACATTATGCGTCAAAGTTTGGTTGGATAGTCCCATGGCAATGACATCATCGGTTAAAGACGAACTCAGTCGTATTTCAATCACTAAACCATGTTGTCGCAAAGCCGAAGTCTCTTCGCTCCTGCGTTTTGCTGGCGGCCTTCATATCGCCGGCGGAAAAATAGTTATTGAAGTCGAACTCGAAACCTCTCAAAGTGCACGTCGATTGCGAAAAGATATTGCCGATATTTATGGACATGGCTCTGATTTGGCAGTTCTCTCATCAAGCGGACTCCGTAAAGGCTCTCGATATGTTGTCCGCGTTATTGAAGCCGGTGATGCCCTAGCAAGGCAAACAGGTTTAGTTGATGCTCATGGCCGCCCAGTTCGCGGACTACCTCCGCAAGTCGTATCGGCCGCTGTCTGCGATTCAGAGGCTGCTTGGAGAGGCGCCTTTATTGCGCATGGTTCATTAACCGAACCTGGCCGCTCATCCTCACTTGAGATTACATGTCCAGGACCTGAAGCCGCACTGGCCTTAGTTGGTGCAGCGCGTCGCATGGGGATAGTGGCTAAGGCCCGTGAAGTGCGAGGCGTTGATCGGGTTGTCATTCGTGATGGTGATGCCATTGGAGTATTGCTCACACGATTGGGTGCACATGAATCTGTTTTGGCGTGGGAAGAAAGACGCATGCGTCGTGAAGTTCGCGCCACGGCCAATCGCCTTGCAAACTTCGATGATGCAAATCTTCGTCGATCAGCCAGAGCTGCCGTTGCAGCATCGGCACGTGTTGCGCGTGCGATGGAGATTCTTGGAGCAAGTATTCCTGAGCACCTCAAAGAGGCAGGAGAGCTTCGTATTAACCATGGTCAAGCATCCCTCGAGGAGCTCGGCTCCTTAGCCCTGCCTGCCATGACCAAAGATGCAATTGCCGGACGCATCCGACGTCTATTGGCGATGGCAGATAAACGCGCTGGTGAACTTGGAATTCCAGATACCGAGAGCGGACTTTCCCTAGATTTGTTGAACTAAGACTGGTTTTTACTTAGCACTATGGGCAAGCTCCACTGGTAGGCTTGGTAGTAAGACCCCAATGATGTGGCTGCTTTAAAAACCACCCATTGCGGGGCTCTTGCAATTTTCAAGCCCTTCCTAAGCAGCAAGGATACTTTTCATGATAAATGTCGGAATCAATGGCTTTGGCCGTATCGGTCGTAACTTTTTTCGTGCAAGCCTGGCACATCCAGAGATCAACATTGTAGGAATCAACGATCTCACACCTAATAAAACCTTAGCCCACCTATTAAAATATGACTCAATCCTTGGTCGACTTGGTTTAGAAGTTACCTATACCGAGGATTCACTGACTATTGACGGCAAAGAGATTAAGGTTTTTTCAGAGCGTGATCCCGCTAATTTACCGTGGGGAGCTCTCAAGGCCGAGATAGTGATCGAATCAACGGGACACTTCACTAAGGCCGCAGATGCAGGAAAGCACATAAGTTCAGGCGCGAAAAAAGTGATTATCTCGGCTCCTGCAAGTGATGAGGACATCACCATCGTCATGGGTGTCAATCATGAAAAATATGATCCAGCTCTTCACCATATTATTTCCAATGCATCATGCACAACAAACTGCTTGGCGCCTATGGCCAAGGTTTTGCAAGATAACTGGGGGATTGTTAAGGGTTTCATGACAACCATTCACGCCTACACAAATGATCAAGTCATTCTAGATTTCCCTCACTCAGATCTACGCCGTGCGCGTGCTGCGGCAATTAATATGATTCCAACGTCAACGGGCGCCGCCAAAGCAATCGCACTTGTGCTACCAGAGCTCAAAGGCAAACTCGATGGTTATGCAATGCGTGTTCCACTTCCTACAGGTTCTGCAACAGATTTAACTGTTGAGCTAGCAAAAGAGGCAAGCGTCGCAGAGATCAATGCTGCGATGAAGGCGGCAGCGCAAGGCTCACTCAAGGGCTATCTGACTTACACTGAAGATCCCATTGTCTCCTCCGATATTGTCACCGACCCATCATCATGTATTTTCGATTCAGGCTTAACTAAAGTTATTGGCAACCAGGTAAAAATTGTTGGCTGGTATGACAATGAGTGGGGTTATTCAAACCGCCTCATCGACTTGGTTAGTTATGTTGGTAAAAGCCTTTAATGTCGGCACTTGCTGATCTTGATGTAGTTGGTAAACGAGTTTTTCTGCGTTGTGACCTTAATGTGCCTTTGAAAGAAGGTGTGATTAAAGATGATGGTCGAATAAGAGCCTCGCTACCGACTATTCAATTATTGCTGAGCAAAGGTGCCTCGCTTGTCATCGCTGCGCATTTGGGGCGACCTAAAGGTGTTGCGGTACCCGAACTAACTTTGGCCCCCGTTGCAAAGCGCTTAAGTGCACTTTTAGGTCAAGAGGTTATCTTTCTTGGAGAGGTTAGCTCAGCGCATATGCGTACCGCCGCCCACTCGCTCAAAGCTGGCGAAATTCTGCTCCTTGAAAATATTCGCTTTAATGCCGCAGAAACAAGTAAGGAAGATAGTGAGAGAGCTGCATTTGCAAAAGATTTAGCAGATTTAGCTGATGTCTATGTCGGGGATGGCTTTGGTGCTGTACATAGAAAGCACGCCTCAGTCTTTGAGCTTCCACAACTTCTGCCTCACGCGCCTGGTTTACTGGTGAGCGCCGAAGTAGAGGTTTTAAAAAAATTGACGCAGAACCCACATCGACCATACGGAGTTATTTTGGGTGGCGCGAAAGTATCTGACAAACTTAAAGTAATCGAAAATCTTCTTGGAAAAGTCGATGTTTTAGCGGTCGGCGGGGGGATGGCCTTTACCTTTCTTGCAGCCCTTGGAAGAGAGGTTGGCACTTCCCTCGTTGAGACCGAGATGATCGATGCGGTAAAGGGGCTTATTCAAAGCGCTGATGACAAAGGCGTAAAGCTTTTACTTCCTACGGATATTGTTGTCGCTTCAGAGTTTAGCGCACAGGCAACTCCCACTCTGGTTTCGGCCGATGCCATTCCAGTTGATTGCATGGGGCTGGATATAGGACCGATTTCGGCGGCCGCTTTTGCATGTGAAATTGAAAAATGTGCCACGGTATTTTGGAATGGACCAATGGGAGTCTTTGAATTTCCTAACTTTGCAGCAGGTACTACAGTCATTGCTACCGCACTGACTAAGGTTTCAGGCATCTCCGTTGTGGGGGGAGGAGATTCAGCGGCTGCAGTTCGAGCTCTTGGCTTTGCCGACTCCGATTTTGGTTATATTTCTACCGGTGGTGGAGCATCACTGGAGTACTTAGAGGGCAAGGAACTTCCTGGTCTTTTGGCTTTAGGTATATAAAGGGAGAGAAATGCGCAAACCATTAATGGTTGGTAATTGGAAGATGAACTTAAATCACCTTGAGGCGATTGCTGTCGCTCAAAAATTGGTTTATTCAATCAACGATAAGGATTATGACGCTGTAGATCTCTCTATCGTTCCTCCTTTTACCGATATTCGATCGATTCAAACATTAATTGATGGAGATCGTTTGCGATTAACCTATGGTGCTCAAGATCTTTCACCGGAAATTGGTGGAGCCTTTACTGGTGATATCTCGGGGTCAATGTTGCGCAAACTTGGATGTAGGTATGTCATCGTTGGCCACTCTGAGCGTCGAGCAATTCACAGCGAGAGTGATGAGCTCGTCAATCGCAAAATTAAAGCGGCATTATCTAATGAGTTAACTCCTATTTTCTGCGTAGGCGAAGAGCTTTCAGTGCGTGAATCTGGCGCTCACGTCAGTCATATCATCCGCCAAATTCGTGCCGGGTTAGCGGGATTGACGAAGCCAGAGTTGAAAAAGATTGTTGTCGCTTACGAGCCCGTCTGGGCAATTGGTACGGGAAAGGTGGCAACACCAGAAGATGCTCAAGAGGTATGTGCGGCAATCCGTGAAGAGATTGAAAATATTGGCTCGCACGAAATCGCCCTAGCGATGCGAATCCTCTATGGTGGCTCAGTTAAATCGGGTAACATCGCCGAAATCATGAAGATGGCCGATGTAGATGGCGCCCTTATTGGTGGTGCCAGCCTGGATCCTGACGAGCTGGCAAGGATCGTTAAGTTCCACGCCCAGACCGAGTAAGGCTAACTCCCTTTTTACGGGTATCCTTACGCTCTACGAAACAAGGAGTTTACTAACAGTGAAACTAGCTCTCTCGATCATGCTTGTTATAACGAGCGTTCTCATGATTCTGCTTGTTCTATTACATAAGGGTAAGGGAAGCGGCTTATCAGATCTCTTTGGTGGCGGTATCTCTTCCAACTATGGAGGTTCCTCGGTCGTTGAACGCAACCTCGATCGAATCACAATCGTAGTGGGCGGTCTTTGGTTTGCATTTGTCGTGGCTCTAAGCCTGGTTCTCAAGTAAATTTATTTTTTGCGTACTAATTTTAAATAAGGAGTTTTAATGGCAAGTGCAATACGTGGAAGTCGAGTCGGTGCCGGCCCAATGGGAGAGTCAGAGCGCGGCGATTCAATCGCTCGTGCTTATGTCTCGTACTTTTGTGCCCATGGGCATGAGGTTCGCCCATCATTTGCCGTTGAAGAGACGGTCGTCATTCCAGCTGAATGGGACTGCCCTAAGTGTGGCTTTCCTGCCGGCCGCGATCGCAACAATCCTCCAAGTCCCATTAAGAATGAGCCTTATAAAACACATTTGGCTTATGTGAAAGAGCGCCGTACCGACGCTGAAGGCGAGCGCTTGCTAAATGAGGCTTTGCGAAAAATACGCGGAGAAGATTAAAGGTTCCTGACTGATTCAAGTAGTTGATTAATCCCCGCACTTCGAGTAATCAAGTTCAAACGAAGTACAGGGAGCCCTCTTGATCGAAGTGCTTTCCCGTCTCCTAAAGCTTGTGCTGCAACTAAAGTCCTAAATCCATAGTTCTGACCCGGAATCTCTATATCCTTGAATGAATTTCCGGTGATCTGTAAAAAAGCGCCGTTTTGTTGACCACCTTTATGGAACTGTCCCGTTGAATGCAAAAATCGCGGACCCCAACCAAAAGTTACTGGTCGGCCAGATTTCATTGATACAAGCGCGCGTAACTGCGCGATTTCTACATCGACCGCTCGATCAAGGTAGGCCATCACCGCAACGTAACCCCCTGCGGGAATTGAGTTAATAAATAAGGTAAGTGCGTCCGTTAAATCAACGCCAACACCAAAAATCTCAATATCTCCATCGAGTACGTCGGGAGAGAAGTCAGGCAGAACCCCTTTCCATTCGCTAAGCAAATTCGAAGTTGCCGATTTAGCTTCGCTCACATTGGGTTGATTGAAGGGATCGATTCCAAGGGCGGCGCCAACGAGGGCCGTTACCCACTCCCAGATAATAAATTGTGAAGCTAGGTCGGCAGTGATAACGATGTCGGCGCTACCCCAGTACATGACTGAAAAAGCCTCACTATTTTCGGCAGTTTCAATAACTATTGGCATACGCCCAACGTGATTCTTCCCGGTTGATTCGGCAACGAGTTGTTCAATCCAATCGCTCAATCCTGGCATTTTCGAACCGTCATCACAGAACGTCATGTACTGTCCCGAGATATAGGCGATTGCATAGGCCATATCTACAACATCCGTCGGATCCTTTAAAAAACCCGCCTTAGTTTCATTTGCGCTATCGAGCAAAATTGAGACATCAACCCCAATGAGCGCTGCAGGAGTTAATCCAAATGCACTTAAAACACTGAAACGTCCACCGACATGTGGATCGGCATTTATGACGCTATATCCATTCTCGCGAGATTGCTTATCGAGGGGTGAGAGTGGATCAGTGACGATAACGATGTGATCCTGTGGTTTCAATTCCGCCTTCATGAAGGCGGATTCAAACAAAACCCGCGCAGAAGAGGTTTCAATAGTTGATCCCGATTTTGAGCTCACAACAACAACCGTTTTAGAAAGGTCACCCGCTAGGGCATGTTCAACATAATTAGGATCCGTTGAATCTAAAATAAAAAGTTCGCGATTAGTTGTTTTGGCAATTACTTCAGGACCAAGTGATGAACCGCCCATTCCACACAGAACTACCCGTAACTTGTCACGGTGTTTTGCGCACAAGGCATCTAAAATCGGAAGCAATTGCCTTGAACTTTCAGGTAAATCTATCCAGTTCAGACGAGTTTGTGCTTCATCGGCCGCTTCAACTCCCCAGATGGTTGAGTCTTTAACGGCCAAGCGTTTATGAAACTCCAAAAGCGCAACGTAGCGCGGATCACTTCTATCGATTTTTGCTATGGCATTACCGCTTAAAAAACTCATTGCGCTTGTGCCACTTTTATTTTTTCTAATAAGTCTTCCCATGCCTGAGCAAATTTTTTCACACCATCGGTTTCTAACTCAGCAGTAACCGCATCGAGTGAGATGCCGAGACAGGCAAGAGATTTAAATACATCAACGGACATGGCGTAGTTCTGTGTAATAGTCTCACCACGTACGACGCCATGGTCGATAACGGCATCTAAAGTGTTTTGTGGCATCGTATTGACGGTATCTGGTGCAATCAATTCAACAACATAGCGAGTGTCATCATAGGCAGGATCTTTGACCCCAGTGGAGGCCCATAACGGACGTTGTTTATGTCCACCTCGTGCGGCCTGTGCCAACCAGCGCGGTGATGCAAATTTTTCGTCAAATAGTTGATAAGCAAGGCGTGCATTTGCAATCGCGGCTTTGCCGAGTAGTTGCGAAGCGAGCTCACTAGAATCTTTCTTGAGCAGTGCATCAACAGCTGAATCAATTCGACTGACAAAGAACGATGCAACTGAGTGAACATGCGATGGATTTGTTGCAGCCTCTATTCCAGCCATGTAAGCATCTATCACTGCGCCGTATCGCTTGATGGAAAATATAAGAGTGACATTGACACTTATGCCTGCAGAAATGAGAGAGGTAATGGCGAGAAGACCTTCGAGGGTGGCAGGCACTTTTATCATAACGTTGGGACGATCAACGATTTTCCATAACTCGATGCCGGCTGCAATTGTGCCCGCTGTATCATGTGCCAGTCGGGGGTCGACTTCAATACTGACACGACCATCAATGCCTTTGCTCGAAGAGAAGATATCTCGGAAAAGATCGCAGGCATGTCGAACGTCATCGGTCGTTAGTTTCTTTACACATTCATCAACGCTCACGCTCTTCATGAGTGCAATATCGCTGGCGTACTCTGAAGCCCCACTTATGGCGCTAGCAAAGATGCTGGGATTAGTTGTGACCCCAACAACGCCATCATGAGCGATTCGTGAAGGAAGAGAATGCGTATCGACACCACTTAATTTCGCGCGAGACAAGTCATCCAACCAAATGGACGTTCCACCTTTTGCTACATCTGCAACACTCATTACAGGGCCTGCTTAATACGTTGTGTAATGTTTTCGACCGAGAAACCAAACTCACTAAAGAGTCGCTTTGCATCGGCCGAAGCACCGTAGTGCTCAAGAGAGATTGCAACTCCAGAATCACCGATTAATTCACGCCAACCTTGGGCGATTCCAACTTCGATGCTCACTTTCAACTTTATTGATGCAGGAAGCACAGACTCTTTGTAAGTGGCATCTTGTTCGGCAAACCATTCAAGACATGGCGCACTCACTACTCGCACGTCTATTCCATCTACGGCTAAAGCAGTCTGTACATCAAGTGCAAGTGAAACCTCTGATCCCGTGGCAATAAGTATCGCTACTGGATTTTTACAATCTTTGAGAATATATGCACCCTTGGCAGTCCCGCTTGCCGGTGCACATACAGTGCGATCACAAACGGGGAGATTTTGGCGAGAAAGCAGGATTCCAGCTGGGCGATTTCGAAGAATTATTTGCCTCCATGCTTCTGCAACTTCATTGGCATCTCCTGGTCTGATGACATCTAATCCAGGAATAGCACGAAGCGCGGCAAAGTGTTCGATGGGTTGGTGAGTAGGTCCGTCCTCGCCCACTCCGACGGAGTCATGGGTCCAGACAAATGTTGAGGGGATATTCATGATCGCCGCTAAGCGCACAGCAGGTCGCATATAGTCACTGAAAACGGCGAAAGTTCCGCCAAAGCAGCGACTTAATCCGTGGAGGGCAATTCCATTAATGATTGCTCCCATCGCGTGTTCGCGGATTCCGAAGTGGATAATTCGGCCATAAGGATTGGCATCTTTGATGGCACTCGTGTTTGGTAAAAACGAATTGCCACCATCAATGCTCGTATTATTTGATCCGGCCAAATCTGCCGAGCCGCCCCAAAGCTCAGGAAGTGTTTTAGCAAGAGCATTAATTACTTCACCTGATGCTGCGCGGGTAGCAATATCTTTTCCAGCGCTAAAAGTTGGAATATTTAGATCCCAATCGCTCGGCAAGGTACGTGCGTGAAGTCGCTTGAGAAGATTTGCGCGCTCTGGGTTCGTTGATTCCCATTCGCTAAAGGCTTTGTTCCACTCTGAGTGTCGTTGCACTCCACGTTCTTTAACTAAGCGCGCATGAGCTAGTACTTCCATTGGCATTGCAAATTTTTCGTCAGGGTCTAATCCTAAAAGAGTTTTTGTAGCGGCAATCTCATCATCACCCAGAGCTGAGCCATGTGATTTACCATTTCCGCGAAGCGTTGGGGCAGGCCAAGCAATAACTGATTTTAAACGAATCAACGTTGGCTTTGAAGTTTCTTTCTTTGCAGCCAACATTGCAGAATCAAGTGCGTAAATATCCACTCTTCCATCACTTGCAGTTGCGACCTCAATAACATGCCAACCGTAGGCTCGATAGCGCATCGACACATCTTCTGTAAATGCGTTGTGAGTGTCGCCTTCAATCGAGATTCGATTGTCATCGTAGATTACATTTAAATTTCCAAGCGCTTGTGTGCCGGCAAGTGATGAGGCTTCAGAAGTGACTCCCTCTTGCATGTCACCATCAGAGCATATGACCCATATGCAATGATCAAAGAGTGAACTTTGAGAGGCGGCATCAGGATCCAATAAACCCCTTTCAAATCGCGCCGCCATTGCCATTCCAACTGCTGTTGCAACTCCTTGGCCTAACGGACCCGTTGTCATTTCTACTCCGGCGGTATGTCGATACTCTGGATGTCCGGGTGTTAACGAGCCCCATGTTCGCAAACTCATTAGATCGTGCATCTCTAATCCATAGCCGCTATAGAAAAGCTGGGTATATAAAGTAAGTGATGAGTGACCGCACGAGAGAATAAATCGGTCTCGACCCATCCACGTTGGATCACTCGGATCATGAATTAAGTGGCGCTGAAAGAGTAAGTAGGCAACGGGAGCTAAAGACATCGCAGTTCCAGGATGCCCATTTCCAACCTTTTGTACGGCATCGGCGGCCAGTGCTCGGGCATAGGTAATTGCCTTATCGTCGAGTCGAGTCCAATCGGCCAGAGCGTTCATTGGTTTGTTTCCATTTCTTCTCGTTGAACCGATAACCAAATTCTCCACGCTAAAATCCAAATGAGAACTGCACCGACAAGATGTGTTGAAACGAGGAGCACAGGGACACCTTGAATATATTGAATCAAGCCAATTGCGCCTTGGGCAAATGTGAGTAGTGCAAACATCGCCAGAAGTTTCTTAGTATCAGCACTTGTTTGGGTGCTAAGAAAAAACGCAAGCGTGAGCAGTAGTAACAAAGCAACGGCGATCCCATGAATGGCCGTTGCACTCTGAATACGAATATGCAATCGGGGTGCATCAATGTCTCCTGCATGAGGTCCAGCACCTGTCACGACAGTGCCGAGTGCAATGACAATGGCAGAGAGGCCAACATGCATCCGTGAATAAATATCGGTTTGTTGTGACGAGAATTTCTTGACTACCGGTTTATACCGGCGTGTGAATAAAGACGTGGCAGCGGCAATTAATATTGTGGAGAAAATAAAGTGGCTTGCAACGGCTATCGGGTTCAAATTTGTTAGAACAGTTATTCCACCTAAAATTCCTTGACCAAATATTCCTGCGACCTGTCCGATAGCCAACAACCTTAAGTCTGGACGTTGTGAAAATAAAACTGCAAGCAGGGTTGCTAGTGCGGCAATTACTAAGACAAAAGTTAGTATCCGATTACCAAACTCAATCCAGGCATGAAGTTGGCCTTCAATTTGACCAGCAATGGGAAGATATGAGCCGGGAGTGCATTCGGGCCAGGTGGGGCAACCCAGACCTGAACCAGTCAGGCGCACCGCCCCGCCCGTTACCACCAAAGTTGCTTGCAAAAATAAGAGAGCTGCACTGGCCTTTGGTAGAGTCCGAAGCGCTTTTGCGCGTAACCTCTTCATGACGCTAACCCTATTGCTAAGCGTGAATCTGGTTCTCAACTGGTAAATAGTGTCGAATTAAGACACAATACTGTTGTGAAAATGATAGGGGTACGAGGAGTCAAAGGTGGTGAGGATCCACGCACCCGCGAACTCGTTGCACGTTCAATTCTAGAAAATGGCCCTTCGACCGCTGCCCTCTTAGCTTCGCGTTTGGGAATCAGTGCTGCGGGAATTCGTCGCCATTTAGATCTTTTGGTGGCCGATGGAGTTTTAGAGGAGCGAACGCCACATGTTGCCCCCGCTCGCGGACGAGGACGGCCCTCGAAGGTTTTTCTTATGTCAGACACCGGGCGCGAAAAATTCGAGCACTCCTATGATGATTTAGCGGTTGCCGCTTTGAAGTTTATGTCGGCGCACTCAGGGGAGCATCTCGTGCGTGACTTTGCCCTAACTCGCGCCGAAGATATTGAACGAAAAGCAGTCGATGCAATCAGCCAGAGCAATGATAAGAACGTAGCACTTGCAGAGTTTTTAACTGAACAAGGATATGCAGCAAACATTTATGCCCGTCCGACAGGAGTTGAACTCTGCCAACATCATTGTCCAATCGCCCATGTCGCCTCAGAGTTTCCACAACTATGCGAAGCTGAAACTCAAGCGCTTTCACGTTTATTAGGAACTCATGTTCAACGTCTAGCAACGATTGCCCATGGTGACGGTGTCTGTACAACATTTATACCAACTCCACACAATAAGACCAACAAAAGAAAGGTACGTGCATGACTATTGCGCATCCAGAGTTAGACGGTCTAGGCAACTATGAATATGGTTGGTCAGATAAGAGTGACGTTGGCACCAATGCACGTCGCGGCATCAATGAGGATGTCGTTCGCGACATCTCAGAAAAGAAGTCCGAGCCACAATGGATGCTCGACCTTCGACTAAAAGGTTTAGCCCTCTTTGAAAAGAAACCTATGCCCAACTGGGGTGCTGATTTATCTGGAATTTTCTTTGACACGATCAAGTACTTTGTTCGCTCGACTGAAAAACAAGCCGCAACGTGGGATGACCTTCCAGAAGAGATCAAAAATACCTATGATCGCTTAGGTATTCCTGAAGCTGAAAAACAACGATTGGTCTCAGGAGTTGCAGCGCAATACGAGTCCGAAGTTGTCTATCACTCGATACGTGAAGATTTAGCGGCGCAGGGTGTTATCTTTTTGGATACTGACACTGCATTAAAGGAGCATCCAGAGTTATTTAAGGAGTATTTTGCCACGGTCATTCCAGTCGGTGACAATAAATTTGCCGCTCTCAACACATCGGTGTGGTCGGGAGGATCATTTATCTACGTCCCAAAGGGCGTTCGCGTTGATATCCCTTTGCAAGCGTATTTCCGCATTAATACCGAAAATATGGGCCAGTTCGAGCGCACACTGATTATCGCCGATGAAGATTCATATATTCACTATGTAGAGGGATGTACCGCGCCAATCTATAAATCAGATTCGCTGCACTCGGCGGTTGTTGAAATTATTGTGAAAAAGGGTGCGCGAGTTCGTTACACCACCATTCAAAACTGGTCTAACAATGTTTATAACTTGGTTACCAAACGTGCAACATGTGCCGAAGGCGCCACAATGGAGTGGGTCGATGGCAATATTGGATCGAAAGTCACGATGAAATATCCAGCGATATTTTTGATGGGACCTCATTCCAAAGGTGAGACTTTATCGCTTGCCTTTGCGGGCGAGGGTCAACATCAAGACTCTGGCGCAAAAATGGTACACGCTGCGCCGTACACCTCTTCATCGGTAATTTCAAAGTCGGTTGCTCGCAATGGCGGTCGCACTTCATACCGAGGATTGGTTCAAGTACAAGAGGGTGCACATCACTCTAAGAGCACCGTTAAGTGTGACGCACTATTAGTTGACACCATTTCAAGATCTGACACGTATCCATATGTGGATATTCGAGAAGACGATGTGTCGATGGGCCATGAAGCAACAGTGTCGAAGATTAGTGATGATCAACTTTTCTATCTGATGTCTCGTGGTTTAACCGAAGATGAAGCAATGGCCATGATTGTGCGTGGGTTTATTGAACCCATAGCACGAGAGCTTCCAATGGAGTATGCCCTAGAGCTCAATCGCCTTATTGAACTTCAAATGGAAGGCGCTGTTGGTTGATGTCACTTCTTACAACTAACTACTTAACTCCCACTGGACGCGAGGAAGCTTGGCGATTTACGCCACTTAAACGCCTGCGTGGTTTGCATGATGGTCAAGCAGTTACGGGCGATCGCACGACATTAAATTCACTTGGCACTCTTGCCTCTGGAGTTACATTTCTGCGTGAGCACCTCGAACCAATTGCCGCCAGTGATGATGTCATTGTTAATCGCATTCGAAATCTATCACCGGACGTGGCACATTTATCAATTGCGGCAAATACGCACGTTGATAAAGCTATCTTTTTGGGCAGGAGCGCTGGCGCCTTAGATAGTGCTGAGTACTCAAGAGTGCGCATCAGCCTAGGGGTTCACTCCGTTGCCACCGTTGTTCTTGAAAATACGGGGGACACCGTGTTAGCTGAAGATCTAGAGATTTATTTAGCTACGGGGGCATCCCTTAAATTTATCTCACTCCAGGAGTTTGATTCTCAGAGTGTTTATGCTGCACGTCACCACGCGGTGATTGATAAAGATGCAGAATTTAAATCAATCACAGTAACCGTTGGTGGCGATGTCGTCCGTATTCTTCCAACAGTTGAATTTATCGCACCTGGGGGCTCTGTTGAACTCCTTGGAGTTTACTTTGCAACAACTGGTCAGTTTTTTGAACATCGCATGCACATTGATCATGCTGTACCAAAAGCCAAATCACGAGTCAACTTTAAAGGCGCCCTTGCTGGTCGCGATGCACACACAGTGTGGATTGGTGATGTACTAATTCGCGCCGTGGCCGAGGGCACCGATACATATGAGCTCAATCGCAACTTACTTCTTAGCGATGGAGCCCGCGCCGATTCCGTTCCCAACTTGGAGATTGAAACTGGTGAAATAGTTGGTGCAGGTCATGCCAGTACCACGGGGCGCTTCGATGACGAGCAACTCTTTTATCTTATGTCTCGAGGAATCACTCTTGATAATGCAAGACGCTTAGTTGTGCGTGGTTTCTTTAATGAGATTGTTTCAGAAATTGGAATTGATGATATTCAAAATCGAATAATGAGTCGCATCGATTCCGAACTTGAAAGGGCAGGTGCTTAGATGTCGGATTTCCAGTTAAGCGAACTTAAAGAATACATTCCCGTCAAACTTGAAAAAAGCGGGAAGACTATCTGTGTCACACGCATCGGCGAAGAAGTATTTGCCATTGATGATACGTGTTCTCATGCAGAAGCCTCGCTATCTGAGGGTGAAGTCAGTGGGTTCAAAATTGAATGCTGGTTACACGGTGCTGAGTTTGATCTTCGCACCGGCCAAGCGATTACACTCCCCGCGACTATTGCCCTTGCAACGTATCCCGTAAGTATTCAAGCAAACTCGGTCACAATAGAGATTTTAGAGAAGAGAGATGATAAATGAGTACTTTAGAGATTCGTAATCTTTACGTATCGGTCAACACCGAAAACGGGTCAGTTGACATTCTAAAAGGTGTAGATCTAACGATTAAATCTGGAGAAACCCACGCCATCATGGGACCAAACGGTTCGGGTAAATCAACTCTGGCTTATTCAATCGCCGGCCACCCTAAGTACACCATTGTTGGTGGCTCGGTGATTCTAGATGGTGCTGATGTTTTGGCTATGAGTGTTGATGAGCGCGCTAAGGCCGGCCTTTTTTTGGCAATGCAGTACCCCGTTGAAGTCCCAGGTGTTTCAGTTTCGAATTTTCTGCGTACGGCCGCGACCGCACTTCGAGGCGAGGCGCCAAAACTTCGTACGTGGGTTGGAGAAGTGAAAGCGGCGATGGAGGCTCTGAATATGGATCCAATATTTGCATCTCGAAATGTAAATGAAGGATTTTCTGGTGGAGAAAAAAAGCGGCATGAGATTATGCAGTTGGAACTTTTACGGCCCAAAATTGCAATTTTAGATGAGACTGACTCAGGTTTAGATGTGGATGCATTGAGAATTGTTTCAGAGGGTGTAAACCGTGCGAAAGAGAGTAATAATTTAGGCGTCGTTCTTATTACTCACTACACACGCATTTTAAAATACATCAGGCCTGATTTCGTGCATGTATTCGCAAATGGTCGTATTGTCGAAGAAGGTGGCGCGGATTTAGCCGATAAATTAGAGGCACATGGCTATGCAGATTACGTGAGCAAATAAAACTATATGTCATTTTCGGCCGCTGCGATACGCAAAGACTTTCCAATCTTTGGGCGAACTGTTCGCGATGGAAAGAGATTGGTCTATTTAGATAGTGGTGCCACGAGCCAAAAGCCACTGAGCGCAATAGAGGCAGAGAGTGATTTTTATAAATTCCATAATGCTGCCGCGCATCGCGGTGTCTACCAATTAGCTGAAGAGGCCACCGATGCTTATGAGGGCGGACGGGCGATTGTCGCTGATTTTTTAATGGCACCGGGCGGTGCTGATGAGATTATCTTTACGAAAAATGCAACCGAGTCTTTAAACCTTTTGGCCTATGCAATGGGAAATGCTCCTGCCGGAAATCGTTTTGCTCTCAAAACTGGCGATCGCATAGTAGTGAGCGAGATGGAGCACCATGCGAATTTGATTCCTTGGCAGCAGTTGGCCGTCCGTACTGGCGCAGAGCTGGCATGGTTTGGAGTTACCCAAGATGGTCGTCTTGACTTATCGGCAATAGATCAAATTATTAGCGCGCAAACAAAAGTTGTAGCGCTCACCCATCAATCAAATGTTCTTGGCACCATAAATCCGCTTGCTCACATCGTTGCACGTGCCCATGAAGTTGGCGCCGTTGTGATTCTCGATGCTTGCCAATCAGTGCCACATATGGCTATCGACATTGGAGCACTCGACGTAGATTTTTTAGTTTTTTCAGGACACAAGACGCTCGGTCCGACGGGCATCGGAGTTCTTTGGGGACGCTTGAAACTCCTTGATGAGCTCCCGCCGTTTTTGTTTGGCGGTTCAATGATTGAAAGCGTCACAATGACCTATGCCACGTGGGCGCCGGTTCCGCAGAAATTTGAAGCAGGGGTACCGAATATGGCCCAAGCGGTGGGACTTGGTGCGGCGTTGAATTACTTAACGAAGCTTGGAATGGAGAATGTGTTTGCCCATGAACTCTCTTTGACGGGGTACCTTTTAGAGAAAATGATGTCTATTCCAAACATTCGCCTTATTGGTCCTACCGATATGAATTCTCGTGGAGGAACAGTTTCGTTTACAGTTAACGACATTCATCCACATGATCTGGGTCAATTTTTGGATAGTCAGGGAATCGCTGTTCGTACGGGCCATCACTGTGCGTGGCCATTGGCACAGCGCATGAACGTTCCCGCATCGACGCGCGCCTCGCTCTATCTCTATAACGATGAGTACGATTGCGACGCTCTTGTTAATGGCATAATGGAGGCACAGAAATATTTTGGGGCGCTCTAAATGCAGTTGGACTCGCTTTATCAAGAGGTAATTCTGGATCACTATAAGCACCCTCAACATAAGGGTTTGAACCCTACTTTTGATGCACAAGTAAGTCACGTAAATGCTAGTTGCGGTGATGAAATAACTCTCAACATTAAACTCGAAAATGATGTCATCGAATCCTTGACGTGGGATGGTCAAGGATGCTCGATTTCGCAGGCAAGTGTTTCAATGATGACGGATTTGCTAATAGGCAAGACCCTACATCAAGCCAGCGTTATTGTTAAGAGTTTTTCCGAACTCATGGCTAGTAAAGGAACTTCTACGGGTGATGCGCTCATTTTAGAAGATGCCATTGCTTTTTCAGGAGTATCAAAGTTTCCAGGACGTATTAAATGCTCACTTCTTGGTTGGATGGCCTTCAAAGATGTATCAATTCAAGCTCAATCTCAATAGATTCACTTACTTGACAAGGGGAGAAAAATGACAACAACTGTAGATGATGTTACTGAAGCTATGAAGGATGTCGTCGACCCTGAACTCGGCATCAATGTTGTCGATCTTGGTTTAATTTATGATGTTATGGTGGATGAGGCAAATATCGCGATTCTCAACATGACTCTTACATCTGCGGCATGCCCACTACAGGATGTCATTGAAGATCAAACCCGCCAAGCACTCTCTGGCATGACTAGTGATGTAAAAATTAATTGGGTTTGGATGCCACCTTGGGGGCCAGATAAAATCTCTGATGATGGTCGCGACCAACTTCGTGCGCTTGGATTTACTGTTTAACTCTTGAGTCAATAGGGTAGGGCCATGTCAATGCAGGCCGCTTGGATGACTCATAGGTCAATGACTGCCGACCCATCGGTTAAAGCCCAAAAGTTAAAGCCCGGAACGGTAAAGCGAATCTTTTCCTTTGCCAAACCGTACCGAACCAGCATTTTAATTTTTCTTGGAACCGTAGTTGTCGATGCGGCTTTGGTTGTTGCGACGCCATTGCTTCTATTGAGATTAATCGATGATGGCGTTATTCCTAAAAATGGTGATTTAGTTACCAAATTGGCGATTCTCGTTGGCCTACTTGCAATTGCCGATGCCGCATTCAGCATGCTTGGACGTTATTTTTCATCAAGAATCGGTGAAGGTCTTATATATGATTTAAGGTCATTAGTCTTTGCACACGTTCAAAAGCAGTCGATTGCATTTTTTACGCGCACCCAGACCGGAGCTTTGATCTCAAGAATCAACTCAGATGTAATGGGAGCTCAACAGGCATTTACTGCAACTCTGTCAGGAGTTGTGAGCAATATTGTCAGTTTGATCTTGGTCGGTGTGACGATGATGATTCTCTCTTGGCAGATAACGATATTTTCACTTGCCTTATTGCCCGCCTTCTTAATCCCAACTAAATGGGTGGGGCGCAAACTACAAGCCCTTACACGCGAATCATTCGATGTAAATGCACAAATGTCGAGCACTATGACGGAGCGATTCAATGTTTCAGGAGCAATGCTGGTCGCACTCTATGGTCAGCCTGAGCGCGAGCGTGAGTATTTTCGTTCACGGGCGCGCCGGGTCGCAGATATTGGTATTAAAACCGCGATGCTCAATCGACTGTTTTTCATCGCCCTAACAAGTGTCGCCGCCATTGCAACGGCATTTGCTTATGGGATCGGCGGACATTTAGCCATTAAAGGTCAAGTCACTGTCGGAACCTTGCTGGCAATTACCGCTCTTCTGGCCCGCCTTTATGGTCCATTGACAGCTTTATCAAATGTTCGAATCGATGTCATGACTTCTCTTGTTTCATTTGAACGCGTATTTGAAGTTTTGGACCTTGAGCCAATGGTAAAGAATCGTGAAGGCGCTATTAATTATCAAGGCAAGAACCCACGCATTGAATTCGACAACGTTGGTTTTGCATATCCAAGGGCTAATGAAATATCTCTTGCATCGTTAGAGTCGGCCGCCAAGCCCGAGACCGTTGATAGCGGTGAGGTTTTAAAGCGCCTCTCTTTTGTCGCCGAGCCTGGAACTTTGACCGCCCTCGTTGGCCCATCAGGTGCTGGCAAGACAACGATTAGCGCATTGATACCACGTCTCTATGACGTAACTTCAGGTGCAATAACGATCGATGGTTATGACATTAGAGAGTTAACCATGGAGTCGCTGCGTGAATCGATTGGCGTCGTCATGCAAGATGCCCACTTGTTTCATGAAACTATCGCGGAAAATCTTCGATATGCCAAAAATGATGCCACCGATGAACAAATGCGCACCGCTTGTGAGGCCGCGCAGATTTGGAAACTTATTGAGTCTTTGCCTAATGGTTTAGACACGATGGTTGGCGAACGTGGGCACCGATTATCTGGCGGGGAGAAGCAGCGTCTAGCGATAGCACGACTGCTACTTAAATCTCCAGCAATAGTAATTCTGGATGAAGCGACCGCGCATTTGGACTCTGAAAATGAGGCCTTGGTGCATGACGCATTGGAAAACGCGCTCAAGGGGCGCACGAGCATTGTGATTGCGCATCGATTGAGTACCGTTCGGGCCGCAGATCAGATTTTAGTTGTAGAAAACGGCTCAATAGTCGAACGTGGCAAACACGATGAACTCGTTGCTTTAGGCGGTCTCTATGCCGATCTCTTTAACCGCCAAGATCTAACGGGCTCGCCGGATTAATATCCGCCCATATATTACAAGCCCCGCAAAAAAAATCCATTGCAATGCGTAGGCCATATGTGGTCCATCGCTTAATTCAGGCAATGCAGCTGGCACTGCGGGTGTGAGTGAACTTTCAGAGCCACTAAGCAAATCGAGATAAAAATTCTCGGTACGTGAACGCGACTGGGCATTGAGTTCTGAGATTAAGCCAGATCCATTTGTTGGAAGAGCAAAAAATGATCCGCGTGGAAGGGATGAGTCCAAACGCAATCGTCCAACAATGTCAACAACTCCCGCAGGTGCTTGGGTGATTTTAGGGGGAGTAATTGCACTTTCTCCCGCTTGCACCCAACCGCGATCAACCCAAAATCTCTGATTATTTTCAGAGACGAAAATTGTCAGAACTTCAAAACCGTATTTGCCTTCCGAATATCGGTTGCGAAGCAGAATCTGTTCACTCGAATCAAAGCGTCCCTTTGTTGCAACGCTCTGCCATTCAAAACGATCAGGGGCTCGATTGACATTTACTAATGGGGTAGGCATAAGCGCAATGTGGTTTTCAATCATCGTGTTACGAGCGTGGCGATCAACTCCGCGCTGATACTGCCATTGAGCAGCCCACACGCATAAAATAATTAGAGCCAGCGCAACAGCAGATTTAAAATATGCCCAAGGCTCGCCCTTCATGGTAATACTTTAGTTTACGAAAGCGCGCGTGGATTCTCGTTTTGCATGTTGACTCCAGGCGAGAAAGTTTCTCGTCCTGCATTGGCGACAACGACGGCAATGTAAGGCAAAATCATGGCACCTGCCAGGGCTATCCACCTATAAGGGCTGGGTAGGATGATGGTTAAAATGAAACAAAGCGTGCGAATCATCATCGAAATGAAATATCTTTTCTGGCGAGATGATTGATCCGCGCGCAGCGCTGTCGGAGCGCTGGTGATATTAAAGGTTTCTTCGGCTTTAGCCATACTCGCAAGCATATGTCCAAGTAAGGCATGCTGCATCTTTTGATTACTTCACGGTAGCCACTAGATTTGCATGCATGGGTTCACTAGCACTTGTCACAGGTGGCAATCGTGGAATTGGGTTAGCCATTGCTCACTCCCTCAAAGCGGCAGGATATGACGTAGTAATCACTTACCGTTCTGGCCCGGCTCCGGAAGAGTTTAAATCGGTATTGATGGATGTCACATCTACTCAAAGCGTTCATCAAGCATTTGATGAAGTAGAGGAAAAGTTTGGCCTACCCGAGGTAATCGTTGCAAATGCTGGAATCACAAAAGATGGCCTTGTTCTTAGAATGAGTGATGAAGATTTTGAAAATGTCATCAACGCCAATTTAACGGGAGCTTTTCGTGTTGCACGCCGAGCGACTAAAGGTTTATTGAAATTGAAACGGGGACGATTGATATTTGTAGGCTCCGTTGTTGGATCAATGGGCTCTGCCGGCCAAGTTAACTATGCAGCAAGTAAATCGGGGCTCGTTGGAATGGCACGATCCTTCGCCCGTGAAATTGGTAGCCGAGGTATCACATCTAATGTCATTGCTCCTGGATTTGTTGAAACCGATATGACTGCAACGTTGGATGAGAAACGGCGCAATGCAATCGCCGAATCGGTACCACTTGGAAGGTTTTGTACAGCTTCAGAAATTGCAGATGTAGTCACTTTCATCGCTTCCCCTCAGGCAAGCTATATAACGGGGGCGGTAATCCCCGTTGATGGCGGATTAGGAATGGGACACTAAATGGGAATTCTCGACGGAAAGAAAATACTTATAACGGGTGTGCTCACCGATGCCTCGATTGCTTTTCATATCGCTCGAATTGCGCAAGAACAAGGTGGCGAGGTTGTGTTGTCATCCTATGGCCGCGTTCTCTCCCTTACGACTCGCATTGCTGGCCGACTTCCAAAGCCTGCGCCTATTGTGGTGCTTGATGTAACGAACCCAGATGATTTAACTGCTCTGGAATCGCGAGTACGAGCGCACTTCCCCGAAGGCTTAGATGGCCTGGTTCATTCAATCGGTTTTGCTCCAGCGGCCGCCCTTGGTGGCAATTTTCTCAACACTTCGTGGGAAGATGTTTCAACTGCCCTCCATGTATCTGCGTACTCACTTAAATCACTTACGATGGCCGCGCGTGGATTATTTAACAATGGCGGATCCGTTGTTGGTTTAGATTTTGATGCCACCGTTGCTTGGCCACAATATGACTGGATGGGGGTCGCGAAGGCGGCCCTTGAATCTACCTCGCGCTACCTAGCCCGTGATTTAGGGGCCGAAAATATTCGAGTAAATCTCGTTGCCGCAGGCCCTATTCGCACCATGGCAGCCAAGTCGATTCCGGGCTTTGATGAGTTTGAAAAGGTGTGGAACGAGCGCTCACCTCTATTCTGGGACGTCACTGATCCAACCCCAGCAGCTATGGCCGCCGTGGCACTTCTCTCAGACTGGTTTCCAAAGACTACGGCCGAGATAATCCACGTTGATGGTGGAGTTCATGCGATGGGTGCTTAAGCCACTTCTTCAATTTCACCGATTGGCCTAACCTCAGGTAACCTTACCCACAGACCAGTGGCCTAAACGCTCACTGCAAGAGGAGTTACCGCTCCCACCTACATCGCCATTCGTGCGATCTGGTTTGTCGGATATAGGAATTACATTCCTTGTCGACCTGCGGTTTTCTTTTTGCAAACGCGTTAACACCACTAGCGTTTACTAAACCAAAGGAGCACACAGTCAGCACAGAGCCGCGCATCAATGATCGCATTCGCACACCACAAATCCGCTTGATCGGTCATACCGGCCAACAAATTGGGGTTGTCGATATCGATACCGCGTTAAAGATGGCAGATGAGGTGGGACTCGACTTAGTCGAAATCGCCGCAGAAGCTAATCCACCCGTTTGCAAGATTATGGACTTCGGAAAATATAAGTACGAAGTTGCACAAAAAGCTCGGGAGGCGCGGCAAAACCAGACCCACATTGTGGTCAAGGAGGTGCGTTTAACACCAAAGATTGAGACACATGATTATGAGACTAAACGTAATCAAGTTGAGAAATTTCTTAAAGGTGGCGACAAAGTGAAAGTGACTATGAAGTTCCGAGGCCGTGAGCAAACGCGTCCTGAGCTTGGATACAAAATGCTGCAACGTTTGGCAACCGACATTGCAGAGTTTGGATTCATTGAATTCGCTCCAAAACAGGAGGGGCGAAATATGACCATGGTAATCGGACCGACAAAGAAGAAAACAGAGGCAGTTGCAGAAGCTAAGGCGGCACGTAAAGCCAAAGCAGATGCAGCAGCAGAGACAATGGATGGAGCATAAAGATGCCAAAGATGAAAACGCACAGCGGAGCTAAAAAGACTTTCCGCGTTACAGGAACCGGGAAGATCATGCACGAGCGCGCTGGTAAGCGACACTTGCTCGAGCGTAAATCCTCACGCGTTACACGCCGTCTATCAACCGAACAGTCAGCAAAACCAACCGTCACAATGACAGCCAAGCGCATGCTTGGTCTAAAATAAGGAGCGTGAATTAAATGAGAGTAAAACGTGGTGTTCACGCCGCAAAAAAGCGTCGTACAACTTTAGAGCGTGCCAGCGGATATCGCGGACAACGCTCACGTCTTTTCACAAAGGCGAAAGAGCAAGTTACGCATTCAATGGTCTATGCATTCAATGACCGTAAAGATAAGAAGGGCGATTTTCGCCGTCTCTGGATTCAACGAATAAATGCGGGCTGCCGTTCACACGGATTGACCTATAACCGTTTCATCCAAGGTCTCAAAATTGGCGGTGTTGAAGTAGATCGCCGCGTTCTCTCTGATATGGCAGTTAATGATCCTGCAACTTTCAAGGTTCTTGTAGATCTTGCTCGCAAGAACCTTATTTCAGCGTAATCATCGCTAATGATTGAGAGCCTTAACTCACCGCATGTTGGGCGAGTTAAGGCTCTTATTAGTTCTCGTGGCGTTAAAGAGCGACGAATCGCGGGTGAATTCGTTGCAGAGGGTTTGCAATGTTTTCGTGAAGCGACTACCTCACATAACGGTCCTCGCATTCAATCGCTTTATCTAACGGCGTCGGCGCGCATCAAAGTCGATGAAATGGCTGATCTCTCGCTCATTAATACTTTCGATGTCAGCGATGGAGTTATGTCAGCGATGTCGCAGACAATTACCCCGCAGGGCATTCTTGCGATCTGCACGATTCCGCGATCATCACTAGATTCCATCGCTTTGAATGGAACACGTAAATTTATTTATCTCTCAGAGATCCAAGATCCAGGAAATGCCGGAACAATTTTAAGATCTGCCGATGCTTTTGGAATGGATGCCGTAATTACTTCACCTGGCAGCGTCGATATGTACTCACCTAAAGTGGTTCGAAGTACCGCTGGTTCACTGTGGCATATCCCTGTTTTTGAATCTATCGAACTCCAAGGCTTACTCACTTCAAAGAAACTTCATGCATTTACTCTGGGTTCAAAGGGTTCAAAGCCTTTAACTGATTTCACCACTTCGGGGGATTGCATTGCAATTTTTGGAAACGAAGCGCACGGCTTAGCAACATTTGATTCGAGTGCTGCGATTGAATCGGTGAGTATCCCCATGCCAGGTGCGGCTGAGAGCCTGAATCTTTCGGCGGCGGCGGCGATCGTTATGTATCACCTGGCAAAAATGCGGCCTGCTTAAAGTTGCAACCATTAGACTCGCTCCATGCGCGAAGATGAGATAGCAAGCTGGGTATCCGATGCCCACGCCGCATTCGCAGCCGCTGCAGATTTAGACACTCTTAAAATTGCACGCCTGACACACTCTGGCGACAAATCACCTATCGCGTTAGCATCTCGCGGCCTTGGGGCGCTGCCTGCCGATGAGAAGATGCAATATGGAAAGCTCATTGGGGATGCCAAAGCCTCCATTGCCAGCTCCCTTGCCGATGCAACATCGGTTTTAGAGGCTGAGCGCGATATGAAAGTTTTGCTAGAAGAAATACTGGACGTCACACTTGCCTCTAATCGTTCTCACCGTGGCGGCTTACATCCGATTTCCATTATGAAGAATGAGATCAGCGATTTCTTTATTGAACAGGGATATAGCGTGCAAGAGGGTCCAGAGATGGAGTCTGGCTGGCTTAACTTTGATGCACTCAATATTCCTCCCGATCATCCAGCGCGCACGATGCAAGATACATTTTTTCTAGAGCCGATTGAATCAGGGATAGTTCTACGGACTCAAACATCGCCTGTTCAAATCCGCACAATGCTTACATCTTCACCGCCGATTTACATTATTTCCCCGGGACGTACTTTTCGGGCCGACGGACTCGATGCCACACATAGCCCGGTATTTCACCAAGTCGAGGGCTTAGTGGTCGATCGAGGAATCACTATGGCCCACTTAAAGGGCACACTCGATAATTTTGCACAGGCCATGTTTGGCCCGGATGTCACCACGCGGTTACGACCATCGTTTTTTCCATTCACAGAGCCAAGCGCCGAAGTCGATATCTATTTTAATAATCGCTGGATTGAATGGGGCGGTTGTGGAATGGTCAATCCTAAAGTTTTGCAGACGTGCGGAATCGACACTGAGATTTTCTCAGGATTTGCTTTTGGTATGGGCATCGAGCGTACGTTAATGGTGCGCCATGGCATTACCGATATGCATGACATCGTCGAAGGCGATCTTCGTTTTACTCGACAGTTCGGGGTTGGGCTCTAATGCGCGCACCACGCTCGTGGCTCAAAGAATTCGCTGCTATCCCGACATCACTTTCATCTGATGAAATCGCACAAGCTTTCATCCGTGTCGGTTTTGAAGTTGAGGAGATTATCGAAACTGGCGTTGATTTAACTGGGCCGCTCGTAATTGGTGATGTTGTTTCAATCGAAGAGATTACCGAATTCAAAAAACCTATACGTTTTGTTGGCCTTGATTGTGGTGAAGGAAAGATCCGCTTTGTTATCTGTGGTGCCTTTAATTTTAAAGTAGGCGATCTCGTTGTTGTTGCACTCCCCGGTGCGGTTCTACCTGGTGGTTTTGAAATCGCCCAGCGAGAAACATATGGAAAAATCAGCGATGGAATGATCTGTTCATCGCGCGAATTAGCTTTAAGTGATGAGCACGCCGGCATCATGGTTATTGCTCCGGGCCAGGCTCACATCGGTGATGATGCAATTGTGCTCCTTGAAATAAACGACACCATCTTTGATATTGCCGTAAATCCAGATCGTGGTTACGCCTTAAGTATCCGCGGATTGGCGCGCGAAATCGCAGGAGTTCTTGGCCTTTCCTACACTGATCCCGTTGAGGCGCTGCGCTCCTGTGAGTTTGAAGAGCGTGGTATTGGTGTCAAGCCAGTATTAGAAACTGGAGCAAGCGTTTTATATTTGACCACACTGGGAAATTACAATCCTCAATCTCCTACACCTTTGTGGATCATTCGACGTCTTGAAAAAATGGGAATGCGTTCTATCTCCTTGGCCGTTGATATTACTAACTATGTGATGCTCGAATTAGGACAGCCGATGCATGCATTTGACCGGAGCGAGATTTCGGGTGATATTCGGATCGGACGATTAAAAACGGGCGAGAGCTTTATAACGCTAGATTCACAAGAGCGCAATGTTTCACCTGATGACGTTGTGGTAATGGATGATAAGCGAACGCTTGCTATCGCTGGAATTATGGGTGGGGCAGGATCTGAGATTAACGAGTTAACAACTGAACTTGTAATCGAGGCGGCGCGCTTTGATCCGATGGCAATTGCCAAGAGTTCTAGACGTCATAAACTTTCAACCGAGGCATCGCGGCGCTTTGAAAGATCGGTTGATGCTTCATTGGCCCAGTTTGCCTCCGCCCGTTGTGCGCAGTTACTTATTGAGTTCGCAGGGGCCGTGCATATCCAAACTCGCAGTTCGGGTAAGCCCGTTTACGCCCCGATTGTCCAGCTTGATCCACAATATATTTCACGGGTTTTGGGCATTGATGTCCCTGAACAAAAAATCTGCGAAATTCTCACCATGCTTGGCTGCGATGTCGATGCCGATTTCAATGTAGATCCGCCCTCATGGCGTTGGGATTTAACGCAACCCGCCGACTTTGTTGAAGAGGTCGCGCGCATGCTCGGTTACGACAGTATTCCATCGCACTTGCCGCCTCGTCCGCTGCATGCCAGCTTGACTGCGGCCCAAAAGCGTCGGCGCGCAATAGCGCTTTCCCTCGCCGCGCAGGGTTTATCGGAAGTCCAGACATTTCCATTTACAAACGACGCACTCATTGCATCTATGGGTTATGTCGCCGAGCGCGCTTCTACCTATCGTTTAGCCAATCCCATGTCGGAGGATAATCCTGTCCTTCGAACTCATCTTTTGCCGGGTCTTGCTCAGGTGGCTCAACGAAATATTGGCCGCGGCGCAAAAGATATCGCTATCTTTGAGATCGCATCTATCTTTCGCAACTCTCAAGATTTGGGTCCAGCGATTTCACCAGAGCTTGGAGCTAAACCATCGGATAACATTATCGCCGATATCTTTGCCAGCGTACCGGTGCAACATCTGCACTGTGCGGGGCTATTGGGGGGAAAGATTGAACGTGAATCTTGGCGTGGCAAGGCGCGAAGCTTTGATCACAACGATGCAATCGCACATGTTGAGCGAATTCTTGAACTCTCGAATCTGAGCTACTCACTTAAGCGAAGTGATTTTGCGCCATGGCATCCAGGCAGGTGTGTTGAGTTTATTATCGATGGGCGGCCCGTGGCGCATGCAGGTGAGCTCCATCCGCGTGTGGTAGAACAGTTCTCGTTACCGCTTCGTTCAGTTGCATTTGTCATAAATCTTGATGCCTTGCCCCAAACACCCATGGTGCGAGCACAATCAGTTGCAGTGATGCCGCCGGCTACGCAAGATGTCTCACTAATCGTTGATACCTCTGTCCTGGCCGGGGATATTGAGGCGGCTCTGCGCGAAGGTGCGGGCGAACTTCTTGAATCTATTACCCTCTTTGATCGCTATGCCGCGATTGGCGAAGGCAAAGTATCTCTGGCTTTCACGCTAACTTTCCGCGCCCCCGATCGCACCCTAACGGGGGATGAAGTCTCTGCCATGAGAGAGGCCGCTACCGCGGTCGCGGTAAACAAATATGGGGCGGAAGTTCGTACCGCATAAATATGCATCAAATTGCATAAATATCGAAGTTTGTCTATGCTATCTCTATGAAAACAGTGGTTATCGGCGGCAGTGGCTATGCAGGTGGAGAGCTCCTGCGTTTATTGGCCCTTCACCCTCATTTTCAGGTTGTTGAGATAAGTGCACATAGCAATGCAGGAGAACTCGTTACCACGGTACATCCACATCTGAGCTCATACGCCGGTCAGCGTTTTTTAACCCCGTCCCAGATTGATTTTGCAGGTATTGAATATGCATTCATTGCATTGCCACTTGGCGAATCTGCGGCGTTAGTTTCATCGATTCCATCTGACGTAAAAATCATTGATCTAGGCGCCGACTTTCGTTTAAGCGATACTGCGCAGTGGGAAAAATACTATGGCGGCGCTCACGCAGGAACATGGAGCTATGGGCTTGCTGAATTACCAGGTCAACGAGGAATTATTGCCGCCGCTTCCAGAGTAGCTAACCCGGGCTGTTATGCCACATCCATTCTTCTTGGTATTGCACCGGCACTTGGATTCATTGCCGTTGATGACATTGTTGTGGTGGCAGCCTCTGGAACAACAGGGGCTGGAAGAAGTGAAAAGATCAGTTTGAGTGCAAGCCAGGTGATGGGATCACTTACTTCCTATAAATTTGCTGGAGTACATCAACACACACCTGAAATCGAAGAGGCCTTAAGTAAAATTGCGCACAGCGCAGTTCGAATTTCATTTACTCCCATCTTGGCACCAATGCCACGTGGAATTCTTTCAACAATAACCGCCAAGTTGACGAAACCAATGAGTACAAAAGAAGTGCATACTATCTACACCACGGCATATGCAGATGAATACTTTGTTGAGGTTCTCCCCTCTGGCCAATTGCCAAAGACCGGCGATCTCACTGGCAGCAATAGAGCCCAGATACAGGTCGGAGTTGATGAACACACGAATCGACTTATCATTTCATCAGCCCTTGATAATTTAGGCAAGGGTGCTGCAAGCCAGGCGATTCAAAACGCTAATGTAATGGCGGGTTTTGATGAAACCACTGGGCTGTTAATTGATGGTCTAGGTGTATGAGGTTACCAAAGGGCTTTCGAGCAGGGGCCGTGGCCGCTGGTTTGAAAAGCAATGGCGCGCTTGATGTAACCCTGATAGAAAATCAAGGACCATACTTTAATTCTGCTGCCGTATTTACAAGCAATAAGGTAGTAGCTGCCCCAGTTATCTGGTCACGTCAAGTTGCTAAGGGTGCAACCGTGCGCGCCGTGGTTCTTAACTCAGGAGGCGCCAATGCCTGCACTGGCCCGCAAGGTTTTATTGATACACATGCAACAGCCGAGCTCGTAGGTGAACTTTTATCGATCTCATCAGGTGAAGTAATCGTATGTTCGACAGGGCTTATCGGTGAACCATTGCCGATGGAAAAAATAATTAAGGGAATAAGAACCATAGCGCCACTTATGGATAGCGATTCATTAGGTGCCGCGGCGCAGGCGATTATGACAACGGACACTGTTGCAAAAATATGTACCACACATAAGTTCGGGGTTGAAGTATCAGGAATTGCTAAGGGTGCTGGAATGCTAGCGCCCGGACTTGCAACCATGTTGTCGGTGATTATGACTGATGCGATTATTTCACATAATGCGCAGGAAATATTTACACGTGCAACCGATCGCACATTTAATCGAATTGATTCTGATGGCTGTATGTCTACTAACGATACGGTGTTGTTAATGTCATCTGGTGCATCCGGTATTTCAATTAGTGACCAAGGGCTAGAAGAGCTTCTCATGCATGTCTGTGAATCTCTAAGCGCTCAACTCATTGCCGATGCCGAAGGCTCTACTAAAACGGTGGAAATTAAAGTAATGAATGCAGCAAGTGAGAACGATGCGGTCAAGATCGGTCGTGCATGTGCCCGAAATAACCTGCTCAAAGCCGCAATCTTTGGAGGAGATCCCAATTGGGGTCGAATCTTGGCAGCTGTTGGCACGGCCGATGCCGAAATGGATCCAAGTAAGATTGATGTAAACCTTAACGGTGTTGCAGTCTGTACTAATAGCGCTGCCGATGTGGATAAAACTACGGTGAATTTCAGCGATCGCTTGGTAAGAATAGTGATCAACATGAATATAGGTCACGCTAGCGCGGTTATTTTAACCAATGATTTATCGCATGGATACGTCCATGAAAACTCGGCCTACTCAACATGATCATCGTTAAGTTCGGTGGACATGCAATGGACGATGAAAATGGCAACTTCGCCAACGCTATTTCAACTGGAATCTTAAGAGGTGAAAAAATTGTTGTCGTCCATGGCGGTGGACCTCACATCAATGCGGCATTAACCAAGGCCGGAATCGAAAGTGAATTTATAGAAGGTTTTAGATATACCTCTCCCGAAATTTTCACTATCGTAGAACGAGTTTTGACTAAGGACGTTGGAACCCAACTTGCAGCAACACTTGTACGAAGTGGAGTAAATGCCATAGCAATATCTGGGCGCGAACTACCGACGTTTATTTCACGAAAAAAGAGCGCACTCATCGATGGCAGCCCAGTTGACCTTGGGCAGGCGGGCGAGGTTGTATCCGTGCATACTGCCCAGATTCAATCACTTTTAAACGATGGATTTGTTCCTGTGCTCGCACCAATTTCTGCCAATGAATCAGGCGATGGCGGGTTAAATCTCAACGCTGATTTAGCTGCAGCTGCATTGGCAGGTGCCTTTGAGTCAAGCGTTCTAATAATCATGACCGATGTTGCTGGTATTTACCGTAATTGGCCCGATAGAGATTCGTTGATAGATGTTATCTCGGCGGATGAACTTGAATCTCTTGCATCAACATTTAGCGATGGGATGGCGCCAAAGGTGCAAGCGGTTTTACATGCAATTGCCCAAGGAGCTAAAGCGGTTCGTATTATTGATGGAAGAGATCCCACGAGTTTTGACGCAGCGTTAGCTGGCCATGGCGGAACTCTGGTGATTGCATGAAGAACAAAGAGTTGGTGGAAAGGTGGTCGGCATCGATACAAAATAACTATGGCGCTCCATCAATCGCCCTCGTCAAAGGCAAAGGTTTAGTTGTTCATGATGCTGATGGAAAAGAGTATGTAGATTTTCTCGGTGGCATTGCAACAAATATTTTGGGACATGCTCATCCAGCCATAGTTAAAGCCGTTACTAAACAGATAAGTACCCTTGGACATGTCAGTAATTTTTATGCCCATCCAAATGCTCTCAATTTGGCCGAAAAGTTAAAGAGTTTCACGGGTGATGCACGCGCAAAGGTATTTTTCGCCCAATCTGGGGCCGAAGCCAATGAAGCTGCCTTCAAACTTTCACGTTTAACGGGTCGATTCCGTGTAGTTGCTGCCCAAGGCGCATTTCATGGGCGCACTATGGGCGCACTCTCATTAACGGGTCAGCCTTCAAAGCGCGATCCGTTTCTACCTTTGCTCAAGAGCGTTAAACATGTGCCCTACGCAGATATTGCCGCGATGAACCGTGCAGTTAATAGAAAAACAGCGATGGTAATTATCGAACCGATAATGGGAGAGGCCGGAGTCATCGTTCCGCCACCAGACTATCTTTGGCAAGTACGCGAAATATGTAATGCAAGCGGTGCGCTTATGGTTCTTGATTGCGTACAGACCGGAATGGGACGCACAGGGGAGTGGTTTGGTTATGAATACTCTGGCATCACTCCAGATGTCATCACTCTTGCTAAAGGCCTAGGCGGTGGTCTACCCCTAGCAGCGATGATTGCATGTGGATCTTCGGCTTCGCTATTTAAACCTGGAGACCACGGCTCAACTTTCGGTGGCAATCCAATAACGACCGCGGCAGGATTAGCGGCGATTGATTTCATTGAGAAGGCAAATTTATTGGCAGCAGTAAAAGAACATGAAAAGATTTTAAAAGATGGATTAGCATTAATTCCGGGAGTAAAAGAGGTCCGTGGCGCAGGACTTCTGATTGGAATCGAATTAAATTCAGAAAGTGCGCACAAGGTACAGATCGCTTTACAAGAAAAAGGGATTTTGGTAAATGCACCGACTCCTACAACGATACGCATAGCCCCCGCGTTGATCGTTACAAAAAAACAGTTAAGTACATTTATTTCAATGTTTAGAATGGTCTTGAACGATGTCCACTAATTCAACTAGCGTCTTAGCCCGTCGAGCCAAGGCCATTTCACTCATTCAGGCTGGATTGGTTCGTTCGCAGTCAGATTTAGTCGCCCTGCTTAAAAAATCTGGCTACCTCGTCACGCAAGCAACTGCTAGCCGTGACTTAGAGGAAATTGGCGCCGTACGTGGGCGCACAAATAATGGCGAAACGATCTATCAGATTCAGGGAACCGGTGATGATGCACGCGCCCGACTTACATCCATGCCCTCAAAGTTGATTCTCACCGTTGATCACAGTGCCAATTTGGCTGTCATTCACACACCACCGGGGGCGGCGCAGTTTTTGGCTAGCTCACTCGATCATGCGAATTTGAGCGGGGTCATCGGTACTATCGCTGGCGACGACACGATTATTTTGGTATCCAAGAAAGCCACGGGCGGCGCCCAATTAGCGAAAGAATTACTGGCATACGCAGCATCTACGGTTGGGAAAAAATAAATGGCACTCTGGGGTGGGCGATTTACTGATAGCTCTGCCGATTCAGCCTTCGCCCTTTCCTGCAGCATTGAATTTGATTGGCGCCTAGCACCTTATGACATCCGTTCATCTCTTGCCCATGTAGCTGTTTTAGAAAGTAGTGGGTTACTGACCCCAACGGATGCTGGTGCAATTCGCCAGGGACTCAAAGAGTTAGCCGAAGAAGTCAACGCTGGAAAATTTATACCCCAAGCAAACGATGAAGATGTCCATAGCGCCCTTGAGCGTGGCCTTACCGAAAAGCTAGGGCCACTCGGGGGCGCCCTTCGCGCCGGGCGTTCGCGCAACGACCAAGTCACCACTGATCTACGTTTATTTTCAATCGATCACATGCTCGAAGTTGGCTCAATGATCACCACTTTACAGAGCGCAATTTTAGAAAAAGCAGCGCAGTACATCAATGACAGCGCACCTGGCTTTACGCATATTCAACATGCACAGCCTGTTTCTTTTGGCCATGAGTTGGCAAAACATGCACATGCTTTTGCCCGCGATTTAGATCGCATCAATGATTGGCTTGATAGAACATCGGTTAGCTCTCTTGGCGCCGGCGCACTTGCGGGCTCATCGCTTCCCCTTGACCCGGCATTCACGGCCGTCAATTTAGGATTTGCATCCAGCTTTGCAAATAGTATCGATGCCGTGAGCGATCGTGATTACGTCGCCGAAGCTTTATTTATTTTCTCACTCATTGGAATCCACCTCTCGCGTATAGGCCAGGAGTGGACGTTGTGGGCATCAACGGAGTTCGCTTGGGCAGAGGTATCTGATGCTTATTCAACGGGATCATCGATTATGCCGCAAAAGAAAAATCCAGATATTGCCGAACTCGCGCGGGGAAAATCTGGTCGTTTGCTTGGAAATTTAGTATCTGTTTTAACAATGCTCAAAGCCCTTCCCTTTGCTTATAACCGAGATCTGCAAGAGGATAAAGAGCCTTTATTCGACAGTATTGACACACTACTTTTACTTCTTCCGGCAGTGGCTGGAATGATTGCCACAACCGAGTTTGATCGTGAAAAAATGGCGATGGCTGCACCCCTTGGTTTTACTTTAGCCACTGAGATTGCCGATTATTTAGTGCTCAAAAAGATTGCCTTTGCACAGGCGCACGAAGCGGCAGGTTCATGCGTAAAACTCTGTCAGAGCACGAATCGCCAACTGCACGAATTAACCGATAGCGAATTTCTCGCGATTCACTCAGCTTTAGATCCGGGCGTGCGCATGGTGCTCAGCGTTGAAGGTGCGCTTCATTCGCGCACCACTGCTGGCGGAACTGCGCCGGTTTTAGTAGCCAAACAAATCGCAGATGCTCTTGCCGCAAATGCAGGGCAAGCGGCGTTAATTACCCGCGCACAGAAGGTTTTTAGGGAGATGATGGCATCATGAAACTCATTGATGATTTACGGTGGCGGGGTTTGCTTGCCCAATCAACCGATGAAAAAGCGCTCACTCAAGCGCTGGAAAAACCCACCACTGCCTATATCGGCTTCGATCCAACGGCGGCATCATTGCATGTTGGAAATCTCGTCGTCCTTTTAGTTCTGCGCCGCTTTCAGTTAGCTGGCCATCACCCCATCGCCTTAGTCGGGGGAGCAACGGGATTAGTCGGGGATCCCAGTGGTCGAAACGATGAGCGCTCACTCAATAGCAGCGATGTCGTAGAGGGATGGGTTACAGGAATCCGTAAACAAGTTTCATCATTTCTAGATTTTGATACCACAACAAATCCTGCACTGGTTGTTAACAATCTCGATTGGACTGCGCCACTAACTGCAATTGAATTCCTGCGCGATATTGGTAAACATTTCTCGGTTAATCAAATGTTAGCTAAAGAATCCGTCGCTGCACGGTTAGAGGCGGGAGGGATTTCTTATACGGAGTTCTCTTATCAAGTTCTGCAGTCTTATGATTTCTTAGAACTCTTTCGTCGCCACAACTGCACGCTGCAACTAGGTGGTTCAGATCAATGGGGAAACATTGTTGCCGGCTTGGATTTAATCCGTCGTGTTGAGCAGGGGAGTGCACATGCACTCACCGTTCCATTATTAGCAAAATCAGATGGCTCTAAATTTGGCAAAACTGCCGGCGGAAGTATTTGGTTAGATCCCGAGATGACTTCACCGTATGCATTTTTTCAGTTTTGGTTAAACACCGACGATAAAGATGTTATTAATTTTCTTAAAATCTTTTCTTTTCTATCGCATGCAGAGATCGAAGCGTTAGAAAAAGCACATAGCGAAAATCCTGGGCTGCGCGAAGCCCATCGCGCCCTAGCGCGCGAACTTACAACTCTGGTGCACTCACCCGATACAACAACGCGCGTTGAAAACGCAGCGCGCGCACTATTTGGACAGGGTGATTTAAATGAGCTAGATGAAAAAACACTTGGCTCGGCTTTGGCCCAGCTTCCACGTACAACTATTTCAAAAGATGATGAGATTCCGACGTGGGTAGATCTCCTAGCAGCAACCGGCGTCGTTGAGAGCAAATCCGCGGCGCGACGCGTCGTAAAAGATGGTGGCGCATATCTCAATAATGTAAAGATCACGTCAGAGGAGTTTGCACCAGAAAAATCTGCTTTTTTATACGGCAAATATGCGATATTGCGAAAAGGTAAGCGCGACTTAGCTGCCGTTGAACTCATTTAATCGCCTTAAAAGCCTAGCGGGCTAGGTTTTTTTGATGGTATGCAGAAACTTCTACGCGCCTATAACCCGATTTGACCCTTCTGTGAGCGCGGGTTATAGTTACGCTCTTGCTGTGAAACGGACGATATAGGCCGAACAGAAGCAATCTTCATCTCTAGTTCATCACAATGGCGAGCGTTTGACCGCGCCCGCGTGTATGGAGTAGTTTTGGGGGTCTGCCCTGAAAAATGGAAGAAATTCTATGCTCCAGTGCGCATCCGTACCTTGAGAACTCAACAGCGTGCCATAAGTCAATGCCAATATGTGGCTGTATTTGACATGCTTTAAATAGCGCGAAGTGAGTGTTTTACACTGGCTTTTGAAAGATACCCACGGCATAAACAAATACTTCAATGAGGTATGACCGTTAAAAGTTATACCCGTTGATTTCCTTTGGTAAATAAGACAAAATAAACGTTAGTTTGTTTGTCTGTACGCCAGATAAAACTTTCTATGGAGAGTTTGATCCTGGCTCAGGACGAACGCTGGCGGCGTGCTTTACACATGCAAGTCGAGCGATGAGATCCCTTCGGGGATGGATTAGCGGCGAACGGGTGAGGAACACGTGAGGAATCTACCTTCAACACTGGGATAACTCCGGGAAACCGGGGCTAATACCGGATACGAGCTCGGCAGGCATCTGCTGATCTGGAAAGTTTTTCGGTTGAAGATGACCTCGCGGCCTATCAGCTTGTTGGTGAGGTAATGGCTCACCAAGGCGACGACGGGTAGCCGGCCTGAGAGGGCGACCGGCCACACTGGGACTGAGACACGGCCCAGACTCCTACGGGAGGCAGCAGTGGGGAATATTGGGCAAT
>JANYCW010000015.1 GCA_025360085.1 Actinomycetes bacterium
CGCGTGAATTGCGCGACCGGTGCCTGGAGCGGCGAAAAGTCCTGGCCCTTGCCGTCGCCACCCAGAATCAGCACCAGCTTGCGTTCGGCGCCCAGGCCGTCCAGTGCCGCGACCGTGGCGCCAACATGGATGTAAATAAGTGCGGTGGAACTTCGGCAAAGTCCAAAATAATCGCCGCCCAAAACTCAACATTAGTTTCGAGAACGCGATCAGGTTGACGCTCGCGTAACTCTTTTAACGCTGCCTGTTCGAGAGCTTCAGCGACTGCATAACGTGGAGCATTTAATTCTTTTGCCGTGCGTCGCAACGTGCGCGCGCGTGGATCTTCTGCTCGGTACACGCGGTGACCAAATCCCATCAAACGCTCTTTTCGATCGAGCAATCCTTTGACATAAGACGTTGGATCTTGAGTTCTTTCAACTTCTTCAATCATATGAAGTACGCGTGAAGGTGCACCGCCATGTAAGGGACCCGACATCGCACCAATAGCTCCCGACAAAGCCGCTGCTACATCGGCACCAGTCGATGCAATTACGCGCGCTGTAAAAGTTGAAGCATTCATGCCATGCTCGGCGGCAGAGACAAAATAAGCATCAATTGCACGAACATGAAGTGGATCGGGTTCACCGCGCCAGCGAATCATCATTCGTTCTACAACGGTATGTGCCTTATCTATTTCTGACTCTGGAACTGGCGGGGCAGTGACGCCACGTGCAGCTTGGGACAAATATGAGAGCACCATGACCGATGCACGAGCTAAATTACTACGAGCCTCGGAGTCATCGATATCTAGAAGTGGTTTAAATCCCCATGCGGGTGCCAGCATCGAAATTGCAGCTTGTACATCAACGCGAACATCGCCAGAATGGACGGGGAGAGGAAATTTTTCTGCATTTGGAAGTCCAGGATTAAACTCGTCATCAACAAGTAATCCCCAGACGTTTCCAAAAGAAACTCGGCCGACTAGCTCGTCAATATCGACTCCACGGTAGCGCAGTGCACTGCCCTCTTTATCTGGCTCGGCAATCTCTGACTCAAAAGCTATAACTCCTTCAAGGCCAGGCTTAAAATCTTCAGACATGCTGAGCTCCTTTTAATCTGTTTAGCACTGGGCTAATTCTGCACCCACGCAAGGGGTTCCGATGACCATAAGTGTTGAGGGAAGCACTCAAGTGTTCGGGGATGCAATCTGGGCGAAAGTGAGGTTCGATACATCTATGGTAAATGAGGATTCCCAGCGGGAAGAGATCAGTCAGATGCGTCGATCGTATGGCAAGAATGGTATCGGCCCACTCGATTCCAATCCGTTCTTGGCATTTGCCGGTTGGTTACAAGAGGCACATGAAAATTCAATAATCGTGGAAGCAAATGCCATGGTGCTATCGACCGTAGATTCTGATGTGGGGATTAGTACGCGTACCGTTTTACTGAAAGATATATCGCACGGTGGATTTACTTTTTTTACTAATTACTCTTCGCGTAAAGCTCACTCCATCGAATTGAACCCACAGGTAAGTCTTTTATTTCCTTGGTATGCGATGGAGCGTCAGATTTCAATAAGCGGCACAACTCTTAAAGTAAGTACCGACGAATCACAAAAATATTTTGCAACGCGTCCGTGGTCTTCACAGATTGGCGCGTGGGCAAGCCATCAATCGGCGCCGCTGGCTTCGCGCGAAGAGCTTGAACAGAGATTTCAAGGCGCGGCCGAAAAATGGCCTGAGGGTGAAGTTGTCCCTTGTCCACCACATTGGGGTGGATATCGAGTAATGCCATTGTCAATTGAGTTTTGGCAAGGTAGAAATTCAAGGATGCATGATCGACTTCGTTATGAGCGGGCAACATTAGAGCGTGATTGGGTGATAGGTCGCTACTACCCGTAAACTTGCTTTATGAGCGCAGAGATTGTCATTCCACCCCACATGAAACCGATTGATGGTCGTTTTGGTTGTGGTCCATCAAAGATTCGACCTGCAGCTTTAACTGCACTTACATCGAGCGGGACTTCGATCCTTGGAACTTCACATCGTCAAAAACCAGTAAAGAACGTTGTAAAACGCGTACGTGATGGCCTGCACGCCCTTTTTAATCTCCCCGATGGATATGAAGTAATCCTAGGCAATGGTGGATCTACTGCATTCTGGGATATTGCAACTATCGGTTTAATTCAAAAGCGCTCACAGCACTTAGTTTTCGGTGAGTTCTCCTCGAAGTTCGCAGCTGCGGCAAGAGAGGCGCCTTTCTTGAGCGATCCAATGGTCATTGCATCCGAACCGGGATCGCATCCCCTGGCATTGGTTGAGGATGGAATCGACGTTTATGCCCTAACGCACAATGAGACAAGTACAGGTGTTTCAATGCCGATTGTGCGGCCTGAAGGTATTGATAGCGCGCTGCTGGTTGTTGATGCAACGAGTGCTGCAGGAGGATTATTGGTCGATCCACAAGAGTTCGATACTTATTATTTTGCGCCCCAAAAGTCATTTGCATCCGACGGAGGACTCTGGATTGCAATCATGAGCCCAGCTGCGATTGAACGAGTCAATGCCATCAAGTCAAGCGGTCGATGGATTCCTGCCTTCTTTGATTTAACAATTGCAATTGAAAACTCGCGCTTAAATCAAACCTATAACACGCCTGCCGTTGCAACTTTGATGATGTTGGCCGAGCAGATCGAATGGATGAACGCTGGTGGCGGGCTGACATTTGCTGCCGGTCGCAGCAGTGAATCGGCAGGTAATTTGTACTCTTGGGCCGAGAAAACAAGCTATACGACACCTTTTGTTGCCAATCCCGCAATGCGCTCGAGCGTTGTCGGCACGATAAACTTTGATGAAGAGTTAGATGCCATGAGGATTGCTTCAACCTTACGCGCAAATGGGATTGTAGATACCGAGCCATATCGTAAATTGGGTAAAAACCAACTACGCATTGGAATGTTCCCGGCAGTTGACCCAAGTGATGTGCAAGCCCTCACCAACTGCATTGATTTCGTAGTATCTGCTCTCTAAAAGATGCCTAAAACTTTTCACCGCGACCGTTTTTTCTGGGTTATTGCCACCCAAACCGCGATAGTGAATTTTTATCTTGGAGGTTTTGGTCCTGCTCAATCACTCTTACGTGCAGATCAAGGTACGTCTCTTACTATCGCCGGTCTTCATGGCACCGCCATGGGAATTGCTTCAATTCTTGCCGGTTACGCCAATCCGCATATCGCTCATCGCTTTGGCCGCACTCGGGCTAGCTGGATAGGCCTTGTAATTTTTAGTACAGGTTTAATTATCTTTGTTTTATCGCCTCCTGTTTATCTGACTCTTCCAGCAACTTTGATAACGGGCTTTGGAACTTCAATCGTTATCAATACGATGCTTACATCGATGTCGCATCACTTTGGCAAAGCCGCAGAAGTTGCGATTCCTCAAGCAAATGGGATCGCATCCGTTGGATTCGTAATTGGAACCGCCTTAATCGGTAGTATTGCAATCGGCTTTCCACACCTATGGCGCATCGGATTGCTTTTGGCAATACCCATTGCAATAACACTCTTTCTAGTTGGACGCGAAAGAGGTGCCACTGACTATATTCCTGATGAGGCCGGCCCTCAGCGCGGAAAACTCTCGCGTGCTTTTTGGGTGTCATGGATTGGATTCGTTGCCTGTATTTCAAGTGAGTTCGCCATTTCTTTCTGGGCAGCTGCATTATTAAAAAATCGTGTGGGAACAACAGCGGCTATCTCAACGGTGGCAATAGTTGCCCTCGGAAGCGGAATGGGAGTCGGCCGCTGGTATGGCGGTATTTTTTTGAAGAAGTTCAAACTTGATACTCAATTGCTGATGGCAATTGCGCTGCAATTTCTCGGATTCCTTGCATTTTGGTTTTCACATTCCATGATTGTTAGCATCATTTCTCTATTCTTGATTGGTTTAGGCATTTCAATTCAATTTGCACTTGCCGCAATTCGACTCATCTCTTTTAGTGATGGCCGCCCTGATCTTGCGATTGGCCGAACTTCCCTTGCCGCTGGAATTGCAATTGCAACCGCGCCATTTCTTCTAGGAGTGTTGGGTGATAATTTCGGAATCTCTCGGGCTTACATCATGGTTCCAATATTAATTATCATTGCCTTTACAATTGTAAAACTCGTACCTTCTCACTCAGTTCAGGTTTGAAACCGTGAAGTATCGAGTTCGCAGAATTATTACCTTGGTAGTCTTATGCGGATTAATTATCTTGATTGCGATTAGAAGCCTTTAATACTCCGGCAACGCTTATGTCATCAGGCTTGGCAACTTTATTACGATATTTTATCCAGACAAGAATCGATGCACTGAGAGAAATACCTCCGCACCAAGCAATCGTGGCCCGAATACCGATGAAATCGGTGGCCAAACCAATGAGCGGAGAACCAAATGGCGTACCACCCATAAAGATAAGTAAGTACAGACCCATGACTCGTCCACGAATAGCTTGGTCAGTATTGGTCTGAACAATGGAGTTAGCCGAAACTAAGGTCGTAAGTGCAGTGACTCCACAGACTGGAAGCCAAAAAATATAGGAAGAGTAATTCGGAAGCACTGAAAGAATAATGATGGATGTTGAAAAAAGCATTCCTCCAATGATGACAAAGCGCGTAGTTCTAAAACGTTCTAATCGTGCGGAGCCGATTGCTCCAGTCAAAGAACCAATCGCTATAAAAGTTCCCATCAAGCCAAAACTTGCCGGTCCTAATTTAAACTCATGTGTTGCCATCAACGCGTTAAAGATTTGAAAATTAAGCCCAAAAGTAGCTATAGCAAAGACCATTATCATGACAACATAAATGTCTGGACGCGCCTTTGCATATGCGATGCCTTCGCGGATATTTCCTGTTGTTTTTAACTCATCTTGATGAAAGAAGGCTTTTTTATCGAGTTTAAAGAACGCAAAAATTACGAAGAAGTAGGAGATTCCATTAAGTAAAAATGAAGGCCCAGTACCAAAGGCGGCAATAAGTAAGCCTGAAACGGCCGGTCCGATTAGTCGCCCACCATTGAAGTTTGCCGAATTCAGACTCACGGCGTTAGGTAAGTCCTCACGCCCAACTAACTCACTAGTAAATGCCTGGCGCACCGGGGCTTCGATGGCCGTCGCAATTCCAAGTATCCCAGCTAAAGCAAAGACATGCCAGAGTTGTACAAAGTGTGTCATCACCAAAATACCCAACGCAATAGATGCTGCGCAGCCGAGAATATTTGTCACGATCAGTACCTTCTGCTTATCCAAGCGATCTGCCAAGGCACCGCCATGAAGGGAGAAGAGTAAGACAGGTGCAAACTGAATTGCGGTGACCAGGCCTAAATATGTACCGTTGTTATTGGTGAGCTCTAAAACGAGCCAATCTTGGGCAATTCGTTGAGTCCAACTGCCTATATTTGATACGGCATTTGCTGGAAAGAGAATGCGATAATTTCGATGACGAAATGAGCGCCAGTTGGCACCTTTGGGTGTTGTAACCGAAATCCCCATTACTCTTCTTTCATGACGTCAAATATCCGATCAGTTGTAACCCTAGTAGCAATCGGAACTATTGGTTGGCTGGTCGTTGGAGTGATAGCGATTGCAATGAACGCCGAATCAAAATTCATCTGGACGTGCATCTTCGGTGCGATTCTTGGTGCACTCGGTATTCGGTATTCAATCCGCCGCGCACGACGAAGTGGAATCTAAGCCTCTAGTTGAGTTGCGATGCCCCGCAGAACTCGGCCCAAGCGCTCAGCTTCTGGACCTGCAGGGTGGCGCCCGTGGCGAAGGCCATTTCCAACTCGATCTAAAATCTTGATGGTGTCCTCTATCATCGCGGCTAAGTCATCGGGATTCACACGAGAGTTTTCGGCAAGAGATGGTGGCGCATCCACAATATGAACGGACATCGCTTGGGGTCCCTTGCGACTATCAGCAACGCTAAATTCAAGTTTGGTACCTGGCTTCACGGTTGATACGCCTTCGGGAAGTGAAGAGGCTGCAAGATACACATCTTCGCCCTCATCGTTTGCGATAAAGCCGAATCCTTTTTCTAATGAAAACCATTTCACGCGGCCTGTAGGCATGGGGTGACTCCTTTAGGTTTCAGATGTACGTGTATAGCCGCACGATGCGCTCAGGTGATTAGTTTAACAGAGGTGGTGCAAAGGTCGCTTCAGAGTGAGCCCCGCAGCCATGATCAAAGGAGACAACACGTGCATCTTCAGGTGAGATTGCATTGGCACAAACCCCAAAAGTTGAGCGTAACGAGCCCGCAATCTGAATAAAAAAGCCACAGGAGTAACAAGGCTTCGGTGCAGATTCAGCCATTGGGGATTTAGGCCCACGATCGCCTCCATACCATCGCTTAGCGGCTTGATCGCGACCTTCAATAGACATCACGCGTGCTCGACCAAAGCCAAATTCGATCGCCATCGCAGTGTCCAACTCTTCATCGGCTGGAAGTGCTTGCGCACCTGCAACTAAACGTGGATCGTCAAGTGAACTTGGAACAATGTCACCAACACCTACGTCACCGGGCTGAATGCGATCTCGATACGGAATCCACTCTGGGGCAGTTAATGCTTGTGGGCCGGGAAGAACCACAACGTCGCAGATCGTTGCAGGCGCATCGGAATCCACTTTTGCAACGGTGACACACCAGCGCCAACCATTATACCCAGCAAGGTGGGCTTCAAATAAATATGTTGCAACACGATCATCATCTGCAAATTCTACGGAGACAAAACTACCAATCTCAGAGGCACCATGTAGTTCGTCGATTATTGCGTTGCGGGCAAGTTCGATTGCATCAAAGGGATTTGCACCCATCGAAGTTTTCTCTTTTGATGCCCGTTTGAGCAACGATTTCTTTCCCATGCGCTTAGGATAAAGCAGAACGCCGCCCTCGTGTTAATCGGCGATTTATGAGCCGATACATAAACACAACGTGAAGGCGGCGTTTAGTGCTACTAAGTAGCTTTAGAAGTCCATATCTCCGCCACCTTGTGGCATTGGTGCTGGATTCTTTTCTGGCTTATCGGCAATTACAGCTTCAGTTGTAATAAAGAGCGCTGCAATAGAGGCCGCATTTTGAAGGGCAGAGCGGGTAACTTTAGCTGGATCGATAATGCCAGCCTTTATCATGTCTACGTACTCTCCAGTTGCAGCATTTAATCCATGTCCTGAAGGCAAGTGGCGAACTTTTTCAACTATTACGCCTCCCTCAAGACCTGCGTTAATAGCGATTTGCTTAAGCGGTGCTTCGATTGCAAACTCAACAATCTTGGCGCCCGTTGCTTCGTCGCCAACTAGTGATAGCTTCTTAAATACTTCGGTGCCTGCCTGAAGGAGTGCAACACCGCCACCGGCGACGATACCTTCTTCAATGGCAGCTTTGGCATTGCGGACAGCGTCCTCAATGCGATGCTTGCGCTCTTTGAGTTCGACCTCTGTTGCAGCACCTGCCTTGATAATGGCTACACCGCCGGCAAGTTTTGCAAGTCGCTCCTGCAACTTTTCGCGGTCATAATCTGAATCGCTCTTTTCTATCTCTGCACGAATCTGAGCAACTCGACCTTTGATAAGCGTTTCATCACCCGCACCTTCAACGATTGTTGTCTCATCTTTACTGATAACAACCTTGCGAGCGCGACCCAGAAGTTCAAGGCCAGTTTGATCAAGTTTAAGACCAACCTCTTCAGAGACAACCGTTGCACCTGTAAGGATTGCAATATCCTGAAGCATTGCCTTGCGGCGATCTCCAAAGCCTGGAGCTTTGACTGCAGCCGAACGGAAAGTACCGCGAATCTTATTTACTACTAGCGTTGCAAGTGCTTCACCCTCAACGTCCTCGGCGATAATTGCAAGCGGCTTACCTGATTGCATGACCTTTTCAAGAACTGGAACTAAATCCTTGATGTTGGAAATCTTCGAGTTAGCAATTAATACATAAGCATCCTCTAAAACAACCTCCATGCGATCTTGATCGGTTACAAAATATGGAGAGATATAACCCTTGTCGAAGCGCATACCTTCTGTGAGCTCTAACTCCAAACCAAAAGTATTTGACTCTTCTACTGTGATTACTCCCTCTTTGCCAACTTTGTCCATCGCTTCAGCGATCATTTCCCCAATAGTTGCATCGGCGGCTGAAATGGATGCAGTTGCAGCAATCTGCTCTTTCGAATCAACGCTCTTTGCCATAGACAAAAGCTCGGCAACGATTGCATCGACTGCCTTTTCGATACCGCGCTTAAGTGCCATCGGATTTGAACCTGCGGCAACGTTGCGCAAACCTTCGCGTACTAGGGCTTGTGCTAACACTGTTGCAGTTGTTGTTCCATCACCTGCGACGTCATCAGTCTTCTTAGCGACTTCCTTAACAAGCTCTGCGCCGATCTTTTCCCATGGATCTTCTAAATCAATCTCTTTTGCAATTGAAACGCCGTCGTTAGTAATTGTTGGGGCGCCCCATTTCTTCTCAAGAACGACGTTACGTCCGCGAGGTCCAAGAGTTACTTTGACCGCATCGGCCAAAATATTCATACCGCGCTCTAAACCGCGGCGTGCTTCCTCATTAAAGGCGATCTGCTTTGCCATGAATCGTGCTCACTTTCCTTGTGTTTAGACGGGGGCATTATCACTCGCACCCCGAGAGTGCTAACGCCAAATCTACGGGAGCTCCCCCATAGACGCAAAACGAGAGGGGATTAGCGGGCGATACGGGTGGACATTCGGGCCTCGCGCAGGCGACGAAGGCGCTTTACCAGCATTGGAGCGGCGAAAAGGGCATCGTCTCGGTCAATCAAATCATTGAGGAGTTGGTAAAAGCGAGGAGCGCTCACATCGAAGAGCTCTTTTATAGCCGCCTCTTTTGCCCCAGCGTAGCGCCACCAATTCGCTTCAAAATCAAGGATGCGCGTCTCTAAATCACTCAAGCCAGTATTTATCGTTGGCTCTTCTTGTGCAGACATGGATTAAATCGTATCGGTTAGTCTGAATAAGTGTGGGATTTAAAGCCTATCCAAAATTATCTTGATGTCACTAACTTTCGTCCATGGATTAACAATTGCAAATCGCAGAATTGATTGGCCGTGATGTGATGATGGCGGAATAAAGCCAACTTGATCTGCCAACAATGTGTCCGCCCAACTTTGATAATCCTTTGCACTCCAACCATTACGTGTAAATGCAACAATCGAAAGCTCGGGTTCGCACACAAGTTCGAGATTAGGATGTACACGAATTAAATCGGCGGCAGATTTTGCAACTGAAATCGTGTGTTCCATCGCATCGGTATATGCATCAGTGCCGTGAGCCGCTAGCGAAAACCAAAATGGTAGTCCCCGTGTTCGTCGCGTTAATTGAATTGCATAATCTGAAGGTGACCATGAACCATCATGCAACGTATCTAAATAAGAAGCGTGCTGTGTATGTACTTCACGGGCAAGCTCAGGCTCACGATAAATAAGTGCACAAGCATCGAACGGGGCAAAGAGCCATTTATGCGGATCGACAATAAATGAATCAGCATCTTCGACACCAGCAAACTTCTCGCGTACAGATGGTGCGCATAGAGCGGCCAGGCCATATGCCCCATCTACGTGAAACCAGATTCCTCGAGCATGGGCGGCAGCGCCGATTCCCTTTAAGTCGTCAATGATTCCTAAATTAGTAGTCCCAGAAGTCGCGACGACCGCAAATACACGTTTAGATGTTGTTGCATGAAGTCCATCAATGGCTTTAGCAAGCGCGTCGCCCATCAACTTTCCGTTTTCTGAGACTGGCACTCTTAATACATCGACATCCATAACATTTGCCGCAGTCGTTATGGATGAGTGTGCTTCTTCGCTGCAGGCAATTACCCAACGCTGTGCATCTGGATATTTTTTACGCGCTTGGGCACGGGCCACAACTAATGCCGAAAGATTTCCAACAGTTCCGCCCTGTACAAATACTCCACCAGCAGATTGTGGTAATCCCGCTAAATCCGATAACCATCGCAGCGCTTGATTTTCCGCAAAGACGGCGCCGGCTCCTTCTTGCCACGAGCCGCCGTATAAAGCGCTCGCACCGACGACTAAATCAAAAAGATTTGCGTACTCACTTGGCGCTGAGGGAATAAAAGCTAAGTTACGTGGATGATCGGTAGAGATACATGCCTTTGCTAAAACATTCGTAAAAACTGCGAGGGCATCATGTCCGCCAAGTCCAGCAGGGGTAATTGTGTTTCCTAATTCCGAAAATAGATCTTGCGCGGTGCGGGGGCCATCAAGTGGTGGATCATTTTTTAAACGATCAAGACTGTACGCCAATACCTCTTGGGCAAGGGCTTCAACTTCGGCCGTGAACTCATGCATCGGCGGCCGCATTCTTTAGGATATTTCGAAGCATTGTTGGAAATACAAAGAGATGAAATGGAGATAAGGCATACCAATATAATTGCCCACCTAAACCGCGAGGACGAAATGTCGCTTCTTGCACAATGTGGACTACTCCATTCTCTTTAGTAACCGTAAACTCCAACCACGCTTTACCGGGTAAGACCATCTCTGCGTACAGTTTTAGGCGATGTTCTCGCTCAAGCTCTTCTACTCTCCAAAAATCTAAACTATCTCCCACACGCAGATAATTTGAGTCGCGACGACCCCGATGCAAACCTACACCTCCAACAAAACGATCTAAGAGTCCTCGGCCCCACCAAAGAAAATCTGCTCCAAACCAACCATGATCACCACCAATACCTTCAATCTGTCGCCAGATTTTTTCGATTGAAATATCTGTGTCCACTTCGCGGCGATCACGTAAAACTGTTTCACCGGCCCATGCGGGATCGCCTTGAGCTTTCTGCCAAGGTGCAGTATGGCTTGTTGCATCCGACCAACGCGTTTCAACACGGTGATCAGTAATTCTTGAAATCGCCAAGTTAATCGCGGTGGCGATGTCGGTCAATCCTTCAGGAGGCGGCGCAATGACAGCGTCAATACTCTTTGCCGGATCGGCAACAACTTCACTTATTAATGAACCAACAAGCGGACGGGCAAGTGCCGTAGGTACAGGTGTCACTAAACCAATCCACAAACTTGAAAGCCCCGGAGTCAAAACTGGAATTTTGATAATTATGCGTTTCTTCAAGCCAGATAACTTGGCGAATTTCTGCATCATGTCGACATAAGTCAGTACTTCGGGTCCTGCAATATCAAAGACTCTTCCGATTGGTTCGGGCAAAACCGCGGTGTTCTTTAGGTAATACAGGACATCTCGAATCGCAATTGGATGGGTTCGATTCATGACCCACTTAGGCGTAGTCATAATTGGTAAACGGTGCGTTAAATGGCGCAACATTTCAAAACTAGCAGAGCCTGAGCCAATAATAATTCCGGCACGAAGCTCCATCACAGGAACCGAGGTACTAGCAAGTTCTGCACCTGTTCGAACACGAGAGGCCAAGTGTTTACTGATCTTTTTATCGTTTGCGATGCCACCTAAATAGACTATTTGTTTTACGCCAGCTGCTTCGGCGGCAAGGGCAAAGCTCCGCGCCATATCAGCTTCAATCTCGTTAAAATTGGGACCTAAATTAATAGAGTGCAATAAGTAATACGCGGTATGTACTCCAGCCAATGAAGCATCTAAGTCGGCGCGATTTTCTGCACTTCCTTCAATAATTTCAACTGACGGAGCCCAAGGCTGGCCAAGAACTCTTTTACGATCGCGCACTAGGATTCGTACATCAAAGTTCTCTTCAACTAATATCCGAACTAAGCGACCTCCTACATATCCTGATGCGCCAGTAACAAGGTATTTACGGCGTTCAATTGGTTGGCCCATAGTTCAGAGCCTAGACTCAGGTGCATGCAAAAGACACTCGAAAAACCACGCGTGGTGATCCTAGGTGCCGGTTTTGGTGGCCTAACCGCAGCTAAGGCCATGGCCGACTTTGCCGATGTCACTCTTGTTGATCGACATAATTTCCAAACCTTTTTACCTTTGTTATATCAAGTTTCAACTGCAGGCCTTGCCGCCGATCATGTCGCTCATCCAATCCGAGGCGCACTTCGTAAATCGGGAGTTGCTTTTCGAATGGGCTCTCCTATTTCAGTGGATCACAAAAATAAATCTGTAAAATTAGATAGCAGTGAAATCCTTGAGTTCGATCACCTTGTTGTCGCGCTGGGATCGGCAACGAGCGATTTCGGTCTTCCTGGAGTGCATGAGCATGCTTTTGGGATGAAAAGTGTTCATGATGCCATCACAATCCGCGCCGAAGTTATGCGTCGCTTTGAAGACCTCTGTCGCTTTGAAGATGAGACAGTTTTATCAATTGCCGTTGTCGGTGGTGGGCCAACGGGGGTTGAAATGGCCGGAGCTTTTGCTGAGCTTGTTCGCGGCCCTTTAAAAAATGATCAAGCTCATGCCGCTGCCCATATTGATATCTACCTAATCGAAGCAGGACCGCGTTTATTACCTAGTTTTTCGGCGAGCCTTTGCGCACGAACAAAAAAAGATCTCGAAAAACTTGGCGTAAAAGTTCGCCTCAATACAGCAGTTGCGGCAATTACGCCTCGGATGATTGAAGTTAAAGATGGAGAATCTATTCCTTCAGAGGTAACAATCTGGGCCGCTGGAGTACAAGGAGAACCAACGGCCACAAAATTGAACCTTCCTTTAATCGACACGCGCATCGATGTTGAGCAAACTCTCCAAGTCAAAAACTATCCTTACATCTGGGCAATCGGTGATATCGCTGGAATAAAGGGCAAAGATAAGCGCTACTTGCCAATGGTTGCCCCTGTTGCCTTGCAACAAGGAAAATTTGTTGCAAGGCAGATAAAACGCGTTTTAGAGGCAACGCCATTGTTGCCATTTGCCTACCGCGATAAAGGATCGATGGCAACGATTGGGCGTCATAAGGCAATCGTAGAAGTTAAGAGCTTCAAGCTCGTTGGTATTCCAGCTTGGTATGCGTGGTTATTTTTACACTTGTTCTACCTTTTAGGTGGGCATAATAAAATTGGCACTTTGGCGGATTGGACTTGGAATTATCTGACTTTTGATCGGGGTAATCGACATATTATGGATTCGATGTAATGCCAGAATACGTGAACCTTCGTGGTCACCAAATTTATAATTACGAATGGGAAAATGATGGTGAAGCAGTCGTATTGCTTCACGGTGGCTTGAGTAGTACTGCAAGCTGGGATTATTTGATGGTGCCTCCGCTTGAAAATGACTTCCATATTTTTGCTTATGATCGAACTGCGCATGGCTTTTCTGGAGATCAACAGGGTAGTTTGCATTTTGAGTTTCAAACAAAAGAGGCAATTGCTTATTTAGAGGATACGGTCAAAGAGCCCTCACATTTGATTGGCTGGAGTGATGGAGGAGTCATCGCTTTAATGGTTGCAATACAACGGCCAGAGCTCGTGAAATCAGTTGTCGCCATCGGTGCAAATTATCACTTTAGTGGAGTTGTTCAGTCTTTCGGAGATGTATTAATTTCACCTGATGATCAAGCTGAATACAATTTAATTTCCCCTGATGCCCCACATACTTTGTTAGAAAAAACAGAACGCATGATTACCATTTGGGAAAGCGAACCAACGCTTAATGTCGCCGAAATCTCAACAATTCAATGTCCAGTACTTGTTTTAGTTGGTGACGACGATGTTGTCGATCTTTCACACTCCTTAACATTGTATGAAGCACTACCATTTGGACAACTTGCTGTTATTCCTGGGTGTTCGCACATTGTTGTGAAGGAAAAGCCTGATCTTATGAATGCCGTGATTCTGCAGTTCTTAGCGGATTTAAGTTATCCGGTTACACGAATGCCTGTGCGCAGAGCTAACAATCAACTGGAGTAATTTTGCCTGAAGTAACGTCATAAATTGCACCACCCACGACTACCCCATCATTGAGTAATGGATATTTTCGTACACGATTCACATCAGTAATTAACGCTTGAGTGATATCAGAAACGATCCCAAATTCAAGACTACGAGTATCGACGCCATGTTCTTTCAGAATGATTTCATGAATATCAGACTCTTCATCCATGGCCATGCGGCAGTTAGTATGCGGCATAATCAAAATACGTTTAACGCCAAGTAAATATGTAGCAAGGACAAGAGTGCGCAAAACATCTTCAGTTACGCGGGCGCCAGCGTTGCGTAATATCTTTGCATCTCCAGATTTCATACCAACTACGGACAATGGGGTAATGCGCGAATCCATGCAGGTAACAATGGCTAAACCGCGTTGAGCCACTCCGGTAAGCCCTGAATATTTAAATCCTTGAACATATTCCGCATTTGCAACTAAAGCATCGGCAAACTCTTCATGTGGAAAGGAAGGCATGTTTTCCTCCTTATCTAAAACTACGAGCCCCCCGTCAGGATTGAACTGACGACCTGCGCATTACAAGTGCGCTGCTCTACCACTGAGCTAGAGAGGCCTGCGTGCAAGCACGCATCGATCTTTCGACCAGCGGCAATTATGGCAGTGAGTAGCAAAATCTTAAAATCGGGAACCAGTGGCCTGCCAAACGATAGGTTTGACTTGTGAGATTAGGCGTATTGGATGTGGGATCAAACACCATCCATCTTCAAATTATGGATGCTCATATTGGCGCCAGGCCATCGCCCACCACTAACTTGAAAGTCGAACTTCGGTTGACACAGTTCCTCAATAAAGCAGGCTCGATATCAGATGAGGGCATCACGTTACTTCATGAGGCAGTTGCCGGGGCCGTTGCTCATGCTAATAAGAATAATACTGATGAGATTTTAGCTTTCGCGACTTCTGCAATAAGAGATGCCAAAAATGGCCAACTTATTATCCAAGAGATAAGTAATCGACACCACATTGATCTGCAGATTCTTACGGGTGATGAAGAAGCACGTATGACATTTTTAGCGGTGAGACGTTGGTTGGGGTGGTCGGCCGGAAAAATCTTAGTTCTCGATATTGGAGGTGGTTCTTTAGAAATAGCATCTGGAATAGATGAAGGACCTGAAGCGACGCTTTCATTACCCTTAGGTGCTGCGCGATTGACGAGAGATTTTTTGAGCGGTGACCCATATTCTTTAAAAGACGTGAAATTTTTGGAGAGTTTCGTTGAACATAAACTTGATGAAAAACTTTCAGTCAATCTTCGCTCGCACGATGCACATCATTTTGTCGCAACTAGTAAGACGTTTCGCACTCTCGCTCGGCTTTCAGGACATTGGTTTAATGAGAATCCAAAATACCTAGAGATTGCAAATTTAGAGGCAATGACTCAAAAGCTCGCAATCATGAGCGAAAAAGAAAGAGCTAATTTGCCTGGAGTTTCGGCAAGTAGGGCTCAACAGATTGTAGCTGGCGCAATAGTTGCTCGTTCTGTGATGAATATATTGGATATTGATAGAGTTGAAATATGTCCTTGGGCGCTTCGAGAGGGAATTGTGTTGCGAAGATTAGATTGGCTTCACGTTTAGATTAAGTACGAGGTGCACTAACCCAGTCAATGGCAATGATTTCTCCATCACGATGGTGCAAGACCCAAGCTTCTGCTGGTTCTAATTTCTGAGCGAACTCCTTAAAATTCTTTTTACCAATTAACTCCTTTAAAACTTTAGGCAAAATTGGGTTGTGACTACAGATAAGCGCACTATTACCTGAATCCAGTAAATCCTGTGCGTAGTCAAGGGCTGCAACCTTGTCTTTAGCATATTTGTACTCGCTCAAATCACTAGAAAATATGGGATGCATCTTTAGTGAGCGTGTCATTGGTTCAATAGTTTCAATACATCGCATCGCATCAGATGAATGCACTTCACTAATTGAGTAAGGAAGATACTTTGACAACAACCTCTTCGATTGAATTTGTCCCACTTGTGCCAACGGGCGGTCTCCGTCATCGCCATCCCAATCTTCGCGCTTTATCGCTTTAGCATGGCGAAGTAATATGAGCGCAGTTGTGCCGGGGCCAAATTCAAGAAAAAAATCGATTATCGATCGATCGACATCTAAGGTCAATTTCTCACGGGCATCGCGCCCGCTTAACCACAAAATTTCATCGACTTCAAGAGGATCAGGCTTTCCTGTTGGTTGGTCACGAGCTTCTGCCGCCCAATATTTAACAATCTTTTTTACACCTTCAAAGAGATACGTTGCATCTCCAAGCTCAGGTCCAAAGATAGGGGTGTAACCCGTCTCTTCCATGACTTCACGAAATGCACAACCAATCATTGATTCGTTTGTATCAACTTTGCCTTTTGGAAGTGACCAATCGTCATACCTCGGCCGATGAATAATAGCTATTTCAATTTCATTTTTACTAGCACGGCGCCAAAGAACTGCTCCGGCGGCATAGATCACTGCATTGTTAGGATTTATCATTTACCGGTTTCTTGTATATAACTCAATCATTGAGGCATGAATATCTCTTATTGGCGCACCGTGCTCATCGACGCTCTTTCTAATCCATTGCGTTCGATTGAGCTCCCAACTAGAAGTTTGATCTGAAAGACCAATATCAAGAATTCCTTGAAGTCTTTGGTGGTGTTCTTTTTTATCAACACGGATCAAACTCTCGACTCGGCGATCTAAATTCCGACCCATTAAATCTGCGCTTCCAATCCAGTATTCATCTTCGCCACCATTGACGAAATGAAAGATTCGTGAATGTTCAAGAAATCGTCCGAGGACCGACTTAATGGTGATATTTTCCGACAACCCTGGAATTCCGGGTTGTACGGCACAAATTCCGCGAATGAGAAGTTCGATTTTTACTCCAGCAGTTGAAGCTTCGTAGAGTTTGGTCACAAAACTCTCATCAAGAATCGAGTTTAACTTGAACTGGATTCCGGCAGGCTTACCAACTTTAATATTTTCGATTTCGCGGTCTATCCGTTCGGTAAGTCCAGAGCGAAGAGTACGAGGTGCGACAAGTAAACGCGAGTACATTGATTGTGGCGCAAATCCAGAGAGTTGATTGAAGAGTTTAGTTAAGTCTTCAGTGAGATTCTTATCGGTACTAAGTATCCCTAAATCCTCATACATACGTGCAGTCTTTGGATTGTAATTGCCTGTCCCAATGTGGCAATAACGGCGCAAACCCCTAGGTTCATCACGGACTATCAGCGAAAGTTTGGCATGAGTTTTCAACCCCATTAAGCCATAAACAACGTGTACGCCTGCGGCTTCAAGTTTTCTGGCCCATCGCACATTTGCTTGTTCATCAAAGCGCGCCCTAATTTCGATAACTGCCAAGACTTGTTTGCCCGCTTCGGCCGCTTCAATGAGAGCCTCAACTATCGGCGAATCGCCCGACGTGCGATACAAAGTCTGTTTAATAGCTAAAACATGCGGATCTTGGGCCGCGCTTTGTAAAAAGTGCACAACCGATGAAGTGAAGGATTCATACGGGTGGTGGAGCAGTATCTCTCCTTGCCTAATTGCCGCGAAAAAAAGATCGGAATCTTGTGGATCAACCTCTGAAAGTGCCGGTGCAGTTCGCGATCTAAATTTTTCATATTTTAGGTCAGGAAAACCAAGATCTGCGATTTTATTGAGAGCCGTCAGATCAAGAGGTGACGGTGCATGAAAGATGTTCTCTTCACTTATTCCTAATTCCATTGCTAATCGATCCACTAACTTGGCTTTGACTCCACTCTCTATTTCAAGTCGCACCGGAGGACCAAATCGACGACGACTTAGCTCTGCTTCAAGTGAAAGTAAAATATCCTCTGATTCCTCTTCGTCAACTTCGAGATCCTGATTTCGCGTAATTCGAAATGTGTAATGCTCTTCAATTACCATGCCGGGAAAAAGTTCTTGCAGGTTAAATGCAATGAGCTCCTCAATCAGAATAAAGCGAGTTGATCCTCGCTTAGCCGTTGCGATAAAGCGTGGGAGAATTTCAGGTACTTTAATGCGTGCAAAAAACTCTTCATGCGTGACTGGGTTTTTTACAATTACCGCCAGATTTAGGGATAGCCCTGATATATATGGAAACGGGTGAGAAGGGTCTACGGCAAGCGGAGTTAGCACTGGAAAAATACGATCTACAAATAATTTGCTGAGGTAACTAAGTTCAGTCTTATCAAGATCATCTAAGTGCAAAAATTCAATTCCTTCAGTGTTCAGTTTTGGAACAATGTCATCGTGAAATACTTTCGATTGCCGCTCAACTAAAGCATTTGTACTTTCGGAGATTTCATTCATTAGATCTTGGGGGGCAAATCCCGAAACATTTGGCGCAGTAATTTCATTTTCAATTTTGCTCATGAGAGTTGCAACACGAACCATGAAAAACTCATCGAGATTTGAAGAGAAAATTGCGAGAAAACGGAGCCTTTCAAGGAGAGGAATCGACGGGTCTTCGGCCAATTCCAAGACCCTTTGATCAAAGGAGAGCCAACTGAGTTCTCGATCTGTTATATTTTCAAACTTCATACCGTGATTCTCCACTGAATGAGTGAACTACGGGTGTATGAAGTGCGACTATCGGGTTAATCAGTCGCAATTTCACCCAAAATGCCATCGAATGGCAGACTTAAGCCCATGATTACGAACTATTGGATGAGCCCGGAGACTACTTCCGTTAATCGTCTGCCAATGCTCAATATTGAACATATTGAGAAGATCTCCCTCGATGGTACTTGGCGCTTCCAACTTCTTCATAGCCCTTTAGAGCGCATCGGCAAGAAATGGAGCTCCATCCCAGTCCCTGGTTTGTGGACTATGCAGCCAGAGAGCGATGTATTTTTCGATAAGCCAATCTATACAAATGTTCAGATGCCCTTTGACGAACAACCTCCATTTGTTCCGGCTGAAAATCCACACGGAGTTTATGAGCGTGACTTTGATATACCCGATAGTTGGAAAGAAAAGCGAATCGTTTTACACATTGGTGGCTATGAATCAGTTGCTCTTATTTTGATCAATGGCGTTGAAGTTGGATTGACTAAAGACTCTCGACTTGCCGCTGAGTTCGATATTACACAGTTTGTTCGGCGTGGATCAAATATTATCCGAATCGATATCACGAAATGGTCTGATGCCACTTTTATAGAAGATCAAGATCAGTGGTGGCATGGTGGCATTACGCGCTCAATAAAATTATTTGCGACAAATAAGGTGTATATAGAAAGATTTTATACAACAGCTGGACTTGAAAAAGATTGTACAACTGGCACTCTCGATATCCGTGCCCAAATTTCATCTATCGAAAATGTATCCACAGATGGGTACACACTGCGTGCGCGAATCGAAGAGCTCCCCAAAGTTAAATCGGCCCAGTTATCACAAACAGTACATACATTTGCTGCCCCAATTTGGACTGAATTCAACGAAGAACTTCGAAACGCAAGCAGCGAATATTTTCACGGAAAATTCTGGGCCGGCGATATGCCGGAAAAAGTTCGAGCCATCCTCGAAAAGGCCGAGCCATACCCAGCAGGTGCAGTTCACTTTAAAACCTTCATTCCAAGAATTACACCTTGGTCGGCTGAAAACCCCCATTTATATACGTTAAATATCGAACTTTGCGACCCATCAGGCCAAGTGGTAGAAATCTCATCTCAGCGAATTGGCTTCAGATCGGTCAAAGTAGTTGGTTGCGATCTCTTGATTAATGGCAAAGCAGTTATTTTCTACGGTATTAACCGCCATGATTTTAATCGTTTTACCGGTCGAGTATTAACTCGGGACGACATGCGCGAAGATTTACTAGAACTCAAACGGTGGAACTTCAATGCCGTCCGCACATCGCACTACCCAAATGATGCTGCTTTCTTAGATTTGTGTGACGAGTTAGGTTTTTACGTTATCGGTGAGGCAAATATTGAATCTCATGCATTCATTTCCTCAATCTGCAACGACCCAAAATATCTAACCGCCTTTGTTGATCGCGTTGCCCGAATGATTCAACGCGATATTCACCACCCAGCCGCAGTCATGTGGTCGCTGGGAAATGAATCTGGGGCTGGTATAAATCATGAGGCTGCCGCAGCCTATGCTCGAGCTTTTGACCCAACACGTCCACTTCACTATGAGGGCGGAATCCGCGGAAACTGGATGGGTAGTCACTCTTTAACAGATGTGATTGCGCCAATGTATCCTGCCATTAGTGCAATTAAGGAGTACGCAACTTCTAGCAAAGCCGACCGTCCACTGATTATGTGTGAGTACTCGCATGCCATGGGCAATGCAAATGGAACTCTGGCTGAATATTGGGAGGTCATTGAATCGACTCCAGGGCTGCAAGGCGGATTCATTTGGGAGTTCTGGGATCACGGTCCCATACAGACAATGCCCGATGGTAGTAAACGTAACGCTTACGGCGGTGATTACGGTGAAGTCAAGCATGATGGAAACTTCTGTTGTGATGGAATGGTCTTCCCCGATCGCTCTGCTAAGCCTGCTATGCATGAGTTTAAAGCCATAGCCGCGCCTGCAAATATCAGTTCCATTAAAGCAACAACTGGCAACTTCAAAATTTTCAATAAGAACTTCTTCAAGGACTTGAGTGAATATGAGATTCATTGGTCAATTACACGCGACGGAATCATTTCTGATAGTGGGCGAGTGAAGTTACCTAAGGTTGCAGCACGTAAAACGATTGCATTTAAAATAAAATCTGCTTTTTTGACCAAGCCTGATGGATTAGGTGAGCGTTTTATAAACTTTACAATTGTGCGTATAGCAAGCACTCCTTGGTCACCCTCAATGAGCGAGGTCGGCTGGAACCAACTTCCACTTCCTTCGCGCGCTTTAATAGTAAAAAAAGCAACACTCTCGGAGCAATTTACACATGTGGTCGACGAATTTGGGCAGATTGTTATGCCCCATGGTGTTCTCGCACCCGTACTATCACTGTGGCGCGCACCAACTGATAACGATCGCATTGGACATATTGCAACAAAGTGGAGCCGTTGGGGCTTACGCGATTTAGATCGCAGCGATTGTCTCGTTTCGCAGAGCGCGACGAGCGTAAAAATCACAAATATTTGGGAGACTGGTACAGGCTTCACCATTAAACACACCCAAATTATTACTCCAGTTGCCAATGGCTTTAGAGTAAAAGAAAGTGTTGTTCTACCGAAACAGCTAAATGATGTTGCCCGTATCGGTACAAACTTCGAATTGGATGGCTCGCTAACAGATCTGACATGGTTTGGTTCTGGCCCTCACGAGACCTATCCCGATCGAAAAATCGCTCGAATTAGCCGTTATGTTTCAACCGTCGCCAATCAATATATTCCTTATGTCCGTCCGCAAGAAAACGGCGGGCACAATGGTGTGCGCTGGTTTGAACTCACAAACGCTGCCGGGAGTGGGGTTCGTATCCAGCTTGCAAAACCCATGCAGGTATCGGTAACACCCAATCGAGACGTTGATTTAGCTGATGCAACGCATGATGTTGAGGTTTTGCCTTGCGGAAACACTGTTGTGCATATCGATGCCGCTCACCGTGGTGTGGGCACGGCAGCATGTGGTCCAGATACTCTGCCAAAGTACATGATTAAATCCGGCGTACACACATGGGAATGGATTTTGACTTCAATCTAAATGGTTCAGCGGCCAGTGAATTGCAATTGGATACTTGCAGCTTCGTCCATCTCCTGATGATTTTCCTCTTGCATGTCGCCACATCCACGGTAGTGCAAATGTAGTAAACCAGAGCATGGTTACAAAAGTGCGCACAATTTTAGGCCGTGGCTGTGCATATGGCAGCGGTTGCCTCCACATTGGATCATAGGGAAGTTCTAAAATTTCAAGTACGGCTTGGGCAACGCGGTCCTGACCTATCGTATTTAAATGGAGACGATCAAAGGACAGCAATCTGCGATCGCGAAAAACAACTTCTTCATTTGCTTCGGCGATGATTGCGCCGACTTCAAGACCAACTGCTCGAACATTACGATTGAATTCGCTGAATCGTTGCTCCCATAATGTGGCTGAGCGACCTGTGTTGCCAGTCTTTTCCAAAACAGTAAATAATATAACGGTGGCTCCCGATGCGGCCAAGCGCCGTACGGCATCGGAATATAGTGGCAATACACGTTCGGCTTTATAGCCTGGGCGAATTACATCATTTGCTCCAGCGTGGAAAGATACAAGAGTATTCTCGCCAGTAATTTGCGCAGTCGCAGCATCGATTTGTTCGTTGAGAACTTGGTGCACCAATTTTCCACGTACCGCTAAGTTGGCGTAAGTAAAATCTGAATTGTTTTTTGCCATTACATCTGCGACACGATCGGCCCAGCCACGGTATTGGCCATAACGTTTTTCATCGCACATTCCCTCGGTGTAAGAGTCCCCAAGAGCGATAAAACGGTTGAAAATCAAAACAATTAGCGCTTACGTCGAGCCTGATCAACGAAGAACAAGGCAATTGCAGTGGCAACGCTGGCGTTAAGTGATTCGCTAGTTGCACTGATTGGAATCGAGATTACGAGATCGCACTTTTCACGAGTTAAGCGCGCTAAGCCCTTGCCTTCACTACCCACAACAATCATGATCGCCTCACTTGCAATTTTCATGGTACTGATGAGCTCTTCAGATTCACCATCAAGACCCACGACAAATAAGCCCTCTTTTTTGGCGGCATCGATGGTTCGCGCAAGATTTGTAACTTGCGCAATAGGCAAGCGCGCCGCGGCACCAGCAGATGATTTCCACGCAGCAGCGGTCATTGATGCCGCACGGCGTTCGGTCATAACAACTCCTGCCGCGCCAAAGGCGGCTGCGCTTCGAATAATTGCACCTAAGTTACGAGGATCGGTGACACCATCGAGTGCAACTAAAAGCGCTGGATATTTAGCGCGCTGCATAATCTCTTCAAAGCTTGAGTATTGAAATGGTTTAATTGCAAGAATAATTCCTTGACTATTTGGCGAGATACCTTCAACCTCTGCGCGGTGAGCTTCGCGAATAGGCAGACCTAAGTGAAGCGCCAGTTTTAGAGACTCGGCAACACGGTCATCAACTTCAATGCTTCGCGCAACTAAAAGTTCGGTCGACGGAACGCTTTCGCGTAAGGCCTCTAGTACCGCATTTCGTCCGGCAACAATTTCACCTCGTGGCCGATCACCTCGCGGTGCACGAGTAGGTCTAATTTCTTTTCCATCGCTTCTGCCACTCGTTACTTTTCCAGCGCCTCTTTCTGTTGTTTTACTGGAGCTCTTTTTCGCAACAGCCTTCTTGCGTTTTGCCGCGGCATGATAAGGACGATCCTCAGCTTTTGGAGTCGGACCTTTGCCCGTTAAACGTTTTTTATTTTTACCGCCAGTGCCCCCCGTCGGACCTTTTTTCGATGCACGTATCGCGCCTTTTCGAGATGAATTTCCAGCCATCGTTAGCTCTTTTCCATTATCGACCAACGCGGCCCTTGTGCTGTGTCCTCTATGGTAATTCCCAAAGCGAGTAACCCGTCACGGATTGCATCTGAGGCCGCGAAATCGCTTCGTTCGCGTGCAGATGTCCGCTCCTGCAGGGCCAATGCAATGACACCACTTAAAGCAGAAGTTAATTGCGTTGAGGCAGTGAGAGTGAAATCAAGTGGATCGCATCCTAGAATCTGTAAGGCTCCACGTAATTCACTAGCATTCTTTGATAGAGCGTTCCTGTCGCCATCAGTAATGGCTTGGTTTCCAAGACGCAGGTTTTCCGAAATTGTTGCAAGTCCCGCAGGTACTGCTAAGTCATCATTCATTGCCTTTGCAAAGCTATCGCCAACAACACCTTGAGGCGCTACTGACAAAATCTCCTGCGCGCGATTTAAGAAGTTCTCAATCCGTCGAAAAGCAACGGCAGATTCATCCAGAGCGGCTTGCGAGTATTCGAGCATTGAGCGGTAATGCGCGCTTCCTAAGTACCAACGAAGTTCAACTCCCCGGACTCGTTCAAGGATGACATCGGCCAAAAGTGAGTTTCCAAGGGACTTACTCATTTTCTCGCCAGATTGGGTTACCCATGCGTTATGTAGCCAACGGTTAGCAAAACCGAAACCTGCAGCCTCTGATTGCGCGATTTCATTTTCGTGGTGAGGAAAAATCAAATCTAAACCACCGCCATGGATGTCAAAGCACTCGCCTAAATATGCATATGCCATCGCCGAGCATTCAAGATGCCACCCAGGTCGCCCCTCACCCCATGGTGTTGGCCATGATGGTTCACCCGGTTTTGCCGATTTCCACATTGCAAAATCTCGTGGATCCCGTTTATAACTGGCATCGGAGCCTTCGGCTGGCAACAATTCTTCAATTCGTTGATGAGACAGTCTGAGATAACGCTTCAATTTTCGTACTTCCACGTAGACATCACCATTGCCTGGAGCATAAGCAGCGCCATTATCAACAAGAGTTTGCATAAGTTGTACCATCTGAGTGATGTGGCCCGTTGCGCGTGGTTCATATGTTGGTGGCAAAATATTAACTGCTGCAAATGCATGAGAAAATTCCCGCTCATATTTCATGGCAAGTGCCCACCATGAAGTCTTTTCAATTATCGCTTTCTGTAAAATCTTGTCGTCAATATCGGTCACATTACGAATAAAAGTAACCTTATATTCGCTATGAATTAACCAACGGCGTAAAATATCAAAGTTGACTGCACTTCGAATATGTCCAATGTGTGGTGAGCCTTGAACTGTTGCACCGCACACATAAATCGAAACTTCACCGGCGATTAGCGGTTTAAATTCGCTTATCTGGCGGGTTGCAGTGTCGTATAAGTTCAAGGCGGACATTGTGTGATTCTACTGCTTAAAAACCAAGGCTGTTGCGATAGCGGCAATACCTTTTCCTTCGCCAGTAAGTCCCATACCGTCTGTGGTTGTTGCCGACAACCAAACATCGGCACCACCTAATGCAGTTGAGAGTACTTGAATTGCCTCAGTTCGACGCTTGCCGAGCTTGGGCCGATTTGCGATTATCTGAACTGTTACATTCGCTATCGAAAATCCCGAAGCGCAAATCTTTGAGTAGGTTTCTTTCAGCAATTGAACTCCACTTGCGCCAGCATATTCCGAGCGATCTACACCGAAATTACTGCCAAGATCTCCAAGTTGAGTCGCAGCAAATAGCGCGTCACACATCGCATGGGCTGCAACATCACCATCGGAGTGACCATCGACACCAACTTCATCAGGCCAATACAGGCCACCCAGCCACATTGGTCGGCCAGCGGCAAATGCATGAGCATCTATCCCAATGCCAGTTCTAAAACTGGAGTTGAATCCAAGAAAACTCAGAGCTTTCACTAAATCCATCGGTGTTGTTATTTTCATCGCGCGTTCTTCGCCTTCAATAACTTTTACTTTGATGCCTATAGCTTCTACCATCGCCGAATCATCGGTTGCATCAAGATTACTTACGTGCGCCTCTTGCAGTATTGAAGTTAAAAAACCTTGCGGTGTTTGAATAGTACGAAGCTTTCTTCGATCAGGAGTTGATGCAACAAATCCATCTGCGCAAATGATCTTTACCGTATCGATTTGAGCAAGCCCAGGAATAACTGCTTTTTCGCCCGCTATTAACTGGTCGATGATGCGTTGAGCTAATGTGGTACTTGCTAATGCTCGTGCGGCATCGTGGACCAAGACATAGTCGCTCGTAACGAAAACAAGTGCGTTACGAACACTTTCTGCGCGTGTAGCACCGCCCGTCACAACCGTGATTTCATTGCCAACAAGCTCACTAATCTGCTTTTCAAATCCAGCCGGTGCACTAATGATTATCTGATCGGTAACAGGAGCAAGAGATGCAATGGCGTGTTCCAGAAGTGTGCAACTACCTAATTGAATAAGCGCCTTTGGATAATCTGCGCCAAATCTTTCACCGCTGCCAGCTGCGGCGATGATGGCGCTTACCGACATGGTTTAGGACGCAAGAACCTCGTCAAGGATGGTTGCAGCCTTTTCTTCATTAGTGCGCTCAGCAAGAGCGAGCTCTGAAATAAGGATCTGCTTCGCCTTGGCGAGCATACGCTTTTCACCAGCGGAAAGGCCACGGTCTAAGTCGCGGCGGTACAGGTCACGGACGACTTCGGCGACCTTAATCACATCTCCTGATGCTAATTTTTCAAGATTTGCCTTATAACGTCGTGACCAGTTTGTTGGTTCTTCTGTGTATGGCTGGCGCAGTACATTAAATACACGATCTAGGCCAGCTGAATCTACGACATCGCGGACTCCAACGAGGTCGATATTTTCTGCTGGGACTCGTACCGTTAAATCCCCTTGAGCCACTTTTAATACTAAATAGGTCTTTTCTTCACCTTTGATCACTCGAACTTCAATCGCTTCGATGAGTGCTGCTCCGTGATGGGGATAAACAACGGTTTCGCCGACCTTAAATGTCATGTGTTGCCCTTCGCTAGAGGACAATTGTACCAGCGATTTAGCATCGAGTCACCTAGCGATAAATAGCTCAAAACTACTGTATTTAACTGCTTATGTGTTGTGAGAGAATACCCCTTATGCGCCGCATCGTAATTGCTCTCTTAATCACAACGCTTGCTTTATCACTAACTGCATGTGGGGCTGGCTTTAATGCATCGACGCGACAAGTTTCCCAAGTTACTGATGGTGTTGAAGGCGCAATTAAAACGGCAGGTAACAATATGAAGCTCGCTGGTGTTCTTATAGTAGAAACTCCAGGAGGTGCGGGAGTTTTAGTTGGTACCGTTGTCAATAGCCAAATGGATGAAGATGCCCTTCTTGGAGTCAGAATTAATGGCGTCGTCGCAAATGTAACGGGTACAAACACTCTGGCGCAAAATGCGCCAGTTCGCTTTGAGGGCGAAAGTGCAAATGCAAAAGCGGTGGTACCAGTCCTCAATGCAAAAGCTGGATCCCATGTTCAAGTGACAATGTTTTTTGCACATGCTGGAGAGATTACGCTTTTAGCAATCGTGCGTGATCAACGCGATACCTATGCAGGAATTACCGCTTAAAAAACTTACTTTTTGCCCTGATCCGCGACGGCCGCCATCGCATCTATTGCCGCCACTGGATCTAAATACTCTCCACCCTTAATTTCTGGTGTTAAATCAGCTTTGAGCTTATACAACAAAGGGATTCCAGTAGGAATGTTTAATCCAGCAATATCGGCATCACTAATTCCGTCAAGGTGTTTAACAAGGGCACGCAACGAGTTCCCATGCGCCGTGACAAGGACTCGCTTACCTTGCTTCAAATCAGGCACGATGCAATCATGCCAATAAGGCAACATTCGATCTATAACATCTTTTAGGCATTCAGTTTTCGGTACGACGATATCGGCATATCTAGGATCTTTACTCTGTGAAAACTCACTCTCATCATCAATAGGAGGTGGAGGAACATCGAAAGAGCGCCGCCATAACTGGAACTGTGCCTTGCCATATTCGGCCAATACCTGCGCTTTATCTTTTCCTTGCAACGCCCCATAGTGACGCTCGTTTAAGCGCCACGAACGTTGAACTGGAATCCATTGACGATCACTGGCATCGAGGGCTAGCTGCGAAGTATTGATAGCGCGTCGCAGCAGTGATGTGTGCAGCACATCTGGCAATAATTCGCGTTGAGCCAGTAATGCACCGCCACGTCGAGCTTCTCCCTCGCCCTTTGCCGATAGGCGCACATCGACCCAACCAGTAAAGAGATTTTTAGCATTCCACTCGGATTCACCGTGACGCAGAAGGATTAATTCAAAACTGTTCATAGGCACATCCTAAACGAGATGTCTAAAAGCATCTAAATTGGCAAGTGATTCGCCGCGTGAGATGCGCCAAGCCCATTCACGGCGAATTGCATGAGCAAAGCCGAGTTCAAGTAATGGGTTAAAGGATGCGTCTGAAATTTGAAGAACTGTGCCGATTAGACGATCAATCTCTTGATCGGTGACCGCCGATAATGGAAGGCGCCCTACTATGAAAATATCACGCACATCGTTGATGGCAAAAGCAACTCCATATAAAGATGCGTTTTTCGCCATGCACCAAGCATGAACTTCGGCTTCATTCTCATCGGGCTTTCGAATCACGAAAGCATTTATGCTCAAAGAATGATCTCCAACGATGAGTGCACAGTGAGTCTGTAACTTCTTTTCACCAGGTAGTGTGATTAAAAATGTATCACTATCCTTTTTTTCAAACTCCAAATCATGGGAGTCTAAGAACTCCTCTATTACATCTCTAGGGTCAATCACAGCCATTACAACCTTACTGTTTTTGCTAATGCTCTATTTTCAGTAATCACTTGATCATAAATATCTAAAGTTCCACGGGCGGTTGCATCCCAACCGAAGTGTGAGGCATGTTCAAGCGCACCAACTGAAAGCAGAACGCGGCGTTGTGGCTCTTGTAATAAGCGTGCCATTACAGAAGACCACGCTTTAGGGTCGTGACCATCGACTAAAACCCCGGAAATTCCATCGGCGATGGCCGTGCGAAGGCCACCAATGGCCGTAGCAATAACTGGTGTACCGCAAGCTTGGGCTTCAAGTGCAACGAGACCAAAACTTTCTGAATAACTAGGAACACAAACAAAATCTGCGGCTCGATACCATTGAGGTAGTTCTGCACGGGGTACAGGAGGTGCGAAACGGACCACGTCATCGATTCCAAACCATGCTACTAACTCTTTCAAACGCTCGACCTCTTCGGTATTAGCCCCCGAAGATCCACCGATAATGTTGACTCTCAACTTTGGACGTAGCGCTGGAGAGTGTTTGATAAGCTCGAAAGTACTTCGGATCAATACTTCTGGACCTTTGTGTGGTTGGATTCGCCCAACAAAAGTAACAACTAATGCATCTTGGTCAACACCCTGTAAAGTCCGAGCAGATTTACGACCAGCACCTGGAGTAAATGTATATAGATCGACTCCTGGTGCAACCACATGAACTTTATCTGGGCATGCATCATAAAGAGAGACCAAACTAGCTGCTTCAGAGTCAGTATTAGCAATTAATGCATCGACAGCGGCGGCGACTTGAGTTTCACCCTGTACTCGAATCATTGGCTCTGGAATCTCTCCCTCTGCTAAATTCAAATTCTTAACCCTTGCCATTGTATGCATCGTATGAACAAGTGGAATACCCAATTCTTTGGCCGCCAACATCGCAACTTTACCTGAAATCCAATAATGGGAATGGATGGCAACGAAATTTTCTTCTTTAACTATTCTTAGAAACTCTTTGGACAACCCATTAATATGTGCGGGCAACTGTTCTTTAGTTAAAATTCCATGTCCACAATCAAAATATCGAACTCGTACACCTTGAGAAATTTCAATAATGTCAGGAGATACGTTTTCAGTGCGACGCGTAAATATATCCACTTCGATGCCCATAGCAGCCATTCGTCGCGCAGACTCAAGAACATAAATATTCATTCCGCCAGCATCACCCACACCGGGCTGATCCAGCGGGGAAGTGTGAACCATTACGGTTGCAATACGGCCGTTCATTACTTAAGAGTACGGCGAGTTAGAACGTTGCGCGAATGGAGCCGACGATTGTGTCACCACCATAGACCTTCTCCAACTCATCAATGGTATTTACGCCTAATAATTTCAATCCCGCGATACTTAGCGCCCTTTGCGGACGCATTCCACCATCATTGACTTTATAAGCAAAGCTACGACCGTCAGGCACCGATGCAACCATCACCGATTCGGCCCCACTTTTCATAAAGACGCCTGGATAATTTTGCATGAAACGCGTCGTTGTGCGATGTGGACCAGCAACCATTTCGGGAAACGCGCGACATGCATCTACAACACTTTGGTGTACGCGATCATCCGAAATAGTTAGCGACCTAATCGCCCGTGCCAATCCAAGTAACGTAATAAGAAATAGTGGAGCACCGCAACCATCAATGGTGGTGTGTGTAATTTTCTCTCCTGAAAGGCTTTCTAACTCGTTTTTGAAGGCAACCTGAACTGGGTGTTCGGGATCTAAATAATTATTCACTGACCAACCATTTGTTCTAGCGCCTAATAGCATTCCCGCATGTTTACCACTGCAGTTCATGGCAAGCCTAGTTGGAACAACCGTTGCAAACGCTGCGCTCTCATCTAGTGGTTTGCCTTTTACATTCTGCAGTGAACTTTCATCTAAACCAGCTAATGCTAAAATCTCTAGCACGCCCTTTTGATGCATTTCAAGACCTGAGTGAGATGCACATGTAAGTGCAAGTAAACGGGGCTCTAATTCAACTCCGCTTCTGACCATGGCGGCGGCTAAAATCGATTTATAAGACGACCTCGGATAAATGAGTTGGGATGGATCACCTTTTTTTATCATGATTGACCCATCGCTATTGAGTGCAACAAAATGGCCTACATGGCTGGATTCAACAACATCGTCGCGGACTAATTGCGCCAGAACTTCACCGACACCTAATGAAATCAATTACTCACTCTGACGTTCAAGGGAGGACCAAATATGGGTTTGAAGTGGGTGGCTCTCGGTGGCCATGTCATAAGCAAAAAAAAGTTCACCTTCAACGAGACCGTAGAGACGAGCACCTTTAGTAACTTTCTTCGCCGTTGGTGCTGAATATCCTCTATCTAAAACTAATTGGATTTTGGGACCATCAAAATGTCCGACCCAGCCTTCTGCAATTCCAGTGTTGTGTGCAAGCACAACCTCCAGCGTTTTATTTTCTTTAATGCGCCAGAAACCAGTTTCAGAGCCACCCGGGCGAAGGATTTCGCCTTGGCTATCTAAGATCCATGAACGCGAGTAGTAGTTAAGAAATGGGCGTCCATCGTGATTAAAAACTACTTCTTGGGCAAATTCGAAAGGCTCAATTGTTGGATATTCTCCACGACCTTTTCCACGCCATGTACCCACAAGCCACGCCAACGGGTTCAAATCAGTATGAACTCCTTCTGGGATTGTAAATACCATCTAAGGGCGTTCTCTTAATTTAGGTGAACGCTTGACCTGCGATTGGCGTCCGCGAAATGCATAGAGAATAAGCGCGATACCAAGAACTATGGCAGCGATACCAAGAAAAACGGAAGTAAATAACTCCATGGACCAACTCTACCGCGCTTAAACAATGCCCTGCTGCGAAGCCGGGACTCCTTCGACTGTAAGCGTGGCGGTCATTGGTGTGGTTCGTTTTACGATTGCGAGGGCAATAGTGCCAAGCTCGTGATGTCGCGCAACGGTGCCTATAAAACCAACCGTGGTACCTTCATTTTGAATGAGCGCACCTTTCGATGGAAATGCCACATCGCTGCCATCTAAGTGCAACATAACTAATCGCCGTGGTGGCTTCCCTAAGTTAAATATTTTAGCGACAGTTTCTTGGCCGCGGTAGCATCCCTTACTCATATGCACCGCACCATTTAAGACGCCGATTTCATTTGGCAAGGATTTATGATCTGTTTCAAATCCAATTCGCGGGCGACCTGCAGCCACGCGTTCGGCATCTAAGGCCCAAGTGCCAACTTGTGTCGCAACTTGATTAAATGTTGAACTTATTTGCGTAATTTCAGCGCGAGGTACAAGTACAAACGGTCCACCTAAATCGTTTGTCAATCCCGGAGCCTTAAAAACTGCTAACTCATCAGATGCGTCGCGAACATCTACGCGAAGCATGAACTTCATTTTTGTTAAATATGCAAGTAAGGCATCAGAATAACCTGGATCTAATATCAACCACGTTGTTGTAGCGTCATCAACAACATTGAATTGAAACTCAATGTGGCCTTGCGGATCTAAAATCATCGCCGCTTTCCAGACGTCAGGGCTTAAATCATTCAGAAACTGAGTTGTTAAATCATGCAGCCACTTCAAGCGGTCTTGACCACTGACTGCAATAATTTTTAAATGTGAAAGATCGGCCCATGCCGAGCCTGCCTCTAAGGCGCGCGCCTCTTTTACAGGTTCGCCAAAGTGCCAGATTGCACCTTTATCGACCCCTTCTTCCACAATGACAGCGCTCATTGACAGGACGAACAAGTTCCATAGATTGCAAAGTGAGTGACATCGGTCTTAAAACCATAATCATCTGCGAGGGAGTTAACGAAGTTAGCGGCAACATCAATTGGCGCGTCACCGACTGATCCGCACTTTCCACACACTAAGTGCAAGTGAGTCAGGACTTGCGCCGCGTGATAAGTAGCGCCGCCGTGACCTAAATGTGTGTGTACAACTAATCCAACGTTTTCAAGTGTTTCAAGGTTGCGATACACCGTTGAAAGATTGATCCCTGGGTGGGTAAGGCGCACTTTTTCTGCAATCTCCTCAGGGGTTGAATGCCCTAAATCACGAACGGCAGCTAAAACGAGTTCGCGTTGAGGGGTTAGCCGCAACCCCTTTTCATGAAGTTCGTGTTTTTTGACCATATGGCAATCTTAGGCGAAGAAGCAGTACATACAGTTCGCAGCCAAGGCAGAAGTTAAATACCGCATTCAAGAAGGCCGCCGCTAAGGCAAAACTCACGGCAACCATGAATATAGGCTCAATACCAATGGTGTTTCCTGCAATTGCTGCCAAAGCAAAAAGCAAGCCCACACTTTGAGCAAATTGCGGTGGGCGAACATCCTCCATGTTTGCGGTGCTCTTAAGTCGAGGTCTAATAAATTTTCGAAATATAAAGGCATATGGTGTGAACTGTGGTCCTTTAATTGCACCAATGGCAAAGATAACTGCTTGAGCAATCACAATCCAGATATTAGAGGTTACAAGCGCGAACGCTAATACGATAGTGGTCAAGCTGGCCGCAAAGCGAGGCCCTCGTGCATCAATTGAATCAACGGCTATTTCTCTTGCTAAAACTTTAGTCATGAACTATTCCTTTGTTAGTTGAATGGATAATTGTTTTTAAATTACAACAATTACATTCGACACAAAGAACCAGCAAGGCGCCCGAAATCAATTACTCGGCGCTTAGTGAAATTGCTAGCGATAGACATGATATGAATTCTAAGGCGTTAAACTTGTTAAAGCGAGTTGCGAACTATTCGCGAATAGCTTCAAGTGCAGAGATGACCTGTTCACGCTTTGGTGCCCCAACCGCTCGACCCACTTCTCGCCCATACGAATCCAAAATTAACGTCGTTGGAGTGCTCAAAATATTTAACTCTCGCACAAGCTCTAACTGCGACTCGGCATCAACTTCAACATGGACGACACCGTTTAAACCCATCACTATGTTCTCGAGTAAGACACGTGTTGCTCGACATGGAGTACAAAATGCCGATGAAAACTGCACCAATGTTGCCCGAGACCCCAACGGCGCACCAATCATCAGCTCTGTTATAAATGCTTGCCCCGATTTTGCTTTTACGCTACCGCGCGAGCGCTGGTACCAGAGGCCATAGACGCTTGCTAGCCCCAAAACAAGGGCGAGTGGTAGGAATGAATTCACAAAGGTAGTCTGTACCAATGGCCAGAGTGTTGCTACTTACACATACATCTGGTGCCAGCGCGGAGGTTTTACCCGCACTTGGTTTACTAGCCCACCATGTTCGTATACTGCCAGCCGAAGCTAGCGTTCTCGTAGACGTTCCAGATGTTGACGTAATCCTGCTCGATGCACGCCGCGATCTTCCGGGGGCAAAATCTCTTGCACGCTTACTAACTACTACTGGAGTTGGATGTCCAATTATCGCCATTGCCACTGAGGGTGGGTTATCTGCCGTGAGTGCCGAATGGGGAATCGATGATGTCATGCTCGATACGTCGGGACCGGCAGAAGTCGATGCACGTGTGCGCATAGTCGTCGGAAAATACAGTGCGGTAATCGCACAGCGCAATCCGCACTCAGGAGAGATTCGAACCGGTGATGTAGTTATCGATGAGTCAAGTTATACCGCGCGACTTAAGGGCAATGTCTTAGATTTAACTTTTAAAGAGTTTGAACTTCTTAAATATTTGGCGCAACATCCAGGACGAGTGTTTACTCGGGCCCAACTGTTGCAAGAGATTTGGGGTTATGACTACTTTGGGGGCACACGTACCGTCGATGTCCATATCCGCCGTTTGCGTTCAAAACTTGGTCCCGAATTCGAATCGATCATCGGGACTGTACGTAACGTCGGCTATCGATTTACAATGCCAAGCGGTGGTAACGAAGGCGCCATTAACGAGCGCGTTTGAGCAATGCGTCACATTTTAAAAATTCACCGCTCTTTACAGGGGACAATTCCAGATACCGATCACGGTTTTACAATCGAAAGCTTTAATCCAGCGGTACATAAGCAGGCATGGCTAAACCTGAATAATAAAGTATTTGTTAACCATCCCGATCAAGGTAATTGGGCCATGGAGGATCTTGAAAACCGGATGGGCGAACCTTGGTTTGATTCGGCTGGCTTCTTTCTCGCCATAGACAAGGGGGCGATTGTAGGTACCTGTTGGAGCAAAATTCACCATGATTTAGTGCATCAAGCACCGGTTGGCGAGCTCTATGTAGTTGGAGTTGATCCAGAGTACATGGGTCACGGAATTGGCCGTGCAGTTTCGATTGCGGCTATGAATTATTTCTTTACCAAAGGCATTAAGGATGTGATGTTGTACGTCGATGCCGATAATAAAAAAGGCTTAAAACTCTACGAGTCTCTGGGATTTAATTAAGGATAGAAAAGGAGCCCGAGGAACTGACTCCTTTTCTTCCTTGGTGTTTTAAGGCCGAACAGGTTCTATAACTTTAGCCGGAACGTTTGCTTTAGCCCCCGTTATACCCGCAAGCGCAAAGAGTCCAGCCATAGTTGCAGCTGCAATACTTCGCCGAAAGATCCTCATGAATCCCTCCAATTTCCCACTTGTTCTTGCGGACAAGCAAAAAGTAAAGGTCGGCTGAGTGGAAATCCATATATTTAACTGTGTCTTTCTTGTGAGTTGCTATCCAACCAACTCTTGAAGAGCGTGAACGAGGCGATCAATATCGTGCCGAGTTGAATAAGGTGCCAATCCTGCACGCAGTGCGCCGCCATCACCTAAGCCAAGTTTTCTAGATACCTCAAGAGCATAAAAATTGTGCGCGGGAAGATTTATTTTTTTAGTAGCTAACCTTCTATACACTTCGGAACTTTCGTGGCCTTGAAATGAGAAATAAATCGTAGGGGTGCGGTGCTTGGCATGGCTATACATCATTACATGTGGGAGTTTTTTAATTGCGCTCTCCATATACTCCAAAAGCTCATCTTCATACTTTTCGAGAACTCCCATTGAGTTGACTATTTTTTCTCGCCGTGTCATACCGGTTCCTGGTGCCATTTCGGCGATGAAGTCAATGGCGGCGGTGCAGCCAGCCATAATTTCATAGGGAAGTGTGCCGAATTCAAACTTTTCCGGAACAGCGATAGTCGACGGTAAAAGTCGATCATTTTCGAGCGAGTTTAAAAGTGCTGGCGATGCTGCTAGAGCTGCGCAGTGTGGTCCCATTAACTTGTAAAATGAAAAGCCAAAAAAATCTGCATCAATATCTTTAACACTAATGGCAGCGTGTGGAGTCAAGTGCACGCCATCGACGTAGAAAAGCGCACCAGTTTTGTGCACGGCATTTCCTATAGCCTTTAGATCAGGCCGCGTACCCAGCGTATTTCCAGCACCGGTAACTGCAACAAGCTTGGTTTTATCTGAGAGAACTGCTTCAACGGCCTCAACTGTTAGCTCTGAGGTGGCAACATCGAATTCGGCCCATCGCACGCTTGCGCCGACGGCCTGCGCGGCTTGAATCCATGGACGAATATTTGAATCATGATCTAAACGCGAAACTACAATTTCATCACCAGACTTCCAACTCTTGGCTAAAGTACGCGAAAAGTCATAAGTCAGTTGAGTCCATGAGCGGCCATACACAACACCAAGTGGATCAACATCGATTAAATCACCAACGGCGTTTCGAAATTCAAGCACAATATCATTGGCATTTTTCTCAGACTCAGTAAGTACGTTGCGGTTAGATATTGGCTTAGTAATAGCCGCCGCAATCGCCGCGCCAACAACGTCAGGGACTTGACTACCACCTGGGCCATCAAAGAAGGCGATACCAGTATTGAGTGAGGGAAAGTGGGAGCGAACTCTATCTACGTTGTATTCCATGTGCGGCAGGCTACCACTGTGTGAGTTCGGTACACATCGTTCGAAAAGCCTTTGTATGGGCATCGACAACCGTGGTATCCGGAGACATTAAGGCCATGTTGTGAAATGGTGTAATCAAAAACCCATCGTTGAGCATGCGCAAATGGATGAATTGTTCTAATTCAAAATCTCCTGCGAGATCGGCTTCGGCGCCCGTAACCGGCGGCGTTTTTGCAAACATATATTCACCTCGGGCACCTAAACGGTTACATGTCCAAGGCAGTTCAAACTCCATTATTGCCGCAACATCACAATGGGCTAAGGCTCTCTCCATGCCAGCAATGTCGTTGAAGGCGACAACACGAGTCGTAACATCTAATGCGACGGGAGCCCCAATATTTCCTTGGCGGGCTACTGTTTTCCCGGTCTCATCAAGAGTTGCAAAGCTCTCATCGACACTTCCGTGATATCAGCGATCAATAACAATGAACTTGGAACGACCTGTAATCATGCGCGCATATCGAATCACATGCCGGTTAGCATCGGTCGCCGAAACCGTGAACTGCCATAGTAGCAGGCCAAAGCGGCGAGCTAATTCTGCTGAAACGATTATGGCATCGGCCGTGGGCAGCATGGTGGTAATTCCCTTACCGACTTGACTGGTCACTCCCCTAAACAAAAATCAATATACGTATTTCCGTCTTGGATACGTCCCGGGCCATTTCGCCATCCACGACATAGGGAGACCACCGGGCATATTGGTTTTGGCCTGCTCAAAGTACTCTCCACTCTTTGGGTGCTTGGCCAAGAAACGTACATGCTCGATCTCTGTTAAGTGTTTTAGGGTATCCCGATTAATCAAGTGTTAATCCATATCTAGGCGCTCGAACACAAACAGGGCTTCAATATAATCTTCGCCCGTGATTCCTAAATTTTGTGCATCGGGCGGCGCCGTTTGCGGTTCGATGCATATACCTTCGCTATCTTCAGAATATACAACCCACCACGGAGCATCACTTTCGATTGAGATCCGCGCGAGACCATCCCAAACAACGGCCGGGGTTCCTTTAACGCCTGTAAATGCATCATCCCAAGGCGCAGACGTGGGTGCGCACCGCTCACCGGTTGGAATACCTTCAAAGTTGCGCACGAGCATCTGTGTTGCTTCAAATTCGATTTCAGCACTTGCTCCGCGATCTAGATCACGGGCAAACCATGGATGCATTCCCATCCAAACAGGTAAATCGCAGCCATTAGCATCATATTCAAGTGACCAACGAACGGCATCATCGAGAACTTCAATCCGTTGTTCGACGCTCGCGCCGTTATAAGGCGCCGGTAAGTGCAGTAACGATCTACCAGGTCCAATCTCTTGCCACGATGAGATTAAACCAAAGCCATGCAAAGCATGCGGCGGATCAATAGTTGCCGGCAATTGAAAACTCACTCCCTTTGAATTGGTAATTAATCCTTCATTGATTCGACCGGCCCACGGCACCATTGAATACCAACCCGATGTATGAACTTGGCCACGAAATGGCACGGCGAATTCATTATCGCGCCATTTGAGCGAAACGATACGCCCCCCATTGTCATCATCAATTGCAATTTGGAATTCGGCATCATCGATAAACTGCATTTATTTTTCCATCGCTTCTATGAGTTCATGTCTTCGCGGGGGCTCAGCCCCTGCACGTGAGCATGTTATTCCCGCCGCAATCGCGGCTATGTGTAGTAGTGCGTTGAGTTCGTGACCTTGAAGACCCGATACTGAGTGTTCAATAACTCCCTCAACAATAATTGCTCCCACCGTGTCGCCTGCACCCACAGAGTCGATTACAACGACCTTTTCGCCATCTACTTCTTCGAACCCATGCTCGGTAAATCCGATTAATCCACGCGCACCGCGGGTAACAATGACGCAGCTAACGCCTTGCTCAATCCAGCGATAAGCGACCTCATCCAAACTCTCATCTGGATATAACCATTTAATGTCCTCATCACTAACTTTTACAATAGATGAAATACTCACCCACTTTTCAACAGAGGCCGAATACGTTGTGCGCTCTGACATAACCGATGGACGTACATTTGGATCAAAAATAATCGGCGCATATTCACCAACGTGCATCGCCCAATCAAATAAAACGCTTGCACTTGGCTCGATAATCGTGGCCAACGTACCGATATGGAGTACCGATGGCTTTAACACTGAAGGATCTGGCAACCATGATGCGTTAAAATCAAATGTTGCAGTGTCATTAATTAAAAATTGATAACGTGCCACGCCTTTTGAATCTAAATCTACGCTCGCGGTACACGTGGGCAGATCACTAACCATACTGAGCTCTAAGCTAACTCCATCACGCATTAACTTTTTTCGTGCATTGACGCCATGGTTATCGGTCGAAAGACCACCGATAAAATCAACTTCATGTCCCAATCGCGCTAGCGCTCTAGCCGTATTAGCTGGACCCCCTCCAACAACTGCCCCGCTTGGCAAGATATCAATAAGAACTTCGCCAGCAACCCAGATACTCAATTTAATTCACCTTTGCGTGCTAAAAATTCGGCAATAACTTCAACACCCAGCAAATGATCTTGTATTTGAGGCAGGCCGCTAATGAGCAAAATGCCAACTAAACCAATGCCAGAAACATTTAAGGGCAGTGCTCCACCATGGATTGCATGAGTCTCTTCTGGCATACCTTTAACTTCATACCAATTAATCTCCTGCTCCTCGGCTAGAACTCTTTCATACATCGTTGAATTCTTAGTTGCCAGAGTTACACGTGCTTTGCGTGCAATCCACGAATCATTTTCCGCCGTTGAACCTGGCAGTGATACATGAAAAACCACCCACTCTTCTAATCGAACTTCGATTGCGATTGGCAGCGCGCGTTCGGTTGCAATGGCTTTGGCGATCTCCCCGATCTCAACTGCCTCGGCCTGCGTCAGCGATGTCAAAACCAAAGTGCGTGCTTCAAGGGCCAAACCCTCACTTGTGAAACCACCCGTTGTTTCGACCACGGCGTAATTGTGCCTTATTGTGCGTACATGATTACTATTCCAGAGACCGACCTTGTTGTTCACCCGTTATGCCTTGGGAGCAACATCTTCGGCTCTAATGCCGATGAGGCGCAATCACACGATGTTTTAGATGCCTATAGCGCTCATGCCGGTAATTTCATTGATACGGCCGATGTTTACAATCAATGGGTAGAAGGTCATGTCGGTGGCGAATCTGAAACCATCATTGGATCGTGGATGAGATCCCGTGCCAACCGCGCGACTATGGTGATTGCAACAAAGGTTTCAAAAATGGATCGGCGTCCAGGGTTATCGGCTGCAAATATCTTTGCTGCCTGTGAAGAGTCACTCAACCGCTTACAGAGTGATTACATTGATCTTTACTATAGCCATGAAGATGATGCCACGGTTCCTATGGAGGAGACTCTTGCCGCCTATGGCCAACTCATCGCTCAGGGCAAAGTTCGCTATATAGCGGCCTCAAATTTTTTACCAGAGCGTCTTCGTCTTGCAATGAAAATTAGTGAAGAGAACTACTTGCCCGCATATTGCGCCGTGCAGGATTTATATAACTTAGTTGATCGCACAACGTACGAAAATGGGATGGCTCAAGTCGTGGCAGAGTTCGGAATATCAAATATTCCTTTTTATGGAATTGCTCGTGGATTTTTAAGCGGAAAATATCGCCCTGGAGTAACCGAGGTTGACTCAAAGCGAGCCGCAGGCGCACGGGAATATGCAACTGAAAAGGGTTTTGCCATCATTGCCGCAATGGACGAAATCTCACGTGCACACAATGATGCGCCTTTAGCCGCAATTGCTTTGGGTTGGCTTCGAGCACAACCCACGGTCAGCGTGCCCATTGCATCGGCACGTACTGTTACACAGTTAAACGAGATTATTCAAGTTATTGAACTAACTTCTGAAGAGATTGAAAAATTAAATAGGGTCTCTACCTAGATTTTCTACAGGGCACCGCTTAAGTACTTAAATTTTGTGACGTTAATGTATATACCGAGCTTGAACCAGTATTTGTCGTTAACGTTTCACGAACTCGGATTCGATATCCAACATCACCCGCCACGATCAAATACGAAGTACCCGTTGCGCCAGAGATGACACTCCATGAAGCCCCACCATCGGCCGATCGCTCCCATTGGTAGGTTTGGAAAGTACCGTTTGTCGTGCTCGGCCAGAGGCCTCTGGTGGTTGTAAAGGTGGAACCGACAGTTGTTGTGTCATTAAGAATCGGAAGTGTTGTTGGAGCCGATGGTGGCAAGAAGCCTTCAATAGAGGCTGATGTAACTGTTGAAGTATCTGCCGCATTTACTGCGGCAACAATAACCCGAATTTTAGCGTTGCAGATATCGAATGTTGGCAGATAAGTCGAAGTTGCCCAACTGCCTATATTTATCCAAGAAATGCCATCGGTCGAACTCTGCCACTGGTATGCAAAGGAAGTTGGTGAATTAACCCAAGTTCCGGTGGTAACGGATTGTGTCGAGCCAATTCTCAATGTCCCCGAGATAACTGGTAAAACGGTGTTACTTGGTGCCCCAACTTTGGCAGTGGCAGCTGAATAGGCAGTACCCGTAATCGCCCCTGAAGAAATTGAGTTAGTCACCTGGACTCGAACCATGCCTTCACTACCAGTAACGACATAAGTACTGTTGGTTGCACTAGAAATGTTTGTCCATGTCGAGCCGCTGTTAACACTGCTTTGCCATTGGTAACTAAAAGTGCCACTTGTGGACCAGGTACCTGTCGAAGCGGTCAATGCTGATCCGACCGTTAACGAGCCTGTAATTACTGGCAAAACAGAGTTAGTCACATTAGAGGCTGGAACAACTACCGTTGCTGCAGTATTTGCCGTCGTTTGATAAACGACTGCTGAACCAGAGGTGTAGTTACCAAAAACTTGCGTTCGAATATAAAGCCCTGACTCTGCGGATGTGAGGGTATAGGACGACGATGCAGCACCGACTATTGCGTTCCAAGTAGATGAATCACTGCTGGATTGCCATTGATAAGTATTTGTTGTTGCGTTGAACCACGTACCATTTGAAACCGAGAGTGTGGCCCCAACCCGGACCGTGCCCGAGATTGTTGGAAGTGTCGAGTTGCTCACGGCTAGAACTGTGCCGCGAGAGGCAGTCGTAACCGATAAAGATCCTTGGGCAGTCGTTGCGGTGACAGTAACGGAAATTGCCTTTCCAATATCAGCATCAACAAGTGTGTACGTGGACGAGACTCCATTAGTTGTAATACTTGTACTATCACGTTTCCATTGGAAACCAAGGACTATGGAAAATGGTGAGACCCAAGTTCCATCAGTAGCCTCTAATAACTGTCCCTTAACAAAGTTTCCGCGTATAACTGGTGCCACTGTGTTATAGCCAACTGCACCAATGGTAGTTTGCGCCGCAAAAACTGTTCCAGTTCCATTTGTATTTGTTGCCGTAATTTTAATTCTCAATAATTGAGCAATATCAACAGTTGCAACGACATAGGTCAAACTTGTCGCACCAGATATATCGTTCCACACTGGAGTCGATAAATCGGCCGAACGTTGCCATTGATATGTATAAGACGAAACCGCCGGCACCGCAGTCCAAATACCCGCTGTACTTGTAAGCGTTGCTCCCACAATTGGGTTTAGAGCATAAGGAAGAGTAATAACGGGGTTTGTATTAATTGCTGGCTTATATGAAGTATCAATAAGCGTTGCCACTGAAACCTCTTTGAGCTCTGTAGTCGTTGTGACTTGCGAGCCGTTGAGATAATTCGCCCTCACACCAAGTCTGTAAGTAACGCCTGGTGCCAGAGAAGAAAATCCGTAGGAAAGCGTGGTTGGTGAGATCGATGAAGCTATCACTAAGCCATCTTTAAGAACTTCATACGACGTCGCGGCTGAAATTGCGCTCCAACCCAATGTTATTGATGTGGTCGTAATGTTTGATGTTACGACCGAAGATATACCTGCGGTTAACGTCGTAAATACCGCTAAAGGCGAGGCTATTGACTTGTTATTTCCATTGACAACCACAAATCCCACTGAGTAACCAGTCAAGGGTGCTAGACCGGTAAATTGAGTCGAAGTAATACTGGAGTTAATGCTCTTTGTTGCAACGACATTTGTACCCAGTGCGTCATACAACGTAACTGTATAAGAAGTGGCTTTAGGCGCCAGAGCCCAACTTACCGTGGCAGCTACCGACGTTACAGTTGAAACTGTCGGCACAGTCGGATTGGCCAAAATCTCCTGATCAGTTTTAACATTAATTTTTTCAGATGCCTCGGTCACTACATCGGTAAAGACCGCTTCAACCCAATAATCCGCCGCAACATCGGGTAACAATGACTTAACGGCGTATGAAGTAGTTTTTGCACTACCTAAGAAAACACTGTTTTTATAGACGTTATAACTAGTTGCACCGTCAACACCTATCCACTCTAAAAGAAAAGAGTTAGTGTTGATCTGAGAGGCTTTTAGCGATGTCGGCCCCGACGTAAGTGTTGAAAATTCAAATAACGGTGTCGGCTCACCTTTATTGGCTCCAGAGATGGGACGGACAGAGAACTGACCGACAGCGCCCGGTTTTAATCCAGTGAAAGTGAAATTAGGCGTCTTTGTTCGCTTTGGCACGTTATTGTTGAGAGTGACGTCGTAACCAGTTGCACCGACGGTCTCTTCCCAAGCAACTTCAACCGATGTGTGAGTGGTTTTAACAATGCTTACATTGTTTACTGGATCACCAAGGGTAGTAAATCCCTTCGAGTTTGACCACGCGCCTTTAGCTACTCCTTTAGATTTAACGCGAACGTTGTATTTCGTATACGCGTTGAGCGTATTTGTAATAGTAGTATCTGCTGAACGAAGGACGCGTGTGAAGGGCACCGGAAAAACACTGGAAAATTCAATTTCAAAAAAAGCGCCCTTGGGTAACTTAGGTGAACTCCACTGAACGGTGGCCGTACTTGCCACGACGCTGACGCTTAAAACTTTGGGCTTTACTACCCGAGGTGCAGCCTGGGCCGCGGGAAGAAGGTTTGACAACAAAACAGCAAGCGCGAGCGCGCAGATTTTGTTGGCATATTTCACCTCCAAATTGTACGCTACTCAACCAGTAAACGCATTTCGAGCTCTGCTTTAACCTCTTTTTTTACTCACTTTTCCCATAGAAAGTTACGCGGGTTACACTCGGACGTTGTTAGGAAAGTATATTTTTTCCAGAATCTTCAATTTTTGCTCTACCACGTCAGCCCTCTATCCGCGAAGTCGGTTGGCTAAAACCACCGCCATATCCAACCAACTCGAAATTTGAGAATCGCTAAATTCACTCTCACCCGACTTCATGACATAGAGGCCAGTGAAAATTGCTCCATTGAATTGATAAATTCCGAGGAGTTGCCGTGCACTCATGCCACTGTCAATCTGCGTGCGAACCAGCACGCGAGAGTTTTCAGGCAGTAACCCTTGCGGCAGATTTTTAATCTCGCTAAAGAGATAAGACATTTGTCCGCCGGCTGGATTCTTAAAACCCTTGTCAATCTGACACGCAGCCAACGCCGTTACAAGCTCGCGTTGTGCGCTTTGGGCAGCCCCAACCGATGAGTATCGAACGACTTCGGATGATAGAAATGAATAAGGAGAATCATTTTTTGTCGCGATAACTTGGCGGCGCTCGATACGATCTTTTTCAGATTTATACACTCCATTACACAAATCCAGCGAAGGGTCAATCAAAGTTGTTCCGTCATTCATAGGGAGAACTTTCCATTCTTGACTTAAATCACTTGCCGAAAAACCGTATTTAGCTAAAGCAACTTGTTTTGCATCACTCAAAGATGGATCTGTAATTGTGGGTTGACGATCTATGTCTTTCGAGTCCGTAAAACTGGCCTTTATCGATGCCAGACCAATGAGAACAAAGTCGCTTCCACTAACTCGTATAACTTTTCTTCCAATACCTGTGTCAACACTGGCACCTATCCGAAGTTTTGTAACCTTTGAATCGGGAACAGTAGCTAAAATTTTTGTACCGGATGTGATCATCGCGGCACCTGTGCCGACCAATACATCAATGCGATCCTGCACTGAAAACGATGCCGTACATTTTCCACTGCACTTAAGTGCACCGGTTCCAAATGAAATGCCGGCCGATAACCACTTTCCGGTGCGAGAAGATTTATCGGCCGGTGCTAAAACGTTAACTACGGATAAATCACCAGAAATACCATTACCGAGGCAGTCAAAGATCTGAGCGGTGACATGTAATAGGACACCGTCAGTTAATTTGATTACTGGTGCACTCTTAGCCGTGCTACTTTGCAAAATTAAGCCATCGCTATTTACTAGGTTTGTTAGGCAAAGACCACTGCCGATATCCTTTGCCCCAGTCCATGTAGTTGAAATTTGGTCACCACTAATAGTTGAGATACGTACGTCACTCGTCACCACCGGACGCCCTAGATCAATAGTGATCTTCATAGACGGCGACCACTGGCTCACATTGCCCGCCACATCGGTAGCACGAAGTGCAAACGTGTATGTGCCTTCGGGAAGATCTCGCACATGCACGGTGAGAGGGGCGCTAAAGGGGTTCAGGTAAGTGGGGCGCCAGTTATCAATGGGTGTTATGGGAAGGTCTTTAATTTTTCCATCTATCAACCCTTGAAAAGATGCAATTGCAGTATCGGCATCGGTATAGCCGCGTTTTGTAATTTCAATGCCAGGAAATCGCCACTCGCTAAAAGGCAGTAAAACGGGCACCGGCGGCGGAGTTACATCGGGCTTGATTTTCACCGCAACCATTGCGCCAGTTTCGGAGGCCACCGTGCTAAATGAGATGTTTCCTGAATACGTGGCGGCGGTTAATGCCGTCATCGAACCATTAATGAATTTCGAATTAGAGTATCTATACGAATCGAGATTGAGCATCCAAACATCGGTGCTCAACTCCTCGCCAAATTCGTTAGCAGTCGTATCTTCTGGATTGAGTGAGACCACCGAGGCTATTGGCGGAGGATCTATTCGAAAAATTACCAGGCCAGGTTTGTAACCAACTCCACTTAATGTTCGTCGATACTCAATCCAATACGCTGCATTACCGTCGCGTAAAAAAATTGCACGTATGCCTTGCGCAAAATCCGATGGAACAAGATTAACACTTTCGCTCTGCCAAATTTGTTTTACTTGCGAATCTTCGAGTAGCCCCATTCGCCATTGATGATATGTATTGAGGGGAGAGTTGGTTGCCTTATTTCCCATTACATCAACGGTGCCACCGTATTCAACGGCTTTGCACGTGTCACTCCATGCACCATCTTTTTTACCGTCATCGCAGCGTAGAAAATTAGTGTGTCCTAAACCAAAAGTGTGTCCGAGCTCGTGCACGATGATAAATGCCTCACCCGAATCATGGAGAACTACAGTTCCTTTTCTTGAAGTTGAGCTGCCTAAAGGAGCCCGTCCAGACCAGATGCAACCGGCTTTTGGCGATGCAATCATCAGATATCGCTTGCTGTAATCATCAATACCTAAACGTCTATAGGCCTCGGCGCGAACAAAGCTCATGAACTCTGATGCTGCTGCCCCCGAACAAGCCATTTTGGCATTCAGTGCGATTGCATCGCTCAAAATCTTTCCTGAGACAAATGAAACACTTCGGTCCTGAGTATTACCGACAAGTGTTGTGAAGGATTTCCAGCTCGCATTGACCTCTGTATTAACGACGACCGCCAGTTGTTCAACAGTGACAGGAAGAGGTGCTGAGCCCGCCCAGCTCACCGAAACGATATCTATAACGCGCTCATCAACGGCCAACGCTGGAGTTAAACCAAGACTGGCAATGCCAACAAGCATCACAGCGACTACGGAGATGCGCTTTCTCATGGAGATGATTTTATATCTCGTATGCACTAATTGCTCCATGAGGTACCTTCGTAACGATCAATGGCCCACACCTGATAACCCGCAAGCTCGTCCTGACCAAACCACTTGGCGGCCTCTGTGCCCGCGACCATCACGGACGTTGCCAGCGCGTCGCATAGCCAGCCTTTTTCGCCAACGATGGTCGCAGACTTTGCCCCGATTGCAATCATTCCCGTGTATGGATCGGTGATGTGCGCCCCACGTTCATAGGTTCCTGAAGTGGCAATCGCACCGTTAGTAATGTCAAAAATCTTTAGAACCTCGGCCCGATTATCAGGATTAACTACACCGATTTTCCACGGCTTGATTTCACGCGCATCAGGGTCAAAATAGCCGCCTCGAAGAGCTAAATCTCCGGCGGCATTTACCTGCACATGCTCTGCCCCAGCGGCCATCAACATATCGGCACAGATATCGGCGGCCCACCCTTTAACTAAACCGGATGGATCAAAACCATCTGCGACTTTCCATGGATCAAAAGCACCGTCGCTTAAATAATTAGCTTTGGCACATAAATCCCAAACTTCTCGCACATAATCAGGACAGACATCGATTGTGGTTTTACCACGGCGTAATCGAGAGACCCACGAACTATCGATGTACGTTGAAAAATCTTCATCGACTTTCTTACAAAACTCAATAACTTTTTGCAGACCGGCGTGCAAGCTACTTTCACTTGCAATTCTCGACGAACAATCCACATCCACTACCGTTCCCCAGACTGGAAACTGCTCGCGCACATGATTCATTATCTGAGCCTATCGGCCACTCTATATGCCCGCTTTAGCTAGTGCCCCTTGCAAGGATGTATACCAACCATAGGAAGTGTATGAAGCACCTGAAGCACCTTGAATATTTGCACTTTGGGCCGCTAACGTCTGCTTCTTTAAAACGGGCAATGCCATATCGGTGTAACGACTATTTCGTCCAGTTGGTGCCTGCAAAGCCGTAGCATCGGTGATGCGTCCATCTTTAACTGTTATTTGAACTTGTACCGTTCCATAGTTTACAAAGATCGTAGGCCCGACAAATGTTCCAGTGACGCTCTTTGATGCAGGCGTAGCTGCCGGCGTTGGTGCAACGGTTTTTGTTACAACTGCAGTTGGACTGGTTCTCGCTGCGCCATTATTTGAATTTTTTGTTGCACTTGCCGATGCGGAGGCTTTTTTTGTGGCGTTAGCTTTATTCGTTGCCTTCTGGGTAGCTGATTTTTTTGTTGCAACGGGTTTAGCCGCACTTTGGGTAGGCGTTGCTTGAGCACTGTTTGTCGTAGTTGGAGAGTTTGTCGCAGTGCCACCGATTGCCCCTGCCCCACTAATAGCTAAGTTGCCGGAGGAGTTCAACTGTGGTGGTGTAATAGCCATGACGGCACTGAGGCCACCTAAGGTGCCCCCAACAATCAATAATGTTCGCTTCATCGTGAGGCCTCCTTATGAAAAGTGAGTTGATACTTACGCATAAGAAAATGATTCGTCGTGGAATCTATTCTTTGGAACTCCAGCATCCGATGCCGCATTTCGAACTGCCGAGACAAGGGCTTCGGGTCCACAGATATAGATGTCGGAATCGGCGAACTGCGGCACTAGTTTTTGCAATGAGCGCGCATCCATCGGATGGTTTTTACGTGAGCCCACTAAATAATGAACGCGAATCGAACCACCGCTGTTGAAAGCTAAATAATCCAACTCATGGCGCAACACTAAATCCTCTTCGCGAGAGGCTCGATAGATTAAATCCATCTGTACTCCGCCACTGAGTTCATCCATTAATGCACGAACAGGGGTGATTCCAACACCACCACCAACTAGAACAACGTGCGGACGCGTCGAACGACCTGCAGTAAATGCACCGTATGGACCTTCCACAAAGACGCGGGTTCCAGGTTTAATAAAAGCTAAAGATCGTGAGTGATCGCCCAAATCCTTCACGGTGATGCGCATTAAATGCTCAGTTGGAGCCGCCGATAGCGAATAGGGATGCGACATTAAAAAATGCCCGCGTGTGAAAAAACGCCAACCAAAGAACTGTCCACCTTGGGCACCGAGTGTATGTAATTTGCGACCCTTCATAATGACCGAAATGACTCCTGGGCCCTCTAAAACAACTTTTTCAACCTTCAAGTTCACTCTCATTGACCGTACAAGAGGAGTTCCAAAGCGCCAGTAGACAATCGAAAATGCCATCATGAGATAAAGGGCAGTCCAGTAAGCACGGTTAAGTGGATGACCAATAAACATCTGACCATTGAGAACTTGATGCATGAAAGATGCGGCAACAGCAATGTAGGTATAGACATGCACCAGCCACCATGTTTCATAACTCATCTTTGCCCGCGCTTTTTTGTAGGAAGTCACACCTGCCAATATCATTAAAAAGAAACCAGCTAGTGCAGGCCACATCCACTCATAAGAGTTCAACATGCGCCACAACTCTTTATATAATGGAATTGAATCTTGTCCGGAAAATGCAAAGATAATAAAAAATACATGCACGCCGATTCCATACAATGACCACGGTCCCAATTTTCGATGCCATGTCACTAAGCGATCATGACCTACCCCTTTTTCAACCCATGGAATGCGTGCGACTAAAAAAATCCCAACGATGGCAAAGTACGTTCCAACTAAAGCCGACAGCCGAGATGCCGATGCCA
>JANYCW010000051.1 GCA_025360085.1 Actinomycetes bacterium
CATTGCATGCCTTATTGCGCGAGACGATTTCAATAATCATCTCGCGTTGAGATCTAAGTTGATTAAGACGATTTCCCATAAGGAAAGAATACCTCCCCGAATGGCAGGCGCACTCTAATTTAAGTGCTAATTGCATGCTGAGAAGTTTTTAAAAGATTTCGAAATGAAATCAGGACTTAAAGCTCGGTTAGCTCGCGGGCTTGGGCACAGTCCTTAGCCATTTGATCTAGCAGCGGTTGCAGGCCATCGAATTTGAGGGTATCTCTCAGGCGCCAACCAAATTCAATCGTGGCTCTCTTAGAATACAAATCCAGCTCTTTTTGGTCTAAGGCATATGCCTCAACCTGTCGACCACGGACACCAACAAAGGTGGGATTGGTACCGATTGAAATTGCGGCCGGCCAGCGATCGATTCCAACGGTTAACCAACCGGCATAGATACCATCGGCGGGAATTGTTTGATGCTCAAGATCCCCCAAATTGGCCGTGGGATATCCGATTTCACGTCCGCGTTTTTCGCCATGAACAACGATTCCATCTAAGCGATGCGGGCGCGTCAAAAGTTCGCGCGCCTTTTCAACATTTCCCTCGACGATAAGTTTTCTAATGCGCGTTGACGATATAGGTTCACCTTCAGAAGGTGCCAGATCAAGGACAATTGTTTCAAACTCAGAATGTTTTTTGAGTGAATCTACGTTACCTGCAGCTTTGTGGCCATATGTAAAGTTATTACCGACAACTACCTTTGTTGCATGTAACTGATCCACCAATATTTTATTAACAAAATCCTCAGGATTCATTGCCGCGAACTCTGGCGTAAACTTCATAACGGCAACTTGATCAGCATTATGAATCTTCAGCAGTTCGATGCGATCGGTAAGAATAGTTAACAATGTTGGTGCATGCTTGGGCGCAAAAACACTTGTTGGATGTGGATCAAAGGTCAGCGCAATGATTTTTTCATCACCTGCAATTGCTTTGGCACGGTTGAGGACCTCTTGGTGTCCTTTATGGACTCCATCGAAAACTCCTATGACAACAACGCTCATCTTCTCATTATCCATGGGTCAGTTAGCGGCGGCGAACACGGCGATGGGCTTAGCAAAGCCATCTTTATTGGCGATAAGTGCGATTAATTCATTCCCGCTTGAAATACCTGCGTAAATGTCAGGGGTTGGATTTGGCGAAAGGGAGCGACCGAATGCGAGTTCGGCTCGCTCATCCAAAGCTAAATCGCGGACGTTAAAAACTCTCCGTGCAACATCGACCAAGGCTAACGCTGTAAAATCACCAGATTTTAACTGTGCCAACGTGATTGCATGATCTACAGTAAATCCTGCAACGCGGCTGCGACGCAGAGCATTGAGATGTCCACCAACCCCAAGGCCTTCTCCACAATCACGTGCGATTGCCCGGATATAAGTTCCAGCCGAACACGTGACTTCGATATCTACTTCAATGGCTGTATCAAAGCGGCGAATTGCATGTATATCTAACTGACTAATTGTTATCTCTCTGGCCGCGAGTTCAACAGATTCGCCTGCCCGTACACGGGCATAAGCACGCTCACCATCAACTTTGACAGCAGATACCGAACTTGGGCGCTGCATAATTGTTCCGCGCATAACCGATAGTTCGGCCTCAATCTGCTCATCGCTCACTGCCAAAACATCGCTCCGAGAAATAACCGCACCCTCTGCATCATCGGTAACTGTGGCAGCGCCTAATACAACCGTGGCCTGATAAGTTTTGTCGCCATCGGTGATGTACTGCAATAAACGCGTAGCGTTATTAAAACCTAACACCAAGACCCCGGTTGCCATCGGATCTAATGTTCCGGCATGGCCAACTTTGCGCGTTCCTAGTACTCGACGCGCAATTGCCACGACGTCATGGCTCGTCATTCCTGGCGCTTTATCTACGACCAGAAATCCGTGCTCGATTTTTACTCCGACTCGATGATGCGCGGGGCTTTGTATGGATCTTCGCCTCCAGCATATGTTGCAGTTTTTCGCAGTTTGGCTACTTCGGCATCTTGTTCGTGAACTTTTTCAAGTAGTGATTCCAACGCCTTTGCACTTTCTGGCAGACCGTCTTCAAAGAAAGCAATTGATGGAGTAATGCGAAGGCCAAGTTCGCGCCCAAGGGCCGAGCGAATTGCCCCTTTGGCGCTCTCAAGGGCGGCAGCCGTTGAGGCACGTTGATCTTCATCTCCCAGCACCGTATAAAAAATCGAGGCCTGCTGTAAATCTCCGGTTACCCGCGCATCTGTGACTGTGACAAAACCCAGACGCGGATCTTTAATCTTTGTCTCAAGAAGCTGTGCCACTACCACTTTGATGCGATCGGCGACCTTTAATGTGCGATGCGATGGGTTCATTATTTATACTCGCTTTTTCTCGCGCATCTCAAAGACTTGAATAATATCGCCGACGGCAATTTCCTTCATATTGCCAAGGCCGATACCGCACTCAAATCCCTCTTTCACCTCAGTTGCATCTTCTTTGAAGCGCTTGAGTGAATCGATAGTCAGATCATCTACAAGTATCTGATCGTTTCGCATGATGCGCGCCTTTGCGTTACGACGCATAATTCCATCCTTAACGATCGAGCCTGCGATGTTTCCAGCCTTCGATGATTTGAAGATCTCGCGAACTTCGGCATTTCCGAGCACAACCTCTTCAAAGATTGGCTTGAGTAGACCCTTGAGCGAAAGTTCAACGTCATCGATTGCTTGATAGATAACGGAGTAGAAGCGGACTTCAACGCCCTCTTGATCGGCAAAGATTGCAGTTTGTGGCTCTGGCTTAACGTTAAAGCCAATCACAACTGCAGTTGACGCAGATGCAAGAGTGATATCGCTCTTGGTAATTGCGCCAACGCCACGGTGAATAACTCGAAGATCAACTTCGGCGCCAACATCGAGTGCCATCAGCGCTTCTTCGAGTGCCTCGACCGAGCCACTCACGTCACCTTTGAGAATCAAATTAAGCGTTGAGACCTTGGACTGCTCCATGAAGTCTTCGAGTGAGACCTTCTTGCGCGCCTTAGCAAGTTGAGCATTTCGCTCAGCGGCTTGGCGCTTTTCAGCGATCTGTCGCGCCGTTCGATCTTCATCGGCAACTAAGAATGTATCCCCAGCATTTGGAACGGATGTAAATCCGAGAACCTGGACGGGGCGAGATGGCCCTGCACTCTCAACATTGTCGCCGTTTTCATCGAGCATTGCGCGAACACGACCAAAGGAGCCTCCGGCAACGATTGCATCACCGATATTCAAAGTTCCTCGCTGAATAAGTACGGTCGTAACTGGCCCACGTCCACGATCTAGGTGAGCTTCAATCGCAACTCCACGTGCGCGCTCATCGGCAATTGCACGAAGATCGATTGCGGCATCGGCGGTAAGAAGAATTGAATCGATTAAATCATCGACACCTTGACCCGTTTTTGCAGATACATTTACGAAGATTGTCTCTCCGCCGTACTCTTCGGCAATTAAGTTGTACTCCGTTAACTGCTGACGAACCTTGTCGGCGTTTGCACCCTCTTTATCCATCTTGTTAACGGCCACAACGATAGGAACATCGGCAGCTTGGGCATGGTTGAGCGCCTCAATTGTCTGGGGCATGATTCCATCATCGGCTGCGACAACAAGTACTGCGATATCAGTCACCTTGGCACCACGGGCACGCATTGCAGTAAATGCTTCGTGGCCTGGTGTATCGATAAATGTTATTGCGCGATTGATTCCATTGTGATCATGGTGAATTTGATACGCACCGATATGTTGTGTGATTCCGCCTGCTTCAGATTTCATGACTTCGCTTTTTCGAATTGCATCGAGGAGCGAAGTTTTACCATGGTCGACGTGACCCATAACGGTTACGACTGGTGGACGTGCAACGAGCATGTCGGGATTTAGCTCTGCTAACTCATCGGCTAAATCAATATCAAAGCCCTGTAATAGTTCGCGATCTTCATCCTCAGGGCTAACGATTTGAATTTCATATCCCAGTTGAGCCCCGAGAATCTGAAAAGTATCGGCATCAACTGACTGCGTTGCAGTCACCATTTCGCCTAAGTGAAATAGCGCTGAAACGAGCGCTGCTGGATCTGCGCCAATCTTGTCGGCAAAGTCGGCCAATGAAGCCCCGCGACGCATTCGAATGGGAGTCTTTCCATCGCCATGAGGAACAACTGCGCCACCAAGTTGTGGCGCCTGCATATTATCGAACTCGTCACGAAGTGCTTTACGGGATTTAGATTTACGACCAGATTTTTTGCTAGCATTTTTTCCGAAGGCACCTCCTGCTCCTCCGCGCTGTGGTGGGCGACCTCCACCTGGTCGAACTGGTGCACCTGCTGCGCCTGGGCCCGTACTTTTGTATGGAGTTCCAGCCGCTGGTGCGCTTCCGGGACGGGCAGGAAAACCCGCACCTGCAGGCGGACGTGGAGATTGCGGACGTGCGGCAAATCCAGGGCGAACAGAGCCAGGACGAGGTCCCGCCATTCCAGGACGTGGCGCACCCGTTGGACGTTGTTGTGGGCGAGGAACGGCGCCACCTGTAGAAAATGGATTGTTCCCTGGACGCGGAGGTCGTGGCACTGCGCTAATTCCCGATGTAAATGGATTATTACCCGCATGTGAAATGGGTTTTGGTAGTTGCACATCAGGTGCATTTTCAGCTGCGCGTGCGACCTCTGCCTTTGCGGCAAGCTCGGCCCTTTGTACCTCAGCGCGTACTTGTTCGGCTTTGAAGGCCTGTAGATCAACTCCGAGCTCGGCAGCCAATGACTGAGCTTGTTCAGCACTGACATCTTCTAATGGTTTTGCAGCAACTTTTTTTGCAGCAGCTTTTTTAACCGGCTTTTTTTCCTCTGCAGGTTTTGCATCGGGATACATGTCGATGAGCTTGCGCACCACAGGCGCTTCTACTGTCGATGATGCAGATCGGACGAATTCGCCCATTTCTTGGAGCTTTGCAAGAACAGCCTTGCTCTCCATTCCGAGTTGTTTTGCTAACTCGTGTACGCGGACCTTTGACACATTTTCCCCTGTCTTGGCCCGCATCTCTTAAAAAATGCAAGCCCTAGTTGAACGACCTCATAGTTCTAGCGAGCTCATGTAAGTTTCATATCTTTCATATCCATTCGTTTGCAGTGCAGTGCCCCATCATATCTAATGCCTTGGTCAATGTGAAAATTGAGAATCTAGCGGGTTATCGGGATGGATATCGATGCGCCAACCCGTCAAGCGCGCTGCCAAACGAGCATTTTGGCCATCTTTTCCAATAGCCAGTGAGAGTTGATAGTCAGGAACGATGACTTTTGCCGAGCGTGTTGCAAGATCTGTGATCTCAACGGAGACCACTTTGGCCGGTGCTAACGCATGGCCAATGAAGATTGCTGGATCTTCCGACCAATCGACGATATCAATTTTTTCACCATGAAGTTCATCCATGACCGCTCGAGCTCTAGAGCCCATGGGCCCAATGAGTGAACCTTTGGGACTAACTCCTGCCCGATGAGATTTCACGGCAACTTTTGTGCGATGTCCGGCTTCGCGCGCAACGGCCATGATTTCAACTATTCGATCGGCGATTTCAGGGACTTCAAAAGCAAATAACTGTTTTACAAGGGCTGGGTGAGAACGAGACAACATAATCTCTGGACCTTTGAGGCCTTGCTTAACTTCAACGACAAAACACTTAATTCGATCACCGTGATTATAAATCTCGCCTGGTACCTGCTCTTGAGGAGGAATCCGACCTTCAGTGCGACCCAAATTAACATTAATCATTTTCGGATCGCGTCCTTGTGAAACAACACCAGAGATTACATCGCCAACATTTCCAGTGAACTCTCCGACTATCGAGGCATCATTTGTTTCGCGCATCTTTAACTTAATAATCTGGCGAGCAGTCGATGTTGCAATGCGCGAGAATCCAGTCGGCACATCGGGTTCATCGCCAATCTTCTCACCAATGTCATTAAACTGTGGAACTAAAATTTGAATCTCGCCGCTCTCTCGATCCAAGAAAGCCCGGGCATGTCGTTTTGCTTCATCCGTTTGGTTGTAAGCCGCAAGAACGCCGATTTCTATAGCTTGAATTAACTGCTCGAGCCCAATCCCTTTTTCGGTAGTTAAGGCAATAAGAGCGCTCATTTCGACATGCATTTACTCTTCATCCTTACGACTAAATTCAACTTGAACTTGAGCGCGCTCAACATCTAATAAAACAACTGTATGCGTCTTCATTCGCCCTTTAATATTTTCTACAAAAGTTGCATCATTGGCTCGAAGTTCGGTGAGCCTGGCCGTCAAAAGAGTTCCATCATTCATCACCATTGAAATAACGCGGGAAACATTCTTCTCCCAATGGCGACGCTTAGTAAGTGGGCGGTCAACGCCGGGCGAGGTTACTTCAAGTGTGAATGCATCACTAATAATCGTGCTCTCATCCAAAAGCTCTGAAATCAGGCGGGAGACAACCGTGACTTCATCGAGGTTGAGCGGCTTATCTCCATCTACAACGCATGTAAGAATACGGTGATTTCCAGGATTGGCTATCAGAACCTCTTCAAGATAAAAACCCGCACTTTCAACAATGGGGGTAAGAAGTTCGGTCAGGGTTGCAGTGAGCGACATATGTAACTACTTTCCTATTAAGTTGTGAATACGATTGTAACTAGAAACTTTAGAAAGTATCAATTCCCACTTTAATAATCAGCGCAACCGTCACTACTAAGAAGACCTTTCGCACGAGCGTCGAGCCCCCACGTATCGCCAAGTGCGAGCCAATCACTGCCCCACTCACATTTGCCGCGCCCAACGCCAAGCCGATTTGCCACAAAATTGCGCCGTGCACACCGAAGATAAGAATTGCGCCTAAGTTGGTGGAAACATTTACCACTTTGGCTATCGCCGAAGCGGTGATAAATGCATAACCAAGGGATGCAACCAAGACGAGCATTAAAAACGAGCCGGTTCCAGGACCAAAAATTCCATCGTAGAAACCAATTCCGGCACCAGCCACAATCGAAATCTGAACTCTACGGCTTGAGTGATGGCGCAGTAGTTCGATTTTTCCTAAATCTGGTTTGAGCCATGTATAGATTGCAACGACGATCAATAAAATCAAAACTATTGGACGCATGCTTGCTGTTGGTAAACGCGAAGCAAGTGATGCACCAACTGCTGAACCAATAAATGCTGGAAGGGCCATGGCGAGCAAAATTTTCCGCTCAGGTTTTATTTGACGTCGATAAAGAGCCGCCGCTGTCGTGGTGCCAAAGACTGAAGCCAACTTATTGGTGCCAAGAACAGTGACCGTATCGCTCTTGGGTAGCGCAATTAAAAGTCCAGGAAGTTGAATTAAACCACCGCCGCCGGCAATTGAATCCACGAAACCGGCAAAAAATGCGGCAAGAAGCAGAAATAATCCAGTTGCAATACTGAGTTCTCCCAAAGTTGGACCTTTAGCTCAGCAGCGCGGCGATAGAGGATGTTGCCTGTGTGAGAGCTACATCATTTTTAACACCCGTTGCGCGAATGCGAACTTCGACATTGCCATCGACAAGTCCCCTACCGACCACGACAATAATGGGATTTCCAATGAGTTCGGCATCTTTAAACTTCACGCCGGCACTGGCATCTCGGCGATCATCTAACATCACGGAGATTCCCATAGCCTCTAAATCGCTACCAAGTTTTAGTGCAGTATCAAAAGGTAGATCATCTTTGCCAGTGGCAACGATATGAACTTTGGCCGGGGCTAACTCTTTCGGCCAGTTGAGGCCGAGCTCGTCGCAGGTCTGTTCGGCGATTGCGGCAACTGCGCGTGATACACCGATACCATACGAGCCCATTGTGACCGTCTGAGATTTTCCGTTGCTATCTAGAACCGTAAGGTTTAGAGCTTGGGAATACTTTCGCCCTAGTTGAAATATATGACCAATCTCTATTGCGCGATCGATGATGACATCGGTTCCACATTCAGGACATGAATCCCCAGTGCGCACTTCGGCGGCTTCAACATAGGCATCGGGTATGAAGTCACGACCGTTGAGAACAAATCGCGCATGGCGATCTTTTTTATTGGCACCACTAATCCAAGAAGTGCCTGGGGCAACTCGTGGATCGGCATAGAGTGTGATTCCACTTTTGAGCGCATCCTGTGGGCCGATGTAGCCTTTAACGAGCGCTGGATACTGTGCGAAATCTGCCTCTTCAAAGACACGCAGTTCGTGAACTCCAGATAAATTTTCTTGTAAGCGCTTCAAATCAACTTCGCGATCACCCGGCACTAAAACCGAAATTGCTTTGCCATCTGCGACTAACATAATATTCTTTAAGGTATCTGACGCGGTGTAGCCTCCACCAAAGTTAGCGTTCATGACGGCCACGAGAGAGTCAATTGTCGGAGTATGTGGTGTGTCTAACTCCTCCATTGCAGGTACTCCTTGGGCATTACCCGGTGCAACCTTGGTCTGCATCGCCTCCACGTTAGCGGCATACCCACACGCAGGACAGAGAACGTAGGTATCTTCACCTGTTGCACAAGGTGCTAAAAACTCCTCTGACTTTGAACCGCCCATGGCACCGGCGACTGCTTTGACGATGTTGTACTTCATTCCTAAACGATTAAAACATGAGATGTATGCATCCCGATGTTTTTGGTATGACTCTTCCAAACCGGCATCATCGAAATCAAAAGAGTATGAATCCTTCATGACAAACTCACGCCCGCGGATTATTCCGCTACGGGGGCGAGCTTCATCTCGGTACTTCGTTTGAATTTGATAAATAGAAAGTGGAAGGTCTTTATAGGACGAGTATTCGCTCTTTACCATCAATGTAAACATCTCTTCATGAGTTGGTCCAAGTAAATAATCACCGCCTTTGCGATCTTGCAGACGAAAAAGTGATGGCCCGTACTCTTTCCAGCGATGGGTAATCTCATATGCCTCGCGCGGAAGCAACGCTGGAAAGTGAACCTCTTGAAAGCCTGCCTGATCCATCTCTTGGCGAACGACGTTTTCAATGTTGCGCAAAGTCAGTACGCCCAGTGGCAGCCATGAATAGATACCCGCCGCAATTCGTCGAATATATCCAGCGCGAACGAGTAAACGGTGGCTTGCAACCTCAGCATCGGCCGGATCATCGCGAAGCGTACGCAAAAAAAGCGTAGACATTTTTAACATGAGATGAGCCTATACAACCCCAACAGTTGGTGCCCCTGATGCAACGCCGGCGGCTTCCATCTCTTCGGCCAATCGCATCGCCTCTTCAATGAGAGTTTCAACAATCATCGCTTCAGGCACAGTTTTGATGACTACGCCTTTAACAAAAATCTGGCCTTTACCATTTCCCGAAGCAACGCCTAAATCCGCTTCGCGCGCCTCGCCAGGACCATTAACGACACAACCCATCACTGCAACGCGCAAAGGAACGGTCATGCCTTCAAGTCCAGTTTGAACTTTTTCCGCCAAGGTATAAACATCGACCTGTGCACGCCCACATGATGGACATGAAACTATTTCTAGTTTGCGCTGGCGAAGATTGAGCGACTCAAGAATTGAGATACCGACTTTTACCTCTTCAACCGGTGGTGCTGAGAGTGAAACACGGATCGTGTCACCTATTCCTTCGGCTAATAAAATTCCAAAGGCTGTTGCAGATTTAATCGTGCCTTGAAAGATAGGACCAGCTTCGGTCACCCCAAGATGTAGCGGGTAATCACACTTAGCTGCCAAAATTCGATAAGCCTTTACCATTGTTACTGGATCATGATGCTTAACGGAGATTTTAATATCTGAAAAACCATGCTCCTCAAACAGAGATGCCTCCCACAACGCCGACTCTGCCAAGGCTTCGGGCGTAGCTTTGCCATATTTTGCAAGAATGCGTGGATCAAGAGAGCCCGCGTTTACGCCAATGCGAATTGGGATTCCAGCATCGCCGGCTGCTTTTGCTACCTCTTTAACTTTATCGTCGAACTGCTTAATATTTCCAGGGTTCACACGGACAGCGGCGCAGCCAGCATCGATTGCGGCAAAGATATATTTTGGTTGAAAGTGGATGTCGGCAATTACTGGTATCTGAGATTTTTTAGCTATCTGAGCTAAAGCATCGGCATCATCTTGGCTCGGAACTGCGACTCGAACTATTTGACAGCCCGCTGCCGTTAATTCAGCGATTTGCTGCAAAGTCGAATTCACATCTGAAGTCAGCGTTGTACACATCGATTGAACACTTACGGGTGAGTCACTACCAACACCAACTTTGCCCACCATGAGTTGCCTCGTCTTTCGACGGGGAGCTAAGACCGGCGGCGGCGGTGCGGGAATTCCTAGATCAACCATGTCGCTATTCTGCCGTATTTCTGAGTTAAAGGTTTATTACAACGGGATTTACGATATCTGCCACAAGAAGTAGAAGCGTGAGTGCCGTCAAAATCACAAAGACCACTAACGTTATTGGCATAAGCACCGTCACATCGATCGCTGAAGGTCGGGGGCGCCCCCGAAGTCGGGCAATATAGGCTCGAAACTCATCGGCAATTGCCACAGCCATATGTCCACCATCAAGTGGCAGGATTGGCAGCAGATTAAATAGACCAACAAATATATTTAAGCTCGCAATAATGAGTATGAAGGTAGCTAACCGCTCCTTGATGGAGAGATTTGCATTACCAACGGCCTGACCTGAAACTCTGGCAACACCAACGACTCCAACTAGACCGTTCGTATCTCTTTTCTCCCCATTAACTGCCTGCCCCCACAGTGCAGGGATTTTAGATGGAAGTTTAATGAGTGACTTTACGCTTTGAAAGAGAAAATCCTTAGTGACAATTCCAGCGTTTTTAAAAGAGGTAATAACTCCGGTTCGTTTTAAGCCTACTTCATTAATGATTCCAAGAAGAAACCGCTTCTCCCCTTCAATGGTTACTAATTTCGGAACTGCCGTAATTATTAAATCTTGTCCGTTTCGATTAATCCCAAGAGTTAGTGCTTTGCCTTGTGAGTTTCGAATCGTTTTGACATCGCTATACCAATCGCGCACTTTTTTACCATTGATGGATGTGACTTCATCACCGGCCAAAATTCCGGCAGATTGGGCGGCCGAGCCTTTAACAACCTCATGAATAATCGGCAATAATTGAGTTGTGCCGACACCGGCAAAGAGCGTAAAGAGAAGAAGATAGCCAAGAACAAAGTGCAGAAATGATCCTGCGCCTAAAACTATTAGTTTGCGCCCCGATGTCGCACGATAAAATGCCCGCGCCTCTTCACCGACTGCCATCTCATCATTTGGTGTCATACCCTCGATCTTGCAGTACCCACCGGCAGGGATTGCTTTTATTCCGAACTCAGTTTCGCCACGGCGGTATGACCAGATGCGGGTACCAAAGCCTAAGAAGAACTCCGATACTTTCATTCCGTAGCGCTTTGCAGTTAAGTAATGTCCAAACTCATGAATCATTACTGAAAGCAGAAGTGCTACGACAAAGGCGAGGATTCCAAAAATCTGCATTAATGCGCCAATCGTGTTAGATATTCATGGGTGAGAGCCTTGGCATTGTCTTCAATGGCACTGACATCAGCTAAATCACGAAGCGGTGAGAGCGCAGATTCCTCTAAATGCTTTGTTACGTGCTCAACAATCGAAACGATGTCATTAAATGCGATTTTTCCTGCAAAAAATGCCGCAACTGCGCTCTCATTGGCGGCGTTAAATATCGCTGGCATCGCGCCACCGAGTTCACCACAGTGTCTGGCAAGGGCCACGGCAGGAAAGCGCGATGAATCAATCGGTTCAAAACTCCAGTTGTGGACACTACTCCAATCAATGGGCGCGGTCGCCGCCATGAATCGGTGTGGGAAGTTGAGTGCGTATGCAATTGCGCCTTTCATATTGGGTGGGCTAGCTTGTGCAATTGTCGAGCCATCGCAAAACTCAACCATTGAATGCACGATGGATTGGCGATGGATTACGGCGTCAATTGATGTATATGGCATTGAAAATAAGTAGTGTGCTTCAATTATTTCAAGACCCTTATTTACCAGCGTCGCTGAATTAATTGTTACTACATTGCCCATGCTCCATGTTGGATGCTTGAGCGCATCGGCCACACTCACCGAACTTAAGTCAGTGCGATCAACAAAGGGACCACCACTCGCCGTCAAAATTAATTTACTAATCTCTTCTCGTTTGCCCGCCATTGCGCACTGCCATATTGCCGAATGCTCTGAATCCACGGGAATGATCTGATGCGGCCTGCTCTTGGCCATTACTAATTCACCGCCGGCAACCAAAGACTCTTTATTGGCAAGGGCTAGAATATTGCCAGAATCAAGGGCGGCCAGAGTTGGTCCAAGTCCGATCGAACCTGTAATGGCATTTAAAACAACATCGCACTCAATTGATGCAATCTCGGTTGACGCGAATCGTCCATCAATAACCTTTACTCCAGGAAGCCCTGCGCGAATAACGTCGGCATTCTCAACCACGCCAATAATTCCAACGTTAAAAGCTTGAGCTTGGGCGATGACAAGCTCTGGATGCGTTCCAGCCGAAGTTATTGCGATAACTCGCAGTTTTTCTGGATGAGCGGCAATGATTTCTAATGCCTGCCTACCAATTGAACCCGTTGAACCCAGTATTACTACTTCACGCATTTAGCGATCCAGTAGATTTTGTGTTGGTGAATATTTCTCCCCCGAACGTCGTTTTGCAATGGCACTGAGTGCTTCAAGCACGACGCGATTAGCAAGAATTGCCGTTATCTCTGCATTATCAAAGGCGGGCGCAACTTCAACAATATCCATACCCACAATTGGAAGTTCGAGGCAAATTCTGCGAACAGCTTCTAGAAGTTCGCGGCTCGTCATCCCCCCCGGCTCTGGAGTGCCAGTTCCAGGCGCCATTCCTGGATCAACAACATCGATATCAACCGATAAGAAAACGCCATCGCATCCATCAATAAGTGTTGCAAAGGACTCATCTAAAACGGTATTTAAACCACGATTGTGAATTTCGGTCATCTCATAAGAGCGCATGCCTTGATCGCGCATCCAATCCAACGTCTTTGGATCTGGCCAGTATCCTCGAAGACCAAGTTGTAAGAATCGATCACCACGCACAGCACCACTTTGAATTAATTGGCGCATAGGAGTCCCGTGACCAACGAGTGCGCCAGATTCATCGTCGGCAGTATCGGCATGGGCATCAAAGTGAATCATTGAAATCTTTCCCATACCCCTGTGTCGTGCAATGCCGGCCACATCTGCCGATGTGACTGAGTGATCTCCACCCAGAATTACTGGAATTGCCCCCGCTCGTGAAATTTTTTCAGTTGCAATGGCTAGCATTTCCAAAGATTTAACTAGATCTCGCCCTGGCATCATTAAATCTCCAGCATCAACGACCTTCATCGTTTGCAATGAATCGATTCGAAGCGCTAAATGTGGGCGGGCTCCATCATGTGGCAGATAGTCTCCGCCGCGGATTGCTTGTGGGCCAAATTTTGCTCCCGAACGATGTGAAGTACCGCTATCGATGGGTGCACCCACGATGACCACATCAGCATCGGCGTACGTTGATGGAATATCTAAATCAGCGCGCAGGATTCCAAGAAATGTAAAGTCGGGTCCATACATATTGCCATGATTGGTCATTGCTAAAGAATAGGCGCAAATGCTTAGGAATCGAAACCCAACCCCAGCACATCAAGCAAACGTAGCCAGAGATTACGTTTGCCTGCACTTTCATCGGCTCTCTGTATAGACCATTGAGTAAGGCGAATAAAGAGAAAGCGAAATGGTTCGGGTGGAAATGGCAATGGTTTCTTTCTTACCATTGCAAGACGTGTTCGTTCGTTATCGGCGCCATCTAAAAGATCGAGCATTACATGCGCGCCAAAGCGTGTTGACGCTACGCCTAATCCAGTAAATCCCATGACGTATGCAACACGGCCGCCATAGGCCTTTCCCCAAAAAGGTGAAAAACGTGAACAGGTATCAATTGCACCACCCCAACCATGTGTGAATTTAATCCCCGCTAACTGCGGAAAAGTTGCTAAAAAACCCTCTGCTAAATGCGCATATGTCTGGGCATCGGTTTCATACTCCTGGCGCACCTTGCCACGGAAGTTATAAATGGCATCGTATCCGCCCCATAAAATCTCATTATCTTTAGTCAATCGATAATAATGAAATTGATTGCCCGCATCAGATAAACCTTCACGTCCATTCCAACCGATGGATTCGAGTTGCTCGGGTGTCAAAGGTTCGGTCACAAGTTGAAAATCGTAAACTGGAACAACATATTTCCTTGCGCTACGCACAAGAGACTTAAATACATTTGTCGCCAAGGCAACTTTTTCTGCATTGATACGACCATAAGGGGTACGAACAATCACTCCGCGGCTCGTGTGCTCAAGTGATTGGACATAAGTATTTTCATAAATCTTTACGCCAAGTGAAATGCATGCGCGCTCTAACCCCCATACCAAGCGTGCCGGGTCAACTAACGCTGTGCCATCTGGATCCCACAGCGCTCCTTTATATAATGGAGATCTAACACGCGCTTGAATTTGTGATTGCGTAAGCAGTTCAACATTGTCTCCGAATGAGTTACGGAGTTCGCCTTCTTCAATCATGGACTCCATCTGCCATTCTTGGATTGCAATTCGTAGCTCGCCGTTCCTTTTGAAATCGCATTCAATACCGTACTTTTTTATTGTCGCTTCAATTCCATCTAAATTTTCACGACCTAACCGTTCGATAATCGCCATCTCATCCTTGAAGCGGCTATATCCATTCATGAATCCATGAGTAAGTGAGTAACTACAAAAACCACCATTGCGACCCGATGCACCTGCACCCGTTTCGCGCCGCTCTACAAGTATTACTTCACGATCAGGGCTTTGCTCCTTAGCCAACAATGCCGTCCAGAGACCTGTGTATCCAGCTCCAACGATGCATAAATCGGTGGTGAGATCACCAATTAAAGTTGAGTGTGGCAAAGGCTCAAGAGGATCTTCATCACGCCAGTACAAAACCGGCTGCATATGCTCAAGATGTTTGAGAATATAAGGGTCGATGGTTGCCATCTGATTATCCTTGGCGTTAGCGCGATCTACGGCGATGTACTAACTGACCTGCAATAACAATGGCCAAGGCTAAAAAGAACATCGAAGAGCCAATCACATTTGCCTGCGCAGGAATTCCACGAGCGGCCGCGACATAAACGAACTTAGGAAAGGTAATCAATGTGCCTGAATTAAAGTTCGTAATAATAAAGTCATCAAATGAAAGTGAGAATGCCAGAAGCGCCGCGCCAGCGATTCCAGGGGCGACCAAGGGTAAGGTTACGCGTTTGAAAGTTTCACGTTCATTGGCATACAAATCCATTGCCGCTTGCTCAAGCCTTGGATCAAGACTGGCAATTCGGGCCTTTACGGTTACAACTACAAATGACACGCAAAACATAACGTGAGCGATGACCGTTGGCCAAAACCCTGGATTGATTTTAAAAACCAAAAAGAGTGAGAGTAGTGATGCTCCCAAGACAATTTCAGGTGTTGCCATGGGCAAAAAGATAAGTAAGTTAGAGGTAGATCGGCCTTTAAACTTATAACGACCTATTGCAAAAGCAATCATGGTGCCAAGAATTGTAGAAAATAAAGTTGCAAGTGCGCCAATTTTAATCGAATTGCCCAAGGCATTACATATCTGCGGAGCTCCACATGGATTCTGCCAGTTACCTAACGTAAAACCCTTCCAAATTAAATTACTCTTGCCTGCATCATTAAAGGAAAATGCGAAAGTATAAGCGACTGGAATAAAGAGATATGTAAATCCAAAGACCATATAAATGCGCAAAAGGTTTCGACCAAACCAGCGCGAAAACCGAGCTTTAAATGGAATGGTAGGGATGCTGGCGTCTTTGACACTAGTGCTCATACCAACTCCTCCGTTCCTGCTTTTCGAATATAGAGCGTCACGAGAATGAGAATTGCGGCCATTAATGTAAATGAAAGCGCGGCCGCAGTTGGATAGTCAACGATTTTGAAGTAGCGCGACTCAATAACATTACCAATCATCTTTGTGTTTGGACTTCCTAAAATTGATGCATTTACATAATCTCCTGCGGCTGGAATAAAAGTCAATAAAGTTCCGGCCACAACTCCCGGTAGTGATAAAGGCACCGTCACTCTACGAAATGTTGTAATTCCATTTGCATATAAATCCCCCGAGGCCTCAATCGTGCGCGGATCGATTCGCTCAAGTGATGCGTACAGAGGCAAAGTCATAAAGGGGAGAAAGTTATAAGTCATACCGGCTACAACGGCCACAGCAGTGGAAGTTATTGTGGTCGATTGACCCATCACGTGTAAGTTTCGAAGTGTTGGGACGACAAAGCCTTCTTCGCCCAAAATCTGTTTCCAAGCAATTGTACGAAGCAAAAAGGAAGTAAAGAAAGGTGCAACGACAAGTACCAAAAAGATATTTTTGAACTTTCCAGATTTAAATGCGATGGCATAGGCCAGTGGGTAAGCAATTGCTAGCGCGAATACCGTGGCAAGCGTTGCATAAATAAAAGACCGAGCAAACTGCTCACGATTATCTAGAAATGCGTTGAGATAGTTGCTAAAAGCAAATGTCTGTTGGTACTGACCAGTGTCGCCACCCGGTATCGGAGTTTGGGTCGAAGTTTGCGCTAAATTAGCAATCGGCAAAATAAAAAAAGTAAAGAGAAATGCAAAACCTGGAAACAACAATAGGTAAGGAACTCGTACCTTTGGTAAGGTAAAACTCATTACTCTTGAATCTCTTCAGGGTTTACTTCAGTTCCAGCTTCGACGTCTTCATCTCCCCGTAGAGCGAAAGTAAAGTTCGGCTCCCATGAGATGACGACTTCCTCGCCTTTGTTAAAAGGTGGAACGCCATCGTCGTTTTGCTCAAAGACCATTAACTCCTGCCCCCATGGCATCGCCACAACATATTGCGTACTCACGCCTATATAGGAGACATCTTCGATCCGCCCGCCCGATAAAATATTGCCACGAAGCGTTGAGCCCGTGCGCGAGATTCGAAATTTTTCTGGGCGTATTCCGGCATATAGCGTGTTATCTACTGCGTGACTTCGTGCGCTGGGCATTGAAATCTTTTGCCCGAAGAGATCGATAACTAAATTATCTCCATCGCGGCCCTCAATTTTGCCTTTAATCAAATTTGATTGACCCAAAAAGTTAGCCACAAAAGCCGTCTCTGGATCATCATATAAATCAGCCGGTGTTCCCATCTGCTCGATTTTGCCTTCATTCATTACGGCGATGGTGTCGGCCATGGTCATGGCCTCTTCTTGATCGTGGGTGACGTGCACAAAAGTAAGCCCGACTTCACGCTGAATCCACTTTAACTCGATCTGCATCTGGCGGCGTAACTTTAAATCTAACGCGCCCAGTGGCTCATCCAATAAAAGAAGTGCTGGACGATTTACGATGGCTCGGGCAAGTGCGATTCGTTGTTGTTGTCCACCTGATAGTTGAGTTGGCTTTCGTTGCGCCAAATGTGGAAGTTCGACAAGACTTAGAACTTTTTCAACCTGTTCTTTTACATCTTTCACTCCGCGACGGCGAAGACCAAATGCGATATTTTCAAAGATAGTTAAATGCGGAAAGAGCGCGTAATTCTGAAAGACTGTATTGATCGGACGTTGGTATGCACGTGTTGTGGTGATATCGGTATCGCCTAAATGAATGCTGCCAACGGTTGGCTCCTCAAGCCCTGCGACCATGCGCAGAGTCGTAGTTTTGCCACAACCAGATGGGCCAAGTAGTGCGAAAAATGAGCCCTCTGGAATAGTCAGCGAAAGATCATCTACGGCTTTGAAATCTCCATAGGACTTCGTGATTCTCGTTAACCGTAAATCTCCACGTGCGTCAATTGGATCAATAGCCACTAGTTACCTTGTGCCTTTTGGAAGGCTTGTGCCCATTTAGTTTCTTCATCCGGTGTCAAAGAACGAAATACATGCAAGCGTGCAGCCGTCTTTTCGGTCGGGAAGATGTATTCACTGGTTGCAAGCTCTGGAGCAATCTTTTCCATCTCCGCTTGCGCCCCCTTAACTGGGCAAACGTAGTTAACGTATGCGGCAACTTCTGCGGCAACTGTTGGGTCGTAATAATAGTTAATCAGTTTTTCGCCATTGGCTTTTCCTGCAGGAGATGCAGTCGAAGGAATCATTAAGTTATCACCCGAAATTGTTCCGCCAGACTCTGGAATTGCAAAGTCAAACTTTCCTGCATTTTCACTTGCAAGAATAAACATATCGCCCGACCAACCAATGACCGCAGTGGCATCACCTGATGTTAAATCTTGCGCATAATCATTTCCTTTTACTCCACGAATCCAACCATCGGCAATCTTTTTGGCCATGAAATCGACAGCATTCATAAATTGATCTTCGGTAACTTTAGTAATATCCACGCCTTGTGACATCAAAATAATTCCGATGGTGTCGCGCATTTCAGTTAAAACAACAATCTTTCCCTTGTTTTGCGGCGCAAAGAGATCATCCAACGTGCGAACTCCCTTTGGATTTTTTGCAGTGTTCCAGCCAAAACCAGACATGATGCCCTGCCACGTCAATGATGATTCGCGCTTTGGATCATATGAAGGTGACTTAAGTGAATCTAAAATATTTCCATGATTTGGAATGTTGGCTAGATCGAATTTTTGTGTGTAACCCAGACGGATCCACCGTGCGGCCATCCAGTCAGTTGGGGTGACGACGTCATAGCCAATGTCCTGCCCAAGTTTGAGTTGAGCCTGTACTTTGCCGAAAAACTCATCATTATCGTTGTAATCTTCAAAATACTGCGCATCGATTCCAGTTTGTTTCTTAAACTTTTCAAGCGTTGGGTACTTCTTTGTCTTGGAATCAAAATCTAGATAGAGCGGCCAGTTGGCCCAGCGCAGCGTTTTTGCATCGTTTTTCGATGCCCCCGATCCTCCACAGGCCGCCAGTAAACCCGCCGCGCTTAATCCCCCCGCGCCTACTAGAACTCCTCGACGAGAAATGCGAGCGCCAAGAATGGAACGGGCCTCCAATGAAAGTGATCGCTCTGTGGCCATACGTATTTACTCCTTCGTAAGTGAAATTCTTGCCTAAATCCTATGCCCCAAGATTAGTCATTACATGCTTTATTCGCGTGTAATCTTCAAAGCCATAGGCCGATAAATCCTTGCCATAACCCGATCGCTTAAATCCACCATGTGGCATTTCGGCAACGACAGGGATATGGGTATTGATCCAAACACAACCAAAATCAAAGGCCTTAGCCATGCGCATTGCACGTCCATGATCCTTTGTCCAGACACTGGAGGCTAGGCCGTACTCGACGCCATTGGCTTTACTAACGGCATCGGCCTCATCACTAAATTTTTGAACTGTGATGACAGGACCAAAGATCTCGCTTTGAATCATCTCATCCTCTTGAACTAAATCTGCAACTACGGTTGCGGGAAAGAAAAAGCCTGGTCGATCAAGGGCGCTTCCACCGGTCATAACTCTTGCATGGTTTGGTACGCGCTCTAAAAAGCCAGAAACCCTTGCCAATTGATTTGCGTTATTGACGGGTCCAAGGAAGACATCTTCATCAGGTGCACCGATAGCAATACCTTGGGCTTGGGCCGTCAATAACGCTACGAAATCATCATAAACGCTCGCTTGAACAATGACTCGGGTGGCTGCGGTGCAGTCTTGGCCGGCATTGAAATAGCCCGCAATGGCTATCGCCTCTGCCGCAGCTGGCAGATCGGCATTGGCAAAGACTACAACTGGTGCTTTGCCACCGAGTTCTAGATGTACCCGCTTTAATTGAGTAGCTGCAGATTGCGCCACTTGTATTCCGGCAGCAACGGAGCCCGTTATTGAAACCATGTCGGGACGTTTGTGTTCAACGACGGCTCGGCCTGTTTCTCTCTCGCCACAGACAACGTTAAAAACTCCGACAGGTAAAAACTCTGACATTACCTGTGCCATCCACACAGTCGATGCCGGTGTTGTATCACTTGGCTTTAAGACCACGGTATTTCCGGCGGCAATTGCCGGTGCCCATTTCCACACCGCCATCATCATTGGGTAGTTCCAAGGAGTTACTTGACCGATCACACCAATCGGTTCGCGCCGAATCATTGACGTCATGCCTGGCATGTACTCACCTGCAGATTTTCCCTCTAAGTTTCGCGCCGCTCCTGCAAAGAAGCGGATCTGATCGAGCATCGGTGGAACTTCTTCAGAAGTTGTTAAAGAAATTGGTTTTCCGGTATTGCGACATTCAATGTTAATGATCTCGGATTGACGCGCTTCAATTGCATCGGCAATTTTCAACAAGGCGCGTTGGCGTTGAGACGGTGTCGAATCGCGCCAACCTGAAAATGCATTACTCGCGGCGCTAAATGCGGCATCGACATCGGCGGCATTTGATTTCGGCGCTGTGGCATAGGCCTGGCCTGTAGAAGGATTTATCAGTGAGGTTACCTCACCCGAAGTACTTTCTACTGCATGACCATTAATAAAGTTCGTTAACTTTTCCATAGCGCCCAGCCTACCAATTCAATGATTGGCTAACTAGTCGGCGCTGATTTTCTCGGCCGCAGCTAACTGGCCACATGCGCCGTCGATTTCGCGGCCGCGCGTATCGCGAACCGTCACAGGAACTCCGTAACCCTCCAAAATTCGCACGAACTCGGCCTCATCTTCACGTCGCGATGCCGTCCACTTAGATCCTGGAGTTGGGTTCAATGGAATTAAATTAACGTGGGCATTGCGATTTTTTAGCAAGCGGCCCAATAAATCTGCGCGCCATGATTGATCATTGATGTCACGAATGAGCGCATATTCAATGGAATACCGACGCCCTGTGCGTTTTTCGTAAGCATCGGCGGCGCTCAGAACCTCCTTAATATTCCAGCGCGAGTTAATCGGTACCAGTGTTTCTCGAAGTTCGTCATCGGGTGTATGTAAAGATACGGCCAAAGTAACGGCAATACCCTCTTCGGTAAGTTTTTCAATTCCATTAACTAAACCAACGGTTGAAACTGTCACCGAGCGCGCGCTAATACCAAGGCCATCAGGGCTTGGATCAGTGATATTTCGAACAGTGCGCATAACGGCGTTGTAATTGGCCAAAGGCTCGCCCATTCCCATAAAGACAATGTTGGAAAGCCGAATGGGACCACCCGGTAATTCTCCGCGAGCACAAGCCCGGGCCGCGGCAACAATCTGCTCGGTGATTTCGCCCGCGCTTAAATTTCGTGTCAAACCGGCTTGCCCCGTGGCACAAAATGGGCAGTTCATCCCACATCCGGCTTGCGAAGAGATACAAACCGTCACACGATCGCTGTAGCGCATTAAAACACTTTCAACCAAGACCCCATCATGCAACTTCCATAAATCTTTTCGAGTCATGCCATCATCGCACGTAACCGAGCGCACCAATTCAATGAGTTTTGGGGTTAATTGATCGGCGATGCTTTGACGTACATCGGCCGGAATATCACTCCATGTCTGCGGGTCATCCGATAAATGAGAAAAATAATGGGTGGCAACTTGTGTAGCCCTAAATGCTGGTAGTCCAAAAGATTTCGCCACTTCACGCCGTTCTGAAGGTGAGTAATCGGCTAAGTGCTTAGGCACTTTTTTACGCTGAATGGGCTCATCGAAGATTAACTTTATTTCAGGAATGCTCATGTCCAGTTTTTCACTAACTCAAGGGCCAACCAGAGCGCAGGAGCCGAAATTAAAACGGAGTCGAGGCGATCTAACATTCCACCATGGCCGGGCAATAACGTACCCATATCTTTGAGTTCCAAATCGCGCTTCATGGCGCTTTCAATTAAATCGCCACACGTTGCCGTAAATACAATCATCAACCCTGCAATCGCACCGATCCACCAAGCCATTTCCATGATGAGCGTAAATGCAAGCACGCCGCCAGTGACCGTAAAAACGAAGGAACCAACTAAGCCTTCCCAACTCTTCTTGGGACTGATCTTGGGCACAAGAGGATGTTTGCCAAAGAGAGTTCCGAGTATGTAGCCGAAAGTGTCGTTACATGAAACTAAAATGACGAAGGTCATGACGCGTTCAAATCCATTACTGGTGCGCCCTAGAAGAATTAGAAAACCACCCAAAAACGGCAGATAAAGAAGTGAAAACGTGGTGGCAGTTGCACTTGCAACAAAACCTTCAGGGCCTTTCCTTAATAGCCCAATGAGCAGAACGGGGATTGCAATTGCGGTGGCAATTGCCAAACCACCGACCCCTCCAATCCACGCCGCATAAGACAATGCAATTGAGGCGATAATAAGTGCTCTCAATGACAAGTAAATTCCGCGCGCACTAAATGCTCGCACAATTTCGCGAATGCCAAGAAGTACCGCAACGGTAACGACCGTCGCAAAGATTTCGCGATGATAGGCCAGTGCAAACCAAATTAAAGCAATAAGTGAGAGTGAGACGGCAATTGAGGGAAGTAGTTTTCGCCCGGCACGCTTATTTATCGCCTCATTGATGGAGTGAATATCAGACATTAAAGTTAAAAGCCCTTAGATTTCTAGGAGCTCAGTCTCCTTATGCTTAAACATCTCATCGACTTTGCCAACGTGATCGGATGTAATCTTTTCTAACTCTTTTTCACCGCGTGCTACATCATCCTTTCCGACTTCGCCATCTTTTTCCATCTTCTCAATCGCCTCTTTGGCTGAACGGCGGATGTTGCGCATGGAGATTTTTGAATCTTCGGCCTTGCTTTTTACGACTTTGATGTACTCCTTGCGACGCTCTTCAGTGAGTTGTGGAAAATTGATACGGATAAGAACCCCATCACTAGATGGATTTACTCCTAAATCTGAATCACGAATAGCTTTTTCAATATTGGCCATCGCTCCTTTATCAAATGGTGCAATCGTTGCCATGCGAGCATCAGGAACTTGAATCGATGCGAGCTGAGAAAGTGCCGTGTATGTGCCGTAGTAATCGACCATAATCTTATTAAAAAGCGATGGGTGAGCACGGCCAGTTCGGATAGAGGCAAAATCATCTTTAGCAACCTCAACCGCTTTGCTCATCTTGGTATCGGCATCCTTGAGGATACTTGCTACATCTGACATCGCGACTCCTTTTATTTTCAAGCCTTAGATGGCTGTCGCAAATTCTATATTAAGAAGAGTGATTTAGATTACTGCGCAAAACATGCGTAATTAAAGGCTTTTACGGCGAAATTGGCGCTGGCACTCACTAATAATACGCATCGACAGAGAGTGGCGTAGTAGTTTCACAGGTAGAGTCGGAACGGAGAATCACTGAGTGTTTCAAGTACGCATACATGGTCGCGGCGGTCAGGGAGTTGTTACCGCCGCCGAGCTACTCGCGCAAGCGGCTTTTGCTGAAAAACGTTTTGCACAAGCTTTTCCAAGTTTTGGATCTGAACGCACTGGCGCTCCTGTAGTCGCGTTTTGTCGTATCTCTGATGCTCACATACGTGTTCGTGAACCCATCATGGCACCCGATGCAGTCATCATTCAAGATTCAACATTACTAAAACAAATCGATGTATTTGCTGGGTTAAGTGGTGATGGTTATGCGCTCATTAATTCGACAAGAAGTTTTGAGGAGTTATGTATTGCCGAAGTTTCACTTCAACGCTCTCGATTCATTACCGTACCCGCAACGGCGATTGCAATGGAGCATTTAGGTCGGCCTGTACCAAACGCCGTATTGCTTGGTGCCTTTGCCGCGCTGACAAAAGTCGTTTCGCTTCATTCTGTAACCGATGCAATCAACGAGAAATTTAAGCCAAAAATTGCCGCATCAAACTGCGCTGCAGCTATAGCCGCGTATGAATACGTCTTCGAAATCGTCGCCGCGCATGCTTAAACAAATCGAAGGCTCTAAAGCCGTTGCCGATGCCGTCGCGGCATGTCGTCCACAAGTAATTTGCGCATACCCGATTTCACCTCAGACTCACATAGTCGAGGGATTGAGCGTGTTAGTTAAAAATGGGACGTTAGAAAACTGCGAGTTTATTAACGTAGAATCTGAATTTGCTGCAATGTCGGTAGCAATCGGGGCCAGTGCAACAGGTGCCAGAACTTATACGGCAACGGCTAGCCAAGGCCTTCTCTATATGGTGGAAGCCGTCTATAACGCTTCAGGGTTCGGGCTTCCAATAGTTATGACGGTTGCCAATCGTGCAATTGGTGCACCGATAAATATCTGGAATGATCACAGTGACTCGATGTCTCAACGCGATTCAGGTTGGCTTCAACTCTATGCCGAGACCAATCAAGAGGCTGCAGACTTACATGTTCAAGCATTTAAAATTGCTGAAGAGTTATCTCTTCCGGTCATGGTCTGCATGGATGGATTCATCCTGACCCATGCTTATGAGCGCGTAGATGTCCCAGAACAAAGTCACGTTGACAGGTTTTTACCCGCCTATATCCCGCGTCAAACCTTGGATCCCGTTAACCCCGTTTCAATCGGTGCGATGGTGGGTCCGGAAACCTTCACGGAAGTTAAGTACATGGCGCATATGAAAAACCGGCTCGCTTTAGATGTAATCCCTAAAGTTGCCGCGGATTTTCAAAAGGCTTTTGGTCGAAGCTCAGGTGGTTTAGTACGTGGCTATAAACTCGAAGGCGCGCAAACTGTGGTCATTGCCCTTGGATCGGTATTAGGAACAATAAAAGATGTCGTTGATGAGATGGTTGCCGCCGAAATCAAAATTGGAGTTCTAGGCATTATCGCCTTTAGACCCTTTCCAACTCAGGCCGTTAGAAAGGCACTTGCTCATGCAAAACGCGTCATTGTTCTAGAAAAGGCTTTTCAAGTCGGAATCGGTGGAATAGTTATTGAAAATATTCGCCACGCTTTACGGGGAACTGGCGTTAAGGATTACACAGTGATCGCAGGTCTAGGTGGGCGCCCAATTACTAAGGACTCACTTCGCAATTTTTTTAATGCGGCATGTAGTGACCAAGTAGATGAATTAACTTTTCTCGATTTAGATCAAGCGTTGGCAGAGAGTGAAATTTTGCGAGAGGCGGTCAAATAAGTGTCCACAACACCCATCAAGTTTTATCAAGTTGGAAGTTTTGCAATTGGAAATCGTCTGCTACCGGCCCAAGATCGCGCGATTCAATCCGACCCAAATCGCACGAATGCACTTACATCGGGTCACCGTGCATGCCAAGGGTGCGGTGAAGCCCTCGGTGCGCGCTACGCACTAGATGCGGCAATGCGCGCTACGAATGAAAAAATTATTGTCGTCAATGCAACGGGATGTTTAGAGGTATTTTCTACGCCTTATCCAGAATCTTCTTGGCGCCTAGCATGGCTTCACTCACTCTTTGGTAACGCCCCTGCCGTTGCAACCGGTGTTGCCGCAGCCTTAAAGGCGCAGGCTAAAAACGATATTCGCGTAATTGGTCAAGGCGGAGATGGTGCAACTGTCGATATTGGCTTTGGTGCCTTATCTGGAATGTTTGAGCGAAATGATGATGTCCTCTATATCTGTTATGACAACGAGGCTTATATGAATACGGGTGTCCAACGATCGGGTGCAACTCCCCCAGCCGCGCGTACTGCCACAACGCAAGCCGTTGGTACAAACCCGGGCAATCTCTTTGGCCAAGGAAAGAACCTGCCACGCATTGCCATGGCCCACGAGATTCCCTATGTTGCAACCGCAACCGTTGCAGACCTGCGCGACTTAGAGGCCAAAGTTACTCGGGCCATGTCATTTCGCGGTGCCCGTTATATTCACGTTCTGGTGCCCTGCCCACTTGGTTGGGGCTCTGAGTCCTGTGACACGATAAAGATTGCGCGCCTTGCTACGCAGTCGGGTTTATTTCCCGTCTTTGAAGCCGAATCTGGTGAAGTAACCTCATCGACCTCGATTCGAAAAATTGTTTCGGTTGAAGAATACTTAAAACTTCAAACGCGTTATGCACATTTATTTTCCCCCACACGACGCGATGATGTCATAGATCATTTACAGGCCATCGCCGATAAAAATATTGCACGCTATAACTTAATTTCTGAAGGGAGCGCACATCTCTAATGGAATATCCCTTTGCAATTACGTTATCTGCTAACTCATCTCTTGCCAATCACACGGGATCATGGCGTGTAGAAAAACCTGAGTATGTCCACCGTATGCCGCCGTGTAATAACGCATGCCCTGCGGGTGAGAATATTCAAAACTGGTTATACATCGCCGAGGATGGCTCATATGAAGCGGCTTGGCGAGCCCTAATTATTGATAATCCATTCCCAGCGATTATGGGTCGTGTGTGTTATCACCCTTGTGAAAGCGTATGCAATCGCGCCGAATTAGATGAGGCCGTTGGAATTAACTCCATCGAGCGCTTTCTAGGCGATCATGCGATAGAAAAGGGTTGGACAATTCCGGCACCGAGGGTTGAGAGTGGTTTTAAGGTTTTAGTAATCGGTGCCGGCCCAGCAGGTTTATCTACGGCCTATCACTTACGCAGTATGGGCCACAGCGTGAGAGTTCGCGATGCAACACCCGCACCTGGCGGAATGATGCGCTATGGAATTCCAAAATATCGCTTGCCGCGCGAAGTTTTAGATGCTGAGATCAATCGCATTAAGGAAATGGGCGTTGTCTTTGAAATGAATACCCGCGTTGATGATGTTCACGACGCACTCGACGAAGGCTATAGCGCGGTGTTTTTAGCAATCGGCGCTCAATTGAGTAAGCGCGCATATATCCCTGCAAGTGAGAGTGCGCGGATTTTAGATGCAATCAAAGTTTTACATGAAGTCGAAGATGGTAGTCAACCGTTGCTAGGTCGCAAAGTTGTTGTCTATGGCGGTGGCAATACCGCAATGGATGTTGCACGTACGGCCAAACGGTTAGGAGCCGAAGAAGCGATAATTGTCTACCGTCGCACACGTGATAAAGCACCGGCCAATGATCAAGAGATTACCGAAGCAATCGAAGAAGGCATTCTGGTTAAGTGGTTATCAACCGTTAAACATGTTGATGAGAAGAAGCTTCACATTGAAAAAATGGAGTTAGATGAGAATGGATTTCCTCAACCCACAGGTGAGTTTGAAACCCTTGAAGCCGACTCTTTGATTTTGGCGTTGGGTCAAGAAGTAGACTTCTCACTCCTTGGAAATAGCGCCGATTTAGATACTAAAGATGGTGTAATGCCCGTTGATGCCACGATGATGACTTCACATCCTGGAATTTTTGCAGGTGGTGACATGATTCCAGCCGAGCGCACCGTGACAACAAGCATTGGAGCCGGCAAAAAAGCTGCACGCAATATCGATGCTTGGCTTCGCAAAAAGGCATATGAGAAAATTGAGAACAATGACATTGTCACCTTTGATCAACTCAATACGTGGTACTACACCGATGCACCTCACATAGTCCGTGAGCGTTTGGAAGCCAGCCGTCGGGCTAAAGATTTTTCTGAAGTCGTTAAAGGTTTGAATGAATCCAATGCGTTGTACGAAGCGCGGCGCTGTCTATCATGCGGCAACTGTTTTGAGTGCGATAACTGTTTTGGCGTCTGTCCCGAAAATGCCATTATTAAGTTAGGTCCGGGTAAAGGCTTTGAAATAAATTTGGATTACTGCAAGGGTTGCGGGATCTGCGTGGCCGAGTGTCCGTCGAGCTCGATTATCATGGTGCCCGATAAATAACTACTTGAATAAGAAAAGGTTTTAGTCGACTAACGTTCCGATCATTTCACCGCGAACTGCACGACCAATGTTTCCATTTTTGAGTAAGTCAAAGACGACAATCGGCAGTTTATTCTCGCGGCAGAGAGCAAAGGCTGCAGCATCAGCCACCGCTAATGACTTTGTTAAAACTTCATCATAGGAGATAGTGTCGAACTTGGTGGCAGTTGAATCCTTTTTAGGATCGGCGCTGTAGACACCATCCACGCCACTTTTTGCAAGCAAGAGCGCCTCGGCGCCGATTTCAAGTGCGCGCTGGGCGGCGACGGTATCGGTTGTAAAATATGGCATTCCCGCGCCTGCCCCAAAGATCACCACGCGCCCCTTTTCTAAATGGCGAATCGCTCGAAGTGGAACATAAGGCTCGGCGACTTGGCCCATGGTGATTGCCGTCTGAACTCGCGTTTGGATTCCCTCTTTTTCAAGAAAGTCTTGGAGCGCCAAACAGTTCATGACCGTTCCCAGCATTCCCATGTAATCGGCGCGCGCGCGATCCATGCCGCGTTGTTGTAATTCAGCCCCGCGGAAGTAATTACCGCCACCTACAACAATGGCAACTTGCACACCGGTTCGAGCAACATCGGCGATCTGCTTAGCAATATCTTGGACAACATCGGGATCTACGCCGATGCCTTTTTCCCCACCAAAAACCTCGCCAGATAGTTTAAGGAGTACTCGCCGATACGTTCCTCGTGTACCGGGCATGGCTTGTCTTTACTGACCCACACGGAAGCGATGAAAAGCCTTAACGACAGTTCCCGCCTCATCGAGTATCTGCTTAACGGTTTTCTTGGCATCCTTTGCAAATGACTGCTCAATCAGGGAGACCTCTTTAACAAACCCAGTTACACGGCCTTCAACGATTTTCAATAGCGATGCCTCAGGCTTGCCCTCTTCAACGGCCGTCTCATGTGCGATTCGACGCTCATTGGCAATGAGATCTTCTGGCACATCTTCGCGATTTACATACAATGGTGCAAAAGCGGCGATGTGCTGGGCGATATCTTTTCCAACTCCAAGAGCATCTTTCGAGAGTTGAACTAACACACCAACTTGTGGTGGTAAATCGGGACTTGTGCGGTGGAGGTAAATACCAACTGGTTCATCTTTAAGAACTGCGATGCGGCGAATTTCAATCTTTTCACCTAACATCGCATTGGCCTCATCGATGACCGATTGAACCGTGTTGCCACTTGCCATCGATGTCGCAAGAAATTCTTCAACGCTTTCGGACTGCACATTTTGTAAGTGAGCCAAGAGTTGATCGGCTAGGGCAATGAACCGTTCACCTTTCGCAACAAAATCAGTCTCGCAGTTGAGTTCGAGCATTACGCCGAGGTTTCCCTCAACCTTTGCAACGACTGCGCCGTTTGAAGTTAATCGACCTTCGCGTTTAGTAACTCCTTTTAAGCCTTTGACACGAATAATGTCGATCGCTTTATCGTAATCACCATCGGCTTCATCGAGTGCTTTTTTGCAGTCAAGCATTCCCGCAGCAGTTGCTTCGCGAAGACGCTTTACATCGGCAGCTGAATATGCAGCCATCTTGATTAGACTTCTTCCGTAGGCGTTGGGGTTTCAACTGGTGTTTCAACCACTACATCTGCGGTCGCTACTTGAGCTGGAACCTCGGACACGTCACCGTCACTTCTTGGTTGGGACACCTCGGACTCAGCGTCCTTACTCAATGGCTCGGACACATCCAGATTCTCCGTTGGTGCGGCCAAAGTTTGGGAGGCTGCAATCTCTTTCTCCCAATCGGCCATTGGCTCGCCCGCGGCAACTTCGGCAGGTGCATCAGACTTGCTCTCCTCTTTTACCGTGGCAGAGCGTGCAGCAAGGCCGGCAACAATTGCATCGGTGATAACGCGTGTGAGTAAACCGATTGAACGGATTGCATCATCGTTACCTGGAATCTTGTAATCAACTTCATCTGGATCACAGTTTGTATCCAAAATAGCAATCACTGGAATACCGAGCTTCTTAGCCTCTTGAACTGCTAAATGCTCTTTCTTAGTATCTACAACCCAGATCGCTGACGGCAGTTTCGTCATATGACGGATTCCATCAAGGTTCTTAAATAGTTTTTCGCGCTCACGTCGAAGCATCAATAACTCTTTTTTCGTAAGCAGAAGATCGTTGGTGTTCTCAAGTGCTTCTAACTCTTTAAGACGCTGAATACGCTTATATACAGTTGGAAAGTTAGTGAGCATTCCACCTAACCAGCGCTCGGTCACGGTTGGCATTCCAACGCGTGCGGCCTGCTGCATGATTGGTTCATGCGCCTGCTTCTTTGTTCCCACAAAGAGAATGTGACCGCCCTTGGCGACCGTATCCTTTACAAATTCGTAGGCACTATCAATGAGGGCAAGTGATTGTTGGATATCGATGATGTAAATGCCGTTGCGCTCGGTGAAAATAAAACGCTTCATCTTTGGATTCCATCGACGTGTCTGGTGTCCAAAGTGGACTCCACTGTCGAGGAGTTCTCGCATTGTTACAACTGCCATGGCAGGTTTACTCCTTCATAGATTTCATGCGCAGAGGCATAAAACCCGCTCGGTTGTGGCCTAACACTTTGTTTGGCCCGTCGCACTGAGTTTCATCGACCGAATAAACGGACCGAGATGATTCACCTGATTATTGCTAATCAAGGCAGTGCTGAGATGTCACCAGCAAACTTCTTCGCAGGTGCGGGGCACATCTTACCTGTTGCAAAGGGCTACCAATTACCGCCCAATTACGACCAAAATCCCCTAAGGAATTCCAGGCGATCTCTGAATGGCGAAATTTTCCTGACCTAAAGTCGATGTTCTCCATTAACAAAGACATGAAGAAATCTAGAGGTGCTAATCTCACGGGCCACTTGGAAAACAGCAACTCCGTTTGAACCGATAACGACTCTTGCAACCTCCTTATCCACCCATTTCCTCGTTGAGGAGTTATTTCTGACATACAGAATGGCCACTTTTCCAGAATCCTCCGGACAGAAATTTGCTTGAACTTGACCAGTAACGCTCGTGAGTTCGTACGAAAGGGAGGAACAGGTCGTTTGGTCCGGAGAAGTTGCCCCTTGATTTGCCGGCAAACGACTAGAGCTTTGAACGGATATGACAATTTTATTTGACAACGCGTCAATGTACTGTTCTGAGGCTTTTTTTCGTGCAGTTACGAAGCATGCGCCGACTTGTTTTCCCGTTAGTACGCCTGTTGGTGTAATCGCGCACACCTGCGACGTTGTTGTACCAAAGGTGAGATCTCCTCTACCAGAGCCACCTGCACTACTTAGTTGAATCTGACTTCCCACCGTCAATGTAGGAGCAGGTGCATTAATCTCAAGTACAACTTGGGGGAAGCGATAGCCAAAAAGACCCAACTGGTCAGTCAATACAGAGACGCCTCCATCTATTTCGCGAAAGAAGGCCGCATGCGAATCATTTGGCAAAGAATTGTTATTGGTTTCAGGAATTCTCTGCCAATATGTGCCGAGATCTGACCAGTATATCTCAGAATATAAATAGCCTTTTGGCATAGTAATTTTATAGGCCTTTTCAAGGCGATTCAGAACATTTCCAAATTCGTCTACGAGCCCAATCCTTGCAGCAAAAAATCCTTGTTCATTTTCGGAATCACTACTAAACGAGGAGACAAGAAAAGCTGCGCGCCCTTTGGTTGCACCGCTTGGAACCAAGAGTCTTAATTTAGTTGCTCCAAATTGGCCATTGCCACTTGAGGATAAAACCAAATCTCTGTACGCAGTGTTGGGTGCATCTGGAAAATATTCAAAAGTGGCAAAATTCGTGACAGTAGTGACAGCTGCAATAGATTTTTCCACTACTTCAGGAACCAATGGAGAAATAGTTACTGAATTAATGACATCAGACCCAGCTTGGTAAGTAGAATTACCGTTTTGTGAAGCTTTTATTGAACATGTTCCTGCCACAAGAGCATGAATTTTTTGTGAAACTATCCTGCATGTATTTGGAGTTTTACTTGAAAATGACACGTCCAAGCCACTCGTCGAACTTGCTGTCAGTAATTGATCACTTCCATTTAAAATCATTGGTGTAAGGGCGTCAAATGTAATCGTCTGGAGAATTAAAGGATCAGGAACCGTAATATTTAAGGTGTTACTTGGGTTATCTGCTATTGGATTAAATGCCGACGTTGTACCTTGAATTGAAATGGAACCGGCTTGGGCAGTACCACGAAGATTGACTCTAACTCTTGTCGAATTTACAAATGCGGCCGAATCGAAAGTTAATCCTGTTGCTCCTACATCTACAGTAAAACTGAATTTATTAAGATCTGTCGCAAAATTAGTACTGCTGATTAAAATAATTGGATCTAGGGCGCCATTGGCTATATTCGTTGTCGATGAGAAAGCTGGTGTAAGTGCATGTGCACTATAAGTGCCAGTCAAGATGTTTAAAATCAAAAATAGTGAAACTGCAAATGCGAACCTCGCGCTTCTCGTCTCCTTTACCATGACGCCAACTCCTTATTTGTTCATTTGGGATTTGAATGAATATGGGTTGATCGTGCTATTAATGTTTAGCCCATAGCGGTCTATGTCCAGTCATACTCAACCCGAAAAGCTAAGTCTGACCAGACATTGAACTTTCAGCGAAAATGTACTGTTCATTGCGTTTCAGACAATTTTAAATTCTCAAGTCTCATCCGTTAATGAGGTTGTACGTCTTCTTGAAAATCGTGAACCATGTTGCTTAACGATTACCGCCCGATAAGGCGCAAGAACCCCCAAGAGGTGATTCGTAGGATGGCCTCGAAGGCGATAGCAAAGGACATTTTGCTTACTCCATGTGCTCGCTCAATAAATGTGATGGGGATTTCGCCCACTGATCCCCCGCGGGCCAGCGCCCGCCGGGTCATCTCAATTTGGAAGCAGTAGCCCTCACTGTTGATTGTAGATATCTCCACCCGCCGCAAGAGGCCTACATCATAGATTCGAAAACCCGACGTTACGTCTTTGATGCCGAGGGATAAGAGGAGATTGGCATAAGCGTTGGCGCCTCTTGATAGATACTCGCGGAACTTGCTCCAGTTTTCGATTCCGCCATCTGCCACCCAACGCGAGCCAATCAACAGTTCGCTCGTACCAATCCACTCCATCATTCTTGCCAAGTCACTGACTTGATGGGATCCGTCGGCATCCATTTGAATAATACTGTGATAATCGCGCGCGAGCGCCAGGGCGAAACCGGTTCGATAGGCACTACCCAAACCCAATTTGCCGCTTCGAGAGATCACCTCTACGCCAAACTCTTTGCATATTTCGGCCGTACCATCGGGTGAACCATCATCGACGACGAGAATATCTACGGGCAGCGCCTTAAGTGCACCCAGCAGCGTCCCGATACTTTCTACCTCGTTATAAGTAGGAATAACAACAATTGATGTATTCATGCGCGTGGGTGCGCCTGCATAAATACTTTTTGCAAGCGGGCAGGTGATACATGCGTATAAATCTGTGTGGTTGCAAGAGAGGCATGGCCAAGAATCTCTTGCACCGTACGCAAATCAGCGCCGCCCTCTAACAGGTGTGTAGCCGCTGAATGGCGAAGCCCATGCGGACCCATCCGCTCAATCCCCTCTATTGCAATGAGCGCTTCATAAACCACGCTTCGTACCGTGCGTGGATCTATTCGTTTACCCCGTGCACCTAAAAAGACGGCTGCTCCTGATGTCGAGTTAACTAAAGATTGACGAGCATCACTCAACCATTTCTCTAAAGCTTTAACGGCAGGCCTTCCCATCGGGATCACCCGCTCTTTATTTCCCTTACCTAATACACGAATCGTATTTCTGCTGTAATCGACATCTGGCAGATCTAAGCCGCAGATTTCTCCCACTCGCGCCCCTGTTGCATATAAAAGCTCAACCATTGCAACATCACGAATTGCTAATGGCGTTTTCACTTCGCCTGCACGCATAGCCATCGAATCCATCGCCAATTGCGCCTGCCCTGCATCTAAAACATGTGGCAATGTGCGATGCCCCTTTGGAATTGCAAGAGACGCGCCAACATCGCTGGTAAGGAAGCCGTTTTTAAAGGCCCATTTGGTAAATAAACGTACCGATACGGCCCGCCTCGCAAGCGTTGTTCGCGCTCCTCCTTTTACGCTCTGGTCTGCCAGCCAAGAGCGCAGGTGGGTAAGTTCGAGTTTGGAAACATCACTAAGCCTAAGTGTTGCTAGGTGGGAAAAAAGCGATTCAAGATCGCCCAAATATGCACGAATTGTGTGGACAGAAAGATTTCGCTCGATTTTTAAGTGCTGTTCAAAAACTTTTAACACTCTGGCAAATTTCTCATTCACAGATAAAGGCTACCTTTACTTACTGCAATTTATAAAGCTTTCCTCCTCTACTTTCCCTAGCTCTTATCCACGTCACCTGAATTCCAATCTTTAACTCAAATGACGGATCTTGAAGTAAAAATATCAAAAACTATGGAAAATGGCGTTATTTGTCGATAAACTTGATGCGCGAGAATTTGCTTCCACATACAGACCCTTAAGGTTAGCCAGTCTGGGGGTGTGGGCCCTTGGCAACGAAGTCAGAGAGATATTTTCAAAATTAAAATGTAGTGACCGTAGTGCAGCTGCCGCCAATTTTCGCAGCTTTCCTAAACCTTAAACATCGCTCTCCATTTGAATTACGTGATTGACTAAAACTCGAACTCTCTGCCCAGCATTTAACGTCGCGGCGAGTGTAAATTGACCAGCACCGTTAAGATCGAGTTGTGTCACCGAAATCTGTTGCCACACCCAAGTACCGTTCTTGGCCTTTGTACCTAAAAAAAGATTCGCCTTTTCGTTGGCATATACCGAACATAGGCCAACATCCAAAGTCTGTAATCTATTTAACTTCATAAGAGTGAGTGAGTGGGCAAAGAATCCGGTATTAACTGAAGCGGCAACTTCTTTTGAGATATTTGAAACTCCTATAATCTCAATAGATATTTGCTTTGAAGAAGTATCTGCAAAGTTGCCTGAAGCCTCTTTCAAGGCACTAATTTGGCAGTTTCCTTCACTTATTCCACTCACAACGCCTTTTTCTGAAATTGAACAGATTGAGTCGGAATTGGATTTGTACTTCAATTGTCCAAGACCAGAGCCACCAACGCTCTGTAAGGCGGCTGTGGCTAACACCTTTAGCTTCTCTACGGGAGAGATGACCGATAAAGGAACCTGAGGCTTTCGAAAGCCAAAAAGCATGAGATAGTCACTAAAAATTGCAATTCTTCCATCAGTTTCAACGAAATATCCTGCGTGCACAGTAGATGGAAGCTTCTCCGTTTCAAGTTTTAACAATCGATACCAGCGAATTCCATCATATGACCAGTAAGGAAAACCTTCCTTGGCTCCCATCGGAATATTGATTTCAATAGCCTCCTTAAATCGACGAATCGCAGCTCCATCTGCTGTTACTGCGGCAATTCTTGCAATAAAATAACCGGCGGACGTTTCTTCATCGCTACTATATGCAGAGATCAAAAAGACAGTTTTGACTTTGGTTGCATGACTAGGAATAAGAAGTTTGACTAGGGTGGCGTTTTCTGGCCTAGTGCCTGCAACTAAAACTGAAGCATAGCCGCCACCAATTGAATCCGGGTTGTACATAGCAGAACCTAGTGCGGTTGCCACATCAACCAGCTTTGTCTGACTTATTTTTTCGGTTGGATTTGCAGAAACAACTACTGCTTGCGTGATATCAGGTGCCGGGGCATACTCTTCATTTCCCCGTTGAAAAGCCTTTAAATAACAAGTACCTACGGCGACGGCGTGAATTTTTGTAAAATCTATCGTACATACACTAGGCGTATTGCTCATAATTTCAACGTTCAAGAAACTATTCGACGAGACTATTGGTGCCTGATCCTTTCCAGCAACTATCATCGGGGCAAGTGCTTTAAAAGTAATGAATTGCCCGATTAATGGTGCAACTATAACAATGCTGATCTCGTTACTTGATTCTCCACTAGCCGGATCAAAAGCCATAGATTCAGCAGAGATCACAATGGTGCCAGTACTAGCAGTGCCATGAAAGTTAAACCGCAAGTGAGTTGTATCAATAAAAGCAACGGAGTCATACTTCAAATTAGTTTTACCCGTATTAACACTGAAATCAAACTTATCGACATTCGCTGCAAAGCCCACTCCAACAATTATTGGTGCAGGATTCAATGCACCACTTGTAATTGTGGAGGAGGAAGTAATCATCGGAGCAATCGCCCATGCCTGCGGCATAGGAATAATTGATGTTGTAAAGAGCAACAGCGGTATTAATTGTAAAAAAATCATAATAAACCGGCGCTTTCTGCCGCTTAATTCCTTAGCACTCAATTTCATAATATCAACTCCTGATTGTGATCGCTTGCGTGATCTGTGTATATGAGTTAATCGCGCTGCTATTCTTTCGACGATACCCTTTAAGGTAATTTTAATGTAAATTCTCGTAGTAAGAGTGAGTGCGCCCACTCAACGAAAATACACATACGCAAAAGTGGATTGAAATGTAGGAAGGTTTCAGCAATTCTGCAGACTTTTGGACAAAATCTGAGAGGTGGCACCGACTTCCTCTTAAGTAAATTTGACTGTACGTTCAATGAAAATATACTCTATTGACAAAGTGGATACCCACATTAGATTTGAGATATGGACCTCCGTGAAGATTATTGCGCCAATAAATTGAGTGCAATCAGTCCTGCGGGCTCTGGTGTCGCTAAGTATTTAGAAAATATATCTAATTTTGTCACATTTTTAACATATAAGGATCACACACTTCAAGAAATTTTGAACCACTTAAATCTTGTTGTTTTCAAATCACTTCATGTAAGCACAGTTTCATTTCTCCAAGTAAATGAAAATAATGATTTAGTTGTAGCAGCACGATCAGGTGTTTCAAAAGAGTTGGCGATAAAATTAAAGTCGCTTTATAGCTTGGATGATCGGTATCCTAACGTTGATGCGATTCGAACTTTGAGCACCATTTGGATAAATACATTGCCAGATTGGGGTGATGAATATCCATTGATGAAAAATTACCCCCACAGCAAACACGGTAAGACTTTCTTGGCAATTCCTGTATTTGTAACTGGCACCCCCGTTGCAGTCATCGCAATATTGAGTAATACTAAAATGTCTCCAGATATCGATACAGATGCATTTTTGAAAGCAATTGGACATATTTTGTCAATGTACATGTACCGAAATGTTGTATCTTCACCAGCGGAAGAAGAAAATAGTAGTCGCAGTTCGAATGAAAAGTTGAACGAGGTTGAAGGTAGCAATCTCACAAATCGCCAACTAATAATTCTACGACTTATTAGTGAGAACCGGACTAATTTGAGCATCTCGCAATTCCTTGGCTATTCTGAGTCAACAATTCGACAAGAGATTATGAAAATTTTCGCAAAGTTAGGCTGCACTCATCGCAAAGAAGCGGCCATAATATATAGGGGTTACATTTCGCTTTAATCAGTTGCGATTCCAGTGAATGTCTCTGAAACTCTTACTTCATCCTTCGCGATAGTCAACAGCAATATTCTGAATCCGTTCGAAGATTATTCAGAATCAATGAACCTACAAGAGATTACGACGAAATTTGCCAGATTAAATTGTAAGACACGGAATGAAGTCGCAGGAAACCATTGAGGGTTAATCTTCACCCCCAATGGTTCTGACCTATAGAAATTGACAATGGTAATTGTCCCGACAAATATCGAGTATTCACGGATGATTTTCGTCTATAATCGGGCTCTGGGTGTCACAATACGGGCAATATGAAGTTAGGGGAGGTGAACCCGAAATGCCTTTGGGTCATATCTCTGAATTTGTAATTTTTTTGACAAATAAAGATCATACGCTTCAAGAGATATTGAACCACTTAAATCGCGTTGTCTTTAGAACTCTCGATGTGAGTTCAGTTTCACTTTCGCAGTTAAATGAAAATAATGAGCTCGTTGTGGCAGCTCGATCTGGGGTTTCAAAAGAGTCTGTGCTTAATATGCCGTTAACATATAGTTTGGATGACAGGTATCCAAACGTTAATGCGATTAGGACTTTAAGTACTATATGGATAGATACATTGCCAGATTGGGGTGACGAATACTTATTAATGAAGAATTACCCCCTTCTAGAACTTAGTAAAACTTACTTGGCAATTCCTATTTTTGTTACTGGCACCCCAGTTGCCGTACTCACATTAGTTAGTTCTACCAGAATTGCTCCCAATATCGAGACTGACGCGTTTTTAAAAGCGGTTGGACATATCTTATCTATGTATATGTATCGAAATGTTTTGTCGTCACCTGAAGAAGAAGTGAGTAATAACAGTTCAGATAAGACTTCGAATTCAACTAAGGGTAATGATCTCACAGATCGCCAACTGGTAATTCTGCGACTTATTAGTGAGGATCGGACTAATTTAGGCATCTCTCAATTCCTTGGCTATTCCGAGTCAACGATTCGCCAAGAGATTATGAAAATTTTCGTAAAGTTAGGCTGTAGTCACCGAAGTGAGGCGGCCAAACTATACCGGAGTTATTCAAGCAAGTCATAAATTAGTACGTAATTGAGCGGGAGAAGAATCGAAAGCGAGTGTAGTATTCTTGTATGATCCAGCCTCTTCACTTCCTTGAGTATCGTAAATAAATGCAATTATTTTTGTATCTTTCATGACTAAAATTGCTTTTACTGGCCCCAATTATCTGGATCAGATAACGAAATTCATTGCATTTCTTTCAACGAAGGAAATCACGCTCAATGAGATTTTGAGACATATGGTGCTGGTCGTTCTTTCCCCACTAAATGTTGAGGCGATATCTATTCGGCACGTGAATAGTAAAAATCAGGCGGTACGGATTGCAACATGGGGAATGCCTTTGGAAATGGTGCAGGCGCCTGGGGATGTCTATAACCTCCATGAGAAATATCCTTCAACTGACACGCTTCGGCTGAGAAGGACTACCTGGATAAATACTCTGCCTGACTTTGGCGATGACTATCCACTTCTTAAGGAGTTCCCGTATACCACTGGAGCAAAAACCTTCATCTGTTTTCCTATAGAGAAGGCGGGAACGCCGGTGGCTGCTTTAGGAATTTTTAGCAGAGATGTCATTCAACCCAATTCTGAAATAGAATCATTTTTAGCCGCAGTCGGAAGTGTGTTTTCAATGTATATGTTTAATCAAGAAGCTAGAGTCCATAAAGTTCAGAAGCTTGGCGGAAAGTTCACACCTCCGAATCTAGAGAACGCTGAGAGTGCCTTAACCGAGCGCCAAACTGTAATACTTCAACTCATCAGTGAGGATCGAACAAATCTTGCCATAAGTGGGCTTCTGGGTTATTCAGAGTCAACGATTCGTCAGGAGTTGATAAAAATTTACTCAAAACTAAGTTGCACCAGTCGCGAAGAGGCTGTGAAGATTTACCGACAAAAGTTAGCTAAATCCAATCAATGAAACCAAAACCTTCTCCCCCTAACCTTTATTTAGATATTATCTCAAGGTTCATTGAAGTCCTTTCGAACAACGAACTCACTCTTGATGAGATTTTGAGCCATATTGTGCAGGTCGTTCTCGCTCCATTAAATGTTGAAGCGCTATTGATAAGGCAGTTAAATGACGAAAATCAAGCGATACTGGTTGCAACATGGGGAATATCATTGGAAGATCTCGAACCGTATCCTGTGGCTTACAGTCTCAATGATAAATACCCAACAACTGACACTTTGCGATACAGAAGGACCACATGGGTCCAAACTCTGCCAGCTTGGGGCCCTGAATATCCCCTCCTTAAAGATTTGAAATATAGCTCTGGGGCAAAGAGTTATATCTGTTTTCCAATTGAAAAGGCGGGAACGCCGGTGGCAGCTATAGGCATCTTTAGCCGAAATATAATTCATCCTAACGCCGAAATTGAGGCATTTTTGAAGACCGTTGGAAGTGTATTTTCGATGCATTTGTTTCGGCAAGATTCTCAGGCCCATGAACTTTTGGGGATTAGTGAAAGGCACAATTCTTCGGACGTGGGATTTGCCGATAGTGAATTAACTGAACGCCAACTTATAATTTTACGCCTCATTAGTGAGGACCGAACAAATCTCGCGATTAGTGATCTCATCGGTTATTCAGAGTCAACGATTCGCCAAGAGACAATAAAAATTTACGCAAAGTTGGAGTGTAACGGCCGCAAAGAGGCTATCAAGATTTATAGACAACGTTTAGCTAAACCGAATAGGTAGTCGATACAATTATTATGTGCACGGCCGTCTGTTATTTTCCTTAAGTAGCTCGGTTCTAGTATCACGGTGTTTTCTGTGACCAATAAGATCATTCCAGTTAAAAATTATTTGGATCATGTTACGGGGTTCATTTCGTTTCTTTCCAATAACGAACTCAAACTTGAGGAGATCCTGAGTCATATAGTCCAAGTTGTTTTGTCACCCTTAAATGCCGAAGCAATATTTATGTGCCAAATTACAAGTGGGAATCAAGTTGAAAGAGTTGGAGCGTGGGGAATGCCTTTGGAGATGTTTCGGGCACAGGGAAACTTTTTCAACCTAAATGATAAATTTCCTTCAACTGACGCGCTTCGATATAGAAGAACGACATGGGTAAATACCCTGCCGGAGTGGGGCACTGCTTATCCGTTACTCAAAAATCTGCCATATACCACCGGAGCAAAGAGTTTCATCTGTTTTCCGATAGAGAAGGCAGGGACGCCAGTAGCAACGTTAGGAGTTTTTAGTCGAGATGAAATTCACCCTAACGCCGAAATTGAAGCTTATTTGAAGGCGGTAGGAAGTGTATTTTCTATGTTTATGTTTCGACAAAATTCTAAAGGACTTGAACATCTGAAATTGAAGGGAATGCATCTTCTCTCTAATGCTGGAAGTGCTGAAACTGAATTGACTGAACGCCAACATATAATTTTACGCCTCATTAGTGAGGACCGAACAAATCTCGCGATTAGTGATCTCATCGGTTATTCAGAGTCAACGATTCGCCAAGAGACAATAAAAATTTACGCAAAGTTGGAGTGTAACGGCCGCAAAGAGGCTACCAAGATTTATAGACAACGTTTAGCTTATTTCTCCGAGAAATAAATAAGATTATTGCGGCACTCTTTCTTGCCGAAGAAGTCCAAAAGTAAACGCATCTTCTAAGGCCATGGCAGAGGCGGCAATGACATTTTCATGAACGCCCACCGTGCTCCATTCACGTTTTCCATCACTTGTTTCAACTAACACTCGAGTAATTGCACTAGTACCTAATCGACCTTCAAGAATTCGAACTTTGTAATCTATGAGTTCGAGTTTTTCAAGCTCGGGGTAGAACCGGATGAGACCCGAGCGAAGTGCGTTATCGAAGGCGTTAACGGGGCCATTTCCACTTCCGTAACAGGTTATTTTCTCGCCAGCGACGGTAAGTGTTAAATCTGCCTTTGTCAGAATACTGTGATCTTCGAGGCGCTCAACCGTAGTTGACCAGTGTTCGATTGTGAAGAATGATAAACGCGTTCCGTGAATCTCTTCGTGAATGAGAAGTTCAAAGGATGCATCAGCGGCCTCAAAAGAAAATCCTTGAGACTCCAAATCCTTAACCCGACTAACTATCCGTTTAATGAGTTCGTTATCTCCGCCCAGATCTACGCCGAGCTCTTGCGATTTTAACTCAATGGATGCTCGCCCGGCCATGTCAGAGACCAACATACGCATGTCATTTCCAACTGATTGAGGATCTTCATGTTGATAAAGAGAAGGATCTACCTTTATCGCGCTGGCATGAAGACCGGCTTTGTGCGCAAAGGCTGAGATCCCGACATAGGGCTGGCGCGCACTCGATGAAACATTTGTCACCTCTGCAACGGCATGTGAAATTCTAAAGGCCTCTTGTAGTGCATTTTTCGGCAAAACGAGCTGGTGTTTTTTCAACTCTAAGTTAGCGATGATTGTTACGAGATCGGCATTGCCCGTGCGTTCGCCATAACCATTCAAAGTTCCTTGTACATGGGTGGCACCAGCGGAAATGGCGGCCATGGAATTTGCGACGGCGCAGCCCGTGTCGTTATGGCAGTGGATTCCTAGCCGAGCAGAGCTTGTGGTTAGAACGTCGTGGACGACCTGAGATAGTTCATCGGGCAACATTCCACCGTTGGTATCGCAGAGCGCAATCACATCTGCGCCAGATTCGGCGGCAACGCGGACAACTTCAAGGGCATATGCGCGATTGTTGCGGTAACCATCAAAGAAGTGCTCGGCATCTAGAAATACACGTTGACCTTCGGCGATTAAGTGCGTAATCGAATCACGGATCATCGCGAGATTTTCATCTAACGTTGTTTTAAGGGCCAAATCAACGTGGCGATCGAAGGCCTTTGCTACCAAAGTAACTACGGGAGCGCCCGAATTTCGCAGAGCGCCAAGTAGAACATCATCGGCCGCATTTACGTAAGGACGACGGGTTGCACCAAAGGCGACAAAAGTTGCATTCTTTAATACAAGCTCACTTTTAGCACGGGCAAAGAACTCGGTATCCTTTGGATTAGCCCCTGGCCAACCGCCTTCGATGAAACCAACGCCTAACTCATCTAAATGTCGGGCAATTGTTAACTTGTCATGGACGGAGAGATTCAAACCCTCTTGCTGTGCACCATCGCGCAACGTGGTGTCATAGATATGAAAAGCATCATCTATCGCCATTAAATTACCCGATGCATCCAACCATGTTTATCTTCTACCGTGCCATGTTGAATCCCAAGTAAGTGGCTGCGAATCTGGGCGGTTATTGGACCAGGTTGACCATCACCGGTTATCCACGTGCCTATCGCGCTCTTTGCCGATCCCACTGGAGTAATCACGGCAGCGGTACCACAGGCAAATATTTCAGTTATCTCCCCCGATTCAACACCATCTCGCCAATCATCGATGCTGATCATTACCTCTTGACTTGTATAACCTAAATCTCTAGCAACACTTAAAATCGAATCACGGGTGATGCCCGGTAGCAAAGTACCCGTGAGTTTAGGAGTCACCAGCGTTGCATCGGCGCCTTTGCCTTTTACAAAGTACAAGTTCATGCCGCCCATTTCTTCAATCCACTTACGCTCAAGGGCATCAACCCAGACAACTTGATCACAGCCCTCTTTAGCCGCAGCTTTTTGTGCAACGAGTGAGGCGGCGTAATTTCCGCCGCACTTTGCCTCACCTGTTCCACCTAACGCTGCGCGTACATATTCAGTTGAGATCCAGACCGAAACGGCAGAGTTTGAAGAAAAATAAGCACTTGCTGGTGTGGCAATCAACATATACATCGCTTTATTTGACGGTCGAACACCTAGACCAACTTCGGTCGCAAACATAAAGGGGCGAAGATATAGAGATTCTCCAATATTATTTGGCACCCATGTGGAGTCTTGTTTGATAAGCGTCTCTAAAGTTTCAATAAATGACTCCACCGACATTTGCGGTAGCGCCAAACGTGCCGCAGATTTAGCAAAACGCCTTGCATTTGCCTCGGGGCGAAAGAGAGAGACACCACCATCGGGCTGGCGATAGGCCTTCATGCCCTCGAAGATTTCTTGAGCGTAATGAAATACCGCTGTGGCAGGATCTAAAGTGATGGGGCCATAAGGGACTAACTCGGGCTCTTGCCAGCCATCCTTTTCACTCCAGTGGCACGTAATCATGTGGTCGGTGTAGTGGCGACCAAAACCACCTTCGGCAATCTGCGCAGCTCGGGTGGCATCATCTTTCATATGTAGATTAAGAGTTGACTTCATAAGTTTTATAGCGCTGCGACGAGCGCATCTCCAACTTCACTTGTGCTTCGTTTTTTATCTGCCCGAACTAACAAATCAGCGGCAACTGCCTTCTCAACATCGCGCGCCGCATCCTGAAAACCAATGTGTTCAAGCATCATCGCCACCGACATGACAGTAGCCGTTGGGTCGGCGATATTCTTTCCAGCGATATCGGGGGCCGAGCCGTGAACTGGTTCAAACATTGAAGGAAATTTCCGCGTCGGATTTATATTTCCCGATGCGGCAAGGCCAATGCCTCCACAAATCGCGGCGGCGATATCGGTCAAGATATCTCCAAATAGATTGTCGGTAACAATGACATCAAATCGCTCTGGATTCGTAATAAGAAACATCGCGGCGGCATCGGCATGTAAGTAATCCGTTGAAACGTTTGGATATTCACTAGCCACTTCGTTAAAAGTGCGAGTCCATAAATCACCAGAGTGAACTAAAACATTGTTCTTATGCACAAGCGTTAATTTTTTACGATCACGCTTTAAAGTGCGCTCGAAAGCATCTCTAATTACCCGCTCGGCGCCGCGGCGCGTATTCAGGCTTTCTTCGGTGGCAATTTCAGCATCAGTGCCCACTGCCATTACACCGCCTGCTCCAGAGTATGGACCTTCGGTACCCTCTCGAACAACAACGAAATCAATCGCGGCTTTTGTCGAAAGTGGGCCCGTGACCCCTGGCATTAGTTTTGCTGGACGCAGATTGACGTAGTGATCAAAGGCAAAGCGTAGTTTTAATAGAAGGCCGCGTTCTAGTACACCACTTGGCACGGTTGGGTCTCCGACTGCGCCAAGTAAAATCACATCGGCCTTTGCAAGCTCGGCCATGGTTTCATCGGGAAGGGCAATACCCGTGCGGTGCCAATATGCCGCACCGAGATCATATGAAGTCTTCTTAAACTCTAGATCATGCTTTTGAGCGATGGCATCGAGAACTTTGAGTCCTTCATTGACAACCTCTGGACCGATTCCATCACCTGCGATAACGGCCACATTAATAATTTTCACTAATTCACCAAATCAACTGCGCGAACGGATTCCGCGCCAGTCTCTCTCTTGATAGTTTCCAAAATCTCTTCACTCACATCAGAGTCGACGGAGAGCGCCATAAGTGCCTTACCGCCTTGCGCGCTACGTGCGACTTGCATACCCGCAATATTAATCTTTGCCGTCCCTAATGTATGTCCCACTATGCCAATGACACCTGGCTGATCAACGTAGCGTAAGAATAAAATGTGGGCACTGGGTGAAAGGTCGAGCGAGAAAGAATCAATTCCGATGATCTTCTCGGTCTGTCTAATCCCCATCAACGTGCCATCAACGGTAATCGATTTGCCACTTCCCGTTGCTGCACGCAGAGCAATCATGGATCGATATTCGGCGCTATCAGCGGTGGTTGTAACGCTAGATGTCATGCCGCGCTCACTTGCTAACCCCGGTGCGTTAACGTAAGTAACTTCCTCAGCACCTACTGCAATAAGGGCGCCTTTGAGCGCGCTGATTGCCAGAATCGTCGAATCATGAACTGCGATTTCACCACGAACTTGCACATCCATATGTACTGGAACTTCACCTAGAAGTTCGGTTGCAATCTGCGCCATTTTCTCAACGAGTGGCAAGCTTGGGCGAATCTCTTGAGCGATGACGCCGCCTTTCACGTTGACGGCATCGGGCACGAGCTCACCGGCCAACGCTTTTCGAACCGATACTGCAACTGCGATACCAGCCCGCTCTTGTGCCTCATCCGTTGATGCACCTAAATGTGGAGTTGCAACGACGTTATCTAAAGTAAATAACGGTGAATCGGTGCACGGCTCGGTTGAAAAAACATCTAAACCCGCGCCTGCAACGTCGCCCGCCACGATGGCATCGTATAAAGCCGACTCATCGAGAACTCCACCGCGCGCGGCGTTAACGATTCGAACTGATGGCTTTACTTTCTTGAGCGCATCCACGCCGATAAGGTTCGCAGTCTCTTTTGTCTTAGGCAAGTGAATGGTGATGAAATCGGAAGTACGGAGTAGTTCATCTAATTCAACTAAGCGAACGCCAAGTTGGGCCGCGCGCGCAGGCTGTAAATATGGATCGTAGGCGATGATGTCCATGCCAAAGGCTTGCATTCGCTGGGCGACTAACTGACCGATTCGACCAAAACCAACGATGCCTAAGGTTTTTTCAAAGAGTTCAGTGCCAGTGAACTTTGTCCGTGCCCACTTGCCGTTGCGCAATGCTGCATGAGCGGGTGAGATAAAGCGGGCCGAAGCAAGTAACAATGAGATTGCAAGTTCGGCTGCACTTACGATATTAGATGTTGGTGCGTTAACCACCATAATTCCAGCCGCTGTTGCGGCAGGAATATCTACGTTATCTAAGCCCACGCCTGCGCGTGCAATAATCTTTAAACCCTTTGCAGCCGCGATTGCTTCGGCATCCATCTTTGTTGCCGAGCGAATTAATACCGCGTCCACTCCTTTTCCCAAAACTGCCAATAGTTCGGCACGATTTGCCCCATCGCAGTTGACGACTTCAAAATCCGGACCAAGGGCTAAAAGCGTTGCCGGGCTTAACTCTTCGGCGATTAAAACAATGGGTTTAGTCACGCGCCACACTGCCCTCTTTGTATCCATCGGCCTTGGATTGCTTCATCCATGAGAACATTTTGCGAAGTTCACGACCCACTGCTTCAATGGGATGAACCTCGCCTTTGGCGCGAAGGGATGTGAACTCAGGCCCACCTGCCTCTTGGTCATCGATGAAGCGCTTAGCAAAAACGCCACTTTGAATATCGGCGAGTACGGCCTTCATGTTCTCCTTAACGTGGGGATCAATAACCCGTGGACCCGATACATAGTCACCGAACTCGGCAGTGTCCGATACCGACCAACGCTGTTTTGCGATTCCACCTTCGTACATTAAATCTACGATTAATTTAAGTTCGTGTAAGCACTCAAAGTATGCAACCTCTGGTTGGTAACCGGCCTCGGTAAGAACTTCAAAACCATACATAACGAGCTGCGATGCACCACCACAGAGAACAGATTGCTCACCAAATAAATCGGTCTCGGTCTCTTCGGTAAATGTCGTTAAAATTCCACCGGCACGCAAACCACCGATGGCTTTTGCATACGATAAAGTCAAAGGCCAAGCATTTCCCGTTGCATCCTGCTCAACTGCGACGATGACTGGTACTCCACGTCCAGCGGCAAATTCGCGGCGTACTAAATGTCCTGGGCCTTTTGGTGCCACCATACAGACATCCACGTTTGCTGCTGGCTTGATATAGCCAAAGCGAATATTAAAACCATGACCAAAGAACAAAGCATCGCCATCTTTAAGGTTTGGCAGAATCGAATCGGTATAAATATGGCGCTGCAGGTGATCAGGGGCCAGAATCATAATCACGCTCGCCTCTTTAACCGCCTCGGCCACACTAACCACTCGCAAACCCTCGGCCTCGGCCTTTTCGCGCGAAGCTGAACCCTCTTTCAAACCCACTCGAACATCGACACCGCTATCGCGCAGACTAAGTGCGTGTGCATGGCCTTGCGAGCCATAACCGATAATCGCGACTTTGCGAGATTGAATGATGGATAGATCTGCATCCTCTTCGTGATACATCGTTGCTGCCACGGTGTTCTCCTTAGTTCTGGTAATCGGGTTGAGTGTCGTGAATAACTGGTTGCGCGATATTTGGCAAAATCTCTTGAATCGAAATGACATTGATTAACTTATCTAATTGAGCAATTACTTGCTCCAGCGCATGGCCTTCAAGATTAACCACGATATCCATTTTAGAGGTTTCGGGGTTACTGGTGGGACCAACAGATAAGCTTTCAATGTTGTAAGCGCGCCGCGAAAATAGGCCCGCAACGCGAGCCAAAACTCCAGGTGAGTTTTCTACTATTACTTCTAGTGTGTGTTGGGCCATGTTTAGAGCTCCTGCGAATCCCAGTCAGGCGCCGTTTCGCGCGCAATCATGATCTCGTCATTTGATGATCCTGCAGCAACCATTGGCCAGACCATGGCATCGCGATTAACACGAAAATCAACTACCACAGGCTGATCATTAATACTCATCGCCTTTTCAATAGTCGCATCTACATCTTCCATTCGATCACAACTTAAACCAATGCAGCCCATGGCCTCGGCTAGCATTGGAAAGTTAGGTACGCGTTTTGATTCAAGACTGGTGTTGGAGTATCGACCCTCGTAAAATAGTGTCTGCCATTGACGGACCATCCCAAGTGATTCATTATTAATGATTGCAACTTTAATTGGAATGTTGTTAAGGGCGCATGTTGTTAACTCTTGGTTAGTCATCTGGAAACAACCGTCACCATCGATTGCCCACACCGTTGTATCGGGTGCTCCAACTTTTGCACCCATCGCTGCCGGTACGGCATAACCCATGGTACCGAGGCCTCCTGAGTTAAGCCACGTTCGTGGATTTTCATAGGAGATAAATTGCGATGCCCACATTTGATGTTGACCAACGCCAGATGCAAAAATCGTTTGTGGGCCAGAGATTTGTCCTAACCGTTGAATTACATACTGTGGTGAAAGCGAACCATCGGCCGGTATGTCAAAACCCACGGGATATGTCGCTTTAAGTGCGTTCATTTGGCGAAGCCACGCGGTTAAATCTGGACGATTTTTAGAAAGCGCCACTCTGAGCGCTGGAATTAACGCTGCAATCGAATACTTCAAATCTCCAAGGACGGGTGCATCGGCAAATCGATTTTTACCAATTTCGGCAGGATCAATATCTGCGTGTATGACCTTTGCATTCACGGCAAAAGTTGAGAGTTTTCCAGTTACACGATCATCAAAGCGAGCGCCAAGAGTAATTAATAAGTCGGCCTTTTGTAGCGCTGTAACTGCGGCAACAGTGCCGTGCATACCTGGCATCCCAAGGTTTAAGGGATGAGAGTCTGGAAAAGCACCGCGCGCCATGAGTGTTGTAACAACTGGTGCACCAAGGAGTTGGGCAAGTTCTAATAATTCGCGCGAAGCATTTGCTTTGATGACACCGCCGCCAACATAAAAAACCGGCTTGCTAGATTGTGCGATTAAATCGGCGGCATCGAGAATATTTTCGGCATCGGGTTGTGTTTTAGGGTGATAACCTTTCAATGAAACGGAGGTTGGATAAGAAAAATCCGTCATCTTTTGCAACGCATCTTTAGCGATATCAACGAGGACTGGGCCTGGGCGTCCTGTGCTGGCAATATGAAAAGCTTCGGCTATCGCGCGCGGAATGTCAGCCGGATCGGTAATCAAATAATTATGTTTTGCAAAGGGCATGGTGATGCCGCGGATATCGGCCTCTTGAAAGGCATCGGTACCAATTGCCGCCGATGGAACTTGGCCGGTGATTGCGACAACTGGAACTGAGTCCATTGCCGCATCGGCAAGTGGTGTTACAAGATTTGTTGCACCAGGGCCAGACGTAGCGATACAGACGCCCACGCGACCTGTCACTTGAGCATAGCCCGTTGCAGCATGGCCGGCGCCTTGTTCGTGGCGCACTAAAATATGGCGGATAGAGCTAGAAAAGATTGGATCATAGGCCGGCAAAATCGCACCGCCTGGAATTCCAAACATCACATCGACACCGGCGGCTTCAAGGGATGCCACAAGTGAACTAGCTCCATTCATTGCACTCATATCCAACTCCTTTCTTTGTAGAAATATGTCGCCTCAAATGAAAAAACCCCCAGATTAACTGAGGGCAGCGCGCGATCGAATAGCTAGATCACGCGCTTTTAAATCACCACCGAATACCATGTACACATACCCATATTCTCTACCAGCTTTTCATATGCGTCAAGGCATGAGATGCACATCTCACAATCTGAACAGATTTAATCACAGACCGCCCCCTTAGATGCCGATCCCACCAGACGTGAGTATTTATGAAGAACGCCGCGGGTGTACTTGTGCGTTAACGGCTTCCAACCAACTTTTCGAATGTCAAGTTCGGTCTCATCAACGAGCAAATCCATTGTTCTTTTGGTGATATCGATTTTCACAATATCTCCATCTTTAACAAAAGCGATAGGACCACCATCAACTGCCTCGGGTGAAACATGACCCACACATAAGCCCGTTGAGCCACCGGAAAAACGTCCATCGGTTATGAGCAATGTTGATTTGCCAAGACCTGCGCCTTTAATCGCGCCCGTAATCATGAGCATCTCGCGCATTCCAGGTCCACCTTTTGGACCTTCATAACGAATCACAACAACATCCCCTGCCGCAATCGTTCCATTTTCCAGTGCCTCCATCGCCGATTGTTCGCGTTCGAATACTCGGGCAGGACCTGTAAAAGTATCGATTCCGATTCCGGCGGTTTTACAGACGGCTCCATCAGGGGCTAGAGATCCGCCCAGAATAGTTATTCCAATATCAGTTGATAATGGGTTAGATGCTGCACGCAAAATTTGACCATCTGGATCAGGTGGATTTATGTCGGCTAAATTCTCAGCCATAGTTTTGCCTGTAACTGTTAAAACATCACCGTGCAACATCTTGGCATCTAGGAGAGCTTTAAGAATGACAGGAACGCCGCCAATTTTATCCATGTCGCTCATGACAAAGCGGCCGAAAGGTTTTAAATCTCCGAGCAGCGGAACTTTTGAGCCGATTCGATGAAAATCATTGAGTTCTAAATCAACATCGGCCTCATGTGCAATTGCAAGTAGATGTAAAACTGCATTGGTCGAGCCACCTAAAGCCATCAAAATAGTAATTGCATTTTCAAATGCGGGCTTGGTTAAAATGTCGCGCGTTGTAATTCCTGCGCGGATAAGTTCGACAACTGCGGCGCCAGATTTAACTGCATAGGCATCGCGTCTGCGATCAACGGCAGGGGGCGCAGCCGATCCTGGAAGGGATAAACCAATAGCTTCACCGATACTTGCCATGGTGTTAGCGGTAAACATTCCACCGCATGCACCTTCACCCGGGCAGATTGCACGTTCAATTTGATCGAGGCGCTCTTGTGTAATTAATCCACGCGCGCATGCACCGACAGCCTCGAAAGCATCGATGATGGTGACATCTTTTCCATCTACTTGACCTGGAAGTGTCGAGCCCGCATAGACAAAGACGCTAGCGACATCGATGCGCGCAGCGGCCATCATCATTCCTGGAAGTGATTTATCACAACCGGCAAAAGTGACCATCCCATCTAAGCGCTCAGCCTGCATCACGGTCTCAACTGAATCTGCGATTACCTCGCGTGAAACAAGAGAGAAGTGCATGCCTTCGTGGCCCATGGAGATTCCATCAGAGACAGAGATTGTCCCAAACTGCATCGGAAAACCACCGGCATCGATGACGCCTTGGCGAGAGGCCTTAGCTAGGCGATCCAAAGACAAGTTACAAGGAGTTATCTCATTCCAAGATGATGCAATTCCGATTTGAGGTTTGACCCAATCCTCATCCCCCATTCCAACGGCGCGGAGCATTCCGCGGGCAGGAGCGCGCTCCATTCCATCGGTCACCATCCCTGAGCGCGGCTTCATCCTCGACATGGGGCAATCGTAGGCCAATTCGCGGTGTTGTCATACAAAGCCAACACCTCAACTTTTAGCTAAGTCTTTTATCCTGGCAAATTGCCGATAACTGCCCGCGCCGGATTCTAATGAACGCTGGAATCCAAAATTCTCGTATAGACCAATGAGTTCTGGAGTCAATGCATCAACAACTAAATAGCGTGCGGCAGCAATCTGAGAAGCTTTCTCCACCTCGGTTATTACATCGGCGATAAGGAGCCTTCTTAACCCCTGTCCATGTAACGTGTGATCAAGTGCAAATTTTCCCAAGAGAATTGCAGGGATCACTCGCTGCTCGCCACGAGCCCATTTTTTTGGTAACTGGTCGGGTGAAAATGAATAAGTTGAGAGGGTGAAAAATGCAAGAACGCGATCATCGTGCATATGCCAAACATACGTTCGGCTGTAATCACGAACACTTGCTTTAAGCGCTGAATCTCGTAACCAAGAATCTAGATCTTGCTCTCCAGAATTAAACATTCCTACGAGATGATGGCTTGCCAATTGTTCACGAACGAACCGGCTCTTGCTCATCTACTATCGGCGCTCAATCAACACATCAGCCTCTTCTCGAGCCTCCTTTAAAGCTTCATTAATGACAGGTGGGGCATCAAGGGCGCTTAGGAGTTCTTCAAAAAAAGACTCTGAAACGCGCCATGTTCGCTGCTCGTCGATAATCTCCTGCGCTCTTTCCAAACCAGCGTCCAACAAGAATTTGCTCACACTTGTTTGCGCTATGGCAGCAGCTTCTCGAAGTTGACGATCGGCCTCCGGACGTAAGCGAAGTTCCAACCGTTGAGTGGCTGATGTAGTCATTAATGACTCCTCTTGTTTCCGTACATTGTACGTACATGCATCCTCGCTGTCAACGATATTCAGAGTCACGTTGCTCTTTGCACCTCACTACATTATGATACGAAACGGTTTCGTTTTGTATAGGAGTTGAATATGTGCCCAGTAAAGGCTCTGTGCATCAAAGGGCGACCTCGTGACTCCAAGCGTGAAAGCGCCATCGCTGAAGCTTCAATTTCGTTAATCCAAGAGGTTGGATATGAGCGCTGCACTATTGAGGCGATTGCGCACAAGGCAGGTGTTAGCAAAGCAACTATTTATCGACGTTGGAAGAACAAAGCAGAGGTAATTGTCCACGCAATTTCACATCACGCTTTTTCTCAAACCCCTAGCATTGATACCGGAAATCTGCGCGATGATTTAGTTGAACTTCTCCTAGCTAAAGTAAAAGTTCTGAAAGGTCCAGATGGCGCAGTAATTGCATCGATCATGAGTGCGGCCAATACGGATTCAGAGCTTGCAAAAGCTATTCCACATTCAGTTCGGGATGGCGAGAGTCAAGTGCACAAAGTAATTCTTGAGCGCGCTATAGAGCGCGGTGATATCTCACCCAATGCAAACCTAGAACTCTTAGCTGAGATCACTCCGGCAATTATGACCTACCGAATTTTTATGTCGCAACAACCAGTAAATCGAAAATTCATCGAATCCTTAGTCGATGACGTCTTGATTCCATCAGCACAAAAAATAGCTACTAACAAATAACCAATGAACAAGGAGAGAAAATGGCAAATCCAAACTATCCAGCAGGTCAAGCGCCCGATCGTTGGCGAACTCTTTTTGTAGTTGCCATCGCGCAGCTCATGATTGTTTTAGATTCATCGATTGTGAATATCGCAATCCCAAGTGCAAAACTCGATCTTGGAATCAGTGACGCTAACCAACAATGGGTAATCACTGCCTACACATTGGCTTTTGGTTCACTTTTACTTCTTGGCGGTCGAATCGGTGACTTTATGGGTCGCAAAAAAATATTTCTTATTGGTCTCATTGGTTTTGCAGCAGCCTCTGCCTTAGGTGGAATTGCATCAACGCAAGGCTTACTCTTTGGTGCACGTGCGCTGCAAGGAGTTTTTGCCGCATTATTGGCACCTGCCGCACTCTCAATTATCTCGGTGACATTTACCGTGCCGGCCGAGCGCGCTAAGGCCTTCGGTGTTATCGGTGCAATATCTGGTGGTGGCGCAGCAATTGGCTTAATTGTTGGCGGAACGCTCACTGAGTTCTTCTCTTGGCGCTGGTGCTTAGGTGTCAATGTTCCAATCGCCCTTGTGGCATTCGCTTTAGCGACACGCTTTGTTCATGAATCTAAAGCTGAAGGAAATCGTACATACGATGTCCCGGGCGTCATCACGGCAACGGCTGGATTATTCTCACTTACATATGGTTTTAATCAGGCGGCAACTTCGGGTTGGGCAGATGGCCACACACTTGCTTTCTTAGGCGCGGCAGTCGTTCTGCTAGTTGCTTTCGTTACCATCGAGCGAAAAGTTGCAAATCCAATGATGCCACTTCGCGTTGTCACCGATCGCAATCGTGGTGGTTCCTACTTGGGGTCACTCGTTGTAGGTGCCGGCCTATTTTCAATGTTTTTATTTTTAGGTCTCTACCTTCAAGTAATTCTTGGATACTCTCCCTTGAAATCGGGCTTTGCGTTCTTGCCATTTACCGCTGGAATCATTGTCTTTGCGGGAATCGCTTCACAGTTATTGCCCAAAGTTGGTCCGAAATCGTTAATGGTTCCTGGTTTAATCGCTTCAAGTTTAGGTCTTCTCCTGCTAGCAAGAATCACACCTGATACTTCATATGCCAGCCAGGTTTTACCGGCGCTACTCATTATCTCGAGTGGTATGGCGCTGGTCTTTATTCCACTGACTTCGACATCACTTCACAATGTCAGCAATCACGACACTGGCGTTGCAAGTGCAATGGTCAATACCAGCCAACAAATTGGTGGCTCATTAGGTACCGCACTTCTTAATACTGTCGCGGCAACCGCAACGGCAACGTATGCAGCTTCACATACTTCACTCGGTAAACTCGTACATCCATTTGCCATGACACATGGCTTTACCGTTGCATTTAAGTTCAGCGCCGGGCTACTATTTATTGGAGCGATAGTCCTGTTCTTCTTTATTAACATCGGCAAGGAGGCCGTAGTTGAGCATGAAGAGGTATTAGTTCACTAACTTAATAAAACTTATTACCCCTTATCCTTGAGATAAGTGGCCAAGTAGAAGCTCTCGAACGCGAGCGGCATCTGCTTGGCCCTTTGTCTCCTTCATGACCGCACCAATGAGGGCGCCAGCTGCGGGCAGATGACCGTCGCGAATCTTTTGCGCCGTTTCTGGTTGCTCGGCGCAGACTTTTTCAATCGCGGCCATCAATGCGCCATCATCGTTAACAACTTTAATCCCGCGCGATGCGATGACTACAGCAGGTTCTCCTTCTCC
>JANYCW010000054.1 GCA_025360085.1 Actinomycetes bacterium
GGGATTCAACTGTGGAGCAACTTCATAAGTAATCCTGCAAGCCGAGTATGTAAGAGCTAGGCATTATAACAATCGGATAAATCTGGCTTAATTGTCCCAAAAAACCGCCTGTTAATTTGCGTAGGCGTTAAATTCCATGTGCAATTGGCACACTAGCGCATACCCTCGTATGCGTGTTTTCCATCCATGGAGGATATACATGAATATAAAGCGTTTTGGTTTCGCTGGCGTATTAGCCGCAGCCGCGCTCAGCGTTTCAACACTTGTTGCACCATCGGCAAGTGCCGCCACCGAATTAGTCGTGTGGGCAGATGAAACTCGTGGGCCGAATCTAACTAAAGTAATTGCCGCAAAAGGTGACTGGGTTCCTGATTACACCATTAAGATCGTAACTTTTTCAAGCTTTGATGCTCTCAAGGATGCTTTTGATAAAGCAACCGATGCATCTGGTCCTGACATCGTCGTTGCAGCTAACGACTGGGTTCCATCTGGTGCTAAGAGTGGAAAATTAGCTCCACTTGTTTTGACCTCATCAGTAAAAGCTCGCTTTAATCCAACACAATTCCTTGACTTAAGCTACAAGGGCAAGTTGTACGGCGTGCCTGTAGACATTAACAACGTTGCAATGATCTACAACACCAAACTTGTTTCATCTGCACCAGCGAGTTTTGGCGAGATGGTTGATTTTTACAAAGCTAATAAAGCATCAAAAGGTCTGAAGGCTGGACTTTGCATTGCAGGTGGCGGAATGTCATGGGGAGCGCACTCAGTTTTCTCGGCACTTGGTGCAGATGCATATCAATTTAATTCACGCAACGGAATCGTCTATGGTCGTACTTTCAGTGCCACAACTTTCGGACAGAATGTTCGCAAGTATCTTTTGGTTGGCAAGAAGAGCAATGGCTTCTTCCCTGCAACCGATACCGGTTGCAAGGATAATTTCTTGGCCGGCACCGTCCCTTATGCAGTAATTGGTAACTGGGAGTGGAAAGACTATGTTGCAAAGGGATTCGCAATGAATCTCATGCCAGTACCTGGAGTAAGTGCAGGAACATACGGCCACATGTTTGGAAGCGTTAGTGGAGCATTGCTAACCACATTTGCTGCCAAGCATGGAGTAGAAGCAGGAGCTAAGTCGCTTCTGACCAACTTCTTTGCATCAACTGATGGTCAAGTTCGATACCAAGCCGTTGAATTACGTCCGCCAGCAGAAAAAGGCGCACAGGTTGATTCATCAGTATCAGCTGGTCAGCGTGGCTTCGGCTCAGCTGCAAGCCTTGCCGGCATTCCACAAATTGGCGCATTCCTCAATAGCAACAAGGGTGGCGCTAACTATTGGGATTCTGCCCCTGCTTATTGGAAGGCTGTACTCATTGATGGCAAAGATGCTGTTAAAGAGGCCTCAAAGCTTTCCGCAATCTGGCGTGCAAACGTCGAAGCTGGAAAAGCAGATCTCTAAATTGATTTGAGCAATTCAAATTAATAATTGAAGTAAAGTGATGCGGGCGTAATATTCGCCCGCATCACTCTTTTGTAGTTCAGTGAAAATTAAATATTTTTTGACTACGCCCCACTAGGACAGGAAGTTCACATGTTGACCTATCTAATAAGAGGCAAAGTTGCACTCTTTATGAAGGTCATACTCTTGAGTTTAATTGTCGCCATATTGCTCATGCTAGCCCAGAGCGCCTTTGCACAACGTGAATATGTAATCGCCTTATTTCTCGCCTTGACCATCTTTGTCCTTACTATCACCTATTTAACTAAAGTTTCAATACCCTTAAAATTCTTTGTTCCGGGCATCTTGCTTCTTATAGCATTTGTATTAGGACCAATTCTCTATACCGTTACAATGTCCGCCTTTAACTATAAAACTGGCAATATTATTTCAAAAGAGGAAGCAATAGTTCAAATCAAGGCGCGAGCCATTGAAGCCGATCCATCTGGAGTCTCTTTTGATATCAAACTCGGCAAATCAGATGGAAAAGAGGCGATTCTTGCCTCCGATGTTGCCAAGTCAGAATATTTTATTTCTACACCAGTTTCTCGAATTCCGATTGCTGCAGGAGATGTCACTTTAGATGCCAACGGTGTGGCTATCACGGCTCCAAATTTTACTGCACTAACTAATTCCGAGTTCGCTAATGCCGACAAGATCTATTCCACAAAGCATTTTATGTATGAGGGCAAAACTTTTATCGCGCTCGAAGGATTTGAAGCCGGCGTTCTATCCCGACAAGCGCTGGAGTATCTACCCGCAAGCGATGAATTTAGAAGTTTGATAGATGGTTCGATTTATCGAGATAATGGTCGTGGTAACTATTCTCTGCCAAATGATAAAACCGCAATTCTTGAACCAGGTTGGAGGGCACCAATCTGGTTTGAAAACTATACGAAAATATTCACCGACGCACGGGTACGTGGACCATTAGTAAAAGTCTTCATTTGGACCGTTGTTTTTGCTACGGCAACTGTGCTTACGACTTTTGCCCTTGGATTACTCTTGGCTTTAGCGCTCAATAAACCCATTCGTGGCCGTCGAATCTATCGCTCAATCTTGGTCCTTCCCTATGCCATGCCTAGCGTGATGAGTATTTTGATTTGGGGCGGAATGTTTAATACTGAGTTTGGAGCTATAAATACTTTATTTGGGACACACATCGCGTGGTTCTCTGATCCAAACTTTGCGCGTCTTGCAGTAATTCTGGTAAATCTCTGGTTAGGTTTTCCATACTTTTATTTGATCTCTAGTGGATCTCTTCAGGCTATACCTAGTGAATTATTGGAAGCGGCAGCCATTGATGGCGCTAATCCTCGACAGATTTTTCGGAAGATTACTTTGCCCCTCTTATTACAGATACTATCGCCACTTTTGATTGCCTCATTTGCATTTAACTTCAATAACTTTAATTTAATTTACCTGCTCACGGGAGGTGGTCCGCGCAACGAACTCGATGGTCAAATTGCAGGTGCCACAGATATTCTGATTAGTTATACCTACAAAATAGCTTTTGGCTCAGGTACTCAAGACTTAGGACTAGCAAGTGCAATTTCATTAATTATCTTTGTTCTTGTCGCCTCAATATCACTGTATGGTTTAAGAAAATCCAAAGTTTTGGATACCTTCGCATGAAAAAATGGTTGATTCATGATTCGTGGCGACATCTAATCGGTATTTCGATATCCCTCTTTGCATTATTTCCGCTGTATTTAGTTGTGATCTCTTCATTTAGTTCATCTGGAAGCCTGCAATTAACTTCTTTCATCCCTAAGGAGATTTCATTCAAGAACTTTCACCTACTCTTTAATAATCCGGCGATCCCCTATTTAACATGGGTGAAGAATTCGCTCGTCATCGCGGGTTCAGTCGCCATACTTTCAGTAGTCATCGGCTCTGCATCGGCTTTTGCATTTAGTCGACTCGCATTTAAAGGTCGAAAGACAGGTATTCAACTTTTGCTTCTTGTACAGATGTTTCCAGCGATTCTTGCGATATCTGCGGTCTATGTCATCATGGAACGGGTTTACAAATTTGCTCCAGCCATTGGACTCGGAACTCAGGCCGGCCTGCTTTTGGTCTACCTAGGTGGCGCGATGGGGGTCAATATCTGGCTGCTGAAAGGCTTTGTAGATTCAATTCCCGCCGAGCTCGATGAAGCGGCCAAGATTGACGGTGCATCTGCAGTGCAGACTTTCTGGCTGATTTTCGTCCCACTTGCCGCACCAGTTCTAGCGGTAGTTTCACTGTTGAGTTTTATAGGAACTTTTAATGAGTTTATTTTGGCAAGGTTATTTCTTGTTGATATGCAAAACCGAACGGTTGCCGTTGGTTTACAGCAGTTTATCGGGGGTCAGTACTCGCAAAATTGGGGTCCATTTGCTGCGGGTTCAATTTTAGCGTCGATCCCAATCGTGATTATCTTCTTATCCCTTCAGAAATACATAGTGAGTGGCTTGACCGCGGGCTCGGTTAAAGGCTAGTTTTGAGAAAGAATGTCCTGCTATTCGTTAGCACCTTTTTTCTTTTACTAATTTCTGCAACATCTTTTGCTGCGCAAACTTCAGCCCAATCACCCCAAGTTGGTTTATCTAAAGACATTATCTACTTTGTTTTTCCAGATAGATACTTAAATGGGGACACTTCTAACGATAACTATCCAGGATTCAATCCAAAGGACACCGCGTTCTTCCACGGTGGAGATCTAAAGGGTTTAACGGGTACCTGCTCGGACGGTGACAAAGGATTGGCAAGAATAAAGAAGTTAGGATTTACCGCAGTGTGGTTGACTCCACTTGTTACACAGGTAAAAGCCTCCCCGTATGGCGCCGGATACCACGGATATTGGGGTGTTGATTTTCTCAACGTCGATCCTCATTTAGGAACTAAAGCTGACTTACTTGCCTTCGCTGCTTGTGCTAAATCTCTGGGGTTGAAGATTATCCTTGATGTGGTCACGAACCATACAGGCGACGTTATTCAATACAAAGATCGAACCGCATATATTCCCGCGGAGTTAGCAAATGTTAAAAATCCAAACTGGCTCAATGACCTGAGTAATTATCACAATGTTGGTGGGATTGATAACTGCTGGGGAGACGGTCCATGTATTCAACTTGGTGATTTTTTCGGCTTGGACGACCTAGCTACTGAAAAAGAGGCTGTTTATAAGGGTTGGTCCGACGTATACGGGCAATGGATCAAAGACTATGGAATCTCTGGTTTTCGTGTAGATACTGCCCGACATGTAGACGATGAGTTCTTCAAACACTGGAGCCCTTTAATTAATGCTCAAGCAAAGAGTGTGGGGATTGATAACTTCACCACTTTTGGCGAAGTCTTTGATGTAAATCCAATCAATCTTATGAGCTATGTGCGTCGCAATAAGATTCAAACTGTTCTCGACTTTCCATTTCAACGTACGGCAACAGAGTTTGCTTCAGGTTACTCTGACGCCACGGTCGTCGAAAATCTATTTAACTATGATGATTTATACACAAGCCCAACGTCAAATGCCGACAACTTAGTCACATTTTTAGGCAATCACGACATGGGTCGAGTGGGGAAGTTGATTGAATCTGATCGCATAAATCCAGCAAATGAATTATTGCCTCGAACTTTATTGGCTCACGCTTTGATGTATTTGTCGCGAGGCATACCCGTTGTTTACTATGGTGATGAAGTTGGAATGACAGGAACGGGCAGCGGAAGTGACCAGATGGCGCGGCAAGATATGTTCGCGACGAAAGTTGTGATTTGGAAAAAAGAGCCACGAATTGGTTCAAACCCAATCGGTACAAGTGATTCGTTTGCGGTAACTGATACGCATCCGATTGCGAAGTACCTAAAAACCTTAGCCAAACTTCGCCAGGCTAATCCAGGTTTAGCCAATGCGCTTATGCAGGTGCGAATCGCCAAGGATGCGTTGCTTGTCATTTCCAAGAAAGACGAGGATGAGGATCGTGAATACTTAGTTGCGTTCAATAACTCTACTAAAGCGATTAATGCAAGCGTTAATACTGCAACTTCTACTGGCGGTTGGAAAACCTTATTAGGCGCAACTAAAGTAAGTAGTGCGAAGGAGAGAGTGAGTTTCAATGTTCCACCTCTTTCTACTGTTGTTTTAAAAGCTAACAAGAAAATCGACAAAACAAATGTGAAAATCGGGAAAATAACTTCGGAGATGGATTTCCTGTCTGGTTTTTTTGAAACAAAAGCCACAATCACAAGTGGCGATCTCTTGAAAGTTACATTTTACGCGCGCACAGCCCCTAATCAGGCATGGATTTCACTCGGCACGGATATGAATGCTCCATATAGTGTTTATATTGACCCCTTAGATTTTCCGGGAGCCTCACTTGAGCTACGCGTAAGTGCCACAAATTCGAAAGGAGTTACGTATGAGTTACCACACGCAAAGGTCGAAATCCCCGCACCATGACGGCAGTGAGCTCTATGTAAGCAATGCAGCACCTGCTCTCGGTGAATTCGTAACGCTTCGCGTTCGAATCCCGTCGTCCTATACATTTGCGAAGGCTTTCGTGCGTATTTATCACGATGGTGAGCCGCGAAGCTTCGAACTTAAACGAAAGAAGAAGGAGGCCACAGAGTCATGGTGGGAAGTTCGAGTTGAAATCTATAATATTTCAACGGCTTACCGTTTTGTTTTTGTCGATGAGGGTAAGTATGAGTGGCTAAATGCTGCCGGATGTTTTGATTACGATGTTCATTCGAATAATGATTTTCAGATAGTGGCGCTTCCAGCATATCCGCAGTGGATTAAGTCATCGGTTTTCTATCAAATATTCCCAGATAGATTTGCAAAATCTAACGATATTCACCCTTTACCGGATTGGGCTAAGCCTCGGCAATGGAATGAGCTCCCAGGTGCGCGCAATAAGCAAACAGGTACTGAGCTCTATGGTGGAGATTTGAAAGGCGTTGAAGAGCATCTAGACCACATTGTTGAACTTGGAGTAAATGGAATCTACTTCACGCCGTTTTTCCCGGCGCGATCAAACCATCGATATGACGCAACCAGTTTTGATCATGTCGATCCTATTCTGGGTGGCAATCGAGCCATGTTTAGTTTGGTTACTGCTGCATCCAAGCGAAAGATCCGCTTGTTAGGAGATTTAACTTCTAATCACTGCGGAGTCGGCCACTCTTGGTTGTCTAAAGCGATCAAGGAAAAGAACTCAAAAGAAAGAGGATATTTTTATTGGGATAAGTCGATTAAACACGGATATGTCGGCTGGTGGGATTTGGCATCATTACCAAAATTGAACTTTAACTCTCAATCTCTTCGAAACGCTATGTATGCCGGTAAAAATTCAATAGTCAAGCAATGGTTAAAGCCCAAATATGGGATGTCGGGGTGGCGCATTGACGTTGGAAATATGACTGGCCGCTTAGGAACAGATGATTTGCATGATGAAGTTATGCATGGCATCCGCAAGGCGATGGATGAGGTTAAACCCGAAGCTTGGCTGGTCGCAGAAAATGCTGATTTCGTTGCAAGCGATCTCAATGGATTGGGCTGGCATGGCGCCATGAACTATCAGGGCTTCATGCGGCCAGTCTGGAACTGGATAAATAGCAACTCAACAATCGGCGGAGGTTTCCAAGGCCTTCCATTTACGATGCCAAAAATTACTGGTCAACAGTTGGTTGCAAGCATGAGCCAGTTCAATTCTTCGATTCCTTGGCGCTCTTTGGTTGCTAGCATGCTTTTACTGGATTCACATGACACGGCTCGTATGCGTACAGTCGTTCTTGGAAATAGACAGGCGCATCTTTCGGCAATGGCAATGTTGCTCACTTACCCAGGAACCCCATCAATATTTGCTGGAGATGAGATCGGCCTTGAAGGTGCATGGGGCGAAGATTCTCGTCGAACAATTAATTGGGATGATCAATCGGGCTGGGACCATGAATTCTTCGCTGAAGTTAAAAAGCTGGTGCACATTCGAAGGCAACGAGACGGCCTAATTAATGGCGGTTTACGCTGGCTTGCCATCGAGACCGATTACATCGCATATCTGCGCGAATCCAAGAAAGAGTCGCTTCTTATCTTCATTTCGCGCAAGGGCGTCAAAGTAAAAATTGACGTGAGTCCGTATGGATATGAATGTAAACAATCTCTCTACGGTCAAAGCGCCGAGGGTGAAACGGTCACAATTGACACTAAGACTGCAGTCCAAGGGGTGTGGCTGCTTCAAGCCAAAAACGCATAGGCTGATCTAAATACTTAGCCCATGATCTTTCATTGTGACCACTGCGTTTGTACACCTTGCTTACAAAGTTGTGATGCTGGTATCCACGCTCAAACATCAATTGATCGGCAATACGTTGAAATGG
>JANYCW010000027.1 GCA_025360085.1 Actinomycetes bacterium
CCGGGTAACAATGGAACACGTACGGTGTAACCCTTAGATAGGAGAAACTCAGCCCACGGACGCATCGATGGGGGTGCACCAGTGAAACCATGCACGAAAAGAACTCCTATTCGTGCATTTTTTCCGGAGCCAGTTGCCGCCCAATCTTGCATCCACCCCGCAGGTGCCGTCTCTACTGCCATAGTTCAAAGAGTACGCGTTATCGCTTTACCCAAGCAAACATTGCACCCATGAGACGACTGTGGTGTCGGCACTATCACTTACGCTATCTAATATGAACCTTGATGAGAGTGATGCGGTGGCTTGGCAACCGAGCCTCGCAGAATTTGGTAGACCACTTTCACAGACAACTTTTACCGTGATCGATCTTGAGACCTCTGGTGGCTCCCCACAATCCGGTGCTGGCATAACTGAAATTGGCGCAGTAAAAATTCGTGGCGGCGAAATCATTGGCGAGTTTGAATCGCTTATCAATCCAGGTACACCTCTCCCCGAGTACATTACAGAGTTAACTGGAATCTCAGATGCGATGCTCCAAGGTGCACCACCGATTGAAAGCGTTTTGCCAAGTTTTTTCGAGTTTTTGGGATCTGCGCAAGTAAATATTCTCGTGGCACACAACGCCGGTTTTGATATCGGTTTTTTGCGAGCCGCATCTTCAGCACACCAGTATCGATGGCCGCGTTTTAAAGTGCTAGATACCGTTCGATTAGCTCGCTCGATTCTGACCAGAGATGAGGTTCTCGATTGCAAACTGTCAACGCTCTCCCAGTTTTTTGGCACTAAAACCTCTCCCAACCATCGAGCTTTAGATGATGCTCGGACAACAGTTGAGGTATTACATCGAATCTTTGAACGATACGGATCAATCGCAATCACAACGGTAGAGGATGTAGTTGAGTTCAGTAATCGAAGGAAAAGTTAAAGAGAAGAGAGATTTTGACTCAGTAGAATCCACTTCGCTAAAAGTGCGCCCGCGGCACCCGAGTCAACGGCGGTGATGGCCTTATTTAAAGCTTTTTGAATGCGGTCATGCAAGTTAAATTCAAATTCGCCATCAAAGGCGGCAATTGCAGCAGCAGCGTTTAAGAGAACGGCATCACGCGGAGCACCTTTTTCACCGGCAAAAATCGCCGTCGTAATCGCCGCGTTCTCCATCGCATCTCCCCCAGCCAAGGCCGAAACCGGTGCCCGCGAAATGTAAAAATCTAATGGATCGATTAAATCGCTAGAAATTTCACCATTGCCAATTGTTAACACCGATGTCGTTGTTGCCAAAGTGATCTCATCTAACCCATCATCACCGCGAAAAACAAAACCGTCGACGCCACGGTCTCCAAGAACCTGTGCCATCACCAAATGCATGCGGTCATTGGCAACACCGATTGCTGCCGCCTTGGGTTTAGCTGGATTTGCAAGTGGACCCAAAATATTAAAAACCGTCGGCACACCTAACTCTTTACGCGCAGGTCCAGCAAAGCGCATAGCGGGATGAAAAACCGGTGCGAAACAAAAACCAATTCCAAGTTCGCTAAAGCATTTTTCTACACCTTTACCATCAAGAGTGATGCAGACTCCGAGCGCCTCTAATAAATCGGCCGAACCTGCCTTTGATGATGCCGCGCGATTGCCGTGCTTGATAACTTTTGCACCCGCGGCTGCAGCAATTATCGCTGATGTTGTTGAAATATTAATAGTGTGTGCGCCATCGCCACCGGTTCCGACGGTATCGACAGCACGTTCACGAATTGAAATCGGTGCGCAGTGTTCATACATCTGCCCAACTAATGCGCCGACTTCTTCGGAAGTTTCACCCTTTGCTTTTAGCGCTAATAAAAACTCTTTAATCCGTTCATTTTCAGCGCGGCCCTCTAAAATTTCGCGCATACACCATTGGACATCTTCGGGAATTAAATCTAAACCAAGTTCGAGGGTTGCTACATTCTTGCTCCATATGTTTGCAACCATGGGTGTTATCCAAGCAGATTAGTCGTGGTTCGGGTTGCTCATTTCTCGCTCGATATCCTTGCAAAGATAGGCATTAGCCAAGCAGATGTAACCTTGAATTGAGTGGAAATGTAACTGCGGTAGTTGCAGGAGTTACTGAAGAAAAACTATGCGACTACAGGTTTTGTCGCGCGAAGCAATCGTGCCGCAGTATCGGTCAAAGTAAATGGATCGATGGGATGAATAACTGAGGCTTCGGCCAAGGACCATGCGGCAAGCCATGCATCCTCCTTTCGACCAGTGATGACCAAAACTGGAGGACACTCAAAGACCTCGTCCTTTAATTGACGGGCGATTCCGAGACCGCCTTCAGGTGCCGACTCGCCATCTAAAATAAAAAGATCGATTATTGCGCGCTCATCGACAAAGGCACGAAGGGCAGGACCCGTGGCAAACTCGTGAACCTCATGCTCGGGTAAATCGGTTGCACAACGGCGACCCAAGGCGGTGACCACGGATTCTCGCACTGACGAGTTATCGGAGTAGAGAACTATCTGTTTCTTTTGAATCTGTTCACTCATGGCCGCAATCCTAAGGGCTTAGCGCAACGGGGCAAAGGCAGAAAAGCCAATTCAAACGCGGTGTTCTTTTTCACGTGAAGATCGGAGATTTTGAGGTGAAGAAAGCGCATTGTGGAGGGACAGGGAAGGGCTTTTAGGGAATAATCTCCACCATGTCTAGTAGCTCCGTTTCGACTCACTATAAAATCACACGTCCCAACGCTGTTGCTGTAGGGACGATTGTGTGGCTCTCCAGCGAACTGATGTTTTTCGCTGCCCTCTTTGCAATCTACTTCACTACTCGTGGAGTTCAAGGCCCCGCAATTTGGTTTGAGTCAAACAAGATTCTTAACATTCCCTTTGCCGCAATCAACACAACAGTCTTGGTTCTCTCATCGGTGACATGTCAGTTTGGTGTTTTTGCCGCCGAGCGTTTTCAAAATCGCAAAAGTGGAAAAATTTATCAAATCAATAAATGGGGAATGCGCGAATGGTTTGCACTCACCTTTTTAATGGGCTCTTTTTTCGTAGCCGGACAGATTTATGAATACGCCTCTCTCGTGCACGAGGGTTTGACGCTTTCATCAACGGCTTATGGATCAATCTTTTTTGTTGCAACAGGTTTTCACGGACTTCACGTAACAGGTGGCTTAATTGCTTTTTTAATCGTGATTATTCGCGTATCCAAAGCCCGTCGTTTTACATCAGCCCAAGCAACAACCGCGATTGTAGTTTCGTATTACTGGCACTTTGTTGATGTCGTTTGGATTGCACTCTTCTCAGCGATTTACTTGATTAAGTAAGGGAGTAATAAAACACGTGAAGCAGATTTCTCTCTACCGCCGACACAAAGCCGCTGGTCCATTACTTTTAATCATTGCGCTCCTTGGAATCGGAACAACGTTTAACATTGCAAGTGCGACAATGAAAGCACCATCGAATACTTTTGATCGTTCAGCGGCAATCGAAGAGGGAAAGCAGATCTTCCTTAAGGGTTGCTCGTCCTGCCATGGCATCAACGCAATAGGCGGGGCGATTGCGCCATCACTTATCGGTGTCGGCGCCGCGTCGGTAGATTTCCAAGTGGGTACAGGACGGATGCCGATGGCCGATATGAACACTCAAGCTATGCGTAAAAAACCGGTGTACAACGAGAAAGAAGTGGCCGCACTTGCCGCCTATATTGCCTCTCTAGCTCCAGGGCCTGCAGTTCCAACGGATGCAGTTTTAAATTATGAGCGCGATGGAAATACTGCCGAAGGTGGCCAACTTTTTCGCAACAACTGCGCGATGTGTCATAACTTTGCCGGTCAAGGTGGCGCCTTGACGCAAGGTAAATACGCACCGACCTTGATGGGCGTTGAACCTAAATATATTTATGAAGCTTTAATTACCGGCCCACAATCAATGCCAGTCTTTAGCGATAAAACAATCACTCCAGCAGAAAAACTCTCCATTATAAAATGGATAAAAGCTGCCGAGGCCGAGCCAAATCTCGGTGGTGCCACCATGGGACGTATTGGACCAGTATCTGAAGGTCTAGTGGTATGGATATTAGGTCTTGGACTGCTCATTGCAATTGCAGTCTGGTTAACAACGAGAGCGAGATGAGTGCAGTGTCAATGGAAATCGAATCGATAGATAATCCAGGTACTCCCGTGCATCCCCCACGCGCGGCCGATGTAAATCCCCGCGCTGAAAAACGTGCCGAACAACAAGTAGCACTTCTCTTTGCGCTCTCTGGTGTTGGGTCGCTTCTCTTAATGTATGCATACATTTTTATTCCGTTGGATGTATTTATTTTTGTTCCGGTAATGGGCAATCAAAACGCACATCAACTCTTCTTAGGTCTGGGAATGGCTTTCTCGCTTTTCTTCCTCGGAATGGGAGCTATTCATTGGGCTAAAACATTAATGCCAGAAACCGAAGTTGTTAATCACCGTCATGAATTTCGATCATCGCCCGAAGATCGTGAAGCCTTTGTTCAGACCGTCAAAGAAGGCGTAACTGGAGTAAAACTTGGTCGACGTAAATTAATTAAGGGCTCACTCGCAGCCTCGCTTGGTTTGTTCGCACTTCCTCCCGTTTTGCTCTTGCGTGACTTAGGTCCATTGCCGGGTAAAGAGTTGGAAAAAACAAGTTGGAAGGCGGGCACTCGATTAGTCACCGACCCTGGAAATCGCCCCATATTGGCAACTGATTTAGAGGTCGGCGCCGTTGTCCAAACCCTTCCCGCCGTGCCCGAAGGCACCGAGCGCTTACTCAGTGACATTGCTAAAGATCCTGTTCTTTTGATCCGACTTCGCCCTGAGGATTTCCAGTTAACCCCCGAAAAATTCGCGATGACACATGATGGAATCATTGCTTTTTCAAAGATTTGCTCGCACATGGGTTGTGCGGTGGCCCTCTATGAACAGCAGACCAAACACCTGTTGTGCCCATGCCATCAATCAACTTTCGATGTCACCAGAGGCGCAAAAGTTATCTTCGGGCCTGCGGCCCGTCCGCTTCCTCAGTTAGATATCACTATTGACACCGAAGGTTATTTAATTGCACGTGCACCATTTAATGAACCCGTCGGACCTAGTTTTTGGGAGCGTAACTCGCAATGACAACCACTGAAAAAAGACTCGGCGCTGCCGCAAACTTTGTTGATGAGCGCCTGGGCGCTGCTGGCTGGATGAAGAAATCACTCAACAAAGTCTTTCCCGACCATTGGTCATTTATGCTCGGTGAAATATGTATGTACTCTTTTGTTATCTTGCTGCTCTCTGGAACATTTTTAACGTTGTGGTTTGATCCTTCTCAACGCGATGTAATTTACGAAGGTGTGTATGCCCCCCTCAAGGGCTTAAAGATGTCGGCGGCCTATGCCTCGACTTTAGATATCTCATTTGAAGTTCGTGGCGGCTTGTTGATGCGTCAAATCCATCACTGGGCGGCAAATATTTTTATGGCCGCCATTGTTGCCCACTTACTGCGAGTATTTTTTACCGGCGCATTTCGAAAGCCGCGTGAATTCAACTGGATTCTCGGAATCATTCTTCTCACTTTAGGTTTCCTTGAAGGCCTCTTTGGTTACTCACTCCCCGATGATTTATTATCTGGTGTCGGTCTTCGAATCACTTCAGCGATTGTTCAGGCATTTCCCGTTATCGGCTCTTATTTTTCATTCTTCTTATTCGGTGGCGCCTTCCCCGGCGTTGGATTTATCCCGCGCATGTTCACCATCCACGTGCTGCTGTTGCCTGGTGCGTTTTTAGCCGTCATCACCATTCACGTCATGTTGGTCTGGTACCAAAAGCACACCCAGTTCCCTGGCGCAGGTCGTACCGAGAAAAATGTAGTGGGACATCCCATTTTGCCCGTTTACATGGCAAAAGCTGGTGGCTTCTTCTTTATTGTCTTCGGCGTCACCGCATTTCTTGGAGCCGTCGCATCGATTAACCCCATCTGGCTCTACGGTCCATACACACCGGGGCAGATCTCTGCCGGTTCGCAGCCCGATTGGTATATGGGTTGGCTTGATGGTCTTGTACGCATGGCACCTCCACTAGAGACGCATGCCTTTGGACATACGATTTCATGGAATATTTTAATTCCAGCCCTGATTGTTCCGGGAATCATCTTTACGTTAATGGCTTTCTACCCATTCATTGAAAGTTGGATTACTGGCGATAAGCGTGAACACCATTTATTAGATCGTCCGCGAAATGTCCCTAACCGCACAGCTCTTGGGGCTATGTCAATCACTTTTGTTTTGATTGCTTTGATTAATGGTGGAAACGATATTCTTGCAACGAATTTCCACATGTCGATTAACCAAATTATGTGGTTCTCGAGAATAGCAATATTTATTCTGCCCCCCATTGCTTTTATTATTACTAAGCGTTTGTGCCTGTCCCTGCAACGTTCCGATCGTGATTTGGTACTGCACGGGCGAGAGACTGGCCGCCTTGTAAGAATGCCAAGTGGTGAGTTTGTTGAAATTCATGAGCCGATCTCGGCGGAAAAACGTTGGATATTGACCTCGCACGAACAGCGAGCCCCGCTAGAGCTGCCACCTGTTGATGCACGCGGCGTAAAACGCCAACAAGCCCTTAAAAACAAGCTCCGAGTTCGCTTAAGCAAGGCCCATTCTGTAGCGGTTCCTAAAGTCAGCGCGGCCGAACTCAAGGAAATCGAGCAACATTAATTAGCTCCTCTAAAAAAGCTAACTTTAACTCGTAAGGGCCGTTGTAAAAAGCGACTGATATGCACTATTTATGGGCAAGAAATTAGATCTGCTAACCGCGACACAATTCATGAAATTGTTAAGTGCACTATGGGCATTTTGATAACCTCAGAAACCAAACGTGTTCAGGATATTCTTGAATCAGCCGACAATCTCGCCGAGTTGGTCGACCTTACGACAAGCCATACACCTGCTGCCGTTATTGCAATTCCGAAAAAGCCCTGAGCATTTAGCTTTTCCCCAAATAGAAAATAAGCCTCGGTAGCAGTTGCCGGTGGTACTAAGTAAAAAAGCGAAGAGACTGAAGCGGCGCTTGCATTATTTAGAAGCCAGAGCAGTAAAAGAATCGCACCCACTGATAGGGCGAAAATTAACCATACTAAGGCGCCTGCGAAATGTGCATTCCATTGAATATGCCTTCGGCGAGTTGCAAATGCCAACACACCTAAGATGAAACCACTTGTTAGATATTGATAAGCCGTGCCGGCCAAAAGGGGAATCTCAGTTCCAAATTTCTTCTGCAAGAGCGTGGCACACGTGCTCCCCGCGAGTGCAATAAATACCGCAACTATTCCCCACGATGAAATAGAGCCATCGAAACTTGGACCCAAAACTAAAAAAACACCGATTAATCCACATAACAGGCCAATACCTTGTGACCAACGAAGTTTTTCGCCCAAAAATTTAATGGCCAGCACTGAAACGAGAACAGGTTGCAGACTAGTAATCACTGCGGCCGTTCCTGCAGGTACTCCCCGTGCTATCGCGAAGAATACGCCACCTAAATAGCAGGTATGAAGGAAAAAACCAATGAGCGCCGATTTTCCCATTGCTCTGCCCCCGATTGCTACCGGACTTTTAAGGGCAGCGGCAATAACAAAGAGAATTGCAGAGGCTATAAATATGCGAAGCGATAAAAATATAAATGGATCGGCATAAGGCAGACCATATTTTGCACCTACAAAGCCGGTGCTCCATAGTAGAACAAAAAGATAAGGAGCAAAGCGAGCGACTTTCACGCCTCTAAATTAATGTGAAGAAGCGGAAATCGGCTTTTCATATTCGGTAACCATGCCAATGACCGCGACGATTAACGCGCCAAGACCAATAAGAACAAGCCACCACCCAATTATTAAACCCAGACCCATTGAGCACGCGCCAAGGGCTACAGGTAAGGGCCACCATGAGTGAGGAGAATAGAAACCTAACTCCCCCGCACCATCGATTATTTCGGCAGTCACTGAATCTTCAGGAAGAATTACTCCGATTCGCTTTTGTGTGAACCAAAGATAGAAAGCAACCATCCCTGCAAGGCCTGCCGCGAGCAACATCCCACCAATTCCAACGGGCTCACCGCCAACTCGCCAATAAACGACGGTAACGATGACATAAAAAACGGATAAACCGCTGAATAAGCGCCAATTAACTTTCATAAACTTAGTGTCCCTCAGTTTTAATATGCGGATGATGCAGATCAAAAGCAGGTCGCTCACTTGAAATACGTGGCATGGTTAAGAAGTTATGGCGAGGCGGCGGACAGGAAGTAGCCCATTCAAGGGATGCACCATAGCCCCACGGGTCATCAACGCCAACCATGGGTGATTTACGTGATATCCAAATGTTGATGGCATATGGAATCATAGATATGGCTAATAAGAATGAGCCAATCGTTGATACCGTGTTCATAAAAGTAAAACCATCAGTTGCTAAGTAATCGGCGTAGCGACGTGGAAATCCCTTTATGCCTAGCCAATGCTGAATGAGAAAAGTGAGATGAAAGCCGATAAAGAGCGTCCAAAAATGTATTTTCCCAAGCCGTTCGTTGAGCATGCGTCCGGTCATCTTTGGCCACCAGAAATAGAAACCAGCGAACATCGCAAAGACTACCGTTCCAAATAAAACATAATGGAAGTGGGCAACAACGAAGTAGCTTGCAGAGACTGCAAAATCTAATGGAGGTGAAGCCAAGATAATTCCCGTTAAGCCACCAAAGAGGAATGTGACAAGAAAACCCATGACAAAGAGCATGGGGGTTTCAAAGGTGACATGGCCGCGCCACATTGTTCCTATCCAGTTAAAGAATTTAACTCCCGTTGGAACACCGATGAGAAAAGTCATAAATGAGAAGAAGGGTAACAAGACCTGTCCCGTTGCAAACATATGGTGAGCCCAGACGGAAACTGAAAGCGCGGCAATAGCAATTGTCGCTGCAATTAAGCCCTTATAACCAAAGATTGGTTTGCGACTAAAGACGGGCAAAATCTCGGTTGCGATTCCAAAGAACGGCAACGCCAAAATATAAACTTCTGGATGGCCAAAGAACCAAAAGAGGTGCTGGAACAACATTGCGCCACCATTTGCAGGGTCGAATAGATGCGTTCCATAAAGTCGATCGGATTCAAGACCAAGCAGGGCTGCAGCCAGTGGAGGAAAAGCAAGTAAAACTAAAATCGATGTCAGCAGAACGTTCCATGAAAAGATTGACATACGAAACATTGTCATACCTGGTGCGCGCATCGTAAAAATGGTCGTAATGAAGTTAACGCCTCCAAGAATTGTTCCAACACCACCGATTGCAAGTCCAACGAGCCATAGATCGGCGCCAATTCCAGGAGAGTACGTGGCATTGGAAAGTGGAACATAAACGGTCCAACCAAAGGATGCTGCGCCCCCGGGGGTGATAAAGCCGGCGAAGGCCATAATTCCGCCGAAGAGATAAAGCCAGTAGGAGAGCATGTTCAAGCGTGGAAAGGCAACATCTGCGGCGCCGATTTGCAGGGGCATAATCACATTCGCAAAACCTACGAATAGCGGTGTAGCAAATAATAAAAGCATAATCGTGCCGTGCATGGTGAAGATTTGATTGTACTGCTCGTAACTTAAAAACTGCATCCCTGGGCGGGCAAGTTCGCTACGAAGAGCGAGAGCTAAAACTCCGCCAACTAAAAACCAAACAAAGGAGGTAATGAGATAGAGATAGCCGATGGTCTTGTGGTCGGTCGATGTAATCCACTTGACAAAGATTTTTCCCTTTTTCGAGGAAATCGGCGCCAACAATGTTTGAGTAGGAATATCTGCATATGTTGTCATGCTTGGCCCCCCTTGATGCTTTCAAGATAGATTTTATACTCAGCCGGCGTTACAACTTTTAAAGTAAAGAGCATCTGCGAATGTGAGCGCCCGCATAAAATATTGCACCGGCCTCGAAACTCTCCCACTTTATTCGCGGTAAATTCAAGGTGGTTTGTGACCCCTGGAAGGTTTTGCATTTGAATCATAAACGCTGGAATCCAGAAGCCGTGAACAACATCATTAGATTTCAATGTATATCGAACTAACTCACCCACGGGGACAACAAGTGTTGGAGGCTGTGCGGGTGTTCCAGTTACCACGGCATTAGCCCCAGCTTCAGGATAAGCAAACTGCCACGACCATTGAATGCCCGTGACCGAAATTTCATGCGCCGCAACGGTAGTTTTCTGTGAAATAATCGTCTCTTTTTTGGCAGTGAAATAAAACATTACTGCGACGATGAGAAAAGGAATGATTGTATAAATAATCTCAATGGGAATGTGATACTGCGTTTGCTTGGGAAACTCTGGGCCACCAACTTTTGGTCGATGAAAGACGGCAGGCCATAAAATTAAAATTAATGTAAAGACACCAACGACTCCAGCTGCAATCCATGCGCCCTGCCAGAGCGAGAGTGATTGATCGTTAACACTTGAAACGCCTTTTGGAAAACCAAGCTCGGAAACTTTAGAGCAACCCGATAAAAATAGCGTTGAAAGGAGAAGGCTCAGCCCAATAAAACCTCTTTTTTTCGCATGTAACATGAGCGTAAGGATATAGTGAAAAGCGCTTTTGTAGCGCATCGAAGTCACGTCATTACAACGTGGTTAAGCGCACGACGAGAAAAATGAAGTGAGAGATTTAAACCTGCGTTAAATGGAGTGCGATTTCATCGGCTGCATCCTGCCCATAAGCCTCGGCAAAACGGGCGATAAATTCGGCATGTGTAAATCGATACTCCTGAGTGCCCATAGTTTCGATGACATAGGTGGCCACAAGTGCACCTAACTGAGCACATCGCTCATGTGTTAATCCCCATGCTAGGCCAGCAATAAAACCGGATCTAAATGAATCCCCGACCCCCGTTGGATCCGTCTTAGAACGCTCTTTAGGACAGGCAACTTGTACAAAATCTCCACTGGCGGTTTCAACTTTTGCACCCTTGGAGCCAAGGGTCACGACGCGGACTTTAACGCGCTCCAAAATTTCACGGTCACTCCAGCCGGTTTTTTGCATGGCAAGGGCCAATTCGTACTCGTTCATAAATAAATAGGCAGCCCCGTCGATGAGAAGTTTTATCTCCTCCCCGCTCATGCGTGCCATCTGTTGTGATGGGTCTGCGGCAAAGGCGATACCAGATTGGCGACAGGTTTCAGAGTGGCGCAACATCGCCTCTGGGTCATCAGGAGAGATGACGAGGATATCGAATCGCCCCGTCTTATCCATGATGGGTTGGAGTTCGATATTTCTCGCCTCACTCATCGCGCCAGGAAAAAACGATGCAATCTGATTGAGATCTTGATCGGTAGTAACCATAAAGTGCGCAGTGAACAGAGTTTGCGAGACCAAGGCGTGCGAAGTGTCGACACCATGCCTCGATAGCCACGCTTCATAATCTGGCCAATCTTTTCCTACAGCAGAAATTAAGATTGGATTTAATCCAAGAACACCCATGCCAAAGGCGATATTTGCCGCACATCCACCACGGCGCACATCCAGACTATCTACAAGAAATGAGAGCGAAACTTTTTCCAAAGAGTCGGCAACGAGTGAGTCCGTAAATTTTCCTGAAAAGACCATTAAATGATCAAGACCAACTGAGCCCGCAACACCGATTTTCATGGCGCGATCTTAGGGTAAGTAAGTATGAAAATTAGTTAAATGAATCGCCGCAGGCACATGAGCCGCCAGCGTTTGGATTATCGATGGTAAATCCCTGCTTCTCAATTGTGTCGGTGAAATCGATTGACGCGCCCATTAAATAGGGTCCGCTCATCTTGTCGATAATAACTTTTACAGTTCCAAACTCATGGATAACATCGCCATCTTGGTTGCGGTCATCAAAATAAAGTTGATAGCGAAGTCCTGAGCAACCTCCAGGTTGAACGGAAACGCGAAGCATTAAATCATCCCGACCCTCTTGAGCCAACAATGCAGCTACTTTTGTTGCTGCAACATCGGTCAATACGATTGAAGCCGTTAACGCTTGGGCAGCTGTATCTGTAGTCATACTTTTCTCTCCTTGAGTTCGTTACCCTAATCCTACCTTCTTCGCTTTATCCTGGCGACCGCACTTGGTGCAAAAAACTAATATAGTTGGTCATATGGATACAGAATCAACTGGCAAAGGCCGACCTACCCCTAAGCGCAAAGTCTCAGAGGCAAAGCGAATTACTTCATCCCTAGCCCCTGTTGTAACAAAGGACCAAAAGCGCGCGGCAAAGTTAATTTCGCGTCAAGATCGAACTGCATCGCGGGCGGCCTATCTTCGGGGAGATGAAAGCGCCCTACCTGCCCGTGATCGGGGACCAGAGCGCCGTTTCGTTCGAAACTATGTAGATTCACGACGATCTATCGGCGAATACTTTCTTCCAATTATCTTTGTCGTTCTTGTTCTCACTCTCATCCCTATCCCGGCAGTTCAGTTCGGCGCAATTGCCATTATGTATGGAGTACTGCTTATTGCCGTTGTCGATGGCATTTTCTTGACTCGAAAGATGAGAAAACTCATTACTGCGAAATTTCCTCAAGCGGCAACCAAAGGCTTAGGAATGTATGCATGGCTTCGCTCCACACAGATGCGCCGATTACGTGCACCGCATCCTCAAGCTAAAGTTGGCGATCAGATTAATTAAGCCCTTGGATTTGGACTTGTGTTTTTACTTGGCTCCATTTCAGGCAATTTTCCAAGCGCTTTATCTATCGCCTTCATGGTTTGTGCATCTAATTTAATTCCTGAGGCTTTAGCGTTTTCCTTGACTTGAGATGGTTTTGTAGCCCCCATTATCGCCGCGGAAACGTTGGGGTTATGTAACACCCAAGCAATTGCCAATTGGGACATCGTCAATCCCGCCTCTTCGGCAACAGGTACCAACTTTTGAACCGCAGTTAATACCTCTTCACGCAGCCAACCCGAAATCATTCCTGCGCCATTTTTCTTATCCGTTGCACGCGAACCTGCTGGGGCTTTTTTGCCTGGTAAATACTTTCCCGTTAAAACTCCTTGAGCAAGCGGTGACCACACAATCTGACCAATTCCCTCTTTCGTTGACAAAGGAACGACCTCGGCCTCAATGACGCGCCAAAGCGCTGAATATTGCGGTTGGCTGGAGACAAAACGGTTGTATCCCAACGCATCTTGAATCTCAAGCGCCGAAGATATTTGCGAAGCGTCCCACTCAGAAAAACCAATGTAATGAACTTTTCCCGCTCGAATTAAATCATCGAAAGCGCTCAATGACTCTTCAAGTGGGGTTTCATAATCAAAGCGATGCATCTGATACAGATCGATATGATCAGTTTGTAAGCGCTTGAGCGATGCGTTAGCCGACTCAATAATGTGTTTGCGCGATAATCCGCGATCATTTTTTCCGGGACCGGTTGGCCAATAAACTTTGGTAAAGAGCTCATATGACTCGCGACGGACGCCTTTTAGAGCCTTACCTAAAACAGTTTCAGCTCGGGTACCTGCATAAACGTCGGCGGTATCAAAGGTTGTTATACCTTCATTAAGTGCGGCTTTAACGCACTTAATTGCGGCTTCAGCTTCGACTTGAGAGCCATGTGTAATCCAGTTTCCATATGCAATTTCCGAAACGTACATTCCAGTGCTACCTAAACGGCGATATTCCATAAGTAGACTCTAGAGCCTGCGCGTCTAGTTGCCAACATGGATGCTCGCATGGTTTGCTTCTCCCACAATTGAATAGCTTTTTCATTAGGGGAAGTTCGGTGAAATTCCGACGCTGACCCGCAACCGTATAACTCGTCTTAAAGAATGAGTGAAGTCGGATTACCTAATGCGAAGGCGCAATCGACAAACACCCGCCGAGGTTTGCGGGGTGTGGTCCAACATCTGAGCGGATTTTTCGCTTCTATGCGGTGCTACCCCTGTGAGTTTCTTTAATTTTCGAGAGGCATCACATCAATGAAAATCAAATCTATTTTTTTTACTCTACTCATTCTCCTGACCTCAATGTTCGTTCTGCCATCGGCAGATGCAGCCGGTAAAGGCTGGCGCTATTGGGGGTATTTTCAAAGCGCACCTGGAAAAACTACATGGGTTGCGGCTATGACGGGCCCAACGGTCGATATTGCCGATGGCGCGGTTGAAGGTTGGTCATTTGTATTTAGTAGTGATGACGTTCCTTCGACTGCCCCTAAAGTGAAGCCAAATTTCAAAGCTATTTGCGGTGGCACCAAGGCAGATTCAGATACCAAGCGGATTGCTCTGGTAGTTGAATTTGGTTCACCAGTATGGGCGCCAAAGGGTGAAAAACCTGCAAAAACAATAACGCGTTGTGTACGCACGGCTAATGATTCACAAGGAATCGATGTGCTGGGACAAGTTGTAAAAATTAGAGCGGCAGCCTCTGGTCTTATCTGTGGCCTCAATGGATTTCCGGCCAAAGAGTGCGGTGTTGAAATTGAAACCCCGGCCGCTTTAGTAAAAAAGTAGTCAGTACGTAGGGCTTTAAAAGATGAAGAAAATCTCATTTCACCCACTGACGTGGTGGATCTGGTGCTCGGCGATTGCGATTTCGGTCGCTCGCATAAACACACCAGTATTTGCCCTGACGTCAGTGGGTGTTGTGGGGTTAATTGTCTTTTTTTATCGAGAAATTGCGCCGTGGGGCAAAACCTTTATGTGGAGTTTAAAACTCTCGTTATGGATTTTGATTATTCGAATTCTTACCGGGCTCACGATAGGCGTTCCCATTCCTGGAACGGTTTTATTTTCGGTGCCGAGAATTCCTTTGCCGCATTGGATGCCAGGAATTCGAATCGGCGGTGATCTAACCCTTGAGCGTTTAACATCGGCGCTCTCCGAAGGCATCATTATCTGTGCCATCATCGTTATTTTTGCCGCCGCCACTTCTTTGACAAGTCCACATCGATTACTTCGCGTGCTTCCGGTCTTTATTTACGAATTCGGCGTAAGCGTTGTTATCGCAACCTCGGTTCTGCCTCAATTGGTGACAAGTATTGGCAGAATTCGCCAAGCTCAGCGCTTTCGCGGTCAAGATATAAAAGGTTTAAAGTCATATCGAAGAGTTGCTATCCCACTTCTTGAAGAGGTCTTAGCCCGTGCGTTAGAGCTAGCCGCGGCGATGGATTCTCGCGGCTATGGCATGAATAGAAAACAAACGAGATATCGTCCAATTTCGTGGGCGTTGCGTGACAGCGCAATTGTTGCTTCGGGTTTACTTGTTATGGGGTTGTCATGATTAAATTTTCACACGTTTCACTTGTCTATCCAAACTCCACAACGACTGTGATTGAAGACCTCAACCTTGAAATATCCGAAGGCGAGCTAGTCCTTGTCATAGGTCCAACTGGATCTGGAAAATCATCACTTTTGCGCCTCATTAACGGTCTTGTTCCACATCACACAGGCGGAATCTTGGCTGGTGATATCTCTGTTCATGGCCTATCGACTCGTATGGTGAAGCCAGGCGGGTTAGCACACCTGATCGGTATTGTGGGTCAAAATCCGCTCAACGGTTTTGTCGCCGATACCGTTGAAGAAGAGTTGGCATTTGCTATGGAAGCATTGAATATGCCGAACGAGGTTATGCGGCGGCGAGTAGAAGAGGTTTTAGATTTACTATCTTTAGTACCACTTCGAAATCGTACGATCGCCACATTAAGTGGCGGAGAACAGCAACGCGTTGCCATCGCGAGTGCACTTGTCATGCAGCCAAAAGTTTTAGTTTTAGATGAGCCAACGAGTGCCCTTGATCCGATTGCCGCCGAAGAAGTTCTTTCAATTCTTCATCGATTGGTTCATGACTTAAGTTTGACGGTAGTAATCGCCGAACATAAATTGGAGCGCGTCATCGGTTTTGCCGATCGCATTATTCATATCAATGGCGATGGTAGAACCATCGTAGGTAGTCCTGAAGAGATTATGAAAATATCATCCATTGCTCCCCCGATAGTTCACCTTGCAAGAGTTCTTGGTTTAAATGAAGTAGGTCTTTCAGTTCGCCACATGCGTCGATTGACCGAGAACATTCGAAATTCAACTTCGATCCAAGAAAAGCACATAGATGCCCCCAGCACAAAAACTGTCATTGACATTGAAAAACTCAGCGTGATGTATGGATCGCATTCCGTTCTCAATTCTTTATCAACGACAATTTTCGATAATGAAATCGTTGCAATCATGGGTCGAAACGGCGCCGGTAAAACCTCACTTCTTAAAGCGATTGCTGGAGTTAGCGAAAATCACAGTGGTGTTGTAACGACCCATTCACTTTTATCGAAAGATCTTCATAGTAAATTGCGGCGACAAACAATAGGTTTTGTTCCGCAAGAGCCGAGTGATCTCCTGTATGCCCAAACGGTTGAAAAAGAGTGCGCGCAGGCCGATAGTGATAACGAGATTGCCGATGGCACAACGTTATCGCTTCTTCATCATTTAGTTCCGGGTGTTTCACCGACCACTCATCCTCGCGATTTATCGGAGGGTCAACGTTTAGGTCTTGCTCTATGCGTTGTACTTTCGGCTAACCCTAAAATTCTTATTTTGGATGAACCGACACGAGGGCTAGATTACGAGGCAAAGAAAGCGCTCACCTCCATTCTTTTAGAGTTTTGCAGCGTATTTAATCGCACAGTAATTCTTGCCACCCATGACGTAGAGCTCGTCGCCGAACTAGCCACACGCGTTATTTTCATCGCCGATGGCGACATCGTCGCCGATGGCCCAACGCATAGTGTTTTGCTCGCATCGCCCGCTTTTGCGCCGCAGGTGTTTAAAGTAATGTCGCCGAAACCTTGGCTGACGGTAAAAGATGTCATTTCGGTGATTAGCGTTAAACCACAATGACAACAACACCTGATGTCGTTCGGTTTTCACTAAAAAATGGAGTTGTTTTAGCAGTTGCATCTCTCGTAAGTGCAGCAGGTTTCATCTGGCCATTCTTTTATTCTGGAGAATCTCTGCCCCGAACGCAGATTTTCTTCACGCTCGCAATCTTTATCGCCTTTATATTAACCATTATTGAAATATCTAACTCCAGACTTGATGCAAAATCCGTTGCACTGCTTGGCGTTCTTTCAGCCCTTATCGCAGCCCTTCGCCCACTCGGAGCAGGCGCAGTCGGCATCGAGCCCATGTGGTTTTTACTCATCTTAGCTGCGCGGGTTTTCGGCCCATCTTTTGGTTTTCTTTTAGGGGTGATTTCAGTTTTTGTTTCAGCGCTATTAACCGGTGGGTTCGGACCGTGGCTTGGTTATCAAATATTTGCCGCCGCATGGATTGGTCTCATTGCAGGCCTGCTACCCGGACGCTCAAATATTCGAGGTAAAAGAGAGATTGCGTTTTTAATGGCGTACTCGGTTTTTGCAGCTTTGCTATTTGGAATCTTGATGGACTTGCAGTTTTGGCCATGGGCACTGGGAGCCAATACCCAGTTATCGTATCTCCCCGGCGCGGGGATAAGTGAGAATATTTCTCATTTTCTTACCTTTCATTTTTTAAGTGCCATGGCATGGGACATTCCTCGAGCAATTTTCACCGCCGGTCTAATTCTTATTGCAGGTCGACCCGTGCTCACTGCGCTGCGTCGAACATACGTGCGCGCTGCATTTTTGACACCGATTGAATTTATCGAACGTGGGAAGGCATAAAGGGAAGTTTTACAACTTCTACGAGGCAATCACGACCACGCACATCGACAATTAATTGATTTCCTGTCTTGACCGACGAAGTAAGAAGGGCGATACCTATCCCAATTTTTAATGATGGTGAAAAAGTTCCACTGGTCACCTCGCCCAAAACCACTCCTGCTGCATCTTTGACCTGCATATGAGCCCGAGGAATTCCGCGATCTAAAGATTTGATCGCCACACTACGACGCATGGGGCCGTTCGTTTTTTCTGCGAGTAAGAGGTCACGTCCAATAAAATCCTCTTTATCCCAGCCGATTGCCCACGAGGCACTTGCTTGTACGGGGGAAATCTCGAGGGAGAGTTCGTGACCATGCAAGGCATATCCCATTTCAGTGCGAAGCGTGTCTCTGGCACCCAGCCCACAGACCAAACCTCCCAATGGATCTATTGCTGCGTTGAGGGCATCCCATACGCGAGAAGCATCGGCAACACGCGGCAAGAACTCATACCCGAGTTCACCGGTGTATCCAGTCCTACATAAGAGTACTTCTGCTCCCCCCACAATTACTTGCGAAAAAGCCATGTAATCAATATCAGTATTGATGCCAAGTGAGTGAAGTACTTGTGGTGCAAGCGGACCCTGTACTGCCAGAACGGCAAAGTCGTTGTGTCGATTAGTAATTTCTACACCGGTAGGGGCATGTGATTGAAGAGTTGCTACGACATCACTCGTATTGGATGCGTTTGGAATGAGAAAAAGATCATCAGTTGAGTTGCGATAGACGATTAAATCATCGATGACTCCCCCTTCGGGAGTGCACATCAATGTATATTGCGCCGATCCATCATTGATTCGGTTGAGATCATTGGTAAACATCGAATTTAGAAATTGAAGTGCTCCCGAACCTTTAACTCCGACTTTGCCCAAGTGAGAGACGTCAAAGATTCCGACTCGCTCGCGAACGCAAACATGTTCGGCTAATACTCCGGCGCCAGGGTATTCAATCGGCATCAACCACCCGCCAAAATCGGCCATTTTTGCATTGAGGGCGATGTGTTTGTCGTTTAGTGGTGAGGTTTTCATTGTGTCAACCTATCAAAACATCTATTAGGCTGGCGCCTATGACCACAATAAAAATCTCACATGACGTTCTAAAAGATGACATTCTTGTTCTTGGGTTAGCTTCCACTAACTCTAAAGGAGGTTTGGTAATTGAATCAGGTGACCTAGCTCTAGATACAAAAGCGATTTTGGCGGCTCTTAAAGACGTAGGTGCAACAGGTTCGACCGATGAGGTTATTAAGATTCCAGGATCTGCGGCGCGATTGATGGTCTTTACTGGTCTAGGAAAAAAATCCAACTCTTATGGCCATGAAGTCCTTCGAAGAGCGGCAGGGGCTGCATCACGCGCGCTAGTTGGAAGTAGTTCAGCAACCTTTGCCCTGCCTTGTTCAAATATAGAAAACCTCGGCGCGGTATCAGAGGGGGCGGCTCTGGGTGCATATGTTTTTAACCAGTTTCGTAGCGCTTCAAAGGCCGAACATAAGGCAGCTTTAAAAACGATCACGATATACAGCGCGTCAGCAACTAAAACAGATGCTAAGTCGGTCATAACTCGAGCACAGATTATCGCAGACTATACATTTTTAGTGCGAGATTTAATTAATACTCCGCCTTCTCATTTAACTCCTGACTCTTTCACTAAAAAATTTGGCGCCGTAGTAAAATCTGCCGGCGGGATAAAGGCTGGATTAAAAATAACTATTTGGGATGAAAAACAACTTAAATCAGCGGGCTTCGGGGGAATCGTAGGTGTCGGCCAAGGATCGGCAAATCCTCCACGATTGTTGCATATTTCATACACGCCAAAAGGTGTCGCTAAAAAACGCTTTGCATTTGTCGGTAAGGGAATCACTTTTGACTCAGGCGGTCTTGCTCTAAAGCCAGCGCTCGGCATGGAAGTAATGAAATATGACATGAGTGGTGCGGCTGCAGTGTGCGCGGCCACGTTGGCAATTGCGGCGCTAAAATTGCCCGTTGCCATTGAAACATGGGCGCCATTGGCAGAAAATATGCCGAGTGATACGGCGACAAGACCAAGTGATATCGTCACAATCTTTGGTGGAAAGACTGTTGAAGTTTTAAATCCAGATGCCGAAGGGCGACTAGTTTTAGCTGATGCAATGATGAAGGCACAAAGTAGTAAGAATAAACTGGATGGAATGATTGATGTTGCCACTTTAACGGGTGCGCAAATAACCGCACTTGGAACCCGAACAAGTGCGGTGATGGGCAATAACGAAGATCTCCAAAGTAGTTTCTTAGATGCAAGTAAAAGATGTGGTGAAGCGTTTTGGCCAATGCCACTTCCAGAAGAATTGCGCGCATCTCTAGACTCTCCAGTCGCCGATCTTGCAAATATCGGCGACAAATATGGTGGAATGTTAGTTGCCGGTCTGTTTCTGAAAGAATTTGTCAGCCCCGATTTGCCATGGCTACATTTAGATATCGCCGGACCTGCATACAATGAGGCAAAGCCACATGGATATACCCCCATAGGTGGAACAGGAATCGCACTTCGCTCACTTGTCACCCTAGTTGAAAGCCTATAAAAGCCTCATTGGGTACTTTAGGACTCTATACGGCAAGATAGAGGCCTGCGGTTTTTTTTGCGAGGAGGTCACATTGGTGTCACAGTTTGATGTAGTCATCTTAGGCGCTGGCAGTGGTGGATATGCCTGCGCGCTGCGAAGTGCGCAGTTAGGTTTAAATGTAGTTTTAATAGAAGCCGAAAAACTTGGCGGCACTTGTCTGCACAAGGGATGCATACCAACTAAAGCGCTTTTACACTCAGCTGAAATTGCCGATGGTGCCCGCGAAGGAAAGCGATTTGGTGTGATATCAACTTTCGATGGAATTGATATGACAGGTGTTAATACCTACAAGGACGGCGTCGTTGCCCGCCTTCATAAAGGTTTACAGGGTTTAGTTAAATCCCGAAATATCACTTATGTTGAAGGCCATGGAAAATTAATTTCGAAAAATACGGTTGAAGCAAATGGCGTTAGTTACACCGGCACAAACATTGTTCTGGCAACCGGATCTTATGCAAAAACACTACCTGGACTTGACATTGATGGGCTCCAAATCATCACCTCTGATCATGGAACAAAGTTAGATTATGTTCCAAAGAGTGTCATAGTTCTAGGTGGTGGCGTCATAGGCTGTGAATTTGCCTCCGTCTGGAAGTCATTTGGTGCCGACGTTAGAATAATTGAAGGCCTTCCCCATTTAATAGCCCTCGAAGATGAATCATCCAGTAAGCAGCTAGAGCGTGCTTTTCGCAAGCGTGGTATCAACTTTGAACTCGGCGTGTTTTTTAAATCAGTCTCTAAAAATGCCGATGGTGTCACCGTGACTTTAGAAGACGGTAAAACCTTCACTGCCGAACTACTCATGGTCTCGGTGGGGCGTGGACCTGTCTCATCACATTTAGGCTACGAAGAAGCTGGAGTCGCGATGGATCGGGGTTATGTCCTCGTTGATAATAAATGTCGCACCAACGTTGCCGGAATCTGGGCCGTTGGAGATTTGATTCCAACGCTGCAACTTGCCCATGTAGGTTTTGCCGAAGGGATGTTAGTCGCCGAAGAGATTGCAGGATTAAATCCACATCCCATTAATTATGATGGAATTCCTCGCGTTACTTACTCCGATCCTGAAGTCGCATCCGTTGGCTTGACTACCGCCGAGGCAAAAAAACGCGGGCATGATGTCATTGAACTTACGTACGACTTAGCTGGAAACGGTAAAGCTCAAATACTCAACACTTCTGGCTCGGTAAAATTGATTGCCGAAAAAAACGGTCCCATACTTGGCGTTCACATGGTGGGAGCTCGTGTGGGCGAGTTATTAGCCGAGGCTGAACTAATTTTTAATTGGGAAGCCCATGCAGTCGATGTCGCCTCTTTAATTCATGCACACCCAACGCTTTCAGAGGCGATTGGTGAGGCACACATGGCACTTGCAGGAAAACCGCTTCACGCACACGGATAACCAGGGAGAATACTCATATGGATTTTTCAGTCACTATGCCGGCACTTGGCGAAAGCGTCATCGAAGGCACGGTTACGCGTTGGCTCAAAGCCGAAGGCGATTATGTCAATGTCGATGAGCCTCTTCTTGAAGTCTCAACGGATAAAGTAGATACCGAGATCCCATCACCTGTTGCTGGTATGGTGACAAAGATTTTTGTACAGATTGATCAGACCGTTGCAGTCGGCGTTGAACTTGCTTGCATTTCAATGAGCTCAGTAATCGCAGAAACTGCACCTGTTGCACCCGCTCCGGTCATTGCCGCACCCGTTGCACCCGCTCCGGTCATTGCCGCACCCGTTGCACCCGCTCCGGTCATTGCGGCACCGACAACCTCAGGAACGGTCATAACGATGCCCGCACTGGGCGAAAGTGTCAGCGAAGGCACGGTTACACGTTGGTTAAAGAACGTAGGCGACGACGTTAAAGTCGATGAAGCACTACTGGAAGTCTCAACGGACAAAGTAGATACGGAGATTCCATCTCCTGTTACGGGTGTTCTTTTGGCAATTGATGTTGCAGTTGATACAACAGTTGCTGTTGGCGCGCGTTTAGCGTTGATCGGTGGTGTGAGTGCACCTGTTGTGAGTGCACCTGTTGTGAGTGCACCAATTACGCAGCCAATTCATGCATATGTAACTCCTTTGGTTCGCAAACTTGCTAATGAACTTGGCGTTAATCTTGCGACAGTAAAAGGAACCGGTATTGGCGGTCGCATTCGCCGTGAAGATGTTGAAGCGCACGTTAAGCCCATTGCAAAGGTTGAACCTATTCCATTGATTTCACATACGCCAGCGCTTGCAAGCTCTGCGCCTTCACAAGTGATTTCACCACTTCGCGGAACCACGGTGACGATGTCTAGACTCCGCAAAGTTATTGCTGCACGCATGATTGAATCCCTTCACGTCAGTGCGCAGTTAACAACGGTAGTTGAAGTAGATGTTACAAAGATTGCGCGCCTGCGTGAGCGCGCTAAGGAAAATTTCGAAGCACGCGAAGCTGTGAAACTCTCGTTTCTACCTTTCTTTGCAGTTGCAATCTGCGAGGCGTTGAAGCAACATCCAGTTCTTAACTCATCGGTTGAAGGCGATCAAATTACTTATCATGGCGCTGAACACCTTGGAATTGCAGTTGATACTGAGCGCGGATTATTAGTACCGGTTATTTCAAATGCGGGTGATTTGAACATGGGTGGGGTTGCCCGAAAGATTGCAGATTTAGCAGCGCGCACGCGCGATAACAAAGTAACCCCCGACGAACTCGGTGGCGGAACTTTCACACTGACTAATACTGGTAGCCGTGGTGCACTCTTTGATACTCCCATTATTAATCAGCCACAGGTTGCAATTTTAGGTCTGGGCGCAGTTGTTAAACGCCCGATGGTTGTACGCGGGGATGATGGCGGTGAATCAATTGCAATTCGATCGATGGTTTATTTAGCACTCTCCTATGATCATCGCGTAGTTGATGGCGCAGATGCCGCTCGATTCTTGGTTACTTTAAAGACCCGACTTGAAGGCGGAGCATTTGAATCCGACTTAGGGTTATAAATTCATAATGAAAGTTCCACAACGCATTGCGATCACCGGAAGTTCAGGCTTGATTGGCACCGCACTTGTTGGACACCTAAAGAGTGAGGGTCATACCGTTCAGCGCCTTGTTCGTCGAACTCCTGTGGCCGCCGATGAAGTTATATGGGATCCGCAGACTGGCTACGTAGATATAAAAGCACTTGCAGGTGTTGATGGAGTTATCCACTTGGCAGGTGTTCCCGTTGCCGATAAACGATGGACTAAAAAATACAAGGCCGAAATTCTTAACTCCAGACTTTTAGGGACCACAACCATTGCAAATGCCGTCGCCGAACTAAAACCAGATGTCTTTATCTCAGCAAGTGCCATTGGTTGGTATGGGGAAAGTGGAAGTCGTCCAGTAGTTGAAAGTGATCGAGTCGGTGATGACTTTCTTTCTGCGGTATGTCGTGAGTGGGAGGCCGCAGCCGATTTAGCAAGTAATGTGCGCACAGTAAAACTTCGCACAGGATTGGTTTTAGATCCGACGGGCGGAGCCCTTGGTAAAATGTTGCCGCTCTTTCGCCTCGGTTTTGGAGGAAAATTAGGGACAGGTAAACAGTGGTGGTCATGGATTACTTTGCATGACGTTGTACGAGCAATTGATTTCGCTTTAGTTGAAAAAATCTCAGGTCCGGTAAATCTCACTTCGCCTAACCCCGTAACAAACCAAGAGTTCACATCGGCACTTGCACGTGCGCTACACCGACCAGCGCTCTTCCCCGCCCCTGCTTTCGCACTAAAAATTGCTCTGGGAGGATTTTCATCTGAAGTTCTTGGATCAAAACGCGTTATTCCCTCGGTATTACTCGATGCTGAATTTACTTTTGACTATCCACATGTAACTCAGGCCCTCGCCGCCTTAGTTGAGGATTAGATTTCCACTAAATCGATTCTTCGCGAGCTTGATCGATAATATGTGCAACTTCTAGCGCATCACGGTTATCGATTGGCCAAGGATTTGCCCCCGAAATTGCGCCTTCAATGGCTAAGTAGAAAAGCGCATAGTTACCATTTTCACCTAGGATCTCTTTAACCGTATCGCCCGTGTGAATAAATGCCTTTGTCGCAGTCGCAACGCTCCACTTTCCGCCTTGTGGATATTTTCCACTTCTTAAAAGATCTTCCTGAGGATCCAAGTCATGTATCACCAATGCGCCTTCGGAGCCCAATATACGAATGCGCGGACCTGGCGCACCGACAAGGGCGCTTGCCGATAAATATGAAGTGACTGCGCCCGCGTGTGCAAGCACGAGAAGGGAGTCATCATCGGCTCCCCCACGTAGAGCTTTTACCGAAGCGGTAACGAGTGTGGCTGGGCCAAACCAATCGATTGCCGTTGAGATTAAATGCGGCTGTAAGTCGAGAAGTTGGCCACCACCATCGCTTGCACTCATATTTTCCCGCCACGATTGCGGATTTAACTGTGGACGAAATCGTTCAAAACGAGATTCCAAACGGTGAATAACTCCTAATTCGCCAGAGGCAAGGACGCGCTTTATCGTCAGGGCATCGCTATCCCAACGGCGATTAAAAAATGTCGATACCGGCGTTCCAGCAGCTTGGCCAGCGTCGATGATTGATTTAGTTTCGACATAAGTGCGACCCATAGGTTTATCAATAACCACTGCAATGCCCGCATTTATCGCGGCAAAGGCATCACGGACGTGAGCGATATTAGCCGAAGCGACGACTACTAAATCCAAATCAAGTTTGGCTAATTCGTCAGATGTCGGTACTAAACGAACGTGTGGAAAATCTGTAACGGCATGCAAAGCGCGCGCGGGGTTATTTGTTGAGATTGCTACAACTTCAAAACCGCAACCCTTGAGCAGTGGTGCATGAAAATATCGTCCCGCTAAACCATAGCCAACGATTCCAACACGAAGTGCCAACTATTTACTCGCTAACTTCGATGGCCACCAGATTTTATTCCCAATGTCATATGCCAGTGCGGGAACTAATAATGTTCGAACTATGAGAGTATCTAATAAAACTCCGAAAGCAACGGCAAATCCGAGTTCAGCCAAGAAAACCAGCGGCAAGATACCTAAGACTCCAAAAGTTGCAGCAAGTACAATTCCTGCCGACGTTATCACCCCACCGGTAACCGTCAAACCTTTAATAACTCCGCGTCTCGTTCCAATCTTTATGCTCTCCTCTCGAACTCGTGTCATGAGGAAGATGTTGTAATCAATTCCAAGGGCGACAAGGAAAATAAAGGCAAAGAGGGGAAAGGATGTATCCGCTCCCTTAAAATGAAAAATATGTTGGAAAACTAACTGACATGCGCCTAAGGTTGCAAAATAAGACAGAACCACGGTGGATAATAAAAGTACTGCTGAAACCACACTTCGAAGTAGCAGGCCGAGAATTAAAGTAATTAATACAAGCACGACTGGAATAATCGTCCTGTTATCATGATTGGCGGCAACACCGGTATCAAAGGCAACGGCCGTAGAGCCTCCAACTAAAATATTAGAATCTATTGCATGCACGGCACGGCGAATCACAGGTATCAAATTTCGTGCCGCCGTTGAATCAGGATTTAGCGAAAGCGTTGCATTCAAAATAATCTGTCCATTCAATACTTTGGTTGCAGGTGCTACCCGCCCGGGAATTTTTGGACTTACAGTGACTGGTTCAACCGATGCAACTCCGCCTACTGACAAAAGCGCAGCGGTAACGACACTCATCTGTTCTTTTTTTATGACGACTTCAGTTGGCTGCCCAGCCCCACCCGGAAAGTGTTGACCTAAAAGTGCAAGACCCACCACGGAATCCTGTTTCTTAGTAAAAGCATCGGCCGTTGAAAGACCTTTCGCCTTGAGCGTTGTAGAAAATCCCGCGAGAATTACCAAGAGAATCGATGTAGCAATCCAAAGTTTGCGTGGACGCTTCTCAACACCGGCGGCAATTGTGGCCCACGTACCTTCTAACTGCGAATTGACATCATCAAAGCGAGGTATCCGTGGCCAGAAAATCCAACGGCCAAAGGCAACAAGGAGTGCTGGCAGCAACGTTAAAATTGTCAGCATAGATGCGGCAATACCAATTGCGCCAACAGGTCCCAGACCTCGATTATTTGAAAGTTCGCTCAATAATAAGACTAAAAGACTCACAATCACCGTTAAGCCCGAAGCCAAAATTGGTTCGAATACTCCCTTATAGGAAGCTTTCATCGCATCAAATCGTGATTCATAATGATGTAACTCTTCGCGGTATCGGGAAATTAAGAGAAGTGCATAATCAGTTGCAGCTCCCAAAACTAAAACCGACAAGATTCCTTGCGACTGCCCGCTCAAATCGATTGCATTTGCCTTGGCGAGCAAGTACACAACGCCACCTGCAGTTGAAAGTGCGATGACGGCTGAAAATAACGGCAGAATCCACAGCACGGGAGATCGATAAACGACGATCAAAATTAATGCCACAACTCCAAGTGTCGTTAGAAGAAGCGATGAATCTATGCCACCGAAAGCTCCGAAGAGATCACCTAGAAGCGCGCCAACTCCCGTGACATTTGCAGTGAGTCCATTAGCGCTGCCGTAAGCTGCAGAATCCTCTCGAAGCGTCTTAATAATTTCAGGTAACACTGGTTTTTTATTTGGCAATAAGTCACGGGCAGAATCAAAAGTTAAGGGCAAACTAACAAGAAGAGCTTTCTTATCTTGCGATGGAAAAGCAAAAATTGGTTGACCTGGTATTAAATACTTGGAAATTGCAATATCTGAACCTTTAATTGTGGTTGTGCCAAGTCCAACTAAGTGGGCATTGAGCGCGTTGAGTTTGGCGGCATCTACCTCACCTAAGAAAAGAACAAGAGTTGGAATTGTCTGACTTTGATCGGCTGAGAACTTAGTAATAATCTTTGAGGCTTGAGTCGATTCCGCATTTTGAGGCAAAAAGGCTGAATTATCATTTTCTTGGACCGTCGAAAGGGAGCCAAATAAAGGTCCAAAAAAGCCACTTGCTCCAAACCAGATGAAAATCACAATCAGGGCGGTAATGAATGGACGGCGACTCTTTTTTGTCACAATTAAAGACACAGAGTTATCCCGCTTTCGATTGGTAAGGAGGCAATCCTACCTTTAGGCTGGGGCGGTGCCTGTGTTATCCAGCCTTAGTGAAAGTACAATTGCACTTACACGCCACGGACTCATCGAATATGCCAAAGCCTGGGATGTGCAGCGTGTGATACACGGCGAAGTCGTCCAAAACATTCGTCCTAATACGTTGTTACTTCTTCAACATCCATTCGTTTACACCGCCGGGCGACGCACTCAATTATTTGAAAGACCGACTAATGGAGCGCCCGTTATCGATGTCGATCGTGGCGGAAAGATTACGTGGCATGGGCCGGGTCAGTTAGTCGGCTATCCCATAGTTCGCTTGGCCAAGCCGACCGAACTCGTTGGTTTTGTCCGCGAAATTGAATCTGGATTAATTGCAGTCTGCGCTGAATTTGGAATTGAAACTACCTGTATGAAAGGCCGCTCCGGTGTGTGGATTCGCGATGAAAAAGGTGATCGAAAGATTGCTGCAATCGGAGTCCGTGTTGCTAAAGGGGTCACAATGCATGGCTTTGCCTTAAATGTCTGCCCTGATCTTTCAGCCTTTGAGGCGATAATTCCATGTGGAATCACTGATGCAGAGGTTACTTCAATGGAGAAAGAGTTGGGTCGAAGCATCAGCGTCGATGAAGTCACACCTATTGTGGAGCGACACATCTTTGAATCTCTTAAAAGGGTCAGCGCATGAGCATCTCACCCGATGGCCGCAAAATGATTCGCATCGAAGCACGCAACGCCCAAACTGCCATTGAACGAAAGCCAGATTGGATCAAAACGCGCGCCAATATGGGACCTGAATACACTCGATTGCGATCCCTCGTAAAGAGTGAGGGTCTACATACGGTCTGCCAAGAAGCGGCTTGTCCAAATATCTTTGAATGTTGGGAAGATAAAGAGGCAACGTTTTTAATCGGAGGCGATACATGCACGCGCCGTTGCGATTTTTGTAATATCAATACGGGCAAGCCCGGCCCACTCGATCGAAGTGAACCTCTAAAAGTGGCCGAATCGGTCAAAGCAATGGGTCTTGCTTATGCAACTATCACAGGAGTTACGCGTGATGATCTGCCTGATGAAGGTGCGTGGCTATACGCCGAAACGATTAGGCAGGTTCATGAATTAAATCCAGGTTGTGGCGTTGAAATGCTAGCGCCAGATTTTCATGCAAAACGTGATTTACTTGATGAAATATTTCGAACGCGCCCCGAAGTCTTTGCACACAACTTGGAGACGGTGCCTCGAATCTTTAAAGAGATTCGTCCTGCATTTACTTATGAAAAATCCTTAATCGTCATTTCAATGTCCCGCGATTTTGGTCTCATAACTAAATCAAATTTAATTTTGGGTCTGGGCGAGACTCGCGATGAGGTATCTCAAGCCCTCGTTGATCTTCGGAGTGCGGGCTGTGACTTAATTACCATTACGCAGTATTTGCGCCCTACTAATCGACATCATCCCGTTGTGCGGTGGGTGAAACCAGAAGAGTTTGTGGAACTAAGTGATGAGGCACAAGAAGTTGGCTTCCTTGGAGTAATGAGCGGACCGCTCGTTCGATCAAGTTATCGTGCAGGTCGTTTGTACAAGCAGGCAATGGCAGCAAAGGCAGTTCATGGCTGATTTTGTATATCCACCCGTTATTCTCACTATCAGGACGCTGTGGAAATATTTAGGATTAAAATTCGATTTTCAAGGCGATGAAAATATTCCACGAAAAGGTGGAGCAATTCTTGCCATCAATCACGTGAGTTATTTTGATTTTGCAATCACCGGTACCGCTGCCTTACCAGCAGGTCGGTATGTGCGTTTTATGGCAAAGAAGGAGATTTTTGCTCATAAGATTGCGGGACCTTTGATGCGAGGAATGCATCATATAAATGTCGATCGCGAAAACGGGGCCGCATCTTTTGTTGCAGCTTTGCGCGCACTTAAATCTGGCGAAATAATTGGAATTTTTCCTGAAGGAACTATCTCAACAAGTTTTGAAATTAAAGGCTTAAAGTCCGGGGCTGTTCGTTTGGCAATGGGTGCGGGAGTCCCGGTTATTCCAACCATAATCTGGGGCAGCCAACGTGTCTGGACTAAAGGTGTCAAAAGAAATTTACGCCGTCGTTATTTTCCAGTCAGTGTTTCATTTGGTGAACCGATTTTTTATCAACGTGGCGATGATCTTGATCTAGCCGAGAGTCAACTACGTGAAAAATTACTTTCAATGCTTCGCCATGTTCAAGACAACTACCCTGATAGCCACGTCGGTCAACGCTGGGCACCTACTCGCCTTGGTGGAACCGCCCCCGCACCCCTAAACTAGGGCCTATGTTCAAGCGAAAAGCAAAAGAAAAGAAGATTAGGAAGCCGCGTTTTCAAACTTTCCGTGACGCCTACAGTGTGACAAAAACTGTGAAGCCTTGGATTCCATTGGCACTTATCGGAATATTCCTCGTCACGTGGATTATTGGTATCGTTATTGGAATCACCGCAGGGCATCCTGTTTATTTTGCATTTATTTTTCTTCCACTCTCAGTTCTCGCCACACTTTTATTTTTTACGCGTCAAGCTGGCACGGCGGCATATTCCTCCATTGAAGGTCAGATGGGTGCCGGCGCAAGTGTTCTTATGGCAATTCGAAAAGGCTGGACTACAACTCCAGCCGTTGCCGTAACACGAAATCAAGATATGGTCCACCGAAGTGTTGGTCGAGCTGGAATCGTATTAACCGGTGAGGGTTCACATAGCGTCAATCAATTGCTGGCCGATGAGCGCAAGAAAACTGAGCGATTTGCACCAGGGGTGCCTATTGCACTCGTCGTTATTGGTGATGAAAAGGGTCAAGTGACCCTTCGTAAACTACAAAAACATTTACAAAAAATGCCTAAAAAATTGACTGCCCATCAAATGCGCGAAGTTCGTGCCCGCTTAAAGGCCGTTGGTGGCTTATCAATGCCGATTCCAAAAGGCCCGATGCCAACTCGCGCACCCAAGATGCGCTAAGCCTTAAGTTTGGGGTAAGGCGAAAATCTTTACTGGAATTCCATTTAATACGCTATTTCCTGATAGCGGATCCATCTGGTCATGGTCTGTCAATATATTTGAGTTCACGCCGGCATTCTTAAGCGCAATTCGCATCTTCGTCCCCGCAATTCCATGTCCCCAACCATGAGGCAGGCTTACCACGCGCGGGCGAATATCTTGAGTTACTTCAACAACGGCATCCACGCTTCCAACACGGCTAACAATGCGGGCTAGTTCATTGTCAACAATTCCAGCTCGTGCAGCATCTTCTGGATGCATCTGCAGAGTGCAGCGCGCTTTGCCCTTCATCAATGCATCGATGTTATGCATCCAAGAGTTATTCGAACGCAAATGACGACGGCCAACCAGCAGTAACTCATCAACATCAAAACTATGCATTACTTGTTCCAACCGCAGCAAATCGGCTATTAACGCTTTCGGTGCCAGTTCAACTTTTCCACTCGGTGTGCGCAAAACCTCTGGAATTCGTGGTTGAAGCGCGCCAAAATCAACCCCGTGTGGCTGATTTCGTAGCGTTTGTAAAGTGATGCCATTCTCGTTTGCGCCAAAAGCACTTCCATACGGCCCGGTCTGAACCAAAATGTCCAGGATTCTCTCTGGGCCAAGGTTTCCAGTTTCGGTAATCTGTAATTGAATCTGATTTAAATCTCGCCCGTAAATTGTTGATGTTGGATCTTGAATTATTTTACGCAATAGTGATTCATATATCTGCTCGTCCACCTTAGTCGGATCGACATCGGCTCCGGCGCCCTGGGCAATGCCTGCGATTTTTGCCAATATTTCCCACTCATCTAACTGATCGGCACCCAATGCAAAGACTGCTTGCGAATAATTTGCTGTGTTTCGAACTGAAAAATTTGAAAAAATTAAGTCATAGTGACTGCGCTCCAAATGAGTTGGTGCAGGAAGGATGACATTGGCATGGCGAGTAGTTTCGTTAAGATAGATATCGACGCTGACCATAAATTCCAATGATTCAAATGCTTTATCAATCGCCTCACCATTGGGTGTTGATAAAACTGGATTTCCGGCGAGGGTGATCATGGCCTTAATTTGCCCCTGCCCCTCGACCATAATCTCTTGCACCATCAACGCTGCCGGAAACTCACCAATAGCCTCTGGAAAATTACTAACTCGTGAATATGAATGCCCTATTCGAAAACCCGATCCCCTACCCGGTTCACCTCGGGTGTTTTGGCCGCCCGTTGCAGGCAGAGGAAACATGACCCCTCCGGCTTTATCTAAGTTTCCCGTAATCGTATTAACAACGTCGACAAGCCACGATGTGGTTGTGCCGAAACTAACCGTCGTGGTTCCGATACGTCCGTAGACAAGGGCGGTGGGTGCATCGCAAAGTTCTCGTGCAATGCGCCTAATGGTTAGCGCGTCAATTCCCGTTGCTTGGGCAACGCCTTCAGGGGTGAAGGGCTGAAACGCCGCGGGCAACAGCTCAATACCAGCGATGTATGAGCGCACGTGATCGCCAACATCGGCTCGCCCACTTTCAAAAATGGTGTGAACAATTGCGGCCAAAAATAGCGCATCGCCGCTTGGTCTAATGGCCAACCATTCGTCGGCATTTTCTGCTGTACGACTGCGCCGTGGATCGACAACGACTAATTTTCCGCCACGAGCACGTAAAGCTTGTAGCCGGCCAGGAAAATCCGGGGCGGTACACAGACTCCCATTTGATTCATAAGGGTTAGCACCTAACATCAATACATAATCAGTGCGATCGAGATCGGGAATTGCGATCGTTGTCGGCGTACCAAAAATGTATCCCGAAGAAATCTGTTTTGGAAGTTGATCCACAGAGGAGGCGCTAAAGCGTTGATTAGAACCAATGGCTTGCATCCACGCACGGTTATATAGAAGCGGTGCAAGGTTGTGTGCATTTGGATTTCCAACATATGTTCCGATTGATCCACGACCGTGTGTGTTTATCACACCCATCAAACCGCGTTCGACTTCAATCCAAGCCTCTTGCCACGACACTTCTATGTGTTCGCCATTGCGCAAAATCATAGGTCTGCGCAATCGATCTGGATCTTCATGCAGATTCTTGAGCATTACGCCTTTAGGGCAGATGAAACCCTTGCTAAAAACATCATCGCGGTCACCACGTATCTGCAAAACTTTTTCACCCTTGACAGTAATCTCAAGGCCACACGTTGCCTCACATAGTGGGCAGGTGCGAAAGACGGTTCGTTCTTGATCGGTGAGTGGCATTCCCGAATCGTGCCACATGTGCTTGACTTAATCTCGAATCAGCACTGTTCCACTTATGCGCTCATGGATTCCCCGGCCGTTTTCATCATAAGTCACGGCCGTAACAACTAATATGAGAAAAAAGCTGCGAATCAAGGCTTGTTTAGGCGAAATTGAACCACCGTTAGTAAATCGGACAACCCGTAAGCCAAAGATTTTCTGACCAAGGCTGGCACCGGTCAGGGCAGTGAGAATGAAAATTTCGGAAAAAAACACTATCAAAATGATGGGCGATTGATTCGGACCCATCTGACCTAAGCCACCTGATAGCGCCGCGACAATGGCATAGCAGGCTAACCAGTCCAGGGTGATTGCCGCCAAACGCCGACCTAACGTTACATTTCTAGCCGATGAGTTCATGGCCCCTAGCCTACGGGGTCGCAATATGTAACATGTCCGTAACAGGGCAGTTATGCCGTTTTGACCGGCGTCACTTATTCTTGCCACAGCGCAGGTGTCCTCAATGCCGAGAATTCTGCAACTGATACTACCTACGTGTATCACATGTGAATTGGGAGAAGCATGTTTAAGAATTCAGCAGAGATTTTTGCTTATATAAAGAAGGAAGAGATCAAATTAGTCGATGTTCGCTTTACCGATCTTCCTGGAATCCAACACCATTTTAATGTTCCCGTTGAGTCATTTGATGAAGCTGTTTTTACTGATGGCCTCATGTTTGATGGCTCATCGATCCGTGGTTTTCAGTCAATTCACGAATCAGACATGAAACTTCTGCCAGTTCCAGAATCTGCATACCTTGATCCATACCGCAAAGAGAAAACATTAATTATTCTCTTCTCTGTTCATAACCCAAGTGATGATTCGCCATATAGCCGTGATCCACGTGGAGTTGTTGCAAAGGCCGTTGACTTCATGCGCGCACAGGGAATCGCCGATACCGCATTCTTTGCACCAGAGGCCGAGTTCTATGTATTTGATCGCGTGCGCTTTAAGACCGATATCAATACGGCCTACCATGAGATTGATTCTTATGAAGGCGCTTGGAACACCGGGATTAAAGAAGATGCCGATGGAACTCCTAACCGCGGGTACCGCACTCGCGTTAAGGGCGGATATTTCCCAGTATCTCCGACCGACCAATTTGCCGATCTTCGCGATGAGATGGTTATGCAACTTGGCAAGGTTGGTTTACTTGTTGAGCGTTCCCACCACGAAGTTGGCACCGCGGGCCAGATGGAGATCAACTACCGCTTCACCGATATTTTGCATGCCGGTGACGACATCATGAAATTTAAATACGTTGTCCGCAACACTGCTTGGCAGGGTGGAAAGACTGCAACGTTTATGCCCAAGCCTCTCTTTGGCGATAATGGCTCTGGAATGCACGTTCATCAATCACTCTGGAAAGACGGCGTCCCATTATTTTTTGGAGATGGCTACGGCGACTTATCAGAGATGGCCCGTCACTACATCGGTGGTTTACTCAAGCACGCGCCATCACTTCTTGCATTTACTAACCCAACCGTTAACTCGTATCGCCGCTTAGTTCCAGGTTATGAAGCGCCTGTAAACCTTGTCTACTCAGCCCGTAACCGCTCGGCCTGTATCCGTATCCCAATTACAGGGTCAAATCCAAAGGCTAAGCGAATTGAGTTCCGCTGCCCTGATCCATCATCAAATCCATATCTAGCATTTGCTGCAATGTTGATGGCCGGTCTTGATGGAATTATCAATAAAATCGAACCACCTGCTCCAGTTGATAAGGATCTTTACGAATTAACGGGTGAAGAGGCCGCAGCTATCGCTCAAGTTCCAGGCTCACTCGATGAAGTACTAAACAATCTAGAGCGAGACCATGAGTTTTTGCTCAAAGGTGGAGTATTTACAAAAGATCTCATCGACACATGGATTGATTTTAAGCGCAAGCAAGAAGTTGACTATGTTCGCTTGCGTCCACATCCAGCAGAGTTCGAGCTCTACTTCGATATCTAAAAGTAAGTTCTCTAGCCTGTGAAGATGGCGAGAGGTGAGCGTGGGCCAGCGTAAAAGGCTCTCATCACTTCTCGCTATTTTTCATTCGTTTTCCTTGTCAAATGCCTGCGACGCACTCACTATCAGTGGAAAAGTATTTATTAAGTCGAGCCAGACTCATAGTGTGGATTAAATATCAATCCAAATCTCTCCCCTGTTGGTGAGATTAACTGCGCAACTTTGATCCCGTCACCTACTTCTTCAATGCCAGATTCAACTTTAGCGCCACTTTCTTTCGCCAACACTAAAGTCTCTTCAATAGATTCCACGCCAATAAAAGTAATTGGCCCAAACTCCATCGCCGCACCTGGATTCAGCCCAATTTCGTAGCCACCAACTTTAAAACCAACGTAAAAGGGTTCATCAAAATATGGATCGATCCCAAGAAAGGTTTTCCACCATTTTTTAGCCTCATTCAGATTCAGAGTTGGATATATGAGAGAGCGCAACCCTAAGAGTTCCATGCACAGACAGTATGACTTCCATTGAATAATTTCAAGATTCTTGTTGGGGTTTTCACTTTCAAACTTACTTGATAAAGTTCTCAAATGTCCGCAACAACACTGCGCCTCTTGCGTCATATGGGTTGGGCTAATCAAAGAGTCTTTGAGGCAGTCAAAGCCTTACCTGATGTTGCTCTCGGTTCTTACATAGTTAAGGCAGAGTGGACTGCAGGTCGCATTCTGCAACATATAGTTGGAGGCGCCGATTGGTATGTTTTTTGTCTCACACAGGCCCCATTGCAAGATATTCAACTTCCCGAATCGATTGCGAGTCTTAATTCGCTCCAAGAACAACTCGCCGAATTTGATTCAAAGATTTTTAGTCAGTCAGATCTTCCTGATGAATATCTAACTATTAAGGAGAATGACGGAAGTTGGAAAGCTTTGCGTTCAACAATTCTAGCTCAAGCTATCTACCATGCCGCTGAACATAGAACTCAGTTGATTGACGCCTTAGAATCCAAAGGCTTCTCGCCGATTTCTCTTGACGATCTAGACTTATGGAGATTTGAGAGTTTTGAAAAAGAGTCAGGATTATAATTTAGGAACATAAATTAGAGTGCAGTTCATAATCACGCATTAGCGGGAATATTTTCATCACTAAATTTCGAGATTAAGGCCTTGCGCCCACTCACTCCAAGTTTTTTGAAAATATCGATTGCCTCTTGGCGAATTAATGACTCGCTATATCTAATATCCAAAGCAATAGTCGAATTCGTGTGTACGTGCCTGATACCTTCTAAAATAGTTGTTTGACTAGCGGTAAGATTTAATTTCCCTGAAATTACCTGGTGATTAGAACCTGATGCCATGTTTTGTGCTGCAGATTTATGTTTATCTAGTGATAATAGAGCACATATTGCCATAAGAAAGAGTTCTAAAGATGAATCAACGTCTGGCTCTTTTGTAGTGAACAGATGATGGAAATATGTCAGCACACGAATCTAGAGTGATGAATCGACAAATTTGATTATCCGTTGCTGCTGTCACGGCAAGAAAGTTTGTCAAAGAATGCAACTTGCGTAATTTTCTCAGCGAATTGCGGTCTTCTTGGTTTTAGCAACAGCTTTCTTAGTCTGAGCGACCACTTTTTTGCTCTTAGCAACTGCTTTCTTAGCATCTGCCTTTACATCTTTCTTAATTTCCGTAACGACTTTTTTTGCATTCATAGACGACCCCATCCGCAATGATCCAACCTATTATTGAATCTCTTCAATGACAAGCGTGCCAGTAAATACTGCTAAGAACAACTGATTTTCCTCAGTGAATTTTGTGGCTTAGATTGGAAAATCACCTTTTAGTGCCCTTAAAATAGAGAGCGCACATCTACGGGGGAGATCAACCATGATGAATTGGTATGGAGATGGAACCGGTTGGATGAATGGCGGCCGATTTTTCTTGATGGCTTTATTCTTTATTTCAGTTGTCTCTATCGTGGTGTGGGTAGTAGTTCGAAATTCTGGCCGAAAATAGCCTGGCATCCGTAGCCCCTCAGGCGAGTCGTTTTTCTATTCCCTATACTAGCGCGATGTCTGCTGTGATTCGAAAACTGAGAGAGTTACTTAAGACCGAAGCAGGTGGGGGGATCTTTTTAATCGGGGCCGCCCTCCTTGCGCTGCTTCTGGCCAACTCTCCAACCAGAGACTTCTATTTTAATGTAACCGATAAAACCCATGTTTTTGTGAATGAGATTTTGATGAGTGCCTTCTTCTTTCTTGTCGGCTTGGAAATCAAACGAGAGTTCAAAGAGGGCGAATTAAGCAATCCTAAGAAGGCCGCCCTTCCAATCATTGCCGCGTTGGGCGGGATGATTACACCGGCACTTAGCTATCTTGTATTTAATGTCGGTAGCTTGGCATCACATGGTTGGGCAATTGCCATGCCGACAGATATCGCCTTGGCGCTTGGTGTGCTTGCCTTACTTGGTTCGCGCATAGATTCTTCCTTGAAGATTTTCCTATTAACTTTAGCGATTGCTGATGACCTTTTTTCAATCGTCGTTCTTGCAGTTTTCTACAGTAGCGGAATCGAACTTACGAGAATTATTGGCACCATTGGCGCGGTAATTCTCGCCTTTGTGATTCCATCTGGGAAAAGAATTACCACGTCACGCTTGATTGGATTAATTCATCCTTGGAATGCCTTTTTAATCATTCCACTATTTGCTCTTGTAAATGTCGGCATCACCATTGACTTCTCTCAACTAGGGGAACAGGTGCTTTCACCCGTTACGCGTGGAATCATTGTGGGTAGAGTTCTAGGTAAATTCATCGGGATTACTCTTTTTGCTTGGTTGGCGATCAAGATAGGTGTCGCAAGCAAGGCGGAATCCATAACTTTCGCGCAGATATCTGGAGTTGCGGCATTGGCAGGAATGGGTCTTACTATCTCATTGTTCATTGCAGAGTTAGCGTTCACCGAACCCGCCCTGATTGAAAACGTAAAACTCGGTCTGCTTATTTCAGCGCTTATCTCTGGTCTCTTTGGCTACTTAGTTCTGAGAAAGACTTCAGCAACTCACAACTAATTGAGCTCCTGCCGAGCTATAGTTTTTCTAGAAAGTAGCACATGGCCAAAGAATCCGATAAGGAGCGCGAAGATAACTCCGACATTGGCAAAAGCCCAAGGACCTAGCTTGCCTCCTATGGCACCTAGAAAATAGCCCTGCCACGAAAGCCATGGGGCGAAAGTGTTTGTCACAAAACCCCAGCCAATGATTGTGCCAAAAGCCATTAGCGCCATTGATCGATTGTTCCAAGCGCCATATCGACCCTTTACATCAAATAGATCCAACTCAGAGTATGGGCTTTTTCGCATAATCACATCGGCGACGAAGATGGCAGACCACACTGCTACGGGAACTCCAAGAGTTATTAAAAACCCTTGAAAGGGAAAAAAGAAATTATCGGCAATCCAAACAAAGTAAATCGTGCCTGCCAACATAATTGCCGCATCAAAAGAGGCTGCAACATGGCGCTTTACCGGTAGTCCAATTGATACAAGCGTTAAACCCGATGAGTAAAGATCTAATATTGCCCCGCCAACTAAGCCGAGAATGGCCACAAGAGCAAAGGGAATTAAGAACCACGTTGGAAGCAATGTAGTAAGGGCCCCTATTGGATCCATAGCAATAGCATCGCTTAACTCCTTGCTGCTGCCTGCCAATGCTGAACCGTAAATAACAAGAATTATCGGAACTATTGACGCCCCTATGACGGTCCACATAACGACGCCTTTGCTTGAAACACTCCGGGGTAGATAGCGTGAATAATCAGCGGCAGAATTAACCCACCCTAAGCCAATCCCTGTGATTCCAAAGATGAGTGCGCCAATAAAGGCTTGACTACTACCATCTTTAATCGAACTCACCGCTGACCAGTTTACATTTTCAAAAGTCAATAAAATATAGATTGCCGTCATTGCAATGGTGATGAGCGTGAGCCATTTTTGAATTTTCATTATCGTCGAAAATCCAAGAACTCCCCCGATTACCACGAGCGATACCGAAAGAATAAAACCGATAATCAAAGCTAGATTGTGATTGATATGGCCCACTCGCGTAAAAACCGTGCCCGTTGCCAAAGTTGCAAGTGAGACTAAAACCGTTTCCCAGCCAACAAAAATTAAATATGAGAGTACCCCTGGAACAATATTTCCCTTAACTCCAAAGGCTGCACGCGACAAAATCATCGTTGGTGCATTGGATTTTTTTCCAGCAAGTGAACTGATACCAACGACTAGAAATGAAAGAACGGTGCCGATAATTGCCGCGTACGTTGCCTGTTGAAAGGAGATCCCAAATCCTAAAAAGAATGAACCGTACGAAAGTGCCAAAAGTGAAACATTGGCACCGGCCCAAGGCCAAAATAGGTTTCGGGGACTGCCGGAGCGCTCTGACTCGGCAATGACATTTGGTCCGTTTAACTCTAATTCAAAAATAGGCATAGAAAATTAACCCCTTAATCTAGGAAGAAATCTTGAAGGAACTCTTTTGTTCCTGGCGTCACCGAATACTTTTCAAGATCTGTTATACCCTCCGATGCGAGGAGCTCATCATCAACGAAGAAATTACCGGTGCAATCTGCGGCTAAGCGATTAAAAATAATGTATGCCGAATCGGCCAGGATTGCCGGAGTTCGACCCGCGGTCGCATCTATGCCCGGAATCATTTGAAGCGCGGCAGTATCTATAACTGTACGAGGCCACAAGGCATTGACGGCAATGCCATCGCGCTTGAATTCTTCGGCCATACCAAGGACGCACATACTCATTCCATATTTAGCCATGGTGTACGCGACATTGTTTTTAAACCATTTGGGGTTCATGGATAGTGGCGGTGAAAGATTTAATATGTGAGGGTTACGTCCCTGAAGGGCTGATTCACGAAGATAGGGAATAGCCGCCTGAGAAGTTAAAAAGGTTCCTCGTACGTTAACATCAAACATCAAATCAAAGCGTTTTGCCGGAGTTGCCTCCGTTCTCGTTAAATTAATAGCGCTTGCATTGTTAACTAAAATGTCGATTCCACCAAAAGTTTCCGCCGCCAATTTAACTGCCGTCTCAATCGCACTTTCATCGCGAAGATCGCATTGAATGGGAAGGGCTACGCCGCCAGCAGCATTAATCTCATCAGCGGCCGTATAAATTGTTCCTGGCAACTTTGGATTTACCTGTGTCGTCTTAGCGGCAATGGCAACCGATGCGCCATCGGCTGCGGCGCGCAAAGCGATTGCTAATCCGATACCGCGAGATCCCCCAGTAATAAAAATCCTTTTGCCAGCAAGTGTCATCGTGAACCTTTCTTGGCCATAAACTTCATGAAAGCCGCCGTGGCCTCATCTGATTGCAATGCAAGTGAGAAAATTTCAAACTCAGCCTTCATGACGGCAGCAACTGAATCATGATTGCGCGCTTTCAAAAGTGCCTTTGTATTAATTATTGCCTGAGGTGGTTGTTCGGCAATGAGCTGTGCAATCTGCGTTGCACCCGCGAGAGGAAGCGAATTGATCTCTGCAATCAAGCCCATTTCTAAAGCCTGCGTTGCGCCAAATGATTCTCCCGTCATAAATATCTTCGCCGCTCTTTGATAACCAACCAAGGCAGGAAATAAAAAAGTCGAACCTGCCTCTGGAACTAAACCTAATGAGGCAAATGGCATTGAGAATTTTGCAGTCTGGGATGCAACTACTACATCGCAGTGCAATAACATCGTTGTTCCGACTCCAATGGCATTGCCTTTCACCGCGGCAATTAAAGGTTTGGGAAAATTAAGGAGAGATGATAAAAAAGTAGCAACGTCGCTGGAGTCCGAAGTTGGAGGATTATCCATAAAATCCATGATGTCGTTACCGGCGGTGAAATGTTCACCTTCACTGGTAAGAACGAGTGCCCGAATACTAAAATCTCCCGCGGCATCATTGAGAGCATGTGCCAAGCTCGAATACATTCCTCTGGTTAGAGCATTCATCTTTTCAATGCGGTTAAAGGAAAGGTAGCGAATCCCATCTGAGGTAGTGTCTAAGATTTCATCCATCTGAGCATCTTAGAGGTGTACTTATCTTTAGTGATAAGGCAGGATTGAACCACCACGGAGAGGTGAATATCTTGACCAGAGACATAACTATTACATCGCGAGAGCTCTCACCTTTTGAGAAGCTAGTTTTGCAACTCGTCTGCGAGGGTAAATCAAATGCGGCGATAGCGACTCAAACATCACACAATGAAAAAGTTATTGAAAATACGGTTAGTCGAAGCGCGCAAGTCTTCGGAATCAAATCAGATGCCGACACAAATTTGCGCGTGCTCTTAGCCCTAGCTTTTCGTACCCACTACGGAGATTTAGCCTTTGATCAACTCAATGTTGCATGCGCGCATATGATTCCTGGCCCAGACGGAACGCTCATCTGTAACCGGCATCTTGACTAATTACCTCTAGTCCGGGCAATCTCATTAGAGGCTGACTGCCAGCCCCTAATGAGATTAACAACACTTCTTGGCGAGGGCTGTCACTCGCGCTAGAGCCTTGAAATCACGTATTGAGGAGTTTGATAGGTAGTGCATCTACAGCAGATGTCTAAAAAAAGGAGAGACTTTAAATGAAACGTATAACTTTTGACAAAATCGTAACATTCGTAGGCTTTGGCCTAGGAGTTTTCCTATTAATCGCCGCAGGACTACTTAACTGGGGAGCAACTTTTGCCAGCACAACCGTGAAGGATCAGTTAGTTGCACAGCAAATTACAATGCCTGCTGAGACTGGCAATCCTAAGGACGATGCAGCAACAGTTGCATTCTTTAAGGAAAATGGAAATTTGATCATGATTAACGGCAAGCAAGCTCAGATGTATGCCGATCACTACATAGCCTTCCATATGTCAAGCATGCCACCGTACGCCGCTGCATCAGGTATTTCTCGTGCGGCAGCAGGAGCGTTAGCAGCTGATCCAACAAATCTAGAGTTACAAGCTGCAGCAGCAAAGGCAAGTGCAACGGTAGAGACTGTTTTTAAGGGTGAATCACTTCGTGGAATGCTCTTGAATGCATATGCATTTGGAACCCTTGGAAGTATCGCAGCAATTGCCGCGAAAGTAACTTTGGGTGGAGCCTTGTTTATGTTTATTTTTGTAGTTTTGGGGCTTCTTCATATTCGCCGTACATCTTCGGATGCGGTGATTTAACCCTCAACTCTCCGTGATGGGTTAGAAAAAGCCCCTTGGATTCCAAGGGGCTTTTTCATGCAGATTTTTTGTACTTTTTCAGCGCTCCAACTTTCCAGAGATGAAATCCTCAACTTTAGTGTGGGCGGCTTCATCGCTGTACTGCACTGGTGGCGTCTTCATAAAATAACTCGAAGGTGAAAGTAAAGCTCCACCAATCTTTCGATCGAGTGCAATTTTGGCACATCGCAGAGCGTCAATAATGACACCTGCCGAGTTCGGCGAATCCCACACCTCTAACTTGTATTCAAGATTAAGTGGAACATCACCAAATGCACGCCCCTCTAAGCGAACATAGGCCCATTTGCGATCATCTAGCCATGGAATGTAATCAGAGGGTCCGATGTGAACATTCTTATCACCCATGTCATGGTTTAACTGAGATGTTACCGAGTTAGTCTTTGAAATCTTTTTGGATTCAAGGCGATCACGTTCGAGCATGTTCTTAAAATCCATATTTCCACCAACGTTTAATTGATAGGTGCGATCTAAATGAACACCTCGATCTTGGAATAACTTAGCCATGATTCGGTGCGTAATCGTTGCACCAACTTGACTCTTGATGTCATCGCCAACAATCGGTAGACCTGCATCGGCAAATTTCTTTTCCCATTCTGGGTCGGATGCAATAAAAACGGGTAAAGCGTTGACAAAAGCACAACCAGCATCAATTGCACACTGGGCATAAAATTTAGCTGCAATCTCTGAACCAACTGGCAAATAGCAGATCAACACATCGACGGCCTCATCCTTAAGGACTTGCACCATATCTACTGCGGGTGCGTCAGATTCTGTGATTGTCTCTCGGTAGTACTTTCCAAGGCCATCATTTGTTACACCACGTTGGACCAAAACTCCAGTCTGTACAACGTTGCTAAATTTAATCGTGTTATTTTCACTGGCCCAAATAGCATCGGCTAAATCTAAACCAACTTTCTTAGCATCAACATCGAAGGCTGCTACGAACTTGATGCTAGAGATGTGGTATCCCCCAACAACTGCATGCATAAGCCCTGGAATTTCTTGATCAACGGCCGCGTCCTGGTAATAAGTCACGCCTTGAACTAAAGAGTTAGCACAGTTCCCGACGCCAATTATTGCAACACGAATGTCGCCTTTACCGGTTGATATATTCACTTTATTTCCTCTCGATTTTGATCATGTCTTCCAGCCAAACGATCTCTCGATCAGCTGATTCCAGTGAGTGGCGTCGCCACTCCTCTAGATATCTATCTATTCCAATTGGTGACTTCTCGAGCTCACTCCGAAGAATCTCTGCTTTCTCCTTGAGGCGACGATGGCGCCCCTCAAGAATTCGTACTCTGTTCTTTGAAGATGTTGGAGAAAAAAATGCGAAGCGAATCTCAAAACCCTCGTCTTCCCATGTATCAGGACTCACGGTTTCGGTAAGACTCGAAAAGCGTGCACTGCCTCGCTCTGTGATGGCATAGACGATTCGCGAGCGCCGAGAAAGCGATTCAACGGCGCTCTCTTGAATCAAACCACTCTCCATCATTCGACGAAGTTGCGGATAGAGAACTGAAAATGAGAGCGCCCTAAATGGTCCAACCATGGTGCCAATTCGCTTACGTAGTTCATATCCATGCAGAGGGTTCTGGGATAGAAGTCCAAGGAGCGCGAATTCAAGAGATTGACTTCGTGAGCGCACTTGACCTACCTCCATCCCTTACCTACTTCTCTTATATCGTATCGATATATCGAATCGTAATCTAACTCGATACGAGCGTGGATGCAACTTGGTGAGAAAAAGGTGTGGCGTACGCCTCAGTATGGAGTTTGCCTCCCGTACCCTTATTTTTTAGCGCCTATCACACAGATAAGGCCCTAAGGAAAAGGACGATGGATGTCTCTACTTACTTGGAAGCTGCATGGAGATGGAAAGTCAATATCACAAGGCGAAGTCGTATCCACTGATGAACGTTTAACCTGGCCTCGCACGATCGGTGTCGGAGTTCAACATATTGCGGCGATGTTTGGCGCAACCTTTCTCGTTCCTCTTATCACTGGATTTCCACCCACAACTACACTCTTTTTCTCAGGCGTTGGAACTCTTCTATTTTTAACACTGACGCAGAACAAAGTACCAAGTTATCTCGGTTCATCTTTTGCATTCTTAGCTCCAATCGCAGCGGCAAAATCCGGTGGCGGAATGTCAGCGGCCCTAGGTGGAGTCGTTGTTACGGGTTTGCTACTAGCAGCCGTGGGTCTGATTGTGCGCCAATCCGGAATTGGATGGATCAACTGGTTACTGCCACCCGTTGTCACCGGCACTATCGTGATGGTTATCGGCCTGAACTTAGCGGGGGCGGCAAAGAATAATTTTAGCGCCGGACCTCTCGTTGGCGTTATAACCCTCGCCTCTATTGCTTTGATTGCGGCAGGTTCGCGTGGATTTTTAGGTCGCATAAGTATCTTTGCGGGCCTGGTCATCGGATATGCCAGTGCATATGCAATGGGCGATGTAAAGACTGATGGCATCACTGCAGCCAAATGGTTCGCCCTACCTTCATTTACCTCGCCAACCTTTGATGGCAAAGCAATCGTGCTCTTCTTGCCCGTTGTGCTTGTCTTAATTGCAGAAAACGTAGGTCACGTAAAGGCCGTCTCTGCAATGACTGGAAAAAATCTAGATGGACAAATGGGCACGGCTCTCATGGCCGATGGAATTGCAACAACACTTGCAGGTCTTGGTGGTGGTTCAGGCACAACTACCTATGCCGAAAACATTGGCGTAATGGCGGCAACGCGAGTGTATTCAACGGCGGCATATTGGATTGCAGGTGTTGGTGCCATTGGTCTATCACTCTCGCCTAAGTTTGGCGCAGTGCTTAGCTCTACTCCGGTCGGGGCTCTTGGCGGCGTTGGTGTTGCCTTATTTGGAATGATTGGCGTACTTGGTGCAAGAATTTGGATTGAAGGCAAGGTTGATTTTGCTAACTCAACTAATCTCATAATTGCAGCCGCGGCTTTGATTATCGGAATCTCCGATATGTCATGGACCCGTGGTGATTACACGTTCAACGGAATTATTAACGCAACTCTCGTTGCCATTGTTGGATATCGCCTTCTTCATTCAATTGCGTCGTCTCGGGGTAATAGTTAAAATCAATATATGGTGATTCCATCGCGGCTTACGGAATATATTGTGGCCGCGATGGTAATCATTCTGGCGCCTGGCCCTAGCGTCTTATTTGTTATCGCTCGCGCAATTTCTTGGGGGCGCAAAACTGCAGTCTTTACCGTTGCAGGAAACGTCACTGGCTCATTTGTTTTATCGGTCTTTGTCGCCCTTGGTCTCGGTCCAATTCTGCAACGTTCAGATCTAGCCTACAAGGGCGTTCAATGGGGTGGCGGATTGTATTTAATGTATTTAGGTATCGATGCGATTAAACATCGAGAGCTTCATGCGGCCGATATGACCCAGCAAGGTAATGATGCACCTGGAGTAGTGAAATCAATCCGTGATGGTTTCTGGGTTGGTGCCCTAAATCCTAAGGCGATTGTTTTCTATGCCGCCGTCTTGCCCCAGTTCATTGATCGCGAACGCGGGAGTGTTACGGGTCAATTGATCTTGCTCGGCGCAATCTTTTCAGCGTTGGCTTTTATATCCGATGGTTCATGGGGATTACTAGCAGGGACGGCTCGGCAGTGGTTAGCCACCGATTCAACCAGATTAGAAAAGCTACGGGCAGCGGGTGGATCAATTATGATTTTTTTAGGCTTAGCTGTATTGATTTCTGCAATTGTCAGAGGCTAGCGACACAATAAGGGTATGAAAAAACCGGCAAAGCCTGCACGCGAGTACATCTCCCCTTCAGATTTAACTTTTGGTCTAACAACCTGTACGCGGTGTTTATGGATTAAATACTGGTACAAAATCAGCGCACCATTAACGATGCCTCTTGTTGGCACATTATCGACGTTACAAGAGGAGCGATTTCACAACGCGGATATGCCAACCATCGATCCATCACTTCGCCCAGGAACGCTCACGAAATGGGGTGAATTCGTAAAAAGCAAGCCGCTTGTGATAAACGGAGTTGATACGCGCTGGCGCATTTTAGGAAAGTATGATCTTGTTTCAACAAATGTTGATGGGACAATTGGCCTGATAGATTGCAAAGTATCCGACAGCCAACGCGACAATGCAGCATTTTACTCACCTCAGCTTGAGGCATATGCATATGCGCTAGAAAATCCAACTGCGGGCAAAGGCCACACCGTCGCATCGATGGGGTTGCTCATCTGGAAGTTCACAACAACTCTTGGAGACAATGATGGGTCTCATGGATTTGGAGTTGATCAAAAATATGTAGGAGTCGAGCGAGATACGCCAAATTTTCTCGCTACGATTGCAAAGTTCATTGACATACTTGAAGGCGATTTACCAGATTCAGGCCCGACGTGCACTACGTGTTCCTATCTTCTTGCGCGAAATGCTCTCGATAAACTTTAGTCTTCGTCGCCAGATACATTGATCTCATCTGGTTTACTCTTTTTTGGCGCGTAGATATCTACATACTCTTGTCCAGACATCTCTTGAATCTTTTCCATAATGAGATTGGTCACCTCGCGAAGATACGCCAAATCAGTTGAATCTCCATTAAAATACATGGGCTCACCAAAGATCATTCCAACTCTATGTAGATTAGGAATTAATTTTCCTGTGGGCTGAATCTTGTCGGTGTTAGACATCGCAACTGGAATTATGGGTGCACCCGACTCGATGGCAAGGCGAGCAATTCCAGAACGGCCTTTATAGAGTCGCCCGTCGGGAGAGCGCGTGCCTTCTGGATAGATTCCTAAGCATTTGCCTTCGGCTAAAACTTTAAGTCCGGTAATAAGGGCGGCTTCAGATCGTCGGCCCCCCGACCTATCGACGGGAACTTGACCAAGGGCGATAAAGGTTAATTTCTTTAATAGGCCTTTTGGACCAGGAGAAGTGAAGTACTCGCTCTTAGCAAGAAAGGTGACTTTACGAGGAACTACGAGCGGCATGAAAATCGAGTCACTAAATGAGAGATGGTTAGAGGCGATGATGACAGGGCCCTTTGAGGGGACATTGCGCAAACCTTTAACTTTTGGCCGAAAGGCGCTCATCAGAAATGGCGTTAAGAAGGCCCGGAGCACGCCGTAGGGAAGGTTATTGAGCACTGAGCCAATTTAGCCGCAATCGCTGCGTATGACACTATTTGGGGGTGAGAGATAATCCGAAAGAGCCCAACACCGATGGATGTGATGAAGAAGATTTGATCCGTAGCGAGTTCGATTCCATTGTCTCAGGTCTATCCCTTGACGAGTCGACCCCCTCGACGTACTTAGATGAATTAGATCGAATGGATCAAAGCCAAGGTTTTGTACCGCCTAATCCCCCAACCCAAACTCCGCGCTCCTTCTTTCTATCGGCACGATCGGCGATAGCACGTTGGCTCAAGCGTGGTTATCACGAAGATGACGGAGCAACACTATGAGAAATTTTCGTTGGGGCATTTTAGGAACAGGTGGAATCGCACGAGAATTTGTGGAAGATTTACTTTTGGCCGAGGGTCATAGTGTTAGTGCGGTTGGCTCGCGCAGTTTTGAGAAAGCCAAAGATTTCATTTCTACTATCTCCGGAGCAATTGCGCATGGAAATTACAGTGACTTAGTTAACGACCCAAACGTCGATGCAATCTATGTCGCAACCCCACATCCCATGCATGCCGAACATGCAGTTTTAGCACTGAATGCCGGTAAGCCCGTTTTGTGTGAAAAGCCCATTGCCATTTCGGCGCTTGAGGCACAAGTCATGGTGAATACAGCGCGCGAAAATAATGTTGCTTTTCTCGAAGCCATGTGGACTCGCTATTTACCTCACATCGCACAGGTGCGACACATTCTTTCAAGTGGGGTCTTAGGTCCAATCCAAAGCGTGGAAGCAGATCATGGACAACGTTTGGCCGATCAAAATATTGCGCGACTCATAGATCCAGCTTTGGGTGGCGGTGCACTTTTGGATTTAGGAATCTATCCGGTCTCCTTTGCCCACTTAGTTCTTGGTACTCCTTCGAACATCATCGCTAGTTCTGTAATGACGGATCGCGGAGTAGATGCCCAGACAAGTGCCATTTTTAACTATGAAAATGGCGCGCAAGCCATCATCACGACAACAATGATTGCGCAAACCCCATGTCGCGCCGTTATCAGCGGTTTATTGGGACGACTTGAAATTGATCGCACTTTCTATACTCCAACGAATATGCGGGTGATTTTATTTGATGGAAGAGTCATCGAATATCCGCTGGATTACATCGGACATGGTTTGCGAGAACAAGCAATCGAAATGGCGCGCGTTATCCATGCCGGGGAGCTTGAGTCACCTTTGATGCCGTGGAGTGAAACGATTGCAGTTATGAAAACAATGGATGAGATAAGAAATCTCGTTGGCCTTGTCTTTCCGTTTGAAAATTAGAACCTTGCTAAATTAGCGACACCAACTAAACCAGCTTCATTTCCCATCTGGGCAGCGATAATTTGAGGGTACGGATGTTTGCCTGCAAATGGCATTGTTCTTGCCAGCGCATCTCTTGTTGGCTTTAAAAGAATCTCTCCTGCCTCTATAACGCCACCACCAATGACAACGCAGGCAGGGTCAAGTATCACCGATAATGATGCGATTCCTGCACCTAACCATTGACCTGTCGTATTAAAAGCGGCAATCGCAACGGGATCACCATCACGGGCGGCTTCAGTGATGGCCTTACCGGTCAAACCTGCAACGGTTCCATCACCTCGCGATAAAAGATTGCGCGCAATCTCTGGACTTGCACTTATTGCCTCGCGGGCATGGCGCAGAAGAGCTTTACCTGATGCATACTGTTCAAAACATCCACGTGCACCGCACCCACATAAATGTCCATCGGGAACAACTCGCACATGCCCAAACTCGGCGGCAACGCCAAATGCGCCTCTATAGAGCGCGCCATTAACAACAATTCCGCCGCCAATTCCAGTTCCAACCGTCAACATCATGAGGTGTGCTTGACCTTTACCGGCACCGAACGTTGCCTCACCCCATGCTGCAGCGTTCGCATCATTTTCAATAATGACAGGCAGTCCGATTAATGCGGTGAGCTCATCATCTAAGTTGACACCGTTCCAGTCGGCAATATTTGGTGATGCCAACATAGTTTTTCGATCAGATGAAACGAAACCGGCTGCAGATACGCCGACTGAAATAACGTCATGATTGTGTAGTAACTCTTTGGCAATTTTTGCAATCGTTTTCGTTAACTCAGTACCGCCTTGGCGGGGCGTATCAGTTCTTGCTCGAGCAATAACTTTTCCCGATTCATCAACAACGCCACCCAAAATCTTGGTACCACCCACGTCGATACCAATTGTGTAGACCATTAAAAACCTATCCTTCTAATGCCGATTTAAGTTGAGAGAGCGCTTGATCAATAGTTGATTTTTCGGCCTTCTGTCGCATCATTGAAGGGATCGGCATCGACAGGCAGACGGTGAGCTCATAAGTAATTTGCGTTGTGTCCTCGTCGATACTTTTTATACTGTAAGCGCCATCCATGCCCGTTAATAAATCGGCATCATCAAGTGAAAAACTGAGATGACCGGGCGCACCGGACCAGTCATAATCTAAAATGACACGGTCTTTCATCATTCCGGCATCAATAACCATCTTTACCTTCGTGATATTTCCTTGATCATCTCGGGACAAAGCCTCAACGGATTTAATGGATGTCGACCAATCGGGGTACTTTTCAAGCGCAAATAACGCTGAAGTGACCTGGGCCATCGGGACATTGATTGTTATGGTGGAACTGCTCGAATCGCTCATGAGCCAAGGTTACCCCTCTTCCCTAAATAATAAATCAACCACTACCGTTACTCCCATGAATGAAATTACAAATCCCGCATTAGCCTCGACCGCCACCGCCGGTAACTTAACAAATCTGATTGCCGAACGAGCGTGGTTTGAGCCAGAGCGAATCATAATGTCGAGGCCGCTGGGTGATGGCTGGCATAGTGTGAGTGCTAAAGAGGCTGAACTCCAAATTCGTGAAACCGCAAAGGGATTAATTGCCGCCGGTGTACAGATTGGTGATCGCGTCGCAATCATGTCCAGAACTCGGTATGAGTGGACGATATTGGACTTTGCAATCTGGTTTGCAGGCGCAGTCGTTGTGCCCGTATATGACACTTCTTCGGCCGAACAGATTGATTGGATTCTCAACGACTCTTCCTCAGTTGGCATTATTGTTGAAACACCGGCCAATCGTGAATTGGTTAACACAGTTTTGCCAGCCCATACGAAACATATATGGACGATTACTGACGATGTTTTGAGCATTCTCAAAGAAGCGGGCTCGCATGTAAGTGATGATGAAATTGATCGTCGACGCAACTCACTTGTTCCAGACACTCTTGCAACACTTATCTACACATCGGGAACAACTGGAAAGCCAAAGGGCGTGGCCTTAACGCATAGCAATTTTCTTGCCGAATGTGGAAACGTCGTACAAGGTGCGGCCGATCTATTTCTAAAGCCTGGTGGCTCTACTCTTTTATTTCTGCCCGTGGCTCACGTCTTTGGTCGCATGGTAGAGATAGGTGCAATTTCGGCTGGCCTTCACTTAGCGCACTGCAGTGATCCTGTAGGACGCTTGCCAATAGACCTTGCCTCATTTAAACCCACATTCGTTTTAGCGGTCCCGAGAATTTTTGAAAAAATTTATAATGGCTCCGAAGCGCGTGCCGAAGCCGCCGGTAAAGGCAAGATTTTTAGAAAGGCCGCCGAAGTTGCAATTGCATACTCTGAAAACCTTGATAAAAAATCGGTCTCTCCACTCCTTTCCATCAAACATAAAATCTTCGACAGATTGGTCTACTCAAAGATTCGCGCTGGAATGGGCGGGAAAGTTGAGGCGGCAATTTCTGGTGGCGCTCCCTTGGGCGCTCGTCTAGGCCACTTTTACCGCGGGGCTGGGATAACAGTCCTTGAGGGTTATGGACTCACTGAGACAACGGCGGGAGCGACGTTGAATCTAACGGGAGCTCATCGTGTTGGATCCGTTGGCCGTCCTGTTCCTGGAACATCCATTAAAATAGCCGATGATGGCGAAGTATTGATTCGCGGACCGATTGTGATGCGCGGGTATTGGCAGAATGAAGCGGCCAATGACGAGGCATTTACAGGTGATCGTTGGTTTCAATCAGGTGATCTCGGAAGGCTCGATGATGAAGGATTCCTTTACATTGTTGGGCGCAAGAAAGAGATAATTGTTACAGCTGGTGGAAAAAATGTAGCCCCGGCCGTCCTTGAAGATCGCCTGCGATCACATCCACTTGTCAGTCAGTGTCTGGTTGTGGGTGATAATCAGCCATATATCGCGGCCCTCGTAACCATTGATCAAGATGCGCTGAAAACCTGGGTGGCTAAGAATAGTAAAGAGGGTGCGTCCATGACAGATTTGGCTCATGACCCGGATTTGATCTCTGTCATCCAAACCGCCGTTGACGATGCAAATAAAGCCGTGAGTAAAGCTGAATCGATTCGTAAATTTATAATTTTGCCGACTGATTTCACCATTGCAGGTGGACACTTGACGGCTAAACTATCAATGAAACGTGCGGTTATTTCAAAAGAGTTCGCCAGAGAGATCGAGCAGCTCTTTACAAAGTAAAAATGTGAGCGTTAATGAGCGAGTAAGGCTCGCACAAGAGTTGCATGATGGAATCGCCCAAGATCTCGTTGGTTTGGGCTATGCAATCGACTCAATTGTCGCAGCACCGCAAACTCCGAATGAGATTCGAGCCGAGCTGCGCACATTACGATTTGCAATGAGTAGTTTAGCTGACAAGGTGAGAGCTGAAATATTTTCACTTCGCGCCAGTAATGACACTTTACTCTCCCGCTTTGAAAATTCAACAAATATTGAACTCCAAAAAATCTTTGCCGAGCTTTTAAGAAATGTTCAAGAGCATTCACATGCAACGTTACTAACCATGACCATTCATGATAACGGTGTCGGTGGTGCCGCAGAGAGATCTGGGCACCATGGACTTATTGGAATATCCGAACGTGTTCATGACTTAGATGGAGGAATTGTTATTGAGTCAAATGAATTAGGTACACAGGTTTCAATCACAGTGCCTTGGAAAAGGCCATGAAGCGCGTCCTCATTATCGATGACCACGCTGTAGTGCGTGAAGGTTTAAAGGCAGCACTGATTCGCCATGGATATGAGATTGTGGCGGAGGCTGCCTCGCAAGCCGAAGGCCGGGCACAAATCGCACACACAAATCCAGATGTGATTATCGTCGACTTACACCTTCCCGAGGGAAGCGGCTTTGATCTAATTTCTTGGGCGCGAGGAATCTCGAAGTCGATTGGAATTGTCGTCCTTACTCTTAGTGATTCTGATTCGCATCTACTTGCGGCAATGAAAGCGGGGGCAAATGCATACATTCTAAAAAGTGCGCCGCTCACCGAACTTATTGCCGCCATCGATTATTCAATACAATCTCCACGAAGTTTTAGTGCCAATGGAATAGCGGGCGCAATTGCGGCAACCACAGAGAGCTTTCATTTGACTGCGCGTGAATTCGATGTCCTATACCTCTTGCCCAGTGGTGCCTCCACAGAAAGAATTGCCGCCGATCTCTATGTGAGTCAGGCAACGATCAAGACTCATTTGGCTGCAATCTTTAGAAAATTAGAGGTTACAAACCGAACCGCAGCTGTTACGAAGGCGCGCAAACACAACTTAGTCAACGAGTAATTTTGAAAACTCATCGGCCCATATCTGCCAACGCCAATTACTTTTTACCCATTCACGACCGGCTCGCCCCATGGCAACTGCGCGTTCTGGATTATTAAGTAACTCAATGAGGGAATTTGCAATCGCGGTGGTATCCAAACCATCAACAACTAACCCAGTAACTCCCTCAATGACCGCATCAGGTGCGCCACCCGATGCACCTGCAATGACCGGAAGTCCACACGAACTCGCTTCAAGATAGACAATTCCTAATCCCTCTACTTCCAATCCAAAAAAACGCGATCGAGAAGGCATTGCAAAAACATCGCCGAGACAAAGGTAGCGTGGAAGTTCGGCATAGTTAATGCGGCCAATAAAACTTACATAGTTTTCAAGCCCAAATTTTTTAACTAATGACATCAGATGTGGGCTATATGGACCCTGGCCTATGAGCAAAAGATGTGCATGGGGAGTTTGGGCGATGACGGCGCGCATTGATTCGATAAGGCGATCTTGGCCCTTGCGATGCACCAACCTGCCTACTGAAATGATTACTTTCTTGCCATCTAAGCCCAACGACTGGCGAAGAAGAGTTGAATCTGTCGGAGCAAAGTGTTCTATATCGATTCCTGGTGCAATTTTGACCATAGTTTTCCTGGCCTTAGGAGTCAGCACTTTCGATATCGCTGATTTTGTGAACTCTCCTAAATAGGTCAACGTATCGACCGTGTTGCCAATCCGACGAATAGCGAGCGAGAATGGAAAGAGCTTCGACCACCAAACTTCATGTCCGTGAGTCAGAGCAACAACCTTGTGCGCGCCTGCATGCTTAAGGCTTGAGGCCATCAACGCTAACGGCGCGGCCGCTCCAAATGCAACGACGTTGATGTCGTTATTTTTAATTAACTGTGCGAGGATTTTTGTTACTCGTCGGGTTGGAAGCAGAATTTTTGCGCGATCACGAATCACCGTGACTCCGAAATTAACTTTCCATGCCGCGTCATACTCCTTGGAACCACTCTGGGACGATGTATACACAATCGTTTGATTGGGCGGTAGCCGCTCAATAAGCCCAATAATGAAGGTTTCTATGCCCCCGGCACGAGGGCCAAAATCATTAGTCACAAATAAGATTTTTTTAGTAACGGCGTGCCTCCACTAAAGTTTTACGGCCCATGTTTAAATCTGCCGTCACTTTCACACGCGAGCCCGAACGTGGTGCATGTACCATTCTTCCTCCCCCTAAATAAATCCCGACGTGTGAAATTGGGCGGCCAAAAAATAATAAATCTCCAGGTTTAAGGGCGTTAAGTGGAACTGATCTTCCCATTCGTGCCTGCGCCGCCGAAGAATGGGGAAGAGAGACACCAGCGGCGGCAAATGCGCGCATTGTTAATCCAGAGCAGTCCCACGTTATAAGTCCAGCTGCACCAAATACATAGCGATCACCAATCTGCTTGAGAGCAAATTTAAGTGCAATTCCGGCGCGACCTGAGATCCCTTTAGCCCCTTTTGCCGCGGCAAGAGAAGAGGCTTGATCTGCATCCTCTTGAGCGGCCGTAATTTTTGCCAGTCGAACACGATCGTCTTTCTTTAACTTAGAAAGTAACGTTTGCGCCTCTTTCAATTTCGATAGCGCTAACGCGGATTGGGCAGCAAATTTTTTCTGCGCCGATCTGACTAAATCTAATCTGTCATTTACCGTCATCGTCGTTGCATTCAATCGTTGCTGCGCCGCTTCGTACCTACGCAATTGAACCGACTTGCCTCGTGTAATTGCATCCAGAACTCCGGCCGAGGAAAGGTAGAGCGTTGGATCAGATGAGAAGAGGAGTTCTAGGCCTTGACTTAAGCTTCCCGATTTATACTCATCGAGGGCGATAGTGCCTAGGGATTTTTGCAACGTTGAGAGTGTATGGCCTTGATTTTCGGCCTTGCTCTTAATTGCATTTAGGGTCTTGGTCAGAGTTGCTAATTTTACCTTTGCCTCTTGTGCACCTTCAGCTGCACTCGTGGCATCTTCCTCGAGTTGACGTACTTTGCCTTGGACTTCGGCTAATGTAGGTGCGGCATTAGCTGGTGGCACAACCACTAGGCCCACCATCAATACACCTGCAAGGCATGCGCCACGAACGCGCTCGCAAGGGGACATACCTCACAGGCTAACGAGGTTTGAGCCATCGGCTCAACTCGTAGGCAAAAATGCCCTGCTAATTTAATCGAAAGTTGCAATAATCGACCCGTGAGCACTTCGGCAAGCCTTGTCGTTGGCGCCGATGGCTCAACGGTTAAAAACCGCAGTTCACGGGGTGTGAGCTCACCCGCCGATCGCCAAGCATTTCTTGCAAGGCGCAGAGATTTCGATGCCATTATTATCGGAGGAAATACCGCACGTAATGAGAGTTACGGGCGCACACCTTGTTCATTGGTTATTATCTCGCATTCGGATATTTCGCCTGTACCAGAAAATAAATTAGCGCATCTCTGGAATTTAACTCCGGCCGCAGCCCTAAAGCGCGCTCATAAAGAGTTTGGCGAACGGGTATTAATAGAAGCTGGAGTTGCAATTATCAATGAACTTTTAGCCGATAACCTCATTGACGAGTTTTTTCTCTCAGTTACCCCAGTTCAAGATGGCGAGATTCTCATCGATTGGCAAGGTATCTTGGCTGGATTTTTGCATGTCGAAAAGCATGAAATCGATGGGACTCTATTTTTTTACGCGCACAATTAGAAGGCTGATATGAGCGCCACTCCAATGACTGCCATCGCTACTCCAACATACTGAAGCGTGCGCAGACGTTCATGAAGATATTTATATGCCAACAACGCTGTGGCAACGGGATAAAGTGAGCCTAGAACCATTGCAACTGAAATTGAACCGGAGTTGCAAGCAATGCCAAGGAGTAAATTTGCCAAAAAATCTGAGATGCCCATAAATGCAAGTCGTGGATATTCATTTTTAGTAAAGCCACCGGTGCTTCGAAAGTGAATTGCGATAGCAATCGTAACTCCAACCGTTGCTGCACGCATCGTCACCATGGTCATCAACGCACTTGATTGAGATCCGATTGCGATATAGGTGAGCGCGGTTCCAAATCCAAAAGCGGCACCTAGCGCAAGTAGTAACGGGCGAATTGAGAACCCTTGTGAGATTTCAGGGCCACTTGTAAAAAAGGCACCACCTATCGCAAGGACAACTCCAATAGATGTGATGATCGAGAGTCTTTCCCCGCGCCACAATGCATAGCTAAGCGGAATCACCGCACTCAATGCGCTGATAGGTGAAACGACTCCCATTCGCCCAGATGCAAGACCGGCATATAAACACATCAATCCGAAATAACCTAAAAAACCGGCACAGATTCCAGGAATTACATATCCATTACTACCAAAGGCTTGGGCACCAGAGGTACCGAAAAAAATCAGCAAGCTAAGCCCAAATATCAGTCCAATTATCTGTGAAAGGCCAAGCACGGCGATGGGTGCGTGCTTCTTGCTCAAACGCCCACCTTCAAAGTCGGCACTACCCCATAAAATACTTGAGATTAACGCTAACAATGAGGCCATAGCGACAAGGCTACCGCCCTGCCTCCCGAGATTGAGAAGCTTAATTCTTTACTCTTAGAGAATGGATACGCGCGGCTTCGAAGAGTTAGTCCAACTTCTTCGAGCATTTACGCCGCGATCGGAGCTCATCCTTGAAGAAGTTCCGGCGCCACAAAAACTGGCGAAATTCGCCTTTGCCTTTTCAGCCGATGTCAGTAATGGATTACTAGGAGAGAGTGAAGATGAAATCGCATCTGGGCGATTTGTTTTACTTCATGAACCTGGCGGTCAAGATTCTTGGGAGGGTGAGTTCCGGTGCGTAACTTTTGTTCGCGCCGACGTAGATATAATTATGCAAGAAGATCCGTTGTTACCTGAGGTGGGATGGAATTGGTTTCTACAATCCTTAGACGGCAGCGGATGTGAACTTGCCGCACCCAGTGGAACTGTCACTCGTGTTGCGAGTGCATCCTTTGGAAAACTCTCACCCCGAAATGATGAATCAGAGATTGAGATTCGCGCCTCGTGGACACCTCTTATAAATCAACCGAGCGATCTGCTACATCACATCGCCGGTTGGTGCACATTAATCTCTGAAGTTGCCGGGCTGCAAGCAATTCCACTTGGTGTTTCTGCAATAAATGCAACAAGGCACCGTTAGTTACTTAATGGAAGATCCGAATCAAGCAGTTCCTCTGTTGAGCCCTGCAGGTGGAACTCCGGCCGTGATAGAAACGGAGGCCGCCCTTGAGGCGGCAATCGATGCACTTTCGCTGGGTACCGGTCCATTTGCCGTTGATGCCGAACGCGCTTCAGGTTTTCGATATAGCGCTAGAGCCTATTTGATTCAAATCAAACGACATGGTGGCGGATTACATTTAATCGATCCCATTGCCTTTCTCCCACATCATCGACTTTTTCTTGAATTGAACTCCCTTCTCAATACCGATGAAGTCATACTGCATGCCAGTACGCAAGACTTACCCTGCCTACGCGAAATTGGAATCAATCCGGAAATTCTTTTTGATACCGAACTCGGTGGTCGAATCGCTGGCCTAGCACGCGTTGGCCTTGGGCCACTCTTAGAGTCCCTCATGGGCGTATCACTTGCCAAAGAGCACAGTGCTGCCGATTGGTCCAAACGCCCATTGCCACAAGAGTGGTTGACATATGCCGCACTCGACGTTGAACTTCTTATCCAACTTCGTGATGCCATATATGAAATTCTACTTTCAAGTGGAAAGTTGGAGTGGGCCAAACAAGAGTTTGCTTCAATTCTCGCAGCAGCACCCCCACCACCGCGAATTGATCCGTGGCGTCGAACATCTGGAATGCACACAATAAAACGCCAAGATCAGCTGGCCATAATTCGAGAGTTATGGCGCACACGAGATCAGTTGGCCTCAGCAAAAGATATTGCAGGAGGGAAACTTCTCAATGACTCCGCGATTATCGAACTTGCAATGAAGGCACCAACGACGAAAAGAGATTTTGAAAAGATACTTCGCCCCTTAGGTCTGCGAGCGCAGTGGTTAGAAAACTCAGCATCCTGGCTCGGAGCAATTGAGCGCGCGGTTGCATTGCCGCAGGAGCAATGGCCGGCGGTACGAACTAAAGCCGATACTTTGCCACCCGTCAAAGTATGGAAAGATAAGTTCCCAGAAAAATATGCGCCATACACCCATGCTCGCAAAGCGATTGAAAATATCTCTGCGCTGTATTTAATTCCAGTAGAAAACCTGATTTCCCCAGAAATCGTTCGCCGTATCGCTTGGTCACCACCGGCCCAATCCACCGTGATCCGCGATGAAGAGGCGGTGCGCTCGCTCCTTTTTACCTTAGGTGCCCGAACATGGCAGATTGATCTCGTGGCCAGCGCCATTGCCGATGCCCTCCTTGAACCTGAGCCTTTGCTTATTGCCGAACCTGTGGCAGTGGGCACCATCGAGGATAAGTGATTTACGCAACGAAAGAGTTGCGTATATAGCCCCTGTGCCTTAGATTTTCGCCATGGTAAATTCATTCATTATCGCCCTGCGTGAGGGGCTTGAAGCCTCCCTCATCGTTGGAATTCTGATCGCCTACATCACCAAGATGGGCAAAAGCCATCTTCGTTCCTACATCTGGAGTGGTACGGCGTTAGCGGTGATCGCAAGTGGGGCATTAGGTGCGATTCTCACCTTTACCTCCGCCGAATTATCGCCAAGGGGGGAAGCGCTGTTTGCTGGTTTAACCTCGTTTTTGGCGGTAGGCGTTGTGACGTGGATGGTCTTTTGGATGAAACGCACATCGCGTCATCTGCGAAAAGAGTTAGCCGGCAAAGTT